>MVQI01000068.1 GCA_002067795.1 Methanosaeta sp. PtaB.Bin039
GATGAACTTCTCAATCGAGAAGACACCAGTGAGGTCCTCAACAGACCTGCCGTACTCGATGTGGCGTCCCTTGACTAAAGCCGAAGGCTCGGGGTCCCGAGACATCCATCCGATGTGGGCGACACCGATTACCTGGGCGTTTAAGTTGGCCTCGAGAACACCGGTGCAGCAGGCTGTCTCAAGTACGTGACCGTCGTGTGGGGTATCGCTCTCGCATTCTGGGCAGAATCCGTACAGCCTGGTCTTGACCTCGGTCTTCTTCTGGAGGTGCTCGGCGTGTGTGTACATCTCGGTCAGCACTGCGCCGATCCTGTAGTTCTGGACGCACAGCTTCTCGATCCACTTCTGGTCGTATGTTCCGGTCTGGTATGAGACAGGCATGTACTCGAACTCGGCCTCCTTGGTGAAGTTGATATAGTCCATTTGGGGCTCGCCGGTCGGGTAGTCGCATTCCCAGTCGTTAAGGAACATGGGATAGGTCAGCTGTCTCTCTGCCTCCAGCTCCATCTTCTGCAGGATCACATTACCAGATCCCGATTCCTTCTCTACCAACTTGGCTCCATTGAAACCATGCTGAGTGGAGATTATGACCTCTACATTCTTATATCCTACGCCCTTTATATTCGCCTTCTCATACATATAGTTCGCAGCGCAGGCTGCTCCTATGAGGCTGAATATCAAAAGGGCTATCAGTAGCTTGCCTCGGATGCTTTTCCCTCCTAAATTTAATTAGAGCTACTACCTACAACAATTAATATGATAAAAACATTTCCAGGGAGATTGCCGCAATGCTTTCTTTTAGGGACCTGAAGGATACATCGACTGAAGCATGGTTTCTCAACGACCTCGGCTGGATGTTTTATGATAAAGGCGAGGTCGGCAGAGCGATCGAGCAATACAATCAGACATTGCAGTTTAATATTGCTAACGAATCATTCAAGTCGTATTATAAAGCTTACCCACTATTCTGTTTGGGACTCGCATATTATAAGTTGGATTCAAGGGCGTATGCGGTTAAGATTGGGGATTGCTTTGCGACATCGAAGGGCCTCCGGGAAAGCAAGAAGTATAGGTTCCCAGATGACGACCTCCTCATAGCCAAGATAGATATGAACATCGCAAGACTGCATCTCAATGAAGGCAGAACCAAAGAATCATTGAGCCATCTGAAGTCGTCCCTTGAGTATTATGCCAAATACAAAGACTATATCGAGAACCTGACCCCCAGAAGACGTGCAATGGAGCTTGAAAATATAGCCAACGCCCATTTCATTTATGGAAAATATTACTTAGACGATGACTCTATTCAAGGGGCGGAGCACGAATTCGGGCTGGCCTTATCTGCCAGCGATTCGATCGCTACGAAGGCGAAATTTTATAACAATATGGCATATATCCATCATAAGCGAGGGGAAAACGAGAAGGCGGCAGATAAGTTCGTCCTGGCTGCTGAGACAGATCGTTCTCTGAAAGATCGCACTGGATAATCTTAGGCTGCTCGTCGATTCCGGAAAGAAGGCTGCCGGCTTTTCCGAGTTCTGGTTCAAAGATCCATCTGAGAGCATGAGGGCAGCCAAATCCGTCCTGGCCGGATTATTAATGATTTCCATTTTAATTAATTTTTTAGTTATAATGTTTCCGGCATCTGAGATTCCCGTAGTCGGGTGGGGAGGATACGTCAACGAGTCAACGACGGAGCTTGGCTACAGCTTGAACGCATCTGGAGCAAAGGCCGCAACCGAATCCCAAAAGCCGTCAAACTTAAAAATTGTGGAAAAGAGAACCAAGAACTTCGAGTATTCTCTGGTGCTGATCGGCTTAAGCCTATTGATATTGCTGCTGCCCTGGATCAAATCATTTCAGGCAGGGGCGATAAAGATGGATCTGAAAGAGACCCCGACGGTTGTGACCGGAGGGGCAGGCTATCCACTGGGGCCGCCGAGGATAGAGATGTGAGTTGGACCGGCGTGGCACGATTATTCAGACAGCTCCACTAGCGTCCACGTGACGTGGAAAGCCTCGCTCTTTTGGCTTTCACTCGAAAGAATGCTTCCTTTCTGCCTCACCTGATGACCGGCCTTGACTTTTTAAAGTCGCATTTCGGGCAGATCCTGATTACTCCAAACGCCCGAAAGACGTGGCCGCAGTTGAGGCATCTGTAATCCTTTGCGAACATCGAGTCGGCACTTCCCGCATCGATTCCGCAGCCGCAAATCGCGCACATATATCCAAATCCCTCGCTTCTTCGATATGTATCTACGAGGCTAAAAGTGCTGCGGAGCAGATTATAGCCTGCCGGCCTTCAGGTCACCCCTTCCCCGTTCCTCAAGGCCGAAACCTATCAAGACGAAGCTGAGCACTGCAAGCGAGATGCATATCCCCGGCGGCAGGTACCACCACCAGTAGCCGTTGATGAAACCACCACGGGTAAAAGCGTAGTTGAGCATCATGCCCCAGCTCTTCTGAAGCGGATCTCCAAGCCCAAGAAAGCTCAAGGACGCCTCGGTGAGCATGGCTCCTGACACAGCCAGGATGAATTTGGCCAGGATAACCTGTTGAGTGTTTGGCAGGATGTGCCGAAACACTATGTAGATGTCGCCTGCACCAAGCCCTCTGGCTGCCTCTACAAACGGCATATCCCGCAGCTGCAGCACGCGCGACCTGACCACCCGGGCGGTGGATGTCCACCAGAGGGCTCCGATCACTATGATGATATTCCATATACTGGGGCTGGTGTGAGCAGCCATGATGATCATCAGAGGCAGGGAAGGGACGATCAGGACTATGTCGGTCAGGCCCATGAGTGCCTGGTCTGCTGTACCCCTCAGGTATCCGGAGAATAGTCCAACAAGGGTTCCTATGGCCACGGAGACAAAAGCAGCAAAGAAACCCACGAGCAGCGATATCCTGGTTCCATAGACCAGCTCGCTCCATATATCCTGACCTATATCGTTGGTGCCGAGATAGTGCCCGTCGCCTGGCGGAAGATAAGGCCTCCCTGGCACCCAGGGATCAAAAGGAGCGATAAATGGAGCAAATGCAGCAAGGGTGAGGAAGGCAGAGATCAGGATCAGCCCGGTCAAGACCGGCCAGCTAGAGCATGCGCGGTAGCTGGCCAGATCGAGCTTCTTTGAGATCTTGCCGACAAATCCGCTCATGTTTCTACATCTCCCCGCACCCTCGGATCTACCGCCGCATAAAGCACATCTGCCAGGAAGTTGGCGGCAAGCACGCAGCAGGCTATTACCAGGAAGCTTCCGTGCAGCAGA
>MVQI01000069.1 GCA_002067795.1 Methanosaeta sp. PtaB.Bin039
TGTTAGATTGTTGGATGCCGCAGAAACTAAGGGCAGGGCTTCGCTTTCATCCTGTTGCGACTTCGTCGCAACTCCACCGGACTCGCAGTCCGGGAGACCACCCTGAAGGGTGGGGTCTTCCCGCTGCGCCCTCTCCGACCCCTGGAGATAAACTCAGATTGGGTCTGCAATCTGCCGGCATCCAAAAAGTAGAAGCCCGTCCACTTTAGGGGGCGGGAGTAGTCACTCTTTTATCCTTCGAGAGACCTTGCTGGCAAAGATGACCAGAGACATTAGAGAGGTGCTCAAAGAGGCAGATATAACGCTGGACCAGGTGGTTGAAGCAGCCCTGATGCTGTACGTTCCACACCCGGGAGTTGAGACGCGAGAGAGGGCTGAAGAGGTCTTCAGAAGAGAGCTTGACCTTGCCCTCTCCGATCCCAACCTGGCCCTCCTGATATATGCCGGACTGCTCCTGGAGCGAGAGGGGGAGGGTGGCAGGCTGCCCAACCTGAGACAGGCAGATTACAGGGCTGATCTGACATACCTGATCGCCGACGAGGTTTTGGGAATGAGCATAGCAAAGTACGTCGGCGGATACAAGGGATCATTTGAGTACGTCAGGTACGATAAGGCAAAGCCAGGCATACTTGGAACCCTGGGCCCCTTCATGGACGATGTGATCGGAGGGCTTATCGGCGGGGTATCCTCAAATATGTACACCAGGGCGGGGTTTTAGCTGAAAGACCTTATCTTCGCCATCCGTTCCGGTTTTGGATTCCTCTCCACAATCCCTGTGGGCATAAGCATGGAAGGCATCGAGTCCCTGATGAGACATGTCTACATCTTCCCTCTCATCGGGGCTTCCTTAGGCATCCTCTTTGCAGCAGCCGCCCTGGTCCTCGGCTATCTGCTGCCCGCCAGCATGACAGCTATAGGGCTGCTGCTGGTCATTTACCGGATATGCGGCATCAACCACCTCGACGGCCTCGGGGACTTCGGCGACGGCGTGACCGCACATGGCGATCCCGAGAAGAAGATCCGGGCCTTAAAAGACGTCTATCTGGGCTCTGGAGCCGCTCTCTTCATCATAATGGTAATCCTGACCGAGTTTTCGACCCTCTCCTCCATAGCGCCCTCGGCCCTTCCCTGGGTGCTGGTCGCAGCCGAGGTTGGGGCCAAGCAGGCGATGCTTACCTTTGCCGCCTTCAGCGCTCCCTTTCACAGGGGCTTCGGCTCGATCATGATCGAGAAGACCAATGCCAAGCACTTCATCGCCGGTCTGGCCATGTCTGCCGTCCTGTGCAGCGCAGCCCTGGGCTGGCAGGGACTGGTCGTACTGATGGTGGCAGCAGCCTCAGCCCTCTACCTGGCAAGGGTCTCCGCTCGCAACTTCGGCGGAGGCTCCGGCGACGGGATCGGAGCCAGCAACGAAATAGCCCGGACTCTCGCCCTGCTGACAGCCCTCGCTCTGCAGTCGGGAGTGACTTCATGGATGCCCTGGTGATGGCTGGGGGCCGGGGGTCCCGGCTGAGCATGGGAGAAAAGCCGCTTGTGGAGCTCGAAGGGCGAGTTCTGCTCGACAGGGTGATAGAAGCCCTGGCAAAGAGCAGCGCATCCAGGATCAGCGTGGCTGTGACCCAAAACGCGCCGAGGACGAGGGCGTGGTGCCTGGACCGGGGAATCGAGGTTCTGGACACGTCCGGAATGGGATATGTGCCGGATATGGTCGAGGCTGTGGAGATGACCGGGGCAGTTGGCCCGGTCATGGTGATCATGGCCGATCTGCCTCTTCTGACAGGCGCGCTCCTCGACAGGATATCTGCAATCTACCAGGAGCGGCCAGAGCCAGCGCTCTCATGTCACACCACACTTGAACTGCATCGCCGAATCGGACGGCGGCCAGATGCGGTATTCCGATATCATGGCCGCTTCATCGTCCCTGCTGGGGTGAATATCCTCAAAGGCTCCTGCATCAGGGAAGAGCAGGAGGACTTCCATCTGATAATGGACCTGCTGGAGCTCGCGGTCAACGTGAACACCCAGGACGATCTGGCGCTCTGCAGGCGCATCCTTCGAGGGGAGCTGCTTTAAGGCATGGGATGGGAACAGAGGTTCAAAAGGGTGATTATACGGATATTTCCATTGGCGACGAGAGGTATCGGGAAGAGGATTTGAGGCTGCTCGCCGGAGGGGAGGACACACTGCCGGGCGAAAGCCTCCTGCTTCTTGCAAGAGTGCTCAAGAATCCCATGCGGCTTCCCCTGCTGCTCAAGCAGATCTGCGGGCTGCGCTCATCACTTCAGGCCCAGGAACGGGAGGAGTTCCGTCTTGGCCTGATACGCATCCAGATAGAGGCCGACCTGCATATGCATGAGGACATCCAGCGCTTTCAGCAACGCAGGTATGTGGCACAGGTCATCGAGATGCTGATCTTCCAGGACCTCCTTTTGGCTCCCAGGGAGATGGAAGAGGAGAGCCTGGAGTAGACTTGAGAATCACATCCAGCCCACCTTGCATAAGGCCACCTCCTCCAGTGGCCGAGGACAACTGGGAGGATGTCGCATTGATGCTGCAAAGCCGGTGTTCAAGATCTATTGGCTCGTTCTCTTTTTTTAAGGCACTCGCCAGCGCGAGCGGACTCAAATTTTTATAAAAAAAGAATTAGGGTGCCTGCGAGAGGCGCCCTTTTTCTGGCATCCCTTACTTCTTGGGCGGCCAGTTCTGTTCCATCCAGCCGGCGATACGACCGGAGTCCTCGGGGCCCACAAGGACCTTGACCTTTCCGCCGAAGAGGTCTTCGAGCTCGCCGCTGAACTTGGCTGCCATGCCTGGCAGCACGATGGACGGATAGGCCATCTCGCTTGCAAAGTCGAAGCCGGCCTCCTTGAAGGAGTCCACGATCTTCTGCGGGGTGAGCTGCCCTCCAGCCACCGAGGCCTGCACGCCGATACCGTCGGTTCCGATGGACATGATGCGTGCGGCGATGTTGTTGGATCCTATATCCGACTCCACCGTGTAGTATGTCAGGGCGAAGTTGGTCGTCACGAAGGTCGGGGATTCCTTGCTCACCGTGCCCACGGTGTGCAGACCCGGCTTGACCTGGACAGGAGTCCGCGGGTCAGTGTAGATATTGAACCGCAGGTGCATGTCCGGCATGACGCTGTGGGGCTCAATGGAGTGCTTGACGAGTATGGCCGCGCCCCTGATCACGAAGGTAGCGGTCAGCACAGACTCCCAGTAGGCAGCCCGGACCGGGTCCGTTGTGGTGAACCAGGCGTTGATTGGCAGGGCGATTATTGGGTAGGCGATATCCCTCTGGCCTTCCTCCAGCGCAGCGCGGCGCAGCTTGAGCAGGTTCTGCAAGGACTCCTGCAGCTTCTTGCCGTTGGGCGCGGTGCCTATGTCCAGCACCAGGTCGGAGATTCCCATTGACTCAAACGTGGTTGCCATGGACTTGAGGGCATCCAGGTCGAAGGGAGCTGAGAGTACCACGGGTACGTTGAACTCGTGGACCAGCTTGGCGACCTCCTGCCAGTTGTCCTTGTTGGCTGCATATACCAGCGGCCTGGACTTGGCTGCTACCTCGAGTCCGGCCTTGAGGACCTTGGGATCGAAGGAGCAGAGGATCAGCGGATAGTCGGTTGTCTCCTGAACCTTCTTGACGCAGGATGCGAACTTCGCCGGGTCGCCGGTCACAGACCGGACCGCGATCATCTCTATGCGCTCCCACTTGCCGATGTAGAACTTGCGCCAGGTGGAGATCTTCTTGACCCGCTCCACCAGCTTGGCCTCATCCATGTTGTCTGCTACGTCATAGGCAAATGGAGGCTTGTTGAAGAAGGTCATCAGGTGGCGGTACATGACGTCCTCGCCGCCAACCTTGAATTGCTTCTCACCAGTTCCGACGTAGACCAGACGGATCTCGGGAGCCACTATGGTCTTGAGCGCGTCCAGCTTCTTGGCGTACTTCTTCTCATCGACTAATGGAGTGCATTCCTCTACCTTGCGGGTCCTGGCGATGAGGCCGGCGGCAAAGGCCATGCAGGTCTGCTCACCGCACTTTCCGCAGTTGGTCTGTGGAAGCTGCTTGTATAAGTTGAGGGGGCTCTTTTCCTTCATGGATATCAGACCTCCATCTTGATCCAGTTAGCGGTGTCCGGGGTCTGAGCCTCGATCAGTCCCATCAGAGACTGGGTGATCTCATGCAGGTAAGCCACTGCCTGCGGGTGCATCATCATGAAGATATCGACACCTGCCATGGCTAGAGAGAATCCGGTGAGTATCTCCCAGATCGGGCCTCTGAGCATTCTGTCGCCCCAATCGGAGTCCTCCTTGTTGGGTGAGCGCACCATCCAGGACTCTCTGACGCCCCAGGCATTGGTAGTACCCGAGGACATGGGGAAAGTCAGCTCCTCGTCGCCCTTCAGGGCTCCCAGCCTGATCCGCTCCATGTTGGTGTAGGCGAAGTCCATGCCGTAAGCCAGGGCAGCGGTTGTCGGGTCCATGACTATGGACTCCCTGGGCACGCCGGCCACCTTCATGAGCTTGCGGTTGAGCTCCTTTTGGGAGTTGATCTCCAGCTGAGTCCAGGCCAGGCAGACGTGTCCATTGTCCACGCAGGCCTTGCCTATCCTCTCCCAGTCCATGTTCAGGTTTGCGCTGGCGATGAGGGCGCGCTCGCCCTGGGCCACCTCGGCCGCAGCGGTGAGTACATCGGGGTCCTTGTCGGGATTGCCGGATCCGCCGATGCAGATGGGCACATCAACAGCCTGCAGGACCTCCTCGACGGTCTTGGCTGCCTCCTTGGCGGGTGTGTCCTTGAGCAGCGGGTCGGTGCTGATCAGGTGTACTGTTACCATGTCGGCGCCGAACTGCTTGACCGCCTTCTTGGCCCACTCGCCTGGGCTGTTGATGACGTCCTCGTAGTGCATCTTGACTGCCTTGGCCATGCCGATGGGAGTGTCGAATACGTCCATCGTGACCAGCGGCTTGTTCGGCATTGCGGCGTCGAAGAAGAACGGAAGCGCCTTTTCGCCGCCGATCTTGAGCGCATGGCCACGGCTTCCGCCGTCTGCCTTGGTCGCGCCGAGCGTGACTTCCTGAATCGGGAACTTCCAGCTGCTGTCGGTGCCAACCTGGAACTTGGCAGCGGCCAGGCTGCTTGCAACCTTCCACTCGGGTATTGCCTTGGCTGCGGCTGCGACATCTGCCGGCGCGGGAGATACTGCCTGAGCCACAGCGGCGGGGGCTAGGAGAGCGTCCACAGGATAGCCCATGGTCCGGGCGAATTTGACGAGCTGTACAGCGATCTGGGCAACCTCCTGTCCGAAATAGTACGCGAACAGTGGGCCCACTCCGCCCGCTCCGGCATCGATCTCAATCTCAATGTCACCTTCGATGGAGACGCCCTGAAGGGCCTCTACACCGTAGTCTGCTAAAGTCTTATTCAAGTCGGATAATTTTATTTTGTCTGCCATAAGTACCACCCTCTATAGACCCAACTCCTTAGCCACCCTGGATACCTCCTGTACCGAGGGGACATCATCGGGCAGATCTATCAACGGGTCTCCAACCAGATCGAAATTGGCCAGCTTCTCGTCGTAGGGTATGGTGCCTATAACCGCCAGGCCCACCGACTTGGCATTTTCTGCCACCTTTTCCCGGCTGCTATCGGTGACTTTGTTGGCGATGACGTACATATTCTTGTACTTCATGCCCAGCTCCGAAGCCATGGACCGAATCCTCTCCCCGGTGGTCAGACCCCTGCGGGAGGAATCCGTTACCACCAGCAACGCATCTAGATCAGGAATGACCTTGCGGCTGAAATGCTCCAGTCCTGCCGCCGTGTCTATAATGATCACATCATACTGATCTATGGTCTTGTCCATTATGCCCCGGAGAAGATTATTTACAAAACAGTAGCATCCGGAACCTTCGGGCTTCCCCATTACCAAGAGATCGTACCCGTCCTCCTCGATCAGGATCTCGAACATCTTGGCTTCAAAGAGCTTCTGCTTATCTGTGTCAGGCGGCGTGGTATACCTGGACTCCTGCATGAATTCCCGCATGTCGCCCACGGTCTTGTTGACCTTCACGCCTAAGGCGTCGGCGAGGTTTGCGTCAGGATCCGCGTCTATGGCCAGGATGCGATAGCCTTTACCGCTCTTGACCAGATGCCTCAGAAGCATGGCAGAGACGGCCGTCTTGCCGGTGCCGCCCTTGCCTGTGATAGCTATTACCTTCCCCACGATCTGGCCTTCTTGCTCTACTTCTTCTGCTTGATGACTACTTCCGCAATATGAACGGTAGCGCCACGGAGCTCGAGCACGATGCCCTTGGCCGATCCACCGGCTGCGAATGCTGGCATTCCAGCAGCAGCTGCGGGAGCGGCGCCTGCGGCGGCTGGTGCAGCTGCGGCTGGGGCAGCTTCCTTCTTCTTAAGCACTAACTTTCCCATGATGAAAACCTCCCTCTGACTGAAATGCCGTAGTTGGCCCCCTCCCTTGATCTATGACAATAAAAAGGGAGAGAAGGGTGACCCCTACTTGGCCAGGGTCACCTTGTCGATGGTTATCTTGGCGTCCTTCAAGACCAGCTTGATGCCAGCTCCGCCTGCGGCGGGCATGGCAAAGGCCGGTGCTGGAGCTGCGCCCGCAGCCGCAGGTGCGGCAGCGGCGGCGGCCGCCGGGGCGGCCTCCTTCTTCTTCAGTACTAGCTTGCCCATATCCAATCCTCCCTTATTAGATCAAATCATTCACTCGAGAACGCCGTCGGCCTGCAGAGCCTCGACAACCTGCATGAACTGGCCCTCGCTCATGCCCAGATCAGCCTTGACGGCTTCGGTGTCGATGTCTCCGCCAGTCTTCTCGATGAAGGCGATGACAGCCTCCTTCTGCTCGTCGGTGACCTCGTCGAACTTCCAGCCCTCGGTGATCTTCTTGCCGTCAACGGCCCGGACCACTCCGCCTACTACCGGGTGGTCGACCTTGAGCAGGAACTTCTTCAGGGAGTCCAGGTCGGTGGCGTCATCCTCGGTGGCGATCTTGTCCATCATATCGGCGGGGATGCCTTCCTTTACCCTCTCCTTGAGCTTCTTGGGCATCCAGACGATCCTTCTCCAGCCGCCGTCGGCCTGCAGGAACTTGGACGAGAAGTAGTACAGGATACCCATTCCGAGGAATCCGACGACCTGCTTGCCGCCGCCGGTTTGTCCGGCCATGGTGGAGAACGGCAGGCCGTTGGGGGTCGCACCCTTGAAGTCACGGTCGGCGACGCCGATTCCGTCAACCTCAGGCATGTAGAAGCCAATCGTCTCGAAGCAGCCGCAGGATGTGTGAGGGGCGTCGAAGAATGTGTACAGCTTCATTACGGTGTACTCGCCGCCGGACCTCTTCTCGGCCATCTCGTTGATGGGGCCGTACTCGCCGGCTACCGCGTCAACGCATCCCGACTTGGGTATGGGGAACTGGGGTCCCTCGGGGTCCACCTTGGCTGCGGCGCGCCCGTCGAACCAGGTGATGGCTCCGCACAGGGATGGGCGGTCTGGGGTGACCACGCAGGCGCTGGTGGGGGCGAAAGCCTGACAGAGGGTGCATCCGTAGAAGACGTCGACATCCTCGTCGTGCAGGCCCTTGGCCCTGCTGTCCCTGGCCTGGTAGACTGCCATGGCCTTGGCCAGCTCTTCCTTTACCTTGGCCGGGTCTGTGACAATGGTGACCTCCATCTTCTCGATGAAGGGCATCTCTGCCTTGTAGAGGGTGACAACGGGCTTGAAGATCTGCTCCCAGGATGTAACGCCCTTCTTGGCCAGGCCCTTTCCGATCCTCATCCAGATGTCGTACCTCTGGTTGAGGTGCATCAGGCCGCTGATATAAGAGAGCAGGGCGTGGTTGCGCCTCTCGATGATGGACTCAAGGTCCTTCTCGATCTTCTCGCCGGCCACCTTGAAGATCATGCCGAAGGGTATGGTAGAGCCCTCCTTTACGTCCTTCAGGTCGGGGCCGATGATGGTCACCTTGCCGTCCTGAACCTCGTCCATGCTGGCGGCCAGGGTGAGCTCAAATCCGTCGGCCTTGGGGCCGCCCAGCTCTACCCACAGATCCTCTTTCCTGATGCGCTCCCCTTCGTACATAGGGGATATGTCGAGTTGAATCTCCTCTGCCATTTATATACCTCTCCTTATATTTCGATAAACTTACTTCTTCAGTGCTGCAATTACTTCATCGATCGCTTCATGATAGCCATCCGGGTCAAATGCCAGGTTGCCGAAGGTCATGTCGGCGTTGACATGATAGTACCGGTCAAGTGATATCCTCTTGATGTCCCGGTTGAAGTTCTTCAGCGTGGCGAACATGGCGTTGGCGAACTTGTAGAAGATGCCCATGAATATGACGGCATCGTACTGGCCCTGGCCGTCCAGCCCCTTCCAGTCAGCGAACCGGAGGTAGTTGGTCAGGGGGTGCAGCCCGATCTGGTGCACGTTCTCCAGATAGCCGCGGTCCACAAAGCCCTTGACGCTGTGGGCGGTGGCTGCTATGGGCATGTTCTTGGCCTTGGCCATCTCGATGACCTTGTCGAACATGACGGGGTCTTCGAATAGCTCGGCTCCCACTACCAGCAAAGGCCTCTTGGACTTCTTGATGATGGCTCCCATCACCTTGGTCGCATAGGTCTTCGCCATCTCCGGCCCAGGGATCTGAGCCATCTCAAAGGGAATGGGGTTCTTGGTGGTATCTACTGCCATCTTCATCACTTCCTGACCCTGATCTTTCTCTCTATGTTTGTTGGGTCGAAGCTGACGTCAGCGGGCCGCAGCGGTCCGG
>MVQI01000070.1 GCA_002067795.1 Methanosaeta sp. PtaB.Bin039
TGTTAATCATCAATTCCAGGTCCGCATTCGGTCATCCGGCACCAGGTCTATTTATTTCGGACCACCCAGACTGACGGAATAAGGTGGATCTGCTAGAATACGTGTGGGTGAATATGGGCGTGGATTGCCTTTAGGCTCTTCAGCGTCTGGGCCAACTCGGCAGATATCCTCTTTTGAGTCTCCTTTCCAGGGGTTATTTCCATATCAGGGATGCACAGCGGCATGCAACCAGTCACGTTTGAGAACAGCTCAACCCAGGAAGGCGGAAGGTACTCGGCCGGATCCTCACCCCTCATGCGTCGCAGCACGCTCGCCCAGGCGACAGGCACCACAGCCATATTATACCCCCCGCCTCCGAGGGCCAGCAGCCTTCCCTGTGCCCATCTGCCGGTCAGCTCAACGATGCGGCCAACCATATGCGCGTAGCCGTTGAGCGTGACGTTTAAGCTGGTCAACGGGTCTGAATAATGGGTATCTGACCCAAGCTCCGCCACGACCACATCAGGCCTGTACCACTCGAAAAGCCTGGGCACTATCTCCTCGAAAGCCATGAGATAATCAGCGTCTCCTGCATACATTGGCATCGGCACATTCACAGAGTAGCCAAGCCCCGGTCCCGATCCGGCTTCGTCAACAAATCCCGTTCCAGGAAATAGGTAGTTTCCAGACTCGTGTATCGAGAATGTCAGGACGTCTCCATCCTCATAGAATATCTGCTGCACCCCGTCGCCGTGGTGGGCATCGATATCCAGATAGAGGATGCGTGAGAACCTCTTTTTCAGAGTGCAGATGGCCAGGGCTACATCGTTGAAGACGCAAAAGCCTGCCGCCAGGGTGGGGAAGGCGTGGTGCAGGCCGCCTGCCAGGTTAAACGTGCTGCAATCCGCCTCTATCATCCTCTTGGCCGCATCGATGCTGCCTCCGGCCATAATGCTGGATGCATCGAAGATGCCGGGAAACACAGGCGTATCATCGCTGCCCAGGCCAAATGCCCGGTCCGGCTCCTCTCGTCTCACAGCCTCGATATACTCAAGGGTATGAACCAGATGCAGATCCTCCTCGCTTGCAGGAGTTGGCCGGATCAGTTGGGTCCGGCCATCAAGCATCCCCGAGTCCTCGATGAGCTGATAGGAAAGGCTGAGCCTTATCGGATTCAGAGGATGTTCCGGCCCGAAGTTGTAGTTCAGGGAACGATCGCTATAATACAGGTAGATCATCTTGTATCGCCTCATCTCAGTTGGCCCAGTGAGTCGGAAATCCGTCCGATACTATTTGCAATGACTTTTTGCACTTAAATCGCCATTTCCATGATTCTCGTCGTTCCTGAATCGCTATCTCTTCGAATCGCCATTCAGAATCTCATTTTGCTGGCCATCAGACGCATTTCGTCGTCTTCGTTAATCTCAACTTCTCAGGTGTGTGCGGCATTTGGCTCTTCGGTGTCCAGGATCTCTCGACTCCTATCCTCATTTCATAATAATCTTTGATCATAGTTCAATTGGTTTTTCTCAGGGATGAGCTTTATCATAGCCAGCCTGGCTGGCGTGACCGAATAGCCACTTTGGAATGCTGCTGAGTCGGTCCCGCCTTGAAGCGGTTGCTTTGTCGTCTCTGGCAGCCTTGACAGGATTGTAGTCACCTTCGCTATAGGCAGCACGGCATAATGAGATCAGGCAGGAAATGTTGCGGTCTTCATATGTTGCGGTCTTCATATCAATTATCATTATTGATATCGTAAGCCGCCTCTTGCGGACGCAGGAGAGCGGGGTGTATAAGCTATTTATTCCATCAAGACGTCTGAATTATGGATGTGTCAGGAATGGAAATAGTTCATGTAAACGGTCAGGACAGGGGCAAGATCATGCTCTACGCCCTGAGCACCTGCGTCTGGTGCAAGAAGACCAAGGACCTTCTCTCGTCCCTCGGAGTTGCCTATGACTACGTCTTTGTGGACCTGGAGAAGGGATCGGCCAGGCAGAAGCTCATCGACGATATCAAGGTATTCAATCCAGCCTGCTCATTCCCGACTATGGTCATCAACAACGAGAAGTGCATTGTGGGATACAAGGAAAAGGAGATCAGGGAAGCCCTGGGTCTATGATCCGGACCGGCTGGATTTGAAAACAGGAGGATTGTCATGAGCGATGTTACCGAGGCAGATGTGCAGGCTCTCTTTGAGCGCCTGGATAAAGAGGCCAGGGCAGCCGGGTACAACCTGAATACCGACTCAGCTTTCGTCAGGGAGCTTGTGAGGGGGCTGCTGACCAACCAGAACCGGTTCGGATATCAAGCCTGCCCCTGCAGGCTGGCAGCCGGCACCAAAGAGGACGATCTGGACATAATCTGTCCCTGCGACTACCGGGACCCCGATCTGGAGGATTACGGTGCCTGCTACTGCGCCCTTTACGTGTCTGAGAAGGTTCTGAAAGGAGAGCAGGCTCTTGGCTCTATACCAGAGCGGAGGCCTGGGCCAAATCAGCGTCTTGCCAGGTCAGCTGGCCATGGGGCGGACTCACCTGCCATCTCCAAACTGCCCCTGCCTGTATGGCGGTGTCGTGTCTGCGGGTATCTCTGTGCCCGCGAAGGACCGCCGGAGGTCTGTCCCATCTGCAAGGTCAAGAAGGACAGATTTGAGCGATTCATCTGATGCCGGTGGCTATTTGATGGCAGGATCCAGGCGGTGTCCTAAACGCCGCCAAGATTTTTCCGGATTTTAGGGGAGTGGATATGTATTCGGATATATGGCTCTGGGCTGGCCCTTTTGGCGGATGGCATGGAATGGATAGCTGGTGGCTCTTCCCGTTGATGGGCTTTTGGATGGTCGGCTACTGGCTGATCTTTCTCGGGCTTGCGTACCTGGTCTATAGGGATGCCGATTCCAGGGGCATGAACGCACCATTCTGGGCGGTTCTGATGGTAATCCCATGGTTGGGCATGATATCCCTGATGGTCTATCTGATCATCCGGGTGGACCGGCCTGGGTTTGCTGCACTGGAAATACTTGATGAGCGCTATGCTAAGGGCGAGATAACACGTGAACAGCTCGAGCAGATGCGGCTCGATCTGCAGCGCGGCTCCAAGTAGAGCCAGCAAGGCACGGTCAGGGGGAACGAGAGGATGAGCGAGAGAAGAAGGGCAGAGCTGAGGGTTTCTGGCATGACCTGTGCAACGTGTGCCACCACCATAGAAAACGCCCTGCTGGACCGATCCGGGGTTCAGGCCGCCCAGGTGAACCTTGGAAACGAGACTGCCACAGTCGAGTATGATCCCGCCTTAGTCAGGCTTGCCGATCTGGAAGGAGCGGTGAGGGAGGCTGGCTACGATGTGATCAACGAGCGGGCTGCTGTCAAGGTGGGGGGCATGGTCTGTGCCACCTGCTCGAACACAATCGAGGAGGTCTTGAAAGCGCTAGATGGCGTAACCGAGGTCTCGGTGAATCTGGGCCAGGAGCGGGCCTATGTGACATACAACCCCCGACTTGTTGGACTTGATCAGATCAAGCAGGCTATAGAGGAGAGCGGTTACCAGTACCTGGGTGTGGTAGGAGAGGACTCAGGGGATCTGGAGCGTGAGGTTCGGGAAAAGGACCTTCGGGAAAAGCGACGGCGCATCATCGTGGGTTTTGCGGCGAGCGCTGTTCTGATGCTTCTCATGTACGCCCCCCTGATGGAGCTGCCGTTTGGGCACATCATCATGCAGAATATGGGGCCGGTCATGCTGCTCGTATCTGCTGGGCCATTCCTATACGTAAGCATGCCCATATTTCGGGCGGCACAGCGCGCTTTGCGCAACAGGAACCTCAACATGGACGTCATGTACTCCATGGGCATCGGCGTTGCCTACCTGTCCAGCATCATGGGCACATTTCAGGTCGTTCTCACCTCAGACTTCATGTTCTATGAGACCGCGGTCATGCTGGCATCGTTTCTCACTCTTGGCCGTTATATGGAGACGCGGGCCAAAGGCCGCACCTCTGAGGCGATCAAGAAGCTCATGGGACTGGCACCAAGATCTGCGACCCTGATAGTTGACGGCCAGGAGGTGCAGACGCCGATAGAGAGCGTGCAGGTGGGGGACGTGATATTGGTCCGGCCCGGAGAGAAAGTTCCGGCTGACGGCCAGGTGATCGATGGCGAGGGCTATGTTGACGAGTCCATGATCAGCGGCGAGCCGCTGCCGGTCCTCAAGAAGCCGGGATCTTCCCTGGTTGGAGGCACGCTAAACAAGAACAGAGCACTGCGATTCCGGGCCACCCGTGTGGGCCGCGATACGATCCTGGCCCAGATAATAGATCTGGTGGACAGGGCCCAGGGCTCCCGTCCTCCAATCCAGAGGATCGCCGACCGGGTGGTCGGCTTCTTCATACCGGCAGTCGTACTCGTGGCCATCTCTGCCTTCTCCCTGTGGTACTTCCTGCTGGGACAAAGCCTGCTCTTCTCCCTGACTGCCCTGATATCGGTTCTGGTGGTGGCCTGTCCCTGCGCTCTTGGCCTGGCCACCCCAACTGCCGTTACTGTAGGAATCGGCCGAGGCGCAGAGCTTGGCATACTCATCAAGAGCGGAGAAGCTCTGGAGGTCTCAGAGCGCTTGAGAGCGGTGGTCTTCGATAAGACCGGGACGCTTACGGTCGGCCGTCCGGAGGTAACCGACGTCCATGGATCCAATCCAGATCGTCTTCTCTCCCTGGCCGCGGGAGTGGAGAGATTCTCAGAGCACCCTCTCGCGGAGGCAGTGGTACGCAAAGCCCAGGCCGATTCGATACAGATGGCAGAGTCCAGAGACTTCTATGCATTTCCTGGAAAGGGGGTGGTGGCTGTTGCTAATTCGGAGGAGATCGCGGTTGGCAACCGCATGTTCCTGGAGGATCGGGGAATAGCTGTGCCCGACAGCCTGCTCCAGGAGGCAGGTCAGCTTGAGGCCATGGGGAGGACGGTTCTGTACGCAGCAGAAGGATCGAACGTTCTTGGCATCCTCGCAATTGCCGATCAGCTTAAGGATTCGGCAGCATCTGCCGTCTCAGCTCTTCAGCGCATGGGGCTTTCCGTTGCAATGATCACAGGAGACAATCCTCGTTCTGCTCATGTTGTGGCTGAGCAGATCGGCATCACAAGGGTCATGGCAGAGGTCCTGCCGCCCGACAAAGCACTTGAGGTTCTGGCTTTGCAGAAGCAGGGGCTGGTTGTGGCATTTGTCGGAGACGGGATAAACGATGCGCCTGCCCTGGCCCAGTCCGATGTAGGCATAGCCATAGGGTCCGGAACCGATGTGGCCATCGAGACCGGCGAGATAGTGCTCATCAGAAATAATCTCATGGACGTGGTGGCTGCGATTCAGCTGGCCCGAAAGGTGATGGGCCGGATCAAACAAAACATATTCTGGGCCTTTGCTTACAACGTGGCCTTGATACCGGTGGCGGCCGGTGCCCTGTATCCGGTGTTCGGCATATCGTTCCGACCGGAGCTGGCAGGCCTGGCCATGGCATTATCCTCGGTCACCGTGGTCTCCCTTTCACTGATGCTCAAAAGGTATATACCGGAAGCGCGGAGAAATATATAGGAGTTAGAATTATGGAGGTTTGGAGATGGCCATAGATCCAGTGTGCAAGATGGTTGTGGACGAGGCCACGGCCAAGTTCACGGCCGAGTATGAGGGCAGAAAGTACTACTTCTGCGCTCCAGGCTGCAAGAAGGCCTTCGAAAAGGAGCCCATGAAGTATCTCAAGTAGATCCCTAAGTGGCAGATCTCCGGATATCCCGATGGAACTGCCCCGGGTGCATGCCGGCTTTTACGTCTCTTCGGCTGGCGTTTCTGGAGAGGGCCGGCCCTACACCATGCCATTTTCTCGATCTCGCATCCCAGACGCATCTGAAGAACTGAGTTGTTGATCATGACTGATAGCTTCGATCTAATTGTCATCGGCTCCGGGGCTGGCCTGAATGTGGCCTACCGGGCCCATTCGGAAGGGTGGAATGTGGCGCTGGTTGAGGGCGGCCTGCTTGGAGGGACCTGTCTCAACACCGGCTGCATTCCTTCCAAGATCCTGATCTACCCGGCTGATGTGATCCGAATGATCCAGGACGCCAGCCGGATCGGTATAGAGGCCAGTGTCGAGAGGATTGACTTCGACCTGATAATGAATCGCATGAGATCTCTGGTGGATGGGGAGAGGGCGGATATGGAGGCGGCTTTCAGAGATGATGATGCTCCCCGCTGGTTCAGGGAGATGGGAGTATTCGTGGGCGACCACCTGCTGCAGGTGGGTTCCCTGACCATCACATCACCGCGGATCGTAATAGCAACCGGTGCCAGGGCACTCATTCCTCCAATACCGGGGCTTGAGAAGGCCGGGTACCTGGACAACGTCTCGGCATTTGGGATTAGGGAGATCCCGAAGAGCATAGTCATCCTGGGCGGCGGCTATATCGCCTGCGAGTTCGGCCACTTCTTCTCCGCCATGGGCTCGGAGGTTACCATAGTAGGCCGCAATCCACGTCTGCTGCCAGGCGAGGACCCCCGGATATCGGAGCTGTTCAGGCAGCGGGTGGCCGGCCTCATGAACGTTCATACTGGTCAGGAGGCGGTCAGGGTTGAGGTTGAGGGCGACCGAAAAGTGGTCCTGGCCAAAGACCGTATCTCTGGAGAGGTGAGCCGCTTCACAGGTGATCAGATCTTAGTTGCGGCAGGACGTCGGTCCAATGCCGATCTGCTTCATCTGGAGAGGACGGGGGTGGAGGTTGACCGGGCAGGCTGGATCCGTGTCAATGAGTATCTAGAGACCACCAGCCCGGGCATCTGGTCTCTGGGAGACGCCATCGGCAAGGCGATGTTCCGCCATTCCGCCAATGCCCAGGCATCTGTGGTGAGCCACAACCTGATGCTTGAGGATATGCAGTCTGAGGAGGAGAAGGCAGCATCTAAAGAGGGCAGGCAGCCGCAGAGGATAGAACGGACCAGGATGGACTTCCGAACAGTTCCTCATGCAGTATTTTGTCATCCGCCAGTCTCTGGAGTGGGGATGACCCCGGACCAGGCTGCTGCAGCAGGATACGATATCCTGGTTGGCGAAGCTGCCTACAAAGACGTCGCCAAGGGCTATGCCATGGATGAGGAAGGCCTCGCCATGGCTGTTGTGGACGCGCGGACCGGAAGGATCCTGGGATTTCATGTTGTGGGTCATTGCGCACCTGAGCTGGTCCAGCAGATAGTCTATGTCATGAACGCTGGAGACGGGAGCTACGCGCCGCTGGCCCACTCCCAGGTAATCCATCCGGCATTGAGCGAGGTCGTAGTTCGGGCTTTCGCCAACATGGACAATCCATTGGATCATCATGCTGGGCATGATCACACAGACAGCAATGCGGGGTGACTACTCCCAGCCCAAAAGGACAGGGCTTTTGCGGCTTACTACACCGACAGATTGTAGTCCCAATCGGAGTATTTCTATTGCCGCGTTCCAATCTCGATCCAAGGATAGCCCGCATTGAGGCCAGCGTTCGCTCCATCGTGTTTATCTGAGACTTCGTGGGATAGAGCCTAAACTTGTAAGGCTTAAGCGCAATATCTCTTATGCAGCTAGCTACGGTATAAGATAGGTTCGTGGCATAATGGATGGGTACGATTCATATCCAGCTTGAAGAACGGAGTTTTATCTACCCATGCGCCCCGACGCCATAACCAAATTCCGTTTACCTGATCACAGTCCTGGCCAGGGCGGTCAGGAACAGACCCACCAGGAGCAGGCCCAGCAGCTTCTCGACAGCCAGCACGTACCTGGCTCTTCCCTTAACCTTCACGTCCTCGGGGGTGGAGACGAAGCCACCCAGCGTTCTGGCGCCGGATGTAAACGCCGCTGCGCTCAGGTACATGGCTTCCATAAGTGTGGTCTTCTTGTCGGGAGTCTCGATGTCTGCGGTGAAATAGAAGAAGCCGCCGCACAGGAGGATCACCAGGAGCGACCATATTATCGGCAGCTCGGGCATGGTTCCGTAGCCGTACAGGATCCAAAGCAG
>MVQI01000071.1 GCA_002067795.1 Methanosaeta sp. PtaB.Bin039
AGATCCGTCTCTGGCATCGATTACCTGCCAGTCCTCCGGCTTGTCAGCCCGTCCCAAAAACGCCCTTCTGTACATGACGGAGTGAGGCTGGACAACTACTGGACAGCCGGCCCTGTTGACGCCTGTTGCGATTGATGCAGCTTTCTGCGAGTATGCTCCCCATGCGATTCCGCAAGCTCCGACCTTGGACAGGATGTAGTCTGCGATATCGTCCCAGTTTGCCCTGTGGTTTCTGTGAGCGAATATGGTAGAAACCTTGATTGCCGCACCGATTATGTGCGCGTTGGATACGCACGATCCCACGTTACAGATGTTCCGGCCGTCGAATCCACCGGGGTACTGCTCCCAGATGGTCTTGCCCTCGGCGTCCCTGTACAGCGACATATCCATTGCCATGCATCCGGACGTGACCACTATGTAGCCGCGGTCGACGAACTCCTTTGCGATATCGTAGGACTCCTTTGTCCCGTTGGGATAGTTGCTGCACCCGACCAGTGCGATCACACCGGGTATAGTTCCCATGACGATCGGCATTCCGACAGCCCGGATCTCGGTGTCGGTTGCGGGTCCTCGTCCAGCCCTCATCACGAACTTCTGGTCCTTGATGTACTGGCGGTTGGCGAACTCGTACATCTTGAGGATCGGCATGTCACGAGAGCAGGCCTGCTCGCACCTTCCGCATCCTACGCAGACCTCGTAGGTCGCGCTGAACGGCTCGAGGTTTCCTTTTGCCGCCTCCTCGATGACTTTTCCCAGGGGGATGTGCGGAGGACAGACGAACGAGCACTGCATGCACTGGGTGCATGTGGAAGCCCACTTGTTGAACTCTTCTTGGGTGAGCACCATCTTCTCTTTGATAGCCTGGCGTTTGGGCTTGACCGCCACGGCTGTCTTGACCCCGACCTCACCGGCCTTGACCGGGTCGAGCACGACTACGCCGGGAACGCGGAAGTTGACCAGGTCGTCGACGATAGCGTCAACCGGATCGTTCGTCCTGTCCCGCAGACCCATCATGATCTTGTCGGTTGTGGCGATGACCGGTATGCTCCTTTCCTGGCAGTCCTTGACGGTGTCGCACCATACGCACTGCTCGTCGATCATGACCGTGTCCATCACGTTTGCCCGGACCATCTTTCTCCACCATCCGATGGCACCGGCAACCTTGGCCTTTGGTCCCAGGTTCTGTGGCAGGATGGACTCGTTTCCGGCCTCGGTGATCCTCGTCAGGTCATGAGCTGTGCAGCAAACGCCACCGATATCGACCTTGTCCCACAGGTTGTTGTTCTCGATGAATATCATCGACTCGGCGCCGGCAGCCAGGTTGTGGCCGTAGGCGATCAGGACAGCCTTGTTCTGGTCGAGCGTCCCCATCCCAATCTCGACAAGCGGCGCGTTCTTGTCGCCCCGAGGCATGTCGTAGGCCACGATCTGGAGCAGGTCGGATATCTCCATGCCCAGGTCGTCGAGCATTCCGGTGTGAAGAGCCTTGGACTCGAAGTCGGTGTAATGGCCTTCCTGGCCGGTGTGGGTCGCTGCGAGAAGGTTGGCGACGTTCTCCTCGATGTACGATATGCCCTCGCCGAAGTCCTTGAGGGTCTTTGGTTTCTTGCCCATCACCGTCTGGTAGATCGGTGAATCGACCAGGATCTCGTCGCCCATATCGAACTTCATGTCTCCGAACCGGTCCAAAACCCAGTGGTAGAGGTGGATACCGTGGGCAAAGTGGGCGCAGCAGCCCATCAGACAGGCGATCAGGACGATCTTGCCGCAGGCTCCCTCCTGGTCTATGCCGCAGGCTCCGCGCTTGTTACCGGTCAGGTCGCACGGACCGTAGGTACAGAGAGTGCAGGTATCGTCGGCAGGAGAATAGAATATTCGATAGCGGTTCATTATCTTGAAGTCCCAGTCTCGGAGCGTCGCGATCTGGGGCTTCGGGAACGGGCCCATAGGCTGGTCCCATTCATCCTCCTCTTTAACGACAGCTCCGATGTTGATCTGGACGTTCTTCATGTCCTCAACTGCAAAGCTGCCCTCGGTCTTTACCATAGGGTTATTGGCCTCCTTTCCTGTGATATGCGGACCTTCCTTCGCCGAAACAAGATAAAACACTTTCGGAGAGGATTGAATTATAAAAATTTATAAAATTAATAACACCGTTAAATATAATAAAAAAATAATTAATACAGGCGCGTGGGGCAGCGATACTGAATGTCCATTATAGATTTTTTAGATTTTATAAGTATATATGTCATTAAAATTGTGGAGGATTTGCAGGCAGGGCAATCCCAGGAAATGCGTACGGCCATCGACTGCATCTGCCTGCAAGCTGGGCAAAAAACCTCAGATACACACCGGTGTTCATGGAGAGCAGGAAAGAAACGCTTCGCTAAATCCCATATCGTATCCATGATATCGTCCAAGCGCCCAAAGATCTCCTCGATATCGATTTGATAATCCAGAGCGAAAAACGAATCGATGGGGTCTCCGGTAGATTGAAATCGGGGAAGATTGTGGGGATAGGCCGTGAATCTCCGTGTCCGCAAGAGCTTTGCCGCCGCTACCCCTGCAGTCCACGGCGGAAAGGCAAGAGAGGCTGCTGCCCGTCTGGGAGAGATCTACGACTTCAGCGCCAATATCAACCCGCTGGGCTCCCCACCCCTGGAGGAGATAGTCTTAGAGGAGCTGAAGAGTATCGGCCACTACCCCGACAACACCTACCGGGAGTTTCGTCTGGCAGCTGCAGCGTTTGCCGGGGTCAATCCTGAAAACATCGTCCCTGCCAATGGATCTTCCGAGATAATCCGCCTGTTCGCGGAGATGGCCCTTGAAGAGGGTGATTTCGCGCTTGTGCCCACGCCAAGCTTCGGCGAGTACGAGAACCAGGCCAGGCTGGCCGGGGCAAAGATAGCTTCTGCCGATCTGGGCCTGCCCCAGGCAAAACCGCTGGACCAATCCTTCCCCGACCATCTGCTTGAACGCTGTCATGCCGCGTTCTTCTGCAACCCCAACAATCCCACCGGCCATCTCACCGCAGCCGTGGAGGTTGAGGGTCTTGCCAGGCGCTGCGAGCAGAGCGGGACATTCCTGCTGGTGGACGAGGCGTTCATAGAGCTCTCCGATCCACAGCAGAGCGTGACCCATCTGGCGCCCCGGATGGAGAACCTGATCGTGATGCGCTCCCTGACCAAGTCCTTCGGGGTGCCTGGGCTGCGCCTCGGATTTGGGGTGGCCAGCGAAAAGACCGCCAGGATATTGGACGCCGCCCGAATCCCCTGGTCGATCGGCTCCATCGCTGCGGCCGCTGCCCCTTATCTGCTCAGCCAGCTGGACTTCCTCAAAGAGAGCCGCCAGGCTGTGGAGCTTGAGCTGGGATGGCTGAGAGGCGAGCTGCAGGCCCTGGGATTGGACCCCCTGCCAAGCCGTGTGAACTTCATACTTGTGGACGTGAGGAGGACCGGCCTGCCCTCGACCCTGATATGCCAGAGAGCCGCACGGCAGCGTGTGCTTCTTCGGGACTGTCAGTCGTTCGGCCTTGGCCAGGACTTCATAAGGGTAGCCGTGCGCAGCCAGCCGGAGAACAGAAGGCTGATCCAGGCTCTTAAGAAAGCTGTGGGGGGATAGGTGCGAGAAGGGTCGACTGCGAGCATTACCCCTGCCACTTCCCAGAACAGGACTGCACGTTCTGTTTCTGCCCATTCTATCCCTGCCTTGACGCCCGCACCGGCGGCAGTGGGGATGAGTGGAGCTGCGAGGGCTGCATAGCAGTCCATCGGCCCGAGATCGCCGATATGATACTGCAGTGCCTGATGGATGGAGAGGAGATTCCGGTTATATGGAGGAGGTTTCTCTCATGCCTATGAGCTGGGCTTTGCAGGTGCTGCTCCTTGCCCTGGCCTGGGACCTGATCCTGGGCGAGCCGCCAGCTCGGGTCCATCCGGTCGTGATCATGGGAAGAGCTGTCGCCTCTTTGCGAAGGCGCGTCCCCAGGACCAGGCTATCTGGGGCGGCAGTCGCCTCTGTGATGGTAATAGGCTCGGCCCTCTGCGGGCATCTTCTGCTCGAACTCTGCTCTGCGCTTCCCGGCAGGGCGGCAGAGGCCTTAGTCCTGCTCTGCGCAGCCTACCTGCTCAAGTCCACACTGGCATTCCGCAGCCTCCTGGAGACTTCCAGAGATATCGGCCGGGCTATAGAGAAAGATATCCTGAAGGCCAGGGATATGCTGCCTGCCCTGGTCAGCCGCAACCCCTCTGGCCTCTCCTCCGCCCAGGCAAGATCGGCGGTCATCGAGTCCCTATCCGAGAACTTCGTGGACACGGTTGTCTCCCCGATATTCTTCTTCCTGCTGCTCTGTCCCTGGGGCCTCGGAGTCGAGTCGGCTTTGGCGTTCAAGGCGATAAGCACCATGGACAGCATGCTTGGCTACAGGACGCCTGAACTGCGTGACCTGGGCTTCGTCCCTGCCCGCCTGGACGATCTGGCCAACTGGCTTCCGGCCCGCCTGGGAACGCTCTTCATCATGGCAGCCTGGCCAGGCCGGGCCGGGCCTGCGCTGCGTGCGTCGCTGCGCTACGGACGGGCAACCCCGAGCCCCAACTCGGGCTGGCCCATGGCAGCCGCCGCCGGAGCGCTGGGGGTCAGGCTGGAAAAACCAGGCATATACGTATTGCTGGAGGAGGGTCGCAGCCCAAAGCCCGGGGACATAGACCTGGCCCTATCTCTGGTCGGGAGGGCCATGGGGCTTTGCGCCCTGACTGCTGTAGCCATACTCTGGCAGCTGCCGTAGCCTGCAGGAAAGACACCGCGAAAAAAGATCTCCAAATGTGCAAAGGGATCGCCCCGGAAGCACAACGTTTATCCTATCCAAGACGAGAGAAGGCTATCTCGGTCTCCGGGAATCTTGGAGAGGGCTTTTGGATGGCAGAGAAGGCACCTATGGATAGTATGGGCGACCTGCTGGATAGGCTGCGCCAGTTCGTATGCATGGACTGCAGCAAAGAGTCGGTTGAACGGACATTTGGCTGGCCGGCCCAGGACATAACCGTCCACACACCAGGAGAGGACGAGACGGTCATTGTGATCCTCTTCGAAAACGGCATCATCCTGGAGGTGCGATACTTCCTGAACGAGGGCTTAAGGGAGCTTGGGGACGACCTTGAGTTCAGGCTCAAGATCAGAATTGACCTGACCTCACGAGTGCGCTACAATGTCTTTTATTCCAGGTACATCCACGGCCAGGGCTACCTGCGAATAAGCCTTGGAGATGTGGAGAACCGGGTGCTGCGCCGGGTGCTGGAGGACTATTATCTTCCGCGGCTAAAGGAGATCTACAAGCCGGTGATACAGGAGTTCAGGGGCTTCTTCTCACGGGATTTCTTCGGGGTGGAGGCGGATCAGAACAGAGGGGAGATATATTACTCATCTGTCCGGCCCCGAGGGGAAGAGGAGAAGGCCGTCATCCTGGAGGTTGTTTCCAGGCTGTTTCAACTGGAGGCCCTGATTAAGGAAAGAGACGTAGCCCACCGTCTGGCAGAGCTGGACCTGCAGATGAGCTTCATCCCCAGCGTCATGTGGATGTGACTGCCACCAAAAAGACGGCTATCCGGCATAATGCGCTATCGGCAAACGAGGGATGTCAGCAGGCATCAATTCCCAGTGCGCTCGCGATAAGACCAGACTCAAACCTGCCGTCCCTGGACGGTGCCGTGCAGAGATGCCGCGCAAATCCCACACTTGCGCCCACGCGTCCCTAGTTCTCGAGACGGCCCCATGCACGAGAGGAGGGGGCAGGCTCCCCCATATCCCTGCCCACCGAGCGCATTGCCTCCAGGAAGCATTCCAGTGTGCGAACTGCCTGACCCTCAGCCGCCCTCTCCCGATTGCCCAGCACCCTTTGCAGCTGGCTGGATATGCGGTCGATGAGCAGGCGAATCATGGGCATACAGTCCTCCTTTTGGGCCAGACGGAGCGCCTCGGAGTAGTCCTCCATGGCTTCGGCGGTTCTGCCGGTATTCAGCTCTCCGTCTGCCAGCGAGACGAGGGCCCGGATACGCAGCTCGTCGTATCCCAGGGCGCTGGCCTGCCGCTCTAAAAGCAGGGCCACTTCCAGGGCCTTTTCGAAATCTCCCTGAGATAAGGCCAGGTTGGCCAGGTCGTCGTAGGTGACCATCACCTCATACATGGTCTGAAGCCGGCTAAACGTGGTCAACGCTCTTTGCAGCAGCTCCTGGGCTTCGCCGGTCCGCCCTGCAGCCAGGGCTGACTCACCGAGGCATCGCAGGGCCCGACCCTCCTCTGGAAGGGTTCCAAGACGCCTGGAGAGCGCCAGAGCCTTCTGGAAATAGTTGGTGGCCTCGCCTGCCACTCCCTCTGCCCGGTAGTACTCACCCCAGCCCAGGTACAGCTGAACCCTCATCGGATCATAGTCGATCTTAAAGATGAGGGTCTCTGCTTCGGACAAGAAGAATCGGGCCTCGTCGTGCAGGCCCAGCCTGATCTTCAGCCTGGCCATAGCCAAGTAAGCCTCGCAAAGGTCAGGCACCGCGCCCAGGTTCTCAAATGCGTAAACTGCGCTGGAGAGGTTCTCCTCCGCGTCCTTTCCAGCCCCCTGCATCTGGTGGATGAGGCCGAGGTTGAGCCTGGCCATCCCGGCACAGGGAAGTGCGCTCAGATGGTTGAAGGCCTGCAAGCACTGCTCCAATACCTCCACCGCCCGGGACCACTCGCCCCTCTCCCGGTAAACGAGGGCCATGTTGAACAGGGTCTCGGTCTGGTTATACGAGTCGCCAAGCTGGCGGAAGGTCTCCAGGCTCTGCCGGTAATGATCTAAAGCCAAGTCCCACTGATAGCAGTCCGCATAGGCATTTCCCAGCACCCCAAGCATCTCCGCCACTCCGTGCATATCCCCCTGCTCCTGGAACTGGCGCAGCCGGACCTGATGCTCTTCAAGGCCGGCCGGCCGCTCCCCCTTGACCGCCTTTATCATGTCGATGCTGGCCTGCAGGTCGGCCGCGCCCTCCTGGTCCCCGGCCCGCACCATCGCCTCATACCCCATCCGGAAGTGATCCAAGGCAAGAAGGGACTCGCCTCGCCGATAGTAGAATGTGCCGAGGTTGGAGAGGACGCTGGCCGATGCCCTTGACTCTCCCAGGAGCTCGAATATCTCCAGGCTTCTTTGGAAGCTTTCGAGGGACCGTTCCCATTCTCCAGTCCGGTAACAGATTGTGGCCACATTGCTAAGAGCCGCAGCCACGCTGTACTGGTCGCCTGCCAGCTCGAAGACCTCCAGAGCCTGCTGATATAGGTCCATGGCCAAATTCCAGTTCCCCTGCCGGAAGCTTATGTTCGCCAGGTTGTTCTTTGAGACTGCCACGCTGTAACCATCGCCCAGGCGCTCGAAGATCTCCATGGCTTCCTTGTAATTGGATTGGGCTTCTGACCACTCGCCCTGCTCGGAGTATATGCTGCCCAGGTTAGTCAGGACGGCAGCCGCGCCCTGCACATCGCCCTGGCTCCTGAACCGCTCCAAAGACGCACGGTAACGATCTACTGCGTCCTGCCAGCGGCCCAGCCTCAGGTAGACCCCCGCCAGGCAGCTCAGCGTCTTTACTATGCCCTCGGGGCTTCGCTGAAGCGAGAGGGCTCGCTCGAAACGCTCCGCCGCTTCTGCAAAGTCTCCATGGTCCACGGCCAGGTTGCCCAGGCCCTGCAACGAATTGGCTGCCCCTTCGCTATCCCCAAGCTCCAAAAAGACGTCCAGGCTCATTTGATAGTGCTCTTTTGCCCTGGACAGGTCCCTTTGCCGGTAGTAGATCCCGGCAAGGTTGCCGTTTATCGTGGCCATTCCACGAACATCGCCTATGGACCGCTTGGCATCCATGCTCAGGCTATAGTGGCGGATGGCCTGCAGGAGGTCGCCCTTATTGGCATAGATGTTCCCGAGGTTATTGAGCGTGGTGGATACCCCACGCAGGTCGCCAAGGGCCTCGAACGTCTCCCGGGAGCTGCGGTAGTGTGAGATTGCCTCCTCCCACTGGCCCTGCATCTCGTATATGGTGGCCAGGTTGGTATGGGTGGTGGCGGCGCCCATTATGTCGCCCAGCTCCTCTTTTACCGCCAGGCTCCGGCCGTAGTACTCGACCGCTGTCTCCAGCTCTCCCTTATGCTGGTAGGCAAGGCCCAGGTTGTTCTGCGTGCGGGATGTGCCCAGTCGGTCCCCCAGTCGCTCCTGCAACTCCAGGGCCTGCCAGTGAAGGTCGATGGCCCGGTCCCAGTCCCCTTTCATCTGATAGACCGTCCCCAGATTGGAGATGGCCCTGGCAGCGCCACGCAGGTCCCCGGCCTTTCGGAGAAGCTCGATGCTCCGGCTGTAATGCTCAGCCGCCAGGTCCCACTCTCCGAGGTCGGAATGGACCAGGCCCAGGTTGTTCAGGGCTGCGGTTATCCCTGCACTGTCGCCGAAATCCTCAAAGACGCCCAGGCACTCTTCAAAGAATTGTCTGGATCCGGGAAGGTCGCCACGCCGGTATCGCAGGCTGCCGAGATTGCTCAGGACCCTGGACGATCCCTCGCGATCGCCCAGCTCATTCATGATTGATAGGGCCTGCAAGTAGTGAGCCTCGCCGGCCTCCCAGTCCCCGGCCTCTGATGCAGCCTGGCCAAGCAGGTTTTCAATGGAGGCCTCGCCCCTCCGGTCCCCAAGATCATGCAGGTCTTTTTCTGCTGACGAGAGCATATCTGCAGCTGCAGCCCACTGCCGCTGCCGCAAGAGCAGCTGTCCCAGGCGGCCTCTTATCTCTGCCTGGCCGGCCCGGTCGCCTGTCTCCTCATATCGGCGAAGGGCCATGTCGAACCGATCCGAGGCCTCGCCAACGTCCCCTTCCATGAGGGCAACCTGTCCAAGCCCGGCCAGAGCGCGTGCAGATCCTGGGATGTCTCCCAGCCTCTCCATCTCGGCCAGGGCCTCATGATGAGCTTTCTGTGAAGACAGCAGATCGCCGGCATGCAGGTGCAGCTCGGCAATCGATAGCATAACACCTGCCGCAGCCTCTCGATCGCCTGCGTCCTGCAGCCTCAGCAGCGCCTCCTGATATCTCATGAGTGCATGCTCGTGATCGCCTGACCGGCGCAGTACGGTGGCAAGGTTGGAGAGCAGTGGCACTGCCTCTCTTCCTGACGCCAGCTTCAGGCCTCTCTCAAGACAGTCCCGTGCCCGCTCCAACTGCCCGGTATCTGCGTAGAGCGTTGCCAGCTGATTCAGGGACTCGCTTATCTCCGCCCTTGCCCCTCCTGCAACAGCAGCCTCGACCGATCGCTCTGCGTATGATACGGCAGCCTCCCTGGAGACCAGGTGGCGAGCAATTGAAGCCAGGCTGGACCATTGCCGGCTGGAGAGGTTGCCAAAGTCAGGTGACGAAAGAGCAGCAAGAATCTGAGCGGAATCGCCGCTTGAGACTGCCTTCAGAAGGCGGTCTTCCGCGGCCCCAGCCCCATCCCACCCGCAGATCACAGAGGGATCGTACGAAGGGGATGACACCGCATCGGCTAAGCGGCTGAGAGAGTCTCCAGGCATCAGGCTGCCCTCCAGAGCCCCAAACTGCAAAATTGCTTAATTAATAAAATTTTAGATGTTAATAAATTCACCGATCGCAGCAACAGCTCTCCCATCATTCGCTTACCCCACACTAGTCGGCCCTCCCGGAAATCCCCAAATATATCAGGACGGGTTATTTCTCAAATAGATAAAACTTATCCTTTATAAAATCTGCGATTTCACAAAATCTTGAGTGTGTTATAAAATTAGTATCATGATGGAGCAGTATCATGATGGAGCCGAAGCCCCAGGAATGCCGATCAAAGAACCCGCAATACATCGAAAATGCTAGGGGGAGATCTCCTAAATCCAGCCTGGCGTCCTTCGGTCACGGCAATTGTTGCCTGGCCCGAGATTTCCAATAATTGTAAAACAAAAATTGAATTATTTACCTGTATATGAACGCTTCCATTTGATCCGACCGGAGAATGAGCCAGCCCGGCCCATCGCCGGGCAGGGATTGGAGGCTCACTTCAGGACAAGCCGAAGTGCCCGGTGTGGGCAGGCAGTAACGCATGCCCCGCACTGGACGCACCGGCCAGGCTCGCCAACGACCCTCCAGTCCTCGAAGTGGAAGGTGCCAGTAGGGCAGATGGCCACGCAGGCCCCGCAGTGAACGCACTCGGAATCGTCCCTTATCACAGGGATCTCAAGCAGGATTACATCGACACCCAGCCTCTCCAGGGCATCCTTCACCTGACGGCACTTCTCCTGGGATACGTCCAGCACGATCTCGCCGCTCACAGCGTCTATGCTTGCCCGCTCGATATTGACAAGTGCACCTGTCTCCAGTATTACCGAGGCTATCAGTGGCTTTCGGACTATTCCGGGAGCCACCCGAAGGAGGAGCTTCATCTGGGCCTCCTGCCGGCAAAGAGCCGGCTGAGATGGTTGCTGCTCAGCATGCCGATTACCCGTCCATCCTGGTCCACCACAGGAAGCGCCGAAATGCTATGCGTGTCCAGGGTACGGGCAGCCAGCTCGATTGGCTGGTCAGGCGTTGTCGAGAAGACATTCCTGGTCATTATCTGGGAGACCTGTGATATGGTCCCATCAGCCACAGCTTTGGATATATCCCATGTGGTGATTATGCCGCAAAGCACGCCGGCCGAATTGACCACCGGCAGATGATCGAACTTGCTCTTGATGATGGCCTGGGCAGCCTCGGCCACGCTGATGTCCTCGGTCACCGAGACAACCTCCCGGCTCATCACATCCTCCACGTAGGGAAACTCCTTGGTCTGTTTCATGGGTCGGGCCGATCCGGCAAGCGAGAGAGGAGCTACAGGCTGGGTGAGCACGAACTCGCCCTTCTCTATGGAGCCCTTGAGGGTGGCTGCCACCTCCCTCGCCATCAAAAGGCTTGAGAGCGAGGATGTGGCCACCTCCTGCCTGCCTATCCGCACCATCCCGGACTTCAGCTGCTCGTAGTTGACCTTTGCCATGGACGGCCGATCCCGCCTCGGAACTCCGTAATCCACCACTGGGACCTCAATATCCCTATCGCGGACCGCTGTGCTCAGTGCGAGGCGCTCATTTAAAATGGGAATCGGCACGCCTATTCCCAGGTAGAGGCTGGATCCGTATCTGGTGAAGGTGGCGGCTCGCAGGAACCGCCTGTCCATCTGCTTCAAGTCCCCCGTGACCATCAGCGTGGCAAACCCGGCCTGCGGGTTGTGCTGGGTTCCGGAGCCGATTATGTATCCCTGGCTTCCGGCCAGAAAGATCCTGACCCCCATGCCGATATACTGGAAGGAGGGGTCATTGCTGATCGGATTTAAGACGCCTGCCCCGCTGTAATGAACATTGCCCATCCGGGGCAGAAGGGTGCCCATATAGGTATGTATCGTGCGTTGAGAGGAGTTTGTTGCTGCATTATACCGCTGGTAGGCGTTTCTGGGATTCACCATAGTGGCCTGGTTGAAGTCCTCAAGACGGAGAGTCGTCTCAAGCCCGAGCTGCGGATAGCAGTCGGTCCCTACGCCTTCGGCCTCCACTTCTATCGCCTTTCCAGAGACCAGATCCTCCATCACGTGGGCTCCGCCGTATTCGATACCCCTGTCAATTGATGGTTGGGTTGCCCCCAGGAACAGGTCGACTGCGGCAACCCCACCATATGCCTCCACCTTGTTGAGCCAGGCCCGGCCTATCTTGATTGGGGGGTCGCTGTGACCCAGGTTGAGGAAGAGCCCAGAGGAGCACATGGCTCCGAAGGTACCGGTGGTGACCACGTCCACCTCGCGAACCGCCCCCGCCGGACCCAGCTCGTCCACGATGGACGGCATCTCCTCGGCGGTGACCACGCGGACGCTTCCATCACGGATGCGTTCGTTTACCTCGGATAATGTCTTTTCTGCCACGGACTACATTTTCTGTACCGCCCGATAAAAACCTATTGACAGCGGCAATCTCCAGACAGGTCACTGGCCGACCAGGGGTAGGATTATCATCTCCAAACACGGAGGCGAATTGATGTCCGGCAAGAGGATCGTTCTGACCAGCGACCGCACAATGATGTCCTCGTACCATGGAGGCGTCCTGCTGGGCTTTGCCGCCACAATGCCCAGATCGGTTATGCCAGACCGGATATTTCACTGGCTGTTCTGCCCGCCGGTGCCGGCAGATCCGGATGGCTCTGCCCGCTTCGCGCCCTGCGGCATGAGAAAGGTGGAGGCTTCGCTGCTTGAGGCCGGATTCTCGGAAGAGGAGGTTATGGTGGCCCACCCCGACCACCTGGACCGAGCCATCGGGCCGGATACCGAGGTTGTGGGCATAACCCATGACGATCCGCTGGGCAAGATCGCCCTGCGGGAGATCGAGGAGATCATCAACCGCGGAATCCCCCATAACCGCTACCGCTTCCTTGAACTCATCAACCACCCAAGGATTCGCCGCTACCGGCCTCGCATTGTCGTTGGAGGAAATGGGGCCTGGGAGCTCAAAGGGGAGGAGGTGGGCGTGGACCATATATTCCTTGGAGAGGGGGAGAACGAATTTCCCCGGATCTGCCGGGCCATATCAAGTGGAGAGGAGCTGCCAAGGGTGATACAGGGCAGCGCCGTCTCAGGCGGGGACATTCCGGTCAACAGGGGGGCGAGCATAGCCGGCCTGGTTGAGATCGGCCGAGGCTGCTGGAGAGGTTGCGCGTTTTGCTCTCCCACCATGCGCAGCCTGCGTCACCGGCCTTTAGAAAGGATATTGCAGGACGCAAGGCTCAATCTGGATGCCGGCAGCAGAGACGTCCTCCTGCACTCAGAGGACGTGTTCACCTACGGTTCCCAGGGGCTTCGCCCTGCGCCAGACAAGGTGCTCAAGCTCTTTGAGGAGGTCAAGAGGCTCAAGCCTGCCACCATCGATGTGTCCCATCTGAGCCTGGCCACGGTCCACCAGAACATGGACCTTCTGCGTCAGGTCTCAAGGGTGGTGGGGATTGGATCCGACCAGCAGTACATGTCGGCCTGGATCGGCATTGAGACTGGAAGCTGCCGGATACTTGAGATGCACATGCCCAGGAAGGCATTGCCGAAGACCACAGCCAACTGGCCGGAGATGGTCAGGGATTGCTATGCGCTCTTCGACGAGCAGAGGTGGCTGCCTGTGGCCAGCCTGGTTTTAGGTCTGCCGGGAGAGGAGGAAGAAGATGTGGCCAGCACTATCGATCTGGTCGAATCCCTGAAGGGATACACCGGGCTGATCCTGCCTCTATTCTTCTCTCCGATGTCAGAGACCAGGCTTGGAGCAGTCAGAGGCTTTGGCCGTCAGCAGGCCCTGCCTGAACACTGGGAGCTTGTGGGGCTCTGCATGGAGTACAACCTGAGACACCTCAAGACCCTTCACCGCCTGTACCGGGAGAGGATGACCGCCTCCCCAGCAGTTCACCTTGCACTAAAGGTGGTCAACCTGGCCGCCGACAGGGTGCTTCACAGATATCTGAACCGCATGAAGCAGGGCCAGCCGCCGAACTAAAATGACGCTATGATCTGCCAAATGTCGCCTGCAAGGGAGGTGCCATGGCGAAGAAGCTTTGCGTTTTTCGCCGAAGCGACAGGACCAGGTCCCAGGCCGCCTGCCCGATTACGGCAAGAGGATAAGGGATCGGATATGGCTTTTTTGGAGGAGTCTTGTCCCCTTGTGCCTGAAGGCTCCTGCGAGCTGTCAATAATTCTCCAGCACGGTCCTGACAATGGTCTTGTGACCATTCTTGAGGGAGTAGACGTTGTGATCCCCGGACACATCGATGCTCAGGATGCCGAGGCGGGTATTCATGAGGCCGACCATCGCAGATACACCCCGATAGCTGACATCGAAACCCTCCCCGTCAAGGTAGGTGAAGATGTCCTCGGTAGTGTAGGATGTGTCAGCCAAGAAGAGTTTCAGCACCGCCTTCCTAATTCCGATTCCGTCCCGCTTCAAGTAATTCCTGAGCCGCTCTTGGATTCGTTCTTCCGCGCTCTCCATCCAGCCAGTTCACCGGACCTAGAGAGTGAAGATCTGGCTTATAAAGGTATTCTCTCCACCACCAGTCCGCCTTCCAGAGGGTAGCGCTCCACCAGGGAAGGGCTGCCGCCAGCCCGCCGGACGTCTGAAGCTAGATCCTCCAATACCCAGGCAGCCAGCTCCAGGCCGCCTTCTGTCACCGAGTACAGGTCGCCTGGCACACCAAGATCCTGCAGCAAGGATGTGACGGAGGGTATGCTCCCCTCAACCACACCATATATCAGCGTCCCGTCCTCGGTGACCTCGTCGAATTTGCGGCGAACCCTGGCAGCCCGGCGCTTCAGGCGCTCTCGCAGCTGCACAGCGTCCTTAAAGACCGAGCTGCAGAAGTGGACCTTCAGCCCATCCTCCATGAACGTGCGGGCGAGCTCCCGACTGCCCATAGCGGCGCAGGTGTCATCGGATAGACAAAAACCCCTGGACTTCATGGCTTCCTGGTTTGTCTCTGAAAACTCAAGCTCGTTGAGGTTTAAAAACGCGTCCGCCCTCCTCACCGCATCTGAGATGCCAGGTGACGGGACCAGGGCGGGGATCTCTACCCCAGCCTCGATTCCCTGCTTTGAGGCCTCCCTCAATGCCTGGTACAGCTGCTGAGCTGAGACGTTGTCCAGCTCAGGATGAAGGCGGATCTCGTCGAGACCCGCCTGCGCCAGGCGCTCCAGCACCGCGGAGGATGGAATAAGGCCCGTATAGAGATGGACATGATGGGCCATGCCCAGCTCGGCCTTCAGGAGGGCGAGGATCTCCAAGACACGTTCCAGACGGATCAGCGGCTCTCCCCCGGTGATCCCGGTCCCTTTGGCATCGATGGCCCAGGCCTCCTTCAGTATGTCCTTTGGATGGGATACGCAAGACTCGTTGGCCAGGACCAAATCCCGCCCCTTCCTCTCGACGGACAACGGACAATAAAAACAGCTACGCTGGCATAGACCGGTGACAAAGAGCACCAGCGATGCGCCGGTTGCGCAGATGCGGCATCCCGGAGGGAGGTAGCTGTGGAAGGAGCCGGTGGGATCAGATCCCCATTTCACAGCCCCGCAAGGATGAATCATGATGTATATAGATTTGCATCCTGCGGATAGAAGGTCGCTGATACAGACGATCACAGCCCAGAGCGACGGCCATCAAAACAGTTATGAGCAATGGGCCCAAAGGCTCTTCGGCTATATATTTATAAATTTAGCAGGATGGTTTTCGTGAAGGAATATCTCCTGGGCAATGCTGCCATAGCGCGGGGAATCCTGGAATCTGGCGCGGGCCTGGTGGCCGGCTACCCCGGGACCCCCTCTTCCGAGATAATCGAGACCCTGTCCCCTCTGGCTGGCCAGCGGAGGATGCATGTAGAGTGGTCGGTGAACGAGAAAGTTGCACTGGAAGTGGCCATTGGCGCCTCGTGGGCCAACGCCCGCTCGGTCGCAACAATGAAGCACGTCGGCCTCAACGTGGCCTCCGACCCGTTCATGACCCTGGCCTATCTTGGGGTGGGGGCGGGACTTGTGGTGATCACAGCCGACGACCCCTACTGCCACTCCTCTCAGAACGAGCAGGACTCCCGCCGCTATGCCCAGTTTGCAGGCGTGCCCTGCCTGGAACCGGCCGATCCTCAGGAAGCAAAGGACATGACGGTCTACGCCTTTGAGCTCTCCGAGCGTCTCAACCTGCCGGTCATGCTCAGGCCCACCACCCGGGTCTCCCACGCCAGGTCTGATGTAGAGACCGGACAGCTGCCCGCATTGGCAGCCTCAAATGCCGGATTCACAAGGGACCCGTCCTGCCGGGTGGCCCTGCCAGTTCACGTTCGCCCGCTGCACAAAAGGCTGATCGCCAAGCAGGAGACGATAGACAAAGAGCTGTCCTCAGCGCCCTGGAACCGGCTGGTCTGCCGGGCAGACACCGGGATCATCGCCTCAGGGATCTCCGGGCTTTATGCCGAGGAAGCCCTAAAAGACCTTGAGCTGGACTACTCCTTGCTGCGAATAGGCACCACACCGGCACCGTCGGGCCTCCTGACAGAAATGCTTGAACATTGCCGGCGGATACTTGTTGTGGAGGAGCTGGAACCGGTGCTCGAGGAGCAGGTCGCCCTGCTGGCCAGAAAGGTGCGGCCAGATCTCGACCTGCACGGCAAGAGCCTTGTGCCTCGAGCAGGAGAACTGGACCTGGGATTGGTCAGGAATGCCATCTCTGCCCTGGCCGGACTGCCCGCAAGAGAACCGATCGTAATCCCGGAGAAGGATATCCTGCCGCCACGGCCGCCTGCGCTTTGCCCAGGCTGCAGCCACCGGGCCACCTATCAGGCCATGATCAAGGCGTTTGGAAAGGATGCCGTATTTCCAAGCGACATCGGATGCTATACCATGGGAGTCGGCATGGGCACGGTGGAGACCTGCCTTTGCATGGGGGCCAGCATTAGCGTGGCTACGGGCATTCGCTTCGGCGGGGATGAAAGGCCCATATGCTGCACACTTGGAGATTCCACATTCCTGCATTCCGGCCTGACCGGACTGCTCAACGCTGCGTATAACGGGGCCAGGCTGACCGTGACCATCCTTGACAATTCCACCACCGCCATGACCGGCCATCAGCCACACCCCGGGACCGGTCGTACCGCCACCGGTCAGGAGAGCTGCCCGGTCAGCCTGGAGGACGTGGCCAGGGCTCTGGGAGCTGGACTGGTGGAGACCGTGGACCCATATGACCTCGACCGGGCGGTCGAGGTTTTCCGCAAAGCCCGTGACTTTTCCGGCCTCTCTGTGGTCATTGCCCGTCAATCCTGCGTGATCAGTGCCCGCCGTCAAGGAGTGCGCCGCCAGCCGCTTCAGGTGACCGACGCCTGCGTGGGTTGCCAGGTCTGCCTGAACTTCGGCTGCCCTGCCATAGAATGGACAGGGGAGACGGCATCCATCAACACGCTCTGCACGGGATGCGGGGTATGCGCCATGGTATGCCCCAGCGGCTCGATAAAGGAGGTGGTCAGATGAGGTCTTCAGATTGCGATATTGTCATTGCTGGAGTGGGCGGCCAAGGGGTCATACTGATCTCCGACGTGATAGGCCGGGCGGCAGTCAAAGCCGGACTGCCGGTGCGTGGGGCTGAGACCCACGGAATGGCCCAGAGAGGCGGCTCTGTTGTGAACCATACCCGCATCAACTGCCGGTACAGCCCTATGGTGGCGGAGGGAGGGGCAGACCTGCTGCTTGCCCTCGAACCTGTTGAGGCGTTGCGCCACGCTCATTTCCTGGCACCCGGCGGCACTGCTCTGGTAAATACCGCGCCGGTCCTGCCGGTCACCGTGACCACCGGCAAGTTCGCCTACCCACCGTTAGAGAAGGTACTGAGCCCCTTGCAGAGGATAGGAACGGTCAGGGCATTCAATGCTACCGAACTTGCAGCCTCCGCAGGCACCGTCCAGGCCATGAACGTCGTGATGCTGGGCGCGCTCTCACGCTACATTCCGATCACTGAGGAGGCTATTCTGGCAGCCCTTGCCCAGGTGGTGCCGGAGAAGCACCTGAAGGTCAATCTGCGGGCCTTTGAACTGGGAAAGGCTGAAGTAGATTGATGGCTATAGTTGTCGCTCATGGCAGACGACAAGAAGGGCGAGCCCGAGCAGGGCCGGGCGGAGCTTTCCAGGGAGCCCCTTTATAAGTATCATGATCCGGATGTGCCCAAGGAGCTGCCCGACCAGAGCTGGTCCACAGAGCGGCTGATCGAGGCAGCCACCAAGGACAATAACCTGCTCACCCGCTCCAATGCAGTGACCATACTGGCGACCCGGGAAGGAAAAGAAGCAGTTGAGGCACTCGTCCAGGCCCTCAAGGACTCGGAGCATATAGTCAAGAGCACGGCGATGGTGAAGCTTGCATCCAGGGGTCAGGAGGTGCTGGACCGTGTCATGGAGGCAATGTCAGACGCCGACCAGGATATCAGGGCAGGTGCAGCCTGGGTACTGGGTGAGCTCAAGGACCCAAGGTCGGTTGAGGTCCTGCAAAAGGCTATCAAGGACGAGAGCCAGCTGGTCAGGGTTCAGGCCAAAGCCTCCCTGATGGCCATGGGGATAATCAAGAAGAAGGACCTGAAGTAGATGGGGCCATACCTGCGGCCCTCACACCTTTTGATTTTTATCTGGGCCTAGGCCCGGCCGTCGACCGTTATCGCCGAGATCTTTGCAGGTCACACCGCCATGACGGCCTGCCTAAAGATGCATTGAAAAGATGCCCGTGAGATAGTTGAGCATGCCAGGCCCAGGTCCCATACGGACATGGCCGGCATTTCCAGGATTTCCTCCCAGGAGGCCGCCTTCTGCAAAAACACCTATATATCGCTCTCGCTGATCGACATAAGGGAGATTCGACTGGAGACTAAAGAAAGCCAAGGAGCGTTTCCGCGAAAGATGATACATGGCCGTGAAGAGAGGAGGCGACTTAAGGCCAGGGCTGCCGCTTTATCGATTGTCTCCAACACTGTCCTGGTGGTGATGAAGATAGCTGTAGGCCTGCTGATCGGCTCGGTCTCCATCCTCTCCGAGGCAATCCATTCAGGCGTGGACCTGCTGGCTGCGGTCATGGCATTTATCGCCGTCAGGGTAGCTGGCCGCCCGGCCGACGATAGCCATCCGTTTGGCCACGGAAAGGTCGAGAACCTCTGCGGAACCCTCGAAGCTCTGCTCATATTTCTGGCAGCAGGCTGGATCATGGCGGAGGCCTGGGACAAGATAATGCAGCCGCGTCCGCTGGAGTCTGCGGGATGGGGCGCGGCGGTCATGCTGATCTCAGTGGTTGCCAACACCGCAGTATCGCGCCGGCTCTTCCATGTGTCCATGCAGACGGATTCGGTCGCACTGGCTGCCGACGCATGGCATCTGCGCACCGACGTCTACACATCGCTGGGCGTCATGGCGGGACTGGGAGCGATATGGCTTGGAGGACTGCTCTTTCCGCAAGTGGACCTCTCCCTGCTCGATCCGCTGGCTGCCATGGCTGTGGCTCTGCTCATCCTGAAGGCCGCCTGGGAGATGACGCTTCAGTCCGGCCGCGACCTGCTCGACGCCGGCCTGCCTGGCGAGGAGAGAAAACTGATCCGAGAACACGTCGCTGAGCTTTCGCCCATGGCCCGTGGCCTGCACGGTCTGAAGACCCGCAAGTCGGGTGGGCTGCGGTTTGCCGAGTTCCACATGCTGGTCGACGCCCAGATGTCGGTGGAGGAGTCACACCGTCTGACCGAGATCATGAGCGACTCGATCCGCGAGCATTACCCATGCACGGTTGTTACAATCCATATAGAGCCCTGTGACGGCTCCTGTCCCAAGAGCTGCAAGAGCAACTGCCTGCTCACCGAAGAGCAGAGAAAAGACCTGCATGTGATGAAAGGCGGAAATACTACATAAGTCAGTTTGGCCCCTGCACCCTCTGGCTGGGGCACAATTCGCCGTCCGATTTGCCGGACTCAGCGAAGCCTCGGCCAGAGTTTCACGCTGGGCGGATCGCAAACTATTTCCTGTCTGCCCTCAAGAAGCTTGAGGGGGATATGCCTCTGGCAGGGGAGTGAAGGATGGCTCTTCGTCTTTGGATCTTGCTTTGCTTCGCCATGCTGGCATCATCAGGCGTGATGGCGCTTGCAGATAACACGTCGCACGACCCGAGCCAGCAGGGTCTGGCTTCGTCCGGAGATGGACAAGCACAGACAACTGGGGGAAACGGCACGTATCGTCTGGAAGCGGGGGAGTGGAATGTCGCCCTTCAGGGACCGCCAGGACTTGAGACGCGGGCCGAGTGGCAGGCTGGGGACGGTGCAGGAGATGGATTTTACACATTGTGGCTCTTGGATTCTGCCGAGAGCTATGCCACCATATTCATCGTGGAATACGCAGGCCCAGTGACTTTCGCCCCTGAAGCGCTGCGGGGGGGGCTTGACCAGCTATTGTCACCGTACCATCCGGTCCAGGTCCTATCCGCACTGCGCACAGTGGACGGCAGCTGGGGCGCGGTAGCTGAGGCCTTCAGCCAGAGCCTGAACCGCACCGTCTATGCGATGTTATATCCTATAGGAGCTGGCCAGGACAACTCCTCCTCGGTCACGGCAGGCCTGGTATCGCTGCTCGACAGGGAGGCCAGCATGCAGATGATCGACACACTGCACATTCAGAATGGTCAGGCAAAACCTGACAAACCGGTCCTCGATCCGCCCAGTCGCCCCGCATTCGCCCCCCAGGGCAGCCGGGAGGAGCCGGTCCCTCTGGGCACCCCTGTGGATCTGGTGGACGGCTGGGAGATGCGGGTGATACGGGTCATCCCAAACGCGACCGAGATGGTCATGACCACCGATCCAGGCAACGATCCTCCCCGACCCGGCTACCAGTACTTCATCGCCAGCATCGAGGGCCGCTACCATGGTTCGGCCTCCTCCATACTGGACCCGGGTCTGCGCCTGCGGGCGCTTGGCAGATCCGAGATACCTTATCGCAGTTTCGACCGACTGGTAGCGATTCCCGATCCGCTGCCCCGGACGGAGTCGTTCTCAGGCGCGCTTGTGACGGGAAACGTCTGCTGGGAAGTAAGGTCGTCTGATGCGGATTTACTTGTGATGTTCGACCATGCCTCCCGTGATAGCCGGATCTACATGGCCCTGTATCGATGAAAATCGAAATATGTGCCTGGCTCGGCAAGCATGATCCCGTCGGTCAGGCCGGGCCAAACCAGCCTGGGCCCTGGAGGGGCATCAATCGGCCTTTCCCTCAAGGGCTTCCCGTGCGATGCGGATGGCGCAAAGCTCGCTGCACATTGTGCACGTATCGATGTCCACGCCCCGACGGTGCCGTATCTGTCTGGCCTTCTGCGGATCGATCGCCTCTGTGAACTGGCCGTCCCAGTCCAGGGCTGCCCTTGCCAGTGACATGCGCCTGTCCCAAGCCCTGGCCTCCTCCTGCACTCCAGGCCGGGTGAGGTCAGCAGCATGGGCAGCAATTCGGGTCACGATGGTGCCCTCGATAACGTCCTCAATCGTTGGCAGGTCCAGGTGCTCGCTTGGGGTGGTGGCGCACAGGAAGTCGGCCCCGGCCATTCCCGCGATAACACCGCCCATGGCCGCAGTTATGTGGTCGTAGCCGGGTGCAACATCGGTAACCAGCGGACCCAGCAGATAAAGAGGGGCATGATCGGTGACGTGCTTCATTGCCCGAACGCTTGTCTCAATCTGGTCGGCAGGCACATGCCCCGGCCCCTCCACCATGGACTGCACGCCGGCTTTCCGGGCCTTGGCAACCATCTCTCCGAGGATTATGAACTCCATGTACTTGGCACGGTCGCTTGCATCCTCGATGCAGCCAGGGCGCAGTCCATCTCCCAGGCTCAAGGTGACCTCATGCTCACGTGCGATCTCGAGCAAGTAGTCGAACTCGGCATAATAGGGATTGTCTTCACCGGTCTCAGCCATATACTTGAGCGTGAGCGATCCGCCCCTGGAGACCACGCCCAAAAGGCGGGGATCCTTTTGCAGACGCTCAAGGCTCGTCCTGTTGACCCCAACGTGAACTGTCACGAAGTCCACACCGTCCCTGGCCTGCTGTTCGAGGGCGTTGAACATGCCCTGAGATGTGAGCTCCTTCCTCACAGCCGCCTGGTATATGGGGACCGTTCCAACCGGGACTTCCACGGCCTGCAGGATCTGGCGCCGGGTCTGGTCGAGATCGCCTCCGGTGGAGAGGTCCATGACCGCATCGGCCCCAGCACCAACTGCCGCCAGGGCTTTTCTGACCTCAAGCCCGGCGTCCTCGGCGGTCTGAGAGGTGCCAACGTTGACATTGACCTTCGTGCGTAAGAGTTCACCGACGCCCACCGCCCGCTCCCTGCTGCGGTGGACGTTCATTGGGATAGCCGCCCTTCCCTTGGCCACCAGCCTTCTCAGGAGATCGGGATCCAGCCGCTCCACGGAGGCGGCCCGCGCAAAGAGCTCCGGGATCCGTCCTCCTGCCGCCTCTTCCATCAGAGTCATGGTACCACTTAAATATGGCAAGCTCCACGTGCTAGGAGGGTGTCTAAATGGTAGAAGTGCATAAGGTTAGCGGTGCCGCCTACGACGGAAACGCCTACCTGATAATGGCCGAGCGGCCGGCCATAATCGACGCCGGCATGTCAGCCCAGCCCACAATTAAAAACCTCATAAGGCATATCGATCCCCAGAAAGTGGAGCGGTTGATACTCACTCACTGTCATCACGATCATACCGCCGCGGTTCCTGAGCTGCAGCAGGCAACAGGAGCGCAGATCCTGCTCTCTAAAGAGGAGGTGGGGATGGTGGGCGACGACCTTGCGACGGTTGCCTATATGTTCGGGATGTCCGCTCCCGATTACCATGTGGACGTCCCCCTGGAAGAGGGGATGGCACTTGACCTGGGAGATATCACTCTGCAGGTCCTGCACACACCGGGCCACTCGCCTGGCAGCATCTGCCTGTACGAGCCTGAGGATAAGCTGCTCTTCTCCGGCGACACGGTCTTTCCGGACGGAAATATCGGCAGGACCGACCTCTTTGGAGGCTCCACTGCACAGTTGGTCAAATCCATAGAGCGCCTGACCGGTATGGATGTCAAGACCATGTACCCAGGCCATATGGAGGTCACAAGCAGAGGCGTTCCCGCCCAGATTTTGGAGAGCCTTCGCTTTGCCAGGAGGTTTCTATGAAGCTTACCCAATCCGCAGACAGGATTTCACTGAACCAAGACCAGACGGCACCCACCATCCCACCCGCCCAGATAGCGGAGCGTGAGGCCAAAAGCATCTTTCAGACGTACACCAGACAGCCCATATATATCGTGCGTGGAGAGGGAGCAGAGGTATGGGACGCGTCCGGCCGGATGTACCTGGACTTCGTTGCCGGGATAGCGGTAAACAACCTCGGACACTGCCATCCAAGAGTTGTCCAGGCAATCCAGAAGCAAGCGCAGATCCTTATCCATACGTCCAACCTTTACTACACCGAGAACCAGGTGCTTCTCGCCGAGGAGCTCAAGCAGCTGACCGGCATGGACCGGGTCTTTTTCGGCAACTCCGGAGCTGAAGGCGTTGAGGCTGCGATCAAGCTCGCACGCAGAGCGACCGGCAAGGCCGGACTGGTAGCGGCAGTGGGAAGCTTCCACGGACGGACTCTCGGGGCCTTGGGCGCCACATATAAGTCGGCCTACAGAGAGCCGTTCCGGCCTCTAAACGAGGCATCTTTCGTACCTTACGGCGACTTTGAGGCGCTGAAGTCTGCAGTCACCAGGAACATCGGCGCAGTCATACTTGAGCCGGTGCAAGGAGAGGCAGGAGTGCACGTGCCGCCGCCCCAGTTCCTGAAAGCCGCCCGCCAGATATGCGACGACGCCGGATCGATGCTCATATTCGACGAGGTGCAGACAGGCTTTGGCAGAACCGGACGCTGGTTCGGAAAGGAGCATTCGGGAATTGAGCCTGATATAATGTCCCTGGCCAAGGGAATAGCCGGGGGCCTGCCCATGGGAGCCATGCTTGCCAGAGGAGACGCAGCCGCTGCATTTCAGCGCGGGGACCACGCTTCCACATTCGGAGGGAGCCCTCTGGTAGCGGCAGCTTCACTGGCCAGCCTGCAGGCAATACGGGATGAGAGGCTGGTGGAGAGATCCGAGCTCCTGGGGTCGTACCTGCGCTCGCAGCTGGAGAAGCTCGATCCCATCCAGGTGCGCGGCCTGGGCCTGATGGTCGGGCTGGACCTGAAAGCCAGCGCCTCCGAGGTCGTGTCCCTGGCCAGGGAGAGGGGGCTGCTGTTGAATGCCACAGGAGACCACACGCTGCGCCTGGTACCGCCCCTGGTGGTTAGCCAAGAGCAGATAGACCGTGGGGTGCAGATCCTTGGGGATATCCTATCGATTTAGGCCGGCGCTCGATAAGCTGAAGCCCTATGTGGCCGGGCGGGGAATCGGGGAGATCGCAAGGCAGTACAGCATCCCGGCCGACAAGATAGTCAAGCTGGGCAGCAACGAGAATCCGTACGGACCCAGCCCCGGGGTGAAAGAGGCGATATCCTCCGTCCCCCTCCACCTCTATCCTGAGACCGATGAGCTGCTGCAGGCACTGGCCTCATACACCGGATTTTCCCGGGACATGATCGTTGTGGGCACCGGGATGGACGGGGTGCTCGACACCCTCTCCCGCCTCTTCCTGGAGGAGGGCAGATCCTCAGCCATCTCCACACCAACGTTCAGCTACTACGAGATCCTCACAAGGCTGGCCGGGGCTAAGCCAGTCCTGATTCCCAGGGACGAGGATTTCCGGATAGATCCGGACAGCCTTACCGGTGTTGACGGCAGTAGCATGATATTCCTCTGCTCGCCCAACAATCCCACATCCAACGCTTCGACTGAGGAGGAGGTCAGGACGGTTGTCGAGTCGACAGGGGCGATGGTCTTCCTGGACGAGGCCTATGTGGACTTCGCAAAAAAGAGCCTGATCTCAATGGTCAGCCGCTATGATAACCTGATCGTTGGGCGCACGATGTCCAAGGCATTCGGCCTGGCAGGCCTGCGCCTGGGCTACGCCGTATTGCCAGCACCTGTGGCAGACCAGTACCGTCGAGCCGCTCCGCCCTTCTTCGGACTTTCCACCATATCGGTGGCGGCTGGAGTGGCGGCGCTTCAGGACGCAGCGTACATGCGTCGCTCGGTTGAGAAGATCAGGAAGGAGAGGCAGAGGCTCATATCCGAACTGCCAGAGGCCGGTCCATCCCAGGCGAACTTCCTATACCTGGAGACGGATCGCCCATCGTCAGAGGTTGCTGAGGCCTTGCTGCGTCAGGGCGTGATCGTTCGGGACTGCCGATCGTTTTGGGGAGCCGGCGAAAACCACATACGCGTGACTGTAGGCACGCGAGAGCAGAACGACCGGTTCCTCGAGGCCTACCGAAGACTATGCTGATAGCGCTCACAGGCACTCCAGGAACTGGGAAGACCACGGTATCCGCACTGCTGCCTTATCCAGTGGTGGATGTGAACGCGCTGGTGAAAGGAGGGCTCTGCATCCGGTCCGATCCCGACCGGGGATGCCTGGAAGCGGATATGGAAGGGCTTGCCGACAAGGTTCGGGAGATGGATGGGCCAGGACCTGTGGTTCTGGAAGGCCACATCTCGCACCACCTGGCCGATCTGGCAGTGGTTCTCCGTCTTCACCCATCCCAGCTGCGCAGCAGGCTATCGGCCCGTGGCTACCCGCCGGCGAAGGTGAATGAGAACATCCTGGCCGAGGCTCTGGACGTGATACTGGTGGAAGCTGTGGAGAGATGCGACCGCGTATGGGAGATTGATACCACTGGGCTGTCGCCATCCCAGGTCGCAGGCAGGATTCAAGATGCAGTAGAGGGGAGAGAGCAGTTTCCTCCCCGGGGCATGAACTGGCTTGGGGAGATAGAGATTGACCTTGGATGACCTGCGCGGATACGCCCGGATCGTCACCGAGCCGCTGGCTGCAGGCGCGGAGAGGACAGGCGTCACCCCAAACCAGCTCTCAGCGCTGTCTCTAATATTCTCAGCAGCAGCCGGCCTTATGTATTATCAGTCCCCCGACAAGCCGGAGATGCTGTACGCCGCAGCCTGCATGTTATTGCTAAACGCAGTATCCGACGCTGCCGACGGGGCTTTGGCCCGCCGAACCGGTCGGGCGGATCCACGGGGGGACTTCCTGGACCACGTCATCGACCGATATGCTGATATGTTCATTCTGCTGGGCATAATCTTCGCCGGCTACGTGCCCTGGCCAATAGGCATGCTGGCAGTTGTCGGCGTGCTGCTGACCAGCTATATAGGGACCGAGGCTCAGGCGCTTTCGCTGGGCCGCTACTACGGGGGCATGATGGGCAGGGCCGACCGCCTTACACTGATATTCCTTGCCACACTGGCCTGCGCCCTCTACCCGTATAGTATCGAGGGCCTTCCCATTCTCGGATGGGTGGTGGTTGTAACTATGCTCTCCAGCCATATAACGGCGCTTCAGAGGTTCAACCACGTCTGGAAGAACCTGCCATGACTCGGGCCCGTTCGGACTTCGTGACTTTTTTAGCGGGGATAAGGGTTATCTGCTCTGCTGCGAAATAGGTACTGTTAGCAGGCCGATACGAACTGCTTTTTCGAGATGCAAAAAAAGGCTGGTGCAGATGTATCCGAGTGGGCGAGACTGCATATATAGAAGGGCAGCGGCGGCTGCCATGATACTGATAGCCCTTGCCAGCCTGGCCGGAGCCGCAACCATCAAGGTGGACCCGGAAGGAAAAACCGGTCCAAAGACCATCGGCGCGGCGGTCCTCTCAGCAAGAGACGGCGATCTGGTGATGATCCCTGAAGGAAGCTTTCGTGAGAGCCTGCGCATCGACAAGAATATCACCCTGGAAGGGCCGGGTGCCGAGGTCGGCGGATATGGGCAGACCGTATTTACCCTGGCAGCCAAAGGAGCTACCCTGAGGAACCTCACAATCAAGAACAGCGGGCAGTACCCACTTGTTGTTATGGAGGCTGACAACACCATGCTCCTTGGATGCCGGCTATCTGAAGGGGCTGCAGGTGCTGCTGCCTATGGCCAATCCACGGTGATGGACAACGATATCAGGGCCACAACTGATGGTGTACGGGCTTTTGGGGCAGCAGTAGTTGGAAACAACAGCATATCAGGCGCACTTGGCACAGGGATTGCAGCGGTTGGGGCCCGCGCGGAGATCCGGGAAAACAACGTTTCCGATTGCGGCACCGGAATCGACCTGGCAGCCGAAAACATCGCAACTGGAAATCGGGTAGAGGACTCGAACCTGGGCATAAGGGCCCGCGCCTACGGGATCATCCTCGACGATAACTCCTGTCAGGGCAACCGGATCGCCGGGATATACCTGGAGAACGCCACGTCGGCTCAGGTCATCGGAAACCTCCTGCATGGAAACGGAAACGGGATCATGCTGAAGACCTCAACCGGGATCCTGCTGCGTGACAACAAGGCCACGGCAAACGCATATGGAATCTCCATGAAAGGCTCCGGGAACAACACCCTTTCAGGAAACGTGCTCGAAAATAATACATGCCACCTGCGTGTGGAGCCGGAGAAGATCGGCGATCTGCGGGTGCTCACCCCGCAGATTAGCATCGATCCGGCATTCAACCAGAGCATAGATCAGACCAACATTGCTGACGGCAGTCCGGTCTGCTACCTGGTGGGGCAGAGAGACCGCGCTATACGCGAGGCCTGCGGATTCGTCGGATTGATCGGATGCTTAAACGTAACAGTACAGGATCAGCACGTCGGAAACGGCAGCCCTGGGATCATGATCGTGGGCTCTAAGCACTGCAGGCTGCTAAACTGCTCCGCCAGCGATAGCGAGAAGGCAGTGTACATCCTGGACAGCCAGGAGTGCCTGATCCACGAGGTCCAGGCGCGGAACTGCGATGTGGGATTCTGGGTTGGCCGCTCCCAGGAGATCTATCTGGAGGATTGCCGTGCAGAATCGTGCCGGCAGAGCGGATATCGGCTGGAGGGTGCTCGGAGTGCAGCGGTCCGCGGCTCTTGGGCCGAGTCGTGCCTGGAGGGTATCTATATGATCGATGCCCTCTCCTGCCAGGTCATAGGCTGCAGTATCCTCTCCAACCAGGAGATCGGCCTGCACCTGATGAGAGCTCATCGGGCCGTCCTTCGGGACAACCTGGTCTCTCGAAACGGGGATGGGATATCCATAACCGGATCAAACGCCGCGTCTGTCAGCGGTAACAGGATCCTGGACAACCTCCAGGCCGGGATCATGCTCGCACAGACAAAGGGCGGTACCCTTGAGGAAAACCTGGCCAGCGGGAATCGGGAGGGCATATTCCTGCAGGGCTCCTCCGACCTTCTGGTGGCGGGAAACAACCTGAGCACCAACACGAGGTACGGGCTGCGCATGAGCATGACTGTCAGCTCCAACCTGACCGATAACCGGCTCGCCTTCAACGGCCTGGCCGGGGCCAGCCTGACCGACTGCCAGGAGAACCGGATATATCACAACGACTTCGTGAACAACGGAGGAGCGCTGGGGCAAAACGCAGTGGACAACGGAAACAACCAATGGGACCAGGGTCCCCAGATAGGCGGAAACTACTGGTCTGACCACCATGTCCTCGGCAATCCCGGCTCATCCGCCCGCAGCATACTTTCCCATGGCACGGATCGCTATCCTTTCCAGGACCCCGGTGGCTGGAGGATATGAACTCCACTGACGAAAGCCGGTTGAGCGATCAGGATCTCAGGCTTCTGAAAGAGGCTCAGGACGGGCTCGATCTGACGCTTCAGCCATACCAGGAGCTGGGAAGGCGCCTGGGGCTGACCGAAGAGGATGTGCTGTCCAGGCTGGCAGACCTGATAGAGCGTGGGGTCGTCAGAAGGGTCTCTGCCACAATTGGTCACCGGGCGCTTGGGATCAGCGCCAACGCCATGATCGCATGGAACGTCCCCGAGGGAGATGTCGAAAGGGTGGGAAATGTCTTGGCAACCCTGGAGGACGTGACCCATTGCTATGAGCGGGATGCAGTTTTACAATGGCCTTACAACCTCTACACCATGATCCACACTCGCACCAGGGAAGAGGGGGAGCGGCGTGCTGCGGAGATTGCCAGCTTCGTGGGCGTGAGCGATTACCGGGTGCTCTTCAGCGAGAGGGAATTCAAGAAGACCAGCGCACGCATCTGAAGGCGTCAATTCAAGAGGTGGCATATGTCCAGTTACATCCCGCTCCTTGTCGATATGCAGGGACGGTCAGTCGTCATCTTCGGAGGCGGAGCGGTGGCCGAGCGAAAAGCCCGCTACTTCTGCCAGGGTGCGGATGTCACGGTCGTAAGCCGGGAGTTCTCAGCAGGCATCCTCGCCCTCGCGCAGGATGGACGGGTAGCGCTGATCCAAGAGAGCCTGAAAGAGCCACGAGACGACCTGATGGCCGGCGCTTTTCTGGTGGTGCCGGCTACCAGCGACCGGCAGCTCAACCGGGCGCTGGAGGACGCCGCCCGGCGAAGAGGGGTATTGGTCAACAGCGTGGACCGTAAGGGTGAGGTGACGATACCGTCTGTCGTGCAGCAAGACCAGGTCGTGATCACCGTCAGCACCGGTGTCCCTGCACTCTCGCGCCATATTCGCCAGCAGCTGCAGGGTCGGCTCGGTGGATACTGCAAAATGGCCAGATTGCTTGCAGACCTGCGGCAGCGTCTGAAGAAAGCGGTGCCTTCCCAGAAGCGCCGCAGAGATATCCTGAACTCCATCCTATCTGATCCGGCCATCTGGTCCATCCTGGACGACGAGCAGTACCCGCCGGAACAGGGCTATGCAAAGGCCTATATCAGGGCCCGGGAACACCTGAGTCCGGATGAGCGAGATTGCCTCGATGCTGGTGACACACCGCAAGGCATCCATCGGCGAGATTGAGAGCGCCTGGCACGGGGATGTGGAGACCCTCTTAAGCTGGGTCGCGTCAAGCGATCTGGTCGAGGAATGCGCAGTCCTGAAGACCTGCAACCGTGTGGAGATCTACGTGGTCTCTTCACGCGGCGAGAAGGTCCTCTTCGAGCTGGCCAAGAAGGCCAGGATCTCCTCACGTATCATCGATTTTCACGATCACGAGGAATCTCTTCTCCACCTCTTGCGCCTCGCCTGCGGCCTGGAATCCATGATCCTGGGCGAGGACCAGATCCTCGGCCAGATGAAGGAGCTGTATCATACTGCCAGATCGGCCGGCCGCACCGGCTGGATGCTTGATACGGCTTTCAAGAAGGCCATCCAGGTGGGAAAGAGGGCCAGAAAGGAGACCGCCATCAACGAGAGATCGGTGTCGGTTGGATCGGCGGCGGTTGATCTGGCCGAACATATCCTGGGATCGCTAAAGGGCCGTTCCGTGATGGTGATAGGGGCAGGGGAGACCGGGGAGCTGATATCCAGATCCCTGATATCCAAGGAGATCGGCAGCCTTTATGTGACCAACCGCACATTTGGAACGGCGCTCTCGCTCGCAGCCTGCCTCGGAGGCGAGGCCATTCCGTATGAGGAGATGAAGAAGCAGATAGCCCGTTCCGACCTGGTAATCAGCGCTACATCTGCCCCGCACTACATACTGCTGAAGGAGGACCTGGAACAGGCCATGTCCGGGCGCAGCAGCAAGCTGCTCATCATCGATATCGCCAACCCGCGCGATGTGGACGAGAGGGCAAGGGAGATCCCGGGCCTGGAGCTGCACGACATCGATAGCCTGCGCCACCTGAGCAGCGAGAACATGAGGATGCGGATGGCTGAGATGGACAAGGTGGAGAAGATAATCAAAGAGGAGCTAAAGCTGCTTCAGTCGAAGTACAAGAGGAGGCAGGCAGAGCAGCTCCTGGCCCGTCTATACTTCGAGGCTGGCCAGATCCGAGACCAGGAGGTGCGCAAGGCCATGAACAAGCTCTCGGCCTACCACACCCTGGGAGAGGTGGAGCAGCGGGTCTTGCAGGATATGAGCAACTCAATCGTGAACAAGATCTTTGCCGAGCCCACCAAGGTGATGAAGGTGTCGGCTGAGAAGGGAGACTTTGCAGTCCTATCGGCAGCAGAGGAGCTGTTCCGGCTGGGAGGCGAGACGGGAGAGGGCGAAGCGGAGGATGGAAGATGTCGAGAAGGATGAGACGGCTGAGAAAGCCGAAGCTTCGGGATATGGTCTCCGAGACCAGGCTTTCGATCAAGGATATGATCATGCCCATATTCGTGGACGAGAGAGCGGACTCTCCGGTTCCCATAGCCTCCATGCCTGGCCAGTGCCGGCAGAGCCTCTCCACGATAGCTGAGGAGGCGGGCTCAATCGAGGATCTGGGGATTTCGGCCGTCCTGTTGTTCGGCCTGCCTGCCAGGAAGGACGAGGCCGGATCGGCAGCCTCGGACCCGCATGGTATAATTCAGAGGTCGGTCGAGGCGATAAAGGAGGTATCTGATCTGGTCGTGATCACAGATCTGTGCCTTTGCGAGTACACAAGCCACGGCCATTGCGGGCTGGTGAAGGGGATGGAGGTCCTAAACGACGAGACCCTGCCGATACTTGGAGAGGTGGCGGTCAGCCAGGCCAGGGCAGGGGCAGATGTTGTGGCCCCCAGCGGCATGATGGACCATATGGTGCTGGCAATCAGAAGCGCTCTGGACCTGGAGGGGCTGGAGGAGACTGCCATCCTGAGCTATGCTGCCAAGTACGCCTCGTTCTACTATGGGCCTTTCAGAGAGGCGGCCGAGTCCGCCTTCGCCTTCGGCGACCGTCGGGGTTACCAGATGGATCCGGCCAATTCCGATCAGGCACTGTGGGAGGTGCAGCTTGACATCGAGGAGGGGGCGGATATGGTCATGGTGAAGCCCGCCATGCCTTACCTGGATATAGTCCGCCGGGTCAAGGACCGCTTCGGCATGCCCACTGCCGCCTATCAGGTGTCAGGGGAGTATAGCATGATCCTGTCGGCTGCTGAGAGGGGATGGATCAACGGTCCCGGTGCCATGAGAGAAGCTCTCACATCCATCAAACGGGCGGGCGCGGATATGATAATCACCTACTACGCCAAGGAGTTTGCCGCCCAGAATGCCTGAGCTTTCGGTATCCAGCTTCGGTTCAAACCCTGATTCGTCCTGGGTTCCAGCTGTTGTATGCCTCCCTGGAGAGCTGGTCAGCCTCCTGGTTCTCAAGACGGGGCACCCACCGAAATGACACATCCATACCGGCGAGGATTGACCTGACCTGGGGCACGTATTTTCGGGAGGTTGCAGAGCGCACCTGGTACTCGCCGCGCATCTGCTTTATGACCAGGCTTGAGTCTCCCTGAAATACTACATCCTCATGTGGTGCGTTCTCTCTGATCCAACGGGCTGCAGCCAGCAGGGCCTCGTACTCCGCCACGTTGTTTGTCATGCCCCGTCCCTGCCCCACCACCCCCATTCCGCGGTGAAGCACTTGGCCGTCCCGCCTGACGAGAAATCCATAAGCAGCCACGCCTCCAGGATTTCGTGGATAGCACAATCCATCGAAGTTCACGGTTATCATGACAATCGCCTCCCTAGTCCCCATACCAGCATCCTCCGATTCGGCCGGTTCGGTCAAGCAGGTCGCATAGCTTTGAGGCGGAAGCCAAGACAGTCTCCATTCCCGTCGAGTCCTGCGACGCAGGCCTGACCAGAGTACCTCCGAAGTGGCTTCCGTCGCCCACAACTATCATGCCCTGGATGTGCATCCAGGCCCAGATTGCTGCGATAGCCTGCTCCTGGCCGCCATTTCGAAATCCACCCACGCATAGGGCGCATCCGGCCTTGTCCCGGAGGAGAGATCCCTGACGGCGCAGCGGCAGCGTGCGGTCGAACAGCACCTTCAGCTGGCCGGTCACCGAACCGAAGTAGACAGGAGATGCCACGATTATCCCTGAAGCCTCCTTCAGCAGCCCGAAGATGCTGCCCATATCGTCATCTATGGGACAGCCCTGGCCCGGACCGCAATTGCCGCAGCCGGTGCAGTAACCGATCTTGGCCTCGCTGCAGAGCACCCTCTCCGTATGATAACCCCTCTCCGATGCTATACGGAGTGCCTCCTCCACGATGTGCTCCGTGTCTCCCCGGCGGGGGCTTCCCGATATCCCCAGGACCATTCTCGACATCCTATGCACCACGTCCTTTTCGGAACAATGGCAATTGAATCCAGGCGGCAATAAAGGCTGCCACAGCCAAACATGATGGCACTGGTCCATAGAGAGACCGGACATTTCGGCTCTGAGCACAAAACGCATTTATATTGCGGGCTGTCGATAGATCGAGATTGGAACGCGGCCATAAACATTCAGAGATTGGGGATGCAATCTCTGCGAAAGGCTAGATGGCCCAACCTTTGGCCGGGGAGCATTCACGGACGGAAAGTCACAAAATTTATATTAACCTTATTCAAAATAATAAATGGAGAGGCTATGCGCGCAGAGATAACATCCCTGATGGGGCTGGAAGTATATACCGAAAAGGGCGTATACGTTGGGCGAGTGGAGGATGCTCTGCTCGATCCGGAGAAGAAATCGGTGAGCGGGCTGGCCTTGGTCAAAGTGAACCGCGAGTTCTTCGACGGGCGCGGACGGGGCATAATCATACCGTTCCGCTGGGTTCTGGCAGTGGGCGATATCGTGCTTATGAAACACCTGAAGATGCGGCCGTCTGCACAGACCAGATCTTAAATAGCGGCCGCGAACGGTAGAAATAGATATGATCCGCCAGCAGGGAGGAGAGATCTACTCAGGGCTGCGGGTAAGAGCCCCGTTCTTCATCAGGGCAGACGGCCGCGGCTTTGGAAAGCTTTTAAAAGACGCCGATAAACCCTATGACCTTGATTTCGCGCGGACCATGGTCAAGGCGGCTCGTTACCTGATGGAAGAGGTCGGCCCCTCGCCCCGCCTGGCATACCTGTTCTCCGACGAGGCAAGCCTGCTCTACCTGGACGAACCTTTTGGCGGAAGGCTTGAGAAACTGATCTCGGTGATCCCTTCAGTTCTGTCCGGTCGAATCTCCCTATCCCTGGGACGCGCAGTAGGGCTCGATGGAAGGGCGATTCTCGTCTGCCCCGACCAGGTGGCAGCCTACCTCAAAGAGGCCCAGGACGAGGCCTGGAGAAACCACATATTCTCCTACGGATTCTACTCGCGGATAAAGGAGGGAATGGACCGCAGATCGGCCATGGAGAGCCTGCGTGGCAAGAGCGAGGGACAGATTCACGAGATGCTCTTTTGCCAGGGGATAAACCTGGCACACTGCCCTGCCTGGCAGCGCCGAGGAGTCATGGTCTATCGATCAAGTGGCGACGTGTTCGAGGAATGGGAGCTTCCGCTCTTCGGCACAGCCGAAGGTCAGGGCCTTGTGAAGTCGATTATCGAAGACTTCCCCAGGTAGCGAACAGGAGGCATTTCATCTTACAGACCGTATACCTCCATCACACGCTCACGCAGTCCAGGCCAGTCTTCCCACGAGTGCCTGTGCTCCCCTTCGCTGTCATGAACTATGCAACAGCCATCAACGGAAGGCCGGCCGCGACTGAAATCCCGGAATCGGCTCAGAAGCTCTCTTCCCTCTTCAAGCTCTATCAAGTAGCGCTCCTTCAGCATTGCGGCAAGATCCGCGGCCGCCTCCGGCTCCATGGACTGGCCAAGGCCACGGCATTCCGAGACCTGCAGCTCCCCGTTTGCGAGATAAAACGGGTAGGTCCTGCAGAGCAGCGGGCGGCAGGGATAAACCGAGCAGCATCCGTCGCTGTAGAACCGGCAGTCGGGACCGGACTTGACCAGCCTCCATTCCAGGGTATGGAAATTGCCCTGGCGATCGAACTCCCCGCGCTGTGGGGGCTCAGCCACCTCAGCCCAGGACAGCCCGGTCAGGCTGCTCAGGGCCCGCACCTCACGCGGAAAGGCCAGAACCGAGGCGTCTGGGCCTTGGCAGCATTCGCAACAGCGCATGCAGTGAAAGCCTATTGCCTGTATCTGACGAGCAACTGAAGAAACGTCCAGGGCCAGGGCTTCTTTGTGCTCCTGCTGAAGGGAATTCATACGGCTATTGACTTCCATATATCGGATATGCTGGCCAAAGATGCGGCTTAACGCCGACAGGCCTCTATGAAGTTCTCAAAGACCTGATCGCCATGCTCGGTATGAGCCACCTCAGGGTGCCATTGCACACCGAACATCGGGCGATCGACATGCCGCATGGACTCGATCTCGCATACCTGTGAGCGGGCCAGTACCTGGAAATCCGCAGGAAGCTTTGTCACCTGATCGGCATGGGAGGCCCAGGCGCGGAAGCTTCGCGGCAGCCCTTTCAGGATCTGATCCTCGTCTATGACCTCCACCTGCACCTCTGCGTAACCGCCAACAGCTCCCTGCTCAACCCGTCCCCCAAAGGTGGTTCCCATCAGCTGCATGCCCAGACAGATCCCAAGTATCGGCAAATCGAGCATCTTCAGGTAATCCGGGCAGCGTCCAGCCCTGGAGAGGTCGGGGCCGCCTCCAAGGATAAGGCCGTCTGCAGAGATATCTTCAGGAGCGGTCTGGTTGGAGATCATTCGGCAGCTCACCCTATCACGGATGGCCCTATGGATCAGATGGTTGAACTGACCGTAGTTGTTCACCACTAGTATCTGCATCTATTACCTCGATAAAGAGAGGTGGTTCTCCGCAAGTCCGTATATAGAGTTATTGTGGCAGAATTGTGGTGGACGGCAGCTGACCGGTCGCACCTTCAAATGGGCTGCTGTGGACTGGTTGAGCAGAAAAGCTGGGCAGGCGATATCTTTGAGGGATCTGACGGATTTTGGCGGACTTGTCGCCGTCAATCGCAGGCAATCTTTTTCGATCCTGACATTAGGCGAAATCGAGATATTGACGCCTGGGGCGCTCATAGTACCCCGGCGATGTCCTCGAGCCTGGAGAGCACGGTCACACCGGGCATATCCCGCAGACGATCCAGATTCTGTAGGTCTATGGGTCGCGTGCGCACAGAGAACTCGGCCAGTGACACCGCCTGCCGGGGGCAGAGAGAAACGCACGTCCCACATCCATTGCAGAGAGTGGGATCTATCTGCTCGGCAAAGGCTGCCATGGGACAGCCCTGGCGTGCAGGGCAGTCTGCGAGAGATGGGCAGTCAAGACAGACCTCACGTCGGACCAGATAAGGAGTACTTGTGAAGGCCACCTCGTCCAGATCGGTGGGCAGGACGTACACCGGAACGCCGGCCTTGTTCGCGAGGGATACGGCATTTGTGACCAGGCTGTCGGCTATTCCTGCCACAACTTTGGCGACGGTGTTGGAGGTGGCCGGTGCCACGATCAGCAGCTCGAAGCGGCCGAGCATGAACCTGCCGGCCTCCGGAAACGAGTATCCGCACTCCCGCTCGAGGAATACTTCCTGCAGATACCCGCCAGGTGAGATTGCGCCAAGGCGTGGGAAGAGCCCGTATCTTTGAAGCACCTCCTCGCCTGCACGAGAGACGTAGCTGCATATCTTTTCCCTGCGGCTCAAATGCTCCATGGCTGCGACGCATCCCGCCAGATGCTGTCCGCCACCGGTTATGGCCCAGGCAATTCCAGGCATGAGATGTCCATGCTGGCTCATCCGGTTTATGGTTATGGTCGGTTGCTGCCGGAAACGAGAACGAGAATGGACTCTACAGTCTAATGCCGCGATCCGAAAAGTGCGTCCTTCGCGGCATTAGGGCAACTGTTCGGGCGTCACGATTTCGCAGAGGGCAACGGTTCTCTTTTATCTTTTCCTAAATATTTCACTTAGACCTACAGTAACTTAATATTGTAATGAGGCGAAGAATAGTAGCATAAAATAACCCTGATCAACGGACGAACGGGATGAGGGTGAGGGAAGGATGACACACCATTTTAATCGCACTCTGGTAGGGGAAGCACTGGTGGGGGAAGGCAAAGAGGTCGCTCACATCGATCTGGTGATAGGGAGGAAGGGGGGTCCGGTGGATCAGGCCTTCGTCACGGCTCTGGCATCCACACGCAAAGGGCATACCCCGCTTTTAGCGGTGCTGGAACCCAATATGCCGACCAAGCCATCCACGCTTATCGTCAACAAGGTCACCATAAAGAAGGCCAGCCAGGCGGTGCTGATGTTCGGTCCCGCGCAGGCCGCGGTGGCCAAGGCGGTGATGGATTGCGTCTCCGACGGGATAATACCCGAGGAGGAGGCAGAGAACATCGTGATCATCGTCTCAGTCTTCATCGAGTGGGACGCAGAGGACAAGAAGAAGATCTACGACTGGAACTACCTGGCCACCAAGATGGCAATAGAGAGAGCCATAGTCGGCAAGCCCACCGTCCAGGAGGCTCTGGCCAAGAAGGATTCTGCCAAGCACCCATTCGCCTGAAAGCATCAAGGTGCCGGTTACTCGGATAATTGCTGGAGATGGGCATAAACCATCGCCATTGTTCGGGCGTCAATGTGTAAGCGGGCATCTACAGGAGGGTCATATGACCCCCATGGAGATGCCAGGCGTCCTGATAGAGACTCAATGTGAAAATTAGTTACTTAAATCGTCCTGTGATAGATGAAGCCAAGGTCCTTTGGGGAAGGATCCCGGATATGAGAAGGAGAGTGGTGGATAATGTCCGGACGAGAGGTTATGAGCATTATGATGGAAAATCTGAGACGGCTGGCTCGACATAAGTACATCGACCAGCTGATCGTATTCTCTGTTATGCTGACCTTCGGGGTCTTCCTGGTGATATCGGCCTCCGGTCAGATGGATAGCCAGCCGGCCTATCTGGTCGGACTCAGCATGGACAAGAGCAGCCCCCAGGAAATAGGGGCTATCGTCAGATGGACTGCAGAGGCCGGTGATCCGGACGGCGACCAGGTGAGCTACAGATTCATCCTCAGAGAGCTCAAAGGCGGGTCCGCCAGGGGCAAGGAATTAGGAGACACCGACTGGAATGCCAGCCCCAATTGGACCTGGGACACCTCAAGGATGGGTTCCGGGCGATACTCGATTGAGGTGCAGGTCCGTGATGGCAACAACGATCCTGGCGATGCGTTCGATGATTCAAGGACTATCGAATTTGAATTGATAGAGCCGCCAACTCCTGCTGGCCAGGAGGAGGTTGCGCCTGCCGTTGTTCCAGAGGTGCCCAAGCCCAATATGGCTCCGACTGCTGTCAGCCTGCAGGCCAATTCGGCAAGTCCACAAAACGCAGGAGCTGCGGTTACGTGGACAGCGATGGCCGAAGATCCGGATGGCGACCAGATAGAGTTCTTATTCCTGATGGACGGGCAGGTCGTAAGGGACTGGAGCGCGCAGGGCTCGTGGACTTGGCAGACAAACGATAACGACGCAGGGGTTCATGCATTCGAGGTCAGGGCAAGGGACGGAATGCACAACCAGAATGGTGACGCGGCAGATCAGGCTGACTTTGAGATCGTAAAGCCAAACGTGCCGCCAACAACCGTTAGCCTGCAGCCTGACCAGACAAGCCCACAGAACGCAGGAGCTGCGGTCACGTGGACAGCGATGGCTGAAGATCCGGACGGCGACCAGGTAGAGTTCTTATTCCTGATGGACGGGCAGGTCGTAAGGGACTGGAGCGCGCAGGGCTCGTGGACATGGCAGACAAACGATAACGACGCAGGGGTTCATGCATTCGAGGTCAGGGCAAGGGACGGAATGCACAACCAGAATGGTGATGCGGCAGATCAGGCTGACTTTGAGATCGTAAAGCCAAACGTGCCGCCAACAACCGTTAGCCTGCAGCCTGACCAGACAAGCCCACAGAACGCAGGAGCTGCGGTCACGTGGACAGCGATGGCCGAAGATCCGGACGGCGACCAGATAGAGTTCTTATTCCTGATGGACGGGCAGATGGTACAGGACTGGTCGACAGGAAACTCCTGGACATGGCAGACTGCTGATGCGCAGCCAGGCGAACATGTCGTCTGGGTGAAGGTCAGGGACGGACTGCACGACATGAACGGGGATGCGTCGGATGAGGATGCATTCGTGATCGAAGCCGCTCCTGTAGTCGAGGAAGTCCCGGCTGCAGCCGAGGTGCCGCAGACCGAACCAGCTGCACAAAACCAGACTCCTGTGATAACTTCGCTCAGCGTGGAGCCAGCAAGCCCGCAGGTGGCTGGGACGAACATCACATGGACAGCTGAGGCTGCTGACACGGACGGAGACCAGATAGAATTCTTATTCATGCTGGAGAGGCAGTTGGTGCAGGACTGGTCGACAGGGAACTCCTGGACTTGGCAGACCGCTGATGCGCAGCCAGGCGAACATGTCGTCTCGGTGAAGGTCAGGGACGGACTGCACGACATGAACGGGGATGCGTCGGATGAGGATGCATTCTTAATCGAAGCCGCCCCCGTTATTGTTGAGCAGAAGCCGGCAGAGGAGGAACAACCCGCTGCAGAGATGGCGGAGAACTCAACTCCGCTGGCAGAAGCCCTGACAGCTGAGCCGGCAGGCTCAGCATCCGCTGGCACAAGCGTTGTATGGATGGCATTGGCCTCCGATCCGGATAACGATCCTCTCCAGTACGCGTTCTTCCTGGACGGTCAGTTGGTCCAGGACTGGTCTGAGGACAGCACATGGAGCTGGAACACCACCGATAGCGACGTGGGAAGCCACAGCGCAGAGGTGAAGGTCAGAGACGGCCTGCATAACAGCGAGGGTGACTCAACCGCCGCAGCCCAGTTCACCGTCGAACAGGCCGCAGCAGTGGAGGAAGAGCCTGAACCTGTCGCACAGAATTCTGCACCGCAGATCGATTCCCTGAATGCAGATCCGGCAAGCCCAAGCCCAGCCGGCACGAATGTTACATGGACGGTCATGGCAAGCGACGCCGAGCAGGACACGATGGAGTTCAGGTTCTCCCTAGACGGCCAGATTGTACAGGACTGGTCCGGGGAAAGCACCTGGACGTGGAATACCGAGTCGGCATTCCTTGGCACCCACCTGATAGAGGCCGGTGTGCGGGACGGAGAGCATGCCACCAACGGCAGCGCTGACGCAACCCGCAGCGGCGAGTACGTGGTGGAAGCAAAGCCAGAGGCGGTCTCAGAGGAAGCAGTGCCAGGGCCTGTTGCCGAGGTAAAGCGCAACGTCAGTGGGTACGTCTTCCACGACCTTGACGGAAATGGCGCCATGGATCCAGGAGAACAGGGACTTGCCGGATGGACGGTAACACTTAGCGGCCTGGATGTGTCCGGAGCCGAGGCCACCACCGGCCCGGATGGTGCCTATCTCGCAGGCGACCTGGACAGCGGCAACTACTCTGCCCAGGTGGCTGTCAAGGCTGGATGGACCATCACCACGGCAGAGTCACTGCCGGTTGACCTGACGGCCTCGGACGTTACAGCAGTTAACTTCGGAGTGAAGGCAAGGAAATATTCCATATCGGGAACCAAGTTCAATGACCAGAACGGCAATGGACAAAGCGACGGTGAGCCGGGCCTGTCAGGGTGGAAGATATACCTGAGCAAGCCCGACGCAACTGAGGAAGAGACTGCTACCGATCAGCAGGGATCTTACAGCTTCGCAGATCTGGTCCCAGGAAACTATACTGTCCGTGAGGAGTTCCGGGCAGGATGGAAGGCGGTTACACCCACAACGAGATCGGTGACCATCAGCGATGCCGAGGTAACCGGTGTTGATTTCGGAAACCAGGAGATCGGCTTCACACTCTCCGGCCGGGTCTTCGACGACCTGGACGGTGACGGGGCAAGCGAAGGCGAGCCAGGCATTGAAGGGGCAGAAGTCTTGCTGAGCGGTCCGAAGGAAGCTTCCGCTACCACCGCAGCCGACGGCTCATACCGGTTCGATAACCTGACAGCCGGCACCTACAAAGTGAGCTACTCCGAGCAAGAGGGCTGGACCAGGACCGTGCCCAAAGAAGGGTACTACTCGGTGGAGATCAAGGACTCCAACGTGGCCGGCAAGGATTTCGGCAGCTATGGCGCGCTCGCCATCAGCGGCACTGTATTTGCCGACAAGAATGGGGACTTCGCAAAGAACGCCGATGAGAAAGGGTTGGCTGGATGGGTCATCAAGCTGGAGCGGGATGGAAATGTGACCGCTGCAGCCACAACAGCCGCTGACGGGTCCTATAAGTTCTCCAAGCTGGCACCAGGACCCTATTCGCTGACTGCTGTGCCCCAGGAGGGCTGGTCGGTACAGCAGCCGTCGCAGGCTGTGAACCTACAGTCCGGCGATGCGACAGGCATCGACTTCCCTGCGAAAGGAAACCTGACCATCTCCGGAATCAAGTACTATGACCTCAACGCCAATGGCGTTCAGGATGCAGACGAACCGGGGATCCCGGAGAGCAGCGTAACTTTGCTTGAGGGCAACGTCGAGCTGCAAACGGTAACCACCGACAGGGACGGCAAGTACACGTTCACCGGTGTGGTGCCGGGAACATACTCCCTGCGAGATCCGCCGCCAGCCGGGTTTACCATGACCACCTCGTCCACCATTACGGTAACGGTGAGCACATCGGTGGTAGTCGGAGCCAACTTCGGCCTTGTGGGCAGCTACTCCATATCCGGCAGGAAGTGGAACGACATAAACGGCAATGGCCTGCAGGACGCCGGAGAGCCGGGAATACCGGGCTGGGGAGTTATACTGGATGGTACCACCGCCTGGGAAGGATTGCCGGTTACAATGAGCACAACCACCGGACCCAACGGAGATTACACCTTCCAGTGGGTGGCTCCGGGAAGCTACAAGGTGAGCGAGCTGGCCAAAGCCGGCTGGACGCCCACCTACCCGACCCCGAATACCGAGCACCAGGTTGTCATCCTCGGGTCGAGCGTTTCTGGAAAGAACTTCGGCAACCGGGCGGTTCCGCCGGCTGGAACAGGTTCCATATGGGGCTTCAAGTTCCACGACCTGAACAAGGACGGCGTGTACCAGAGCGGTGAGCCGACCCTGGCTGGCTGGACCATTCAGCTCGGAGGCGCTGCCACTGCCACCACAGTCACCGACGTCAACGGCTGGTACAACTTCAGCGGGCTTGCCCCCGGAACCTATACAGTATCCGAGGTGCAGAAGGCCGGCTGGACCAGGACAAAACCTGCCAGCGGGACCTACACCCTGAACCTGCTGGCAGGACAGAGCCTGACAGGAAACAGCTTCGGCAACTACCTGCCTGCGCCCAGCGGAGCCAACCTGGCGGCAGCCCCGGCCAGCCCCCAGAATGTGGGGGTGCCGGTTGTATGGACCGCCACGGCCAGCACATCCGCCCCGCCGCTCCAGTACAACTTCTGGATGAGGGGGCCGGCGACCGGAGGCATATGGATAGAGGTGCGGCCATGGAGCTCAAGCAACCAGTGGACATGGAATACCGCAGAGCTTCTGCCAGGCAACTACGATGTCAGGGTTGACATCAAGGACAGCCTGCAATCCACCATCTCGGTAATCAAGCCCTACACCCTCAAGTCCACCAACCTGCCGCCGGTCGTCCAGTTCATATACACCGACCGGCCCAGCCCGCAGTTTGCCGGCAGCTGGGTAAGGTGGACGGCTGTAGCCTGGGACCCGGAGGGCGACCCCATACAGTACAAGTTCCTGCTAAGGGGCCCAAGGACGGGTTACATCTGGAAGGACATGACCGGATGGGCGAGCAACGCCAAATCATGGACCTGGAAGACCAATCCGTCAGACCTGGGCGAAAGCGAGGTGATGGTCTATGTGCGGGACGGCAAGCACGCACCGCCGAGCGGATATGACGACCGGGACATTGGCGACTTCCTGATCCTGGGATATATCCCGGTCCAGCCCAACATGCCGCCGGTATTGACCGGATTTGGGGCCAGCCTGCCCAGCCCGCAATACTCTGGCTCCAAGGTGACCTGGTCAGCCTCAGCCTACGATCCGGACGGAAATCCCGTCTACTACAGGTACTGGCTGAAAGGCCCGGCAAGCAATAACCGCTGGATAATGGTCAGGGACTGGTCGATAAGCAACACATGGACCTGGACCACCACAGCTGCAGATATTGGGCTGAGCCAGGTGGCGGTTCACGTGAGAGACGGCCTGCATGCCAATTTGGGCAGCTGGGACGACGAGCTGGCATCAGCCTTCTCCGTGATCGCAAAGCCTCTTCCGCCCAACAGGCCTCCGGTGCTCACCAGCCTGGCCTCCGATAAGGCCAGCCCCCAGAACGCTGGAGGAAGCATCAAGTGGACAGCCACGGCCACCGATCCGGACAGGGACCCAATCCTGTACCGGTTCTGGCTGAAAGGCCCGGCCACTGGCGACGCATGGGCGATAGTCAGGGACTGGTCAACCAGCAACTCCTGGACGTGGACAAGCGCGCCGAGCGATGCCGGCGACTACTCGGTATTCGTATATGCCAGAGACGGCAAGCACGCACCGGCGACCGGCTACGACAGCTACAAGGGGCAGCTCTACCAGCTGAAGGTGCCGATGGTGGCTCTCACCACCGGCAATATAGCCAGGGACGTGCCCCGGCTTATCTACACGGATAAAGGCTATCTTCTGGCTTACCAGTCCTGGGAGAAGGGCAAGGTCTATCAGGGCGACATCCAGATGGTGGCCTACGACCAGGCCTTCAAGGCCTTGAAGAACACCTGGGCTACCCAGGAGAAGGTCTACCAGGACTATCCGTCCCTTCTCTTCTCTGACGGGTTCTACTACCTGGCTTACGTCTCTGGAGAGCGTGGCAACCTGGATATCTTCATGAAGAAGTTCGACCAGAGCTTCAGGCTTCTGGAGACGAGAGCCCTGACCACCTCGCGGCTGGACCAGGACTCCCCGTCCCTTATCAGAGTCGGCGACGACTTCGTCCTGGCCTACCAGTCCTGGGATCGGGGCAAGTCATATAGCGGAGATATCTATGTGACCAGGTTCAATTCCACCTGGAGCCCGGTCAAGACCGCCCTGGTGGTGGGCAACCGGACATATGAGGACCGGCCCTCCATGGCCTTCGCAAGCGGGAACTTCTACCTGGCTTACTCTGGCCAGGTAGGAGACAACCTGGACATCTTCGTGGCCAAGCTGGACCAGAACCTGAGGCTTCTGGACAACCGCAGGATTACCACCGATAGGTCAGACCAGGAGATGCCGTTCTTGCTCTGGAACAACGGGGAGTTCATCCTGACATACGCCACAACCAGTTCGGGCAACTACGACCTGGTTATGGAGAGGTTCCTGCGGGACTGGAAGCGCATCGAGAAACGCAACGTTGTATCGGCCGCTGGAGACCAGACATGGCCTTCGATGACCTATAATCCAACAAGCGGCCTTTACTGGCTGGCATATCTCAACAAGGATGCCACAAGCAGCAACATCTACGCGCTGCCGCTGAAGCTGACGAACAGCCTGCGTCCGTGCAGCATATCGGCTGGCTTTAGCGCGGCCAGGGCCAACCAGCCCTTCGTCATGGAGGCCAAGTTCTCCAACAACTACGGCGAGCTGACAGATCCCAGCGGCATCCGAGTATCCTGGAGCCCGAGCGACGCAGCAAGGCCTGGTGCCAGCCTCAAGAAGGTGAGCACCGGAGTCTATCGGCTGACCTCCACCTTTGGGGCGCGTGGGGACAAGGTCTTCAACATCGCGGCAAAGATAGACGGCTGCTACTCCGAGAAGAGCTTCCCGGTGAAGGTGAGTTAGGGCCGAACAAGTAGAATATGGAAGACTGGAGGAGAGAAGAGCGGTCGGGCGTGAAGAATTGTCGTTAGAAGGCCAAGGGCACGGGGCGGCTGCCATCGTGCCCACCGTTATTTTTTATATTTAAATATTTTTGAGTATATGTTAAACATCATCGTTCGGTATCCTGCCCTTCTGAAGATCTGGACCCCTCATGAAGCGCCCAGTCCCTCACCAGAGAGGGCAGCGCAGCCACGGCCACTAGCAGACTATACCCCCTCTCGCTGATCAGATAGTCGCCCCTCTCATGCCGCTGGAGTATCAGGCCTGACTGCGAGAGCCGATCCAGGTGAAATAGCAGGTTTCCTCCCTTAAGGCCGGTGATCTCGGAGAGGGCAGAAAAGCTCCTCTCCCTTACAGACAGGGCTTTTAGGATCTGCAGACGCTGCCGGTTGCTAAGGGGCTCGAGTATATCTCGAAGCAGGATCTCGCCATCCAGATCCTCAAGATCCGTTCTGTCCGGCTGGTCCCTGTACAGGCGCAATGAACGAAGCAGGTCCACCTGATGATCGATGATCTGCCATGCCTGGGAGAAGCAGATGCTGCAGCTGGGAAATGGGGACTTGGCCTGCTGCTCTGAGAGGAGCGCGCGGTTGGCGTTGACCTGCTCGGTGGCGTCCCCCTCACTCCTACTTCGCAGGAGTGAGGCGTTTTTTAGCAGCAGATCGGTGAAGAAGGCATGGCATGTCTGGTGCATTCGGCAATCCTGCACCATGTTCTCCTCTAAGCCGGCCGAGATCTCAAAAGACTGGTGACGGAGAAGCGGCCCGGATACACCACGCCGCATCTCGGAGAGGGCTGATTGCGAACTCTGCTGGCAGGAGGGGACAAGCGTCCCGATCTCCCGGCGCAGGTCAGCGAGGTCCCGGCGGATCTCGCGAATATCCCGACGTATCTCATCATCCATTGTTGCCCAATTTCGCCGGACCTCTCCAAAAAGGTTTCTGTCATGCACATTAAGGTCATCCTGGTATAGTCAGATGCCTAAGAGTTATTGGACTAACCTAAAAGTATAAATTAATGACAGTGAACAGGATATACGGAGATATCTGCCAGAGCCGGAGGATATCTCTGCCGGAGTGATCTTGAGATGACCGCGAAAGAAGAGATAAGATCCCAGATAATCGAAGCCCTGAAAGGAGCGCGTTTTCCCATCAACAGCCCATCTGACCTGCTGGCTGCCCTGCCGTATGGGGCAGACACCAGATGCAGGGCAGGAGACGTGGAGCTATCGGCCGGAGATGCCGGAAAGGTGCTTAAAGCTAGCGATTTTCCTTTCAAGAGCAGCGAGCAGGTAGCCGATACAATCGTGACGAGAGCGGGGCTTTAGGCCGGCTCCTCACGATCTGGTTATTTTTCAAGCAACTCCAAAAAGCTTCCTGGAAGAGATTTTCGGGCGGCACAGCTGGATTTCGCTTGCCTCTAGGCATTATTATTCCCATTTATGCCGATTCCCAGGAGCTTGCCAGAAGGATATCTCGGCCCTTGGTCTCAACATCCTTAAGATCCGGGGCCTGGAGCCGCATGGACACGGCGGGATTCGAACCCGCGGCCTCTACCTTGCGAAGATAGCGATCTACCAGCTGATCTACGTGCCCAAAAAGGAGAGGATCAGATCAGGCCGACCTCTTCCACATTTATGGACTCGACGCCCTTGACCTTGGAGAAAGCGTTCTCCACCTCAGTTGTTCCCCCACCGGCCTTATCGTCCAAGAGCACAACCACTATGAGAGCCTTCAGCCCGAAAGCTATCGGGAGCTCCTCCATGGCATGCAGCTTGGCAGCGGAAGGAACTGCGGCCTTGATGGACTGCTTAAGATCGTTCAAGTTTATATCAGTGCTCTCAGGCATCACCCTAATTCTGGCAGCTACCGTTCCCATTCAAATCACCTCAGGGTCCGGCAAACCCGCAGCTCTTGCAGGTATAGGAATTGCTCTGTTGCTTGCACTTATTGCATCTGGCGATCATGGTCCCGCAGCTTGGACAGGGGAACTTGACTCCCCCAACACCGCTCAGGGTTACGCCACACGATACGCACTTCTCTGGTATTTCCTTCATGATCCTCGGCCCTTTCCATGGCCGACGAAGGCTTATAATCCTTGCGATATCCAGCAAGCCGCTGAAATTCGATAAAAGCGGCCGATCCCGGCCCAGGAGAGGCCCGCGCTAGGTCCAACGGCCGCATGTTTGGGTAAGATAGCGTCTCAACGACCCAGAATGGTTGTGCCTCCCTGGCCAAAGAGTATCAGGTCTGCGAGCTTTGAGGGGTCCCGTCCATCCAGGACCCTGGCACTGCGGCCGCTCTGGATCAGTATGCGCAAAGCCCCATTATCGATGCAGCTGGGAATCCCCAGCATGTCTGAGGCCGCAACCACCTCTGCTTGGCGCCCGCCGATCAGAACGCCCGAAACATCGGTCAGCTTGATCAGATCGACATCCAGCCGGGCTGCTGCCAGGGCAGCGACCGCATCGGATGTGTATTCCCAGGTATGTTCCAGACCAGCATCATCCACTTGAAGAGAGCTGTACGGACGCAGCACCGCCACTCCCGATACACGACCGACCTTATCGGTCATGGCCGCCCCCGTCCCGTCCGCCAGGAGGTAGGCATACTGCTCCATGGCCAGGACTGCCATCCAGTGAGACGCCTCCAAAGACAGCTGCCCCATGGACCACAGCTCACGCACCAGGTCGGCCATCGGACCGCCTCCCGGAACCACGAGGAATCCGTGGCCGGAGATTCGGCCCAAAGAGCGCATCACCTCCTTCGCGCAGCCGATCAGGCTACCCCCCACCTTAACCAGATGGAAAGTCATAGCTGCGGGATTGGGAGCGACTTGTATATTAGAGGTGGCAATGGAAGCCCTGGCCAGCCCGAATGACGAGTGATAAAGAGACGGTGAGATCCTTGACGTCACGCGGCACCAGACGCCTATTTCGCCTCGTTTTCGTCCAGGGCCCGATTGATCATCGGAAGAGACCGTTCAATTGCTTACGTTTGCGACAGTGGAATAGAAGGGAGCAAAAGCCGATTGGATGTAGGGTAAAGGAGGGAGATTATAAACGAACCAGATCGGCCTTTGCCGGGATTCACTCCAGCAGGACCCGAATATAAATTTTTCGGTGGATTGAAACTGTGTTAATTTAAACATTCGAGCATATCGATGAACAGATCTGGCCAAATATTGTCAACGGACGGTCTTCGGCAAGAGGTGTGGGATGACGACCACAACCACGATGAAATATCTGCAGGGGCGTGCCTATTTGAGCTGAGCCTGACTCCAGGGGTAAACCATGGACGATGATTGCGATAAAGACAGCCAGACCCGTCTGCGGACACCGCTTCTCGCAGTTGACCTGGTGATAGAGAGAGATGGTGCAATTGTGCTGATCCGGCGAGAGAATCCACCCTATGAGGGGTGCTATGCCCTGCCTGGCGGATTTGTGGAGGTTGGGGAGAGGGTCGAGGATGCGGCCGTAAGGGAGGCATGGGAGGAGACGGGGCTCTCAGTGACCTTAAAGCGAATGATAGGGATTTATTCAGATCCCGGTCGTGATCCGCGAGGGCACGTAGTATCCATCTGCTTCCTGGCCTGTGGAGAGGGATCTTTGCGCGCGGGGACTGATGCGAGAGAGGCTGCCTGGTTCTCGAATCAGTCACTACCTGCCCTGGCTTTCGACCATGCCCTTATGATCGAAGATTGTCTGAAGAACAGGACGATCAGCTTAATGTAGGGGCAGGACAGCGCCCAGATGGAGATTTGGATCGTTGCGCCACCCCATAGTGTCACGATTGAATCTGGATCGGGAGGTATCAAGTGGCCGAAGACATCAGGGCACTGGTCGAGAAGTATGCCCTGCAAAACGCGGTGAAGTATAAGGCCGCGCCAAACCAGGGTGCGGTAATGGGAAAGCTGATGGGAGAGCATGCCGACCTCCGCCCCCGGGCCAGGGAGTTCTCCGGGATCATCGCCGAGGTGCTAAAGGAGATTGCCGGCCAAAGTCCGCAGCAGTGGGAGAAGAGGCTCGAGCAGCTCGCTCCGGAACTACTGGAGGAGCTCGAAGAGAAGAAAGAGCCTGTCAAGGGCCTGCCGGCTCTTCCGGGAGCGGATGGTGGCGTAGTCATGCGTTTTGCCCCCAATCCAAACGGACCGCCCACCCTGGGATCGGCCCGGGGGATCATCATAAACTCCGAGTACGTCAAGAAGTACGGCGGCAAGTTCCTCATCCGCTTCGACGACACCGATCCGGTAAAAAAACGCCCGATGCCGGAGGCCTACGGATGGTACCTTGAAGACTGCGAGTGGCTCTTGGCCAGGCCGGATCAGGTAATCACAGCAAGCGAGAGGGTCGGCCAGTACTACCCGATAGCCGAAGAGCTGATCCGCCGGGGCGGAGCTTACGTCTGCCAGTGCAATCAGGAGCAGTTCAAAGCACTCAAGGATGCCGCAACGGCGTGCCCTCACCGCGATCAGTCGCTTGAGGAGAACATGGAGCTGTGGCGGATGATGCTGGATGGCCGTCTCGGCGAGGGAGAGGCGGTCTTGCGCATCAAGACCGACATAAAGCACCGTGACCCCGCCATCCGGGACTGGGCCGCATTTCGCATCGTCACCACACCTCACCCCATAGTGGGAGATCGCTACCGTGTCTGGCCTTTGCTGGACTTCGAGTCGGCTGTGGAGGACCATCTCCAACAGGTGACCCACATCCTCCGAGGCAAAGACCTGATGGACAGCGAGACACGCCAGAGATACCTCTACCAGCACATGGGATGGACCTACCCCCGTGTTGTGCACTGGGGAAGGATCAAGATCCACCAGTTCGGATCGTTCAGCACGTCGAAGCTGCGCAAAGCCATCGAGGCTGGCGAGTACACCGGATGGGACGACCCCCGCCTGCCAACCGTGAGGGCGGTTCGCCGGAGGGGGCTTCGCGCCGATGCCCTTCGCAAGTTTATGGTTGAGCTTGGCGTGGGCGAGACCGACATATCCATCAGCATGGATACCATATATGCGGAGAACCGGAAGCTTGTTGACCCCGAAGCCGACCGGCGGTTCTTCGTCTGGGATCCGGTGGAGATTTCGATCGCCGGCGCCGTGCCGGACAGGGTGGAAGCGCCGCTGCATCCCACGATCAAGCGCGGAGTGCGCAGCCTTACAGCCGGAAACAGGGTATTCGTCTGCAGGTCTGATCTGGAAGGGCGCAGCAGCGGCGACCGGTTGCGTCTTAAGGACTTCTGCAACGTCGAGATCGTCGGACCCAAAGAGGCCCGGCTTATCGACCTCGATCCGGATACGGCCAGAAAGCAGCGCCTGCCCATAATCCACTGGGCTCCACCAGATAGCCTGGCAGTCAAGGTTCTGGGCCCGGAGAGGACCGACACCGGGGTCGCCGAGCCTGGGATCGCCTGCGACCTCAACCGCGTGGTCCAGTTCGAGAGGTACGGCTTTGTGCGGATCGATTCGCTGGGCAATCCCATAACAGCTTGCTTTGCCCACCGCTAGCGGCTAGAGAGAGCCGATGGTGAATGCCACCAGTGCCAGGGCCATCCCCAGCTTCAGGAACCGCTGAGACGCCGACGGCTCGCCCTGCAGGGCCTTTCTGACCGAGGCCAGGAACAATATGTTGGCGGCTGTCACAGCCACAAGGTAAGGGCGGCCCAGTGGGGCCAAGTAGCTCAGCGCCACTCCACAGAGGACCGCCGCAGCCGCCGCACGGCTTGAGAGGGCAGGCCCAAAGAGTATCGGCAGGGTGCGAGCCCCACCCGCCCTGTCGCCATCCACATCCTCCACATCCTTTACGATCTCACGGCCCAGAGTGGCAAGCCCGGCAAGTATCGAGAGAACTGCCGTAATCTCTGAGTAACTGCCGGTGGCCAGGCCGCCAAACAGGAATGTGGAGCCTGTCAGGTAGGCCACGGTCAGGTTGCCGGCCAGCGGCGTTGCCTTCAGGTATCCGGCATATGCCACGAGAAGCAGGGAGTTGGCAGCAGCCAGGGCGAGGCAGAGCGGATTGATCATCAGGGCCAGGGCAGAGCCCAGCAGGAACAGTAAGAAGGACCAGCGCAGAGCCAGGACAGGGCTGATCCGGCCGCTTGGAACAGGGCGGGACGGCCGGTTCACAGCATCGATATCCCTGTCGAAGTAGTCGTTTACGACATTTCCGCCACCGGTTACCAGGAAGACCACAGCCGTGACGAGCAAGGCGGTCCTCGGATCCAGGCCAAGCAGGCCGGAAGCTGAGATCATTCCCACCATTGAGGCCACTGCCGCCATCAGGCAGTTGGCTGGTCGCAGAATCTCGATTAGGGCATGCATATCTGTAGCCTCTACCGGTTGCCAATCGTCAGGGCACCGTAGATCAGGTTCACCAGGTAAAGGTTTGTGAAGTAAATATCTATCTGAGGAGGATATGGCGGGTGACTTACCGGGTGCAGGGCATAGGTCCAGCGACCCCTGTACAGCACCATCTCCCTGCGTATGTGGCCGCCCTTCATAAGACTGACCACCAGCCTGGAGCAATGGCTTCGATTCACCCGAAGCCTGCGTCTCAAATCGCATTGGCGAAGGCCAGGTTCCCGCTTTATCATCTGAAGCGCTTGTTGCATGTGCCGCTTGCCGGCATCGAGCCCAGAGCCGACCCAGGGATCCTTTGCACCTCCAGGCGGCCGTCTCTGGCATGCGTCCGGCATCATGAGCTTTTCTATGCCTCGAAATTCCCACATTTTCGACTCGATCTTACAGACAAAATTTATCAAGTGAACGATCGCATAGTATTTAATTGTTATCTTTTATTACTAAGTGATATACTATTCAGTAATATTGCTAAAATAGCGACATGTTGTTGAGGATTTCCTCAAGCTATTCGCCCCTTATAGAGGCCTTTCGCAGGCTATCGGCCTGGGCAGTGTAGTCAAAGACCTGTACCCCATAGCCGCAGACCGTTTGGCCGCTTGATTTCATGGATGATTGAACCGAAGTTATCATGTTTCGTTCAACCGAAAAAAGGCCAATTAGCGACTTGGACATCCCCCCCTGAGACTGAAGAGAGGGGGAAACCAAATTAAGCCGGTAAGCTGTCTTTGCAGCTGGGACGGATACATGCATCTTTCAGCTGATCCAAAGAGCATTCGTCCGGCAATCTGTCGTGTCTCTGCCGAATGAAGGTTGGGGCCCTGAGGTGCCCATCAGATGTGACCTCAAGAGCGGAGACCTCCATGACAAGCAAAGGGCTGACCCAGGTTACGCCAGGCGTCCCAGGTGGATTTTCGAAAGGTGATATCTCGACCGGCTGAAGCTGAGATGATATGTCCTCCAGCTCCTCCTGGGTAAATCCGCTCCCCACCCGACCTACGTAGATCAGGGCACCATTTCGGAATGCCCCCAGCAGCAAGCCGCCGAAAGTAAAGCGGCGGTGACCCTTGCCCGGGATGTATCCTCCAACCACAAGATCCACGGTCAGGCCTTTCTTGACCTTTATCCAGTCAGCGCTGCGCACCCCCGGCTGGTAAGAGCTGCCCTTCCTCTTGGCCACAACGCCTTCCAGCCCCAGCCGGAGGGCTGCCGAGTAGTAAGCCTCACCAGCCCCATCCCAGAAATCCATGGGCACAACATTCCCTTCATGCGGCAAGACATCGGCCAAGATAGCCTTCCTTTCCAGGAGAGGCAGGCTCATGAGAGACTTCCCACCCAAGAACAGGAGGTCAAAGACAATGTATGAGGCTGGCAGGCTCTCTGATAGGTAGCCGATGCGCAGAGGATCCGACTGGCGCTCCCTCTGCGAAAGAGCAGAGAAATCCGGGCGTCCCTTGACCAGGACGGCGATTTCCCCATCCAAGACGCAACTTCTTTTCAATTGCTTCAGCTGCGACAGCAGCTCAGGATAGCGGAAAGTGATTGACCTTTGACGGCGGTTCTGCAGATTTACCGCCCTGCCAAGGTGTGCGATGCAGCGGGTGCCGTCTATCTTGGGCTCGAATATCCAGTCTGGATGAGAGAATATACCTCCGGATCTGGCCAGCATCGGCTTGATGGGCTTTTTAAATCTCATGGCAGCTATGAACCGACAGTGTGATCACGATATGGATGGGCTGATATCCTGAAGCACGCTTGCCAGATCCCCCATACAGCCATACTAATACATTTGTTTCTCCGCCCAGCACTCTTACCTGGCCTTCTCGTCCTCAAGGCCCTGGGCGGTACGGCGAAGGGCATCCATCAGGTCATGCGCCTGCCGGCGGGGCTTCTTTGCCGCCTCTACCACCGGGCCGCCCATCCTGGACCTGACAAGCGCCTCCAGACGTTCCCGGTATCCGTCACGGTATCTATGAAGGTCAAGCTCGCCAGTCAGCCTGTCGACTATCTCCAATGCTAGTTCGAGCTCCCTTGAAGAGGGCTGAGGAAGGCCTTCCAGATCTGGGAAGGGCGATGGGTCCAGCAGCTCCTCAGGGTAACGCAGCGTTGTCGCAACCACCGCGTCCCGGTAATAGTGGACCAGGACTATCCGCTCCCGCGAGCTGACCGTCATGCGGCCCACCGCAGCACGGCCTGTCTTCTCCATGGTCAGCCGCAACAGCGAATAGGCTTTCTCAGAGCGGTCCGGGATCATGAGATATGTCTTGTCGAAGAGGTGGGGATCGACCTCGAAGAAGCTGACGAATCTGTCAAGCTCTATGACATGGCTGGACTCGGGACGGACCGCATCAACCTCAGACCTCTCCAGTACCAGGTATCTGCCCTTCTGAAGGGGATACCCCATCACGATCTCGTCCTTTTGAACCTCCTCGCCCTCCTGACAGAACCTGCGAAAGGATATCGGAGTATTGCACTTTCTATGGATCATTCTAAAGCTGATCCGGCCTTCCCGGAATAGGGGCACTGCCTTGACCGGTATGTTGACCAGACCAAGGCTCAGGCTGCCTGACCAGACGGGCCTGGGCATTGATGCAACCGCTTTTCCGCCGCCCTCTTCCGCTATATCGGGCCGTTCCTGCTCTGCCTCAGCCAGGGCTTCTTCCATATCAGACTACACCACTGGATACTAGATGAAGGTTCCTTGAAGAGGCTGATACCTTGGCCTATTGGAGAAAGACTGCTCTCACGTAGAGAGCGGCAAAGCCCAGGGTCCCGGCAAGGGTCAATGGCAGCGTGTAGCCGAGCATAGTCTCCTTGACCGTCGATTCGCTGGTATCCCTGACAAGCCAGAAAAAAGGATCTGTAACCCAGGAGAATGTGAGCGTGCCGCAGCAGACTGCAAGCAACAACAGGGCCGGCTCAACCGGACTGCCCGAAAATAGCCGGGCTGCCATGACCGCAGTGACCACCCGGGAGCCCAGAGCCAGCTGAAGCAGACCTGCCACAAGGAATGGTGAGGCCAGGTCTGGCAGGAAGGAGAGCGCCGATTGAAGAGCCGCCGGAAGCCCGCTGGACCCGGCCACCGCCCCAAATGCACCAGCCCCACACAGGTCAAGCAGTATCACACCTGAGCGGCGGGTTGCTGAATGAAGCATATCCCCGACAACCGCCTTCCCAAGCCGTCTCCTTGCCAGTCCCAGGGAAAGCATGGCACCGGCAAGCAGCGCAAGGCCTGGCTGGCCGGCAATCTGCGCCACCTCCTGATCAGACCAGGCCCCTGCGAGGATCAATACCAAAGGAAGCAGCAGTGGCGACCAGGCTGCGAGGCGTGATATGGGAGGACCGGGCTGGACGGTGGCGACCGGGTCCTCGCGAACCGGCAGCAGGCTGAGCACAATAAAGCCCACCGCCAGCGACAGGAGGGATATTGGCAGGCCGATTTGAAAGGCCTCCTGGGCAGATACGCCAAGCGTAGAAGCTGCTGCAGCCACCACAGGAGAGGGGTAGACGAAGACGAATGAGGAGGCTGCCGCCACTGCCAGCATGAACCTCATTCGGCGGGCGCGCCTATCGAGCAGGGCTACTGCCGGCTCTAAGACCATGTATGAGGTTATGCAGCACATGACCGGTATGGAGACAAGGTAGCCGGATATCGCTGAGGCTGCGAGGCCTCTGCGGCCGCTGATCAGTAGCAGATCCTCCACAACCCTGCCCATCGCCCCGCCTTTGCGCAGATGCTCGGCTATGATGGCTCCGGCCAGTATGACCAGGGCAAGTCCTGAGAAGATGGCCCCAAGACCGTCATTGATATGGACGAGCGTTCCCGCCCCAAGTCCAGCCAGCAGGCCGAATGCCAGCGATGCCATCACCAGGCTTAGGAACGGCTGAAGACCCAGACGAAGGGCCAAGACGGCCAGAACCATCGCGATGATGAAGGCGGCCATGGAGTCCATACCCCACCTAACTCCGCCCTTGTATATCAACATCGCTAAAAAAATTCGGCAAAGCCAAACTCCAGCCCGAAATGTTTATACACAGAAAACAATAATTTCTAAGTGGGGATAGCAGTTGAAGGGACGGAGCCGTAGGCTTAAGTTATTGAACGGGAGGCGGCGCCATAGTTTATCCCCAAGTGCGTCTTGGATCGCCCCCTTCATCCTGGCTCTGATCTGCTGGTCTGCCCTATCTCCCGTCGCGGCCTGGCCCTTCGACTTATCCCTCTTCTCCGGCTCAAAAGCCTCTGATACGCCCGCTGTGGAGATGGTCCTGCAGGCGCCCAGCCTGGCCGCCCCCGGAGATGCCGTCAACTTCTCTTGTACTCTTGAGAACCGTGCAGATAGCCCACTTCACAAGATCACCATCTGCGACCGATATGGCGACCTCGGATACTGGGAGGAGATCGGGCCCGGCCAGACGGTCAGGGCGCAGGGCAGGACAGCGCCTCTCCAGGAGAGCGCCATCGTGGACGTCACTGCCTACTCCCAGGGACAGCTCCTCGCCCGCGAGGAAGCCCACATAAAGGTGATTGCTGCAGGCCGTTCCGCCCTCCAGGCGGTGGTGGAGGTGCCTTCCGGCGATCGGTCGCGGGCCCGCTATAAGATAACCAACAGCGGAGAGACCGATCTGCACCGGATCAGGGTTGCAGACTCTCAGGGAAAGACCCTCGGAATCCTCGCCAGGCTCGATGCCGGCCGCAGCCTGCCACTGATCACGACCGGTCCGGTGCTGCCCGGAACCAGGATATCCGCTCTGGATCCTGCCGGAGACCTGGTGCACGGATCGGTGACTATGCTCGCTCCCACTGGCGGCAAAGCACCATCTGGCTTCGGCCAGGCGGACGAGTCCCAGCAACCCCCCGCAAAGGACCTGACCGTGATGTCTGATCCGCAGCCGGAGGCTTCCCTGGAGGGGGTGGCTTCGCAGGAGGAAGACGTCGAGCCGACATCATCTCCAGCAGCAATTGAGGAGGAGCCACAGGCTGATCCCGTATCGCTGGATCATGGAATCGAGATAGAGATAGAGGCAAACCGGACCGAGGGCAGGCGCGGAGAGGTCTGCGTATATAATTGTACCGTCAGAAACACCGGCGAAGACGTGCTCTACGATGTGGAGCTCTACTGCCAGGGACACACCACCACAACGACCTTTATAACACCAGGAAGGGCCTTCGTAGCAGAGGGTTCGCTCGTCATCGATAAAAGCTCGGAGATCCGGGCGGCGGCCAGGGCCAGGGACGCCCAGAACCGGCCCCGCCAGGTTACGAGCAGCCAGCCGGTCTGGGAGATCTCACCTCGCCTCAGTCTTTCTGCCCAGGCCAGCCCGTCCAGTCTGCCTGCTGGAGAGGTGGCCCAGCTGACGCTGCTGCTTGAGAATAACGGCAACGATCCCCTCACCGATATCCAGGTAAACGACAGCCATGGGACTCTGGGGAGGCTGCCGGCTCTGCCTCCCGGCACCGCCCAGAGCATAACCGTCCCCAGAGCCGTGACCGGCTCGGTCGATGAAGAGGTGATGGCCAGCGCCAGGGACAGCCAGGGACAGTATATCTATGCATTCTCACCGCTGAGCATCCATGTCTATGATGTCGGCCTTTCTCTTCAGGCAGAGCCTGCAGAAGTGGTAGCCTATCAGGGAGACGATGCGGAGATACTCTGGACGCTGACAAACACCGGCGAAGAGACGCTGCATAACGTGACCCTCGAAGGACAGAATGAGGCATGGTGCCGGCTGCCAGAGGTTGCTCCCGGACAGAATATCCGTATGGCTGCGACCCTGTCTGTCCAGCAGTCCGGACCAGTGCGCATACTGGCGAGGGCAGTGGGCAGCGGCGACCGCCTGGTAGAGGCAAACGCCACCATCTCAGTTCACGCCATAGCACCTAACCTATCCCTGAATGTGATGCCGGCGACAGCCGAGTTTTGTGCCGGCGAGCAGATCAACCTCTCATGCTTGATCTCCAATGACGGCGACGATGTGCTGAAGAGCGTGGTCCTGTCCCAGAAAGATGGGTCGGTACTGGCAAGGGCCGGCGATCTTGGCCCAGGGGAATTTGTGCTGCTCAATCCCCAGCTCCTGCTGGCCGGCAACAGGACCCTGGTTATCCAGGCCTCTGGACAGGACTCCAGGGGCAGGACGTGGACGGCCTCAGACACGGTGAACGCAAAGCTCATCTTGGCTGCGCTGGACCTGAAAGCATCCGCTTCCCCTGAGGCGGTAGCCCTTGGAAAGAAGACCTTGATCCGCTGTCAGGTCACAAACAGGGGAAGCCTGCCACTCTACAACATCTTCGTCATCAGCAAGAGCTTCGGTCCTCTGGGAAGCCTGGACTTCCTGCCGCCAAAGAGGTCGAAGGTAATAACCGCCGAGATCGCCCCACCCCAAGACATCTCGGATACAATAACAGCAGAGGGGTTCACATCCTCGAAGAGCCCGGTTGTTCAACGACAGGAGCTGCGTCTGAGGGTGATAAGAAGCCCATCGCCCCGGGCAGCTGGATCAGGTGACGGGCTGATCGTTGACCCGCCACTGAAGGTGACCGCCGCCAACAACACGACAGAGTCCCCCGCCTCGCCTGACAGCCCGCCAGACTCAGCATACGTATCCCCTCCCCAAGCTCAGGCGGAAGCGGGAAGCGGCAACTCCGTGGTGGCGGGGATTAAAAAGCTCGTCCTGTTCATCCAGGGACTCCTCACAGGGCAGGCGGCCAGCGGAGAGCAGGAGCAGCTGGGAGTGAAGAGCAGCAGAGAGCTTCCATATAGCATCAAGATCCTGGACGTGGCCGCCATTCCACCGGAGCCGGCTGCTGGCCAGCCGGTCTCGGTCATGGTGCATGCAACATCGGAGGCCCGTATCAGCCAGGTAATCCTGGAATTCGGCACGGCCGATCCGGGAACCACAGGCTCGGATATGCTCTCGGTGCGACGCTCCGAGAAGATCGAGTTGACGATGACGGGCGGGAGTCCCGAAAACGGATACTGGAGCGGCAACATACCTGGCCAGAAGCAGGGCACATTCATGGTGATCTCCGTGCGGGTGACAAATCCCCAGAGCATGGCTGAGGACGGGCCTTACATGATCCAGTGGGGAGGCCAGAAGCAGGGGAGCAGGAGGCCTGCCTCCACAACCACAGCAACCGCTTCCGCCGGCAGAGACGGCATGCTTTATATCGAATCCACAAGCGTATCCGGGACGGGTTCGGTCTCCATAAAAGACAGGTTCTCGGAGAGCACCATAAGCTTTGAGGAGAAGCTGAAAGGCCATGGCAACATCAATATAGAGACGCTGCGCTGCGTGGACAAGCAGGCAGACGTGGTCAACTTCAGCCAGGATCGTGACCTGTCGTTTGAGGGCGGGGTACTTAAGGGATTCAAGGAGTTCGACTCGCCTACATTCCACGGAGGTCTGGGGGCAAGCATAACAGAGCGGTTCAATGCGAGCCATATAGACAAGAGCGAGCAGGGCATGATAAGGTCCTTCAACGCGCGCAACAACACCCTGGCTTACGATACGGAGCAGGCCTTCGACGGCAGCTGGAACACCAGGACGGAGTATGCCAGGTTCAACAAGAAGATCAAGGCTAACCAGAAATACACCGGCAGCTTCCAGACCCAGAAGAAGATCAAGTTCGAGGACTGAGATAGGCGTCAAATTGCGGCGGCGCACCCCTCAGTAGAAATGCGGGGCATGCTTCGCGCCGCCGCCTAAGGATTCTGGTTTTTAGGACAGCCCTCTAACATGTGGCACCGTTAAACCGCAGAATATATTGTCCCAAAATATGTGTATCACATTATTATATTAAATAGTTATTGGTAAATCGAAACCTGGGCAAAGAACTCCGCTTGCATCCTGTTGCGACTTCGTCGCAACTCCCCAAGACTCGCAGTCCGGGAGACCACCATGAAGGAGGGGGACTTCCCGCTTCGTCCTTCGCGATCCTGCGAGTTAAAGCCTAGGTCGAGGCGTTCGCGCCTTCAGAAGGACTCGGGGGGGAAAAGGGATATCTTCTGCCTGTGGGCTATCGGCATTCATGGAGAAGATTGCCGGATGGGATGGCCCAACTGCTATCAAGGACGGATCTTTCCGCTACCAGAAAGCCATCGGTTGGTCGACCCTGTGCATCGAGTGCAGAGGCCAAAGCTTCGTGGGCAGGATCACTGGCTGTGGACGGGACTGCGAGATCGCAAGAGAGGACGGCCTATGGAAGCGCTTCTCCATCGATGTCGATGAGACAGCCGGCGGAGACGTAAGGATGCTGCTTGTAGGTGGGACCACGCTGCAGGTAGTCATGGTAAGAACCGGCGAGCAGTGCCCACTCTCAGGAATAGCCACCCTGCACGACCTGGCCAGATATATGGAATGGTGGGCAAATCCCTGCTGCGATCAGGCAGAAATCCATCGGCTGCCGCATCAGGGTGACACGGGCCCCATCAACCAGAACAGATCTAAAAGAGCTGATCCAAATCTCAGAGACGTCGAGCCCTGATGGCTCCTTTCCACAGCTCGTCGGCAACGTCGGACACCGCCTCGATCTGATCGTGGATCTCCAGGCGGTGCTTGATCTCAGCTGCCCTCATCCTGGCCTCCACCGATTGGCGCATGAGCTCCCGCGAGAGCTCCCGCAGCTCCTCAGACTCATTCCACAGCCCTTCCGCCTTATCCGGATCCAGAGGTCGTGTCTCCACTGCGAGATTGCGCAGCTCGTCGGAACGGTTGAGTGCATCCGACGATTCGGCCTTGAGACGCAGATGATCGGCACATAGCTGCTCCACCTCCTGGCGCATCTCCTCATAGCTCCTCACCACCAGGTCTTTCTCGCTTCCGAACAACCTAAATCGCCTCCACCATCTCCCGGAACAGACGATGAAACCGCAGATCTTCTGTCAGCTCCGGGTGAAAGGCCAGAGCCAGCACCGGCCCCTCTCTGGCCGCCACTGTCCTGCCTTCAAACATGGCCAGCACCTCCACACAGGGACCGCAGCGATCAATGACCGGAGCCCTGATGAAGACGGCACGATATGGACGGTCAAATCCTTTGACCTCCAGGCAGGCCTCGAAGGATTCCCTCTGCGAGCCGAATGCGTTCCTGTTTACCGTGATATCCATCAGCCCCAGCGGCACGACATCTCCCTGATCCACGCCCCTTGATACGAGGACCAGGCCGGCGCAGGTGGCCAGCAGTGGAACGCCCCTGCCTACTGCTTCCACGATAGCCGCCGCGACCCCACGCTGGGCCAGGAGGCGCCCGATCGTTGTGCTCTCCCCGCCGGGAAGTATCAGGCCCTGACATGTCGAGACGTCCTCTGCACTCCTGATCTCAGATACGGCACCCTTGCCGAAAATCTGCTCTGCTGCGGATACGTGCTCGGACACGTCGCCCTGAAAGGCGACCACGCCAATCCTGGTCACTCACCAGCCCCGGCTTTGGAGTGCCTCAGCCTCAGGAATCGTGCTCACATCGATGCCCTTCATGGCCTGCCCAAGCCCACGGGAGACCCGTGCCAGCACCTGAGGATCATCGTAATTGTGGACCGCCTCCACGATAGCCGCTGCCATGGCCGGCGGATTCTCGGACTTGAATATGCCTGAGCCGACGAAGACCCCGTCAGCCCCGAGATGCATCATGAGGGCCGCATCGGCTGGAGTGGCCACGCCACCAGCGGCGAAGTTTACAACCGGCAGCCTCTGCCGCCTTGCGCATTCGGCCACAAGTGCCGGGTCTGCCTCGATCTCCCTGGCAACACGTGCCAGCTCCTCGCCGTTCATGCCCTTCAAGCGGCGGATCTGGCCCATGATCATCTTCATATGCCGAACTGCTTGGCTGACATCGCCTGTTCCCGCCTCGCCCTTGGTCCTGATCATGGCCGCCCCCTCGGCGATCCGCCGAAGCGCCTCACCAAGATCCCGGGCGCCGCAGACAAAGGGTATGGTGAACCTGGCCTTGTCTATGTGGAACTCGTCAGCTGGGGTGAGAACCTCCGACTCGTCCACCATATCCACCCCGATGGCCTCCAGGATCTGGGCTTCCACGAAGTGGCCTATGCGAGCCTTGGCCATGACCGGGATGGTGACAGCATCTATTATCTGCCCAACCACCAGAGGGTCAGCCATCCTGGCAACCCCCCCCATCTTCCGGATGTCTGCGGGCACGGCATGAAGTGCCATCACCGCCACCGCTCCAGCCTGTTCTGCCACGACCGCCTGCTCGGGGGTGGTCACATCCATGATGACACCCCCTTTCTGCATGCTTGCAAAGCCGCGCTTCAGGAGCTCCGTTCCAAATCTAAGAGTCTCGAGTTCCATGATCTCTACGCAACCCCGAACCTTTAAACGCCGACCTTAACCGCATCGAGGATAAATAAACTTTGCTGCCATGGAAAAAAAGGATGCGTTGAGGGTGAAAGGGCGCCTGTGCCGTAGAGAAGACCGAAAGCGGGCTTTTTCCGCCAGGGCAAACCAGATGGCAACTCGGTTCACCGCACTATCAAAAGGAGACGCGTCTGCCATAAAAGATGTAATAGGGCCCTGCCGGGCCCCATCTCGTCGCGGAGGCGGCGTTCTTGGTTTGGCCGCCTATATCTCGAATCCGTCGTACATGTAGATATCCTGGTTGCCGCTTCGGCTATCGGTCCAAACTATGCGTCTATCGTTGATCTTGGGCTGGGTCTGGTCTCCGCTATCCCCGCAGACCAGCTTCTCCTTTCCTGTGGATAGGTCGTAAGCATAGATGTCCCATTCTCCGCTGCGGTTATCCTGGTAGACCACAAGGCTTCCCTCAATGTGCGGATTGGTCTGATCAGACCTGTGGGTGGTGATCTGACGCTCCTGGCTGGTGTTCAGGTCCAGGGCATAGATATCCCAGTTGCCGTTGCGGTTATCCTGGAAGACCACCGTAAAGCCGCTGATGGCCGGATTCATCTGGTCAAATTGGTCCTTGGTCAGCTGGACGCGCTCCTGGCCACGCCATAGATACAGGTTCCAGTTGCTGCCGGTTCCTTTGTCCTGATAGACCACCAGGTCGCCGGATGTAGCTGGATTTTGGCCACTTGGCGGAATTGCGTCCACGGCCTCTACTCCGCCATAGAGCAGCCGCTTATAAAGCCTCCAGCCGAAGGACTCGGTGAGCTGATACGGCCAAACCAGGTACTTATCGCCTATGGCCAGGCGAACAGGTGATGCCACATCGGTTCCTGTCAGCTGGGTACGATTGGCAGTGGCAACATCGAAGGTCTTGACGATCCAGGTGCCATACCTGGGGCTTGGGCCCATCCAGGCTATGATGTCGGAATGCATAACCGGGAACACGTCGATCCCCGGGCCGGCTGCCAGGGGTATCTCCAGCTCGCTGACGAGGTCATAGACATATATGTCCGGATTTCCGGTCCGGTTGTCCTGCCAGACCACGAAGTTGCCGCTGACATCGGGGTTTGACTGGTTGCCAGGAGCCCGGCATATCGCGCTGATCATGCCTCCGCCAATTGTGGAAGACCGGGGCCGACCGCTGCCCTCGTCAAGCCAGACGAGCTTTCTGTCCATCGAAGGCCGGACCTGGCCTGGGCCGGATGAGACGAGCTCGTCCTTCCAGGAGAGTATATCCAGCTGTCGCAGCGACCCGTCGTCATCCACATAGGCTATGATGTTCCCGTGAGCTGCTGGGCTGGTCTGAACGCCGGGTCGTGGATACGTCTTTGCTTTGCTCCAGCCCTGGCCGTACTGGTAGTAGGATATGTCCTTGGATGTGGCATCCTCCCATACGATGAGGTTTCCTGATACATCCGGAAATACCTGGTCACCCTCTCCGGTGAGCTTCGTCTCCTCGCCGGTTTTTTGGTCCTTCACCACGATATCCCAGTTGCCGTCGGAATCGTCCTGCCAGACCAGCAGATCGCCGCTAATCGCCGGATACATCTGCTGACCCGGCCGCTTGCTGACCTCCTCAGGCTCACCGCCTGATACGTTTCTCTGGAATATCTTCCATTTGCCGGACGAGTCGTCCATCCACGCCACCCGCTCCCCGGATATGTCTGCCCAGACCTGGTCGCCCTGGCCAGAGGCAACAACCACCTCAACTCCGCTGTCCAGATCCTTCATACGGATATCCGAATCGCCCTGGCGGTAGTCTGACCAGACCAGCTTGCCATCTGAGTACCGCGGGTAGAGCTGGTCTCCGGGGGCCCGCACTATCGGGACCTCGGTGCGGGTGAAGAAGTCGAATCCGAAGATGTCCCAATCCCCGCCCCGGTTGTCGGTCCACACCATCAGGCTGCCGTTTGTGGAGGGGTAATCCGTTCGCAGCCAAAGCAGCGGGTCCCAGGAGATGTCCCGGGTCCAGATCTGGCTGCGGCCGCCTGAGTTGTCCATCCAGACTATCCTATCCGCGCTGATGATCTTGCTTGACGAATAGGGCTTGGTATGGAACGGATCGCCCTTGCCGTCAGAAGGGGTCTGGTAGAAGGGCTTGGTCACCACCGGGACCTCCTGCCGCTTGTTCAGATCGTATAAGAAGAGGTCAGCAGCCCCGCCACGCTCGTCAAGCCAGGCCACATACTTGCCGAAGACCGCCGGAGCCCCCTGGTTGAAGGTGTTTGTACAGACCGGGGTCTCCTGCCTGGTGGTCAGGTTATAGGAGTAGATATCCCAGTTCCGCACAGAGCTGTTGGGGGCGTTGCGGCCGTCAGCCCAGACCACGGTGTCCCCGTAGATCCAGGGCTGGACCTGGTTGGCAGGATCGGTGCATATGGGCATCTCGGTGTTTGTGCTCAGGTTGAAGAGGTAGATATCCCATTTTCCGGACCGGCGGTCGGCCCAGACTATGCGGTCTCCGTGTATGACCGGAGAGTAGAGCTGGGCGTTGGGCTGGTTGGTTATCTGCCGCTGGTTTCCACTGGAGATCGTATGAAGATAGATCTGGTCCACGCCAGACCGGTTGTCCACCCAGACCACCCGTCCGTCATCGATCATGGCATATCTCTGCTCGGAGGGATCGGCAGAGACAACGCTCTCCTTTCCAGCTGCCAGGTCGTAGAGGAAGATATCCAGGTTTCCATTGCGCTTGTCCAGATATATCACATGGTCGCCGCTGATATCGGGACTGGTATGATCCACCTGGTTGCTGGTTATGGCCTTCTCCTCACCGGTTGTGAGGTTCAGCAGATATACCTGATACAGCCCGTCCCTATCGTCCGTCCACACCACCCGGTCCTGCCAGATGGCCGGATTTGTGTGATTGTAAGGCCCTGCGGTTACCGGTATGTCGGAGGGTATCTTCAGATCCCACAGGTAGATGTCCGGATCCCTCAGGCCCTGCCGGTAGTCGCTCCAGACGACCCCCCGCGATCCGATAGCTGGCTCAAGGACCAGGATGCCAAAGACCACAGTCTGCTCCTGGCCAGTGCTCAGATTCAGGAGCACGATCTCCGAGGAGTTGCTCTGCCAGGCCAGGTAGCTGCCGAATACTGCCGGAGAGGTCTGAACGCCTGGCCTTGAGAGTACCTTCTCCTGGCCGGAGGATATGTCGTAATAAGCTATGTCCATATCGCCGGTCCGGTTATCGGCCCAGGCCACGATGTCGCCGTCGATGCTTGGCAATGTCTGATCGCCTGCAGCCGTGGTAAGGGCTTTTTCGGAGGACGAGGCCAGATCGTACATGTAGATGTTGAAGTCGCCAGACCTATCATCTGCCCATACAATCCGAGAACCGCTTATACGGGGATTGATCTTGTCGCCCGCGCCTGATGATACGACCTTGACCTGGCCGGACTGAAGGTCTTTGCAGCGGATCTCCGAGCCGGCATTATCATCGCTCCATACCACCACCTGGCCGTCGATATCCGGGGTGGTCTGGTTGCCCACACCATCGGCAACTATGATCTCGGTCTTGTTGATCAGATCGAACATATAGATATCAGCGTTGCCGCTGCGCATATCCTGCCAGACTATGCGTTCGCCGGAGACCGAAGGGCTGATCTGGAAGAACGGATCGATGCAGATCCACCGTTCCATGCCGGTCTCCAGGTCCAGCATGAATATGTCGAAGTTGCCACTGCGGTTGTCGGACCAGACGACAACATGCCCGTCTATGGCCGGCTGCTCCTGCTCCGAGCCGGTATACATGGCTACTGGTCTCTCCTTGCCGAATTCCGCCCCGCTGACCAGGGCGGGCAGCATCAGGACGGCCATGAGAACTATGCCGATTCGATTCATCCTTAATTTGCTCCTTAGGATCTTGATTGATGAGCTAGACGATGATTCGAATCCACCTCGTCGGAACTAATATATGACTTTATCTCGACATCTGTCGTATCAATCCTATCTGAAATGCACTAAAGACGGCACGGATCCAATTCTCGGCACAGGAAGGAGCACGACCCATCTTAGCGGATCATTATCCTGCCAAGGGTAACCAGGAACAGCGCCATGAGCAGCCAGCCAAGGGTCCCCTCAAGCACTGCTGCGTAACGGCTGATTCCTATAGAGTACCATTTGCCAGGAGGCCTGGAGAGAAAGGTAAGAGCGCTGTAGTAAAGGTTATCCAGGAACGAGAGACGGTGCTGGCTATCCCAGGTCTGGTCAAGGACCGGATCTTGTGAGGGATCAGTGCCTGGCCCGGCCCAGTCAAGCGGCTCTACCACAATGCCGCCGCTTGCCCAGAACAGAAGGGCAAAGAATGACACCAGCCCCAGGCTGAGCATGATCGTGTAAGCAGGCCGGACCCCATAGCCGCAGGAGATCCAGGCCATCATGTCGAAGAGCTTGGACCAGTTTAGGCGCCGGCCCCTTAGCAGCGGTTTCTCACCCTGGCTGTCGCGGCGGTACTGGAAGTAGCAGCCATCTGCGTCCAAGAACCACTCCAGGTTTCGGAAGTTCCTGACCAGAGCCATATAGACTGATCCGTCGGCAACCAGCCGGCCTTGCAGGACAGACCATTGAATCTCCAGACGCTGAAACTCCGCATTTTTAAGGGAGATCAGAGAGCCTGAAGAGAAGGTGGACTCAGCCATTCGAAGTTCTTTAATGCTGGCCTTCTCAAGGATCAGGTTCTTCTTAAAAGCCGCTGCAGTCATATCAAGCGAGTCGGAGAACCTTGCCCCAAGGAACCTTGCGTCCTCCGAAAAGAGAGCCCCTGAGAGATCGGCTCTGCCTCCGAAGGCCGATGACGTGAATGAGACGTCGCCCTCGAATTTGGTGCCTGCCAGGACTGCCGCGCCGGAGAAGGCTGCCGCCTTGAAGCTGGCCGGACCATGCAGACGGCAATGCTGCATGCTGAGCATTTGCTGAAATTCGGCTCTGTCGAAGAGCGCCTCAGATTGGAAGCTTGAACCATCCATGACAACATTGCCCAAAAACGTCATCCCCTCAAAGCTGACGGGGCCGCCGAATCTGGAGCCAGCGAATCTCGCATTTTCGGCATATGAGCCCGTGAAATCCAGCTCTTGGCCGAATATGGAGGTGTCGAAGCTGGCATCTCGAAAGCGCGAGTGCGTGAAATCGGCACGACCTGCCATCCCTACCGATATGAATACTGCACCACCCAGGAAATTGGCAGACTCGAAGCTCGAGTCCTCGAATGACGACTGTCGAAAGTCGGCCATTCCGGAGAACTCGGCGCTTGAGAAGCTGGCATAGGCCAGAAACGCTGCATTTTCAAATGAGGCTTCGGCGCCGAAGGACGCCTGCCAGAAGCCAACCGATCCCATGAATTCGGCCGATCGGAAGTTTGCGGTGCCAGGAAAGGCGACACCGGTCATATCGGTCTCCCCTCTAAATGAGGCGCCTTTGAAGTTGGTGCAAAGCGGGCTGAATTTGGCTGAGGCGAATATCGATTGCTGAAACACGGATCGCCCGAAGTTGACTATCTCGGAGAAGACTGCCCCGGTAAATCGGACCTCTTCGAGGAATACAGCATCCCTGAAGGTCGCATATCGATAAAATACGGCAGCTTCAAACCTGGCTGGCTTTTGAAACACCGAGCCCTTGAAACGAGCCTCCTGGGAGAAGTCGCATCCGCTGAAATCGACCTGGCCTTCGAATATGGCGTCGGATAGGTTGGCCTGCCCCAGTATCTGGCAGTTGCGTATCTTGATGTCTGAGACCACCCTCTTTGCGGTCTTGCCTTCCGCCAGATCTGAATGGCATAGTGGCAGATCCAGACGGGATATGTCCAGGTCGCCTTCAATGGCCACCCCCTCGAAGATGACCGGATCGCCGCCCTCTATCCGGTCCAGCACAGATGAAGCGGAGAACACCGGCAGGCTTCCAGACGGGCTCATCTTATTCATCTGGGTGAGACTGACCTAAACTCTTTTCGAGGGGATTTGCCAGGGATACTGCTTAAGAGGCGTTGAGACCGGAGGTCAGGTCACGTGATATGTTCTGGTCGGCGAGGACATCTGACCGCCCGCTCGTCCACCGATTGTGTCCTGACCTCAAATCAGAACGCCTAAATATTGGCGATCTCTACCCTTACCCACTCATAGCTGGAGGGAATGGAGTGAAGGATTACCTCACCATGGACGATTTCGTTCTGGAAAATAAGCGCGTGCTGGTAAGGGTGGATATCAACTCCCCCATGGATCCAACAGGGAAGATCCTGGACGACAAGAGGCTCAAGAGCCATGTAGAGACCCTGAAGGCCCTGGAGGACTCAAGAGTGGTCTTGATGGCCCACCAGTCCAGGCCGGGCAAAAAGGACTTCTCAACTATGGAAGTCCACGCCAGACACCTCTCCAAGCTCATGCACAAAGAGGTATCCTATGTGGACGACCTCTTCGGCAGCCGGGCCAAAGATGCGGTCCGCTCACTTGAGGCTGGCGAGGTATTGCTCCTCGAGAACACCCGTTTCTTCTCAGAGGAGAGCATGAACCGGCTGCCTGCTGATCACGCCAAGAGCCACATGGTCAGGCAGCTGGCCCCGCTGTTCGATTACTTCATAAACGATGCATTTGCCGTTTCCCATCGCTCTCACCTCTCGGTTGTGGGCTTTACCGAGGTCTTGCCAAGCGCAGCTGGAATACTGATGGACCGGGAGATCGCCAACCTGGACCGCGGCCTCCACGGCAACGACCATCCAAGCATCTTCGCCCTGGGAGGTACCAAGGTCGACGACTCCATAAAGGTGGCCAGAAACGTTCTGGAGAGAGGCGGAGCGGACGAGATCCTGTCATTGGGCGTCGTCGCGACTGTCTTCCTGATGGCCGCAGGGGTGGATGTGGGCGAGACCAACAGAAAGTTCGTCGATGGTCAGGGATACACAGACCAGGTGGAGATCGCCAGAAAGCTGCTCCAGGATTACCCCGGCAAGGTGATCATGCCAAAGGATGTGGCTGTGGATAAGGCAGGAGAAAGGGTTGAGACCCCAGTGGACCGAATTCCCGACCTCCCCATATCCGACCTTGGGCTGGAGACCATCGTGGACTTTGCGCGAAGGATCAAGAGCTCGCGCATCGTGGTCCTGAACGGACCTGCTGGCATCACCGAGAAGGAGAAGTTCATGCTGGGAACCGCCGAGATCCTCAAGGCTGCCACAGAGTCTGGATTCTCGATCGCCGGAGGCGGGCATACCGTGGCTGCAATCGAGAAGATGGGGCTTGAGCCGCGCTTCTCTCACGTAAGCATGGGCGGAGGCGCGAGCATCACGTATCTCTCGGGAGATCCACTGCCAGGAATCGAGGCACTCAAGAAGGCTGCCGAAAGGTATCGCAAGCGCTGATCCGCCAGCTTCCCTCCAGCTCGTCTGAGAAGAGCGCATCTCATCAGGTGCGCTTTAGCCCCTCCAGCCGGCGCAGAGTGCCCCTTCGCAGCTCGCCGAGCAGCTCGGCTACCGGCCAGTCCACTTCCAGAGCAGAGGCCCCTTTATGGCCGCCACCATCTCCGCCCCTGGACTGTGCCACCGATCGCATTATCTCAGATAGATCAATGCCAGCCGCTGTGGCCTGATACCTGGCCCGGCCGCTCGCCCTCGTGAACCGCCCATGACGCCCCGCGGCAAAGGCCACATCCGCCCCCAGCTCCAGCAGGGCCATGGCAGAGGGGCCTTCAAACGCCCCCACCTCAGTGGTGACAACCACCCAATCGTTTTGACGGTAGATGCGTGCCCGGCTTGCTGCTTTCAAGGCAGCTATCCTCTGGGATATATCGTCCGGCATCCGGGATAGGACTTCCAGCGCCTCCCCGTAATCCAGACCGCTCGCCTCCAGGATCTCGGCCATGGCTCGAAAAGACCCGGCATGACCATGCTTGAACCGACCAGTGTCGGATATTATTCCAACGGCCAGCCCCAGAGCCGCCTGCAGTGAGGCGGACCTGCCGGATTTCTGCAGGATCTGCCAGACGATCTCAGCGGTTGAGCCTGCAGGCTGCTGAATGTAGAATTGGGCGGACTCGATCAGCCCGACATCCATGTGATGATCGACGACGGCGTATCTGAAGAGGCAAAGGTCGCCCAGCTGTGTGGATGTAGAGGCGTCCACAACCACCACAAAGTCGTGGCATTCAGGTGAGGATTCCATTACCAGGCTTGCCCCAAGGGCACCGACCAGCTGCTGGGCGGTCCTGCTCAGGTCCCCTGTCACGCCGACCGTTCCGCCAAATGCCTGACAGAGAGCAAAAGCGCTGCCTATCGCATCTGCATCCGCATTGCGGTGGGTGAGGTACAGGATATCCTCCTCCCTGCTAAGGAGCCTGGCAAACTCGACCTCGCTCACCTTCATAGGGACAATTGAGCCGGGGTGCGGGAAAAAAGCTGCGGTTGGCAGGCTGTGGCCCGCTTTCTCGAACGAGGGAAACATATATCCCACGGCCATGAGATATCCACGGGTTATTGCCAGGAGGGCAGAGAGCTTTGCGAATACTGATAACCGGGGCGGGCGAGGTGGGATATCATGTGGCCCGGGCGCTTTTGGAAGAGCATGACGTGACTGTAATAGACCAGAGCCATGAGGCCTGCCAGCGGCTGGAGGGCATGGATGTCAAGGTCCTGGAGGGAAATGCCGCCAATGCCAGCCTGCTGAATTCTGCAGGGCTCAAGGACATGGATGTTGTGCTGGCTGTAACCGGGAACGACGAGGTCAACATCATCACCTGCATCATCGCCGGAAATCGGGGGGTCACCCAGACCATCGCCAGGGTGAGCAATCCGGAGTACACAGACCAGCCTGTGAAGCATCGGCGACAGATCGGCATCAGTTACATGATATGCCCGGAGCTGGTCATGGCCGAGGAGCTGGCACGGACGCTGTACTTCCCCTCCATGCTGATGAACCGGCAGCTTGCCGGTGGAAAGGTCGAGCTGATCGAGTTCAAGGTCACAGAGAGCATGCTGCTGACAGGACCGATAAGCGGGATTGCTTTTCCAAAGAACTGCAAGCTTGTGGCCATAAACAGGAGCGGAGAGATCATGATCCCGCGGCCCGATGACACCATAAGGCCACAAGACCACCTGATCATGATCTGCCACTCCGAGGCACTGCCTGCGCTTCGTAGCGCCATCCATGAGGAGAACAGCGATCGCAAGGTGGTCATCGTGGGAGGCGGGATGGTGGGGTTTTACCTGGCCAGCCGCCTCGAGAAGATCAACTTCGACCTCAAGCTGGTGGAGATCGATAAGGAAAGGTGCATGGTCGTTGCCGAACAGCTCTCCCAGACCATGATCTTAAACGGCGACGGAACCGACATCAACCTGCTCAAAGAGGAGAACGTGAGCGAATCGGACGTGGTATTCGCCGTAACCGGCCTTGACGAGAAGAACCTCCTCACCGCCCTCCTGGCAAAGCAGCTGGGATCGAAGAAGATCATATCGCGTGTCAACAAGAGCGAGTACATCAGGCTATTCGAGCTGGTGGGAGTCGACCGGGCGATCAGCCCGGGCCAGGTGACCGTGGATGCCGTGCTGCAACTGGTGATAGGCGGAGAGGACGTGATCACGCTCAGCGACGAGCGGATGGAGCTCGTGGAGTTTGCCACACGCAGGAGGGCCAAGGTCATCGGCAAGAACCTCCTTCACGAGCTGCCGGAGGGAGCGGTCGTGGGAATGGTATTGAGAAACAACCAGCCCGTAATTCCGGACGAGAAGTTCAAGGCTGAGGAAGGGGATCTGGTCTTCGTGCTCGCCCTGCCCGGCGCGATATCCAGGGTCAAGAAGCTCTTCTTGGCATGAATTTTAAAGCAGCCAAGACCCCCCAGATGGTTTGGCCAGGGGGCCAGGCACGTCTGAAGTCAGAGGCTGGCGATCTGACGGAAATCGGATATCAGCAGCATCTCCAGGTTTCGGTTGCGAAGTACGGCTGCCGGGTGGAAGGTAACGAAATAGCGGTCCTGGTACAGGCGTCCGCGCATCTTGGTCACGCCCTCGCACCCCAGCAGAGCATTGCACGGCACATTTCCCAGAAGACAGACTATGCGCGGCTGGACCAGCTCCATCTGGCGATGCAGATAAGGCAGGCATGCCTGGATCTCCGACGCCAGAGGCCTGCGGTTTTCCGGTGGCCGGCATTTCACCACATTGGTGATGAATAGGGCCTGCCGATCGATACCTGCCGCCTCCAGGCTGCGGCTGAGAACCGCGCCGGCTCGTCCCGCAAACGGCCGGCCAAGCTGATCCTCATCTCTGCCGGGTGCCTCGCCGACGAGCATAATGGTGGCATCGACCGGACCCTCCCCTGGAACTGCGTTCTTGCGCGATATGGAGAGCGGACAGATCGTGCAGGAGCAAATCCGACCTGAGAGGGACCCCATATCACGGGAATTAGAGATGCAGTGCACAAAAGCCCTTGAAGACCTCGATTATTTCAATTTGGCGCATGCCTTTGACGGGAAACCTAGCACCTGCGGCCAGGTATCATCTGATCCCCTGCTGGACGAAACATTCTTATCCGCCAAAAGCACTCGCATTAAAGGTGGTTGATGATGAAGTTCAAAGAGTGGACCAGGCCGATGCGAAAGTTCGATGACATCTATTACACCATCGAAAGGGTGATCTACGGTGGAGGCAAGCTCAGCGGCTTCACGACTGAGGAGGTATACAACAACCTGAGGGACAAGAGGTTCTTCAAGGACGCCGCGGAACTTCACAGGTTCTTGCTGAGCAACGGCAAGAAATACAGGATCAGGGCCAAGGACGGCGCATGGGAGCGGATCTGGTAGGCCAATCCCCCCAAAATACCCACGTCCTCCTCGAAAATATGCAGCAGCCCTGCCGGCACTGGCCGGGCTGCCTGGCGCAACCTCTGTTTTGCCGTTATTTTTGAGAGAAGTAGATGTTCCTGTGATCTGATCCAAGCTCCAGGAACTTGCCGGTAGCCAGGATCATGTGGCTGTAGCGCAGGCTAGCCACCCGCGTGCCTGGACCAACCACCGAGTCCTTGGGCAAGAGCACGTTCTCTCCGAGGACGGCAACGCCTTTTCCGTCGCCTCTGCCGCCGTCCAGGATGCAATGAGCCTCGATGGTGGAGTGCCTTCCCACAACAGCCTGGTCAACTGTTACCCCATGCATGATGCTTGAAAAGCTCATGACAGCGCTATTCCTGATCTCAACACCCCGCTCTATCACCGAGGTGTGACCCAGGTGAGAGTTCTCTATCACGCACCCGGGCTCGATTAGGCAGTCTCGACCGATGAAGACCCGGCCTCGAAGCTCGATATCACCGCTTTCCAGGTATCTGCTTATGCGGCGAAGGGTGGACGGATGGATCCATTGGCCCTCACGATACAGGTTACGAAATGTGAAGTGCCGGACGTTTCCTGCCAGGACGTCTCCGGTGGCCTGCAGCAGCCTCTCAGGAGCGCCGATATCTATCCAGTAACCCTTCAGAGGGTAGCCGTAGACAGGATAGCCGTTTTCGGCCAGGTAAGGTATCAGATCTCCTCCAATGTCCCGGCACCGATCTCCCATGTCCTTCAGCACCTGCCTGATCTGAGAGGAGAACAGGTAAAACGCCGTATTTATCATCCGGCTGGGCTCCCTGCCTTCCCGGGGCTTCTCAACAAATCCCCGCAGCCGCATATCCGGACCGATGTCTGCAGCTCCATACTGGGAGATGCTCTCCCCGGCGGGAAGCTCCTTTAGTGCCACGGTGAGCAGCGGCTTATTCTCCCGGTGGAATCGGACGAAATCCGCCAGGTCGATGTCGATCAGGTTGTCGCCGGAGATCACCATCACATCCTGATCCATGTCGAAGTAGTTCAGACAGAAGCGCAAGGAGTCGGCGCTTCCCCGGTCGTCATACTGGGGCTGATAGCTGATCTCCTGATGGTCGGTTATGCCCAGGCGCTGAAAGAATCCCTCTCCGGCCTTGAAATAATTCGAGAGCGCAAGTGTGTTATCGGCACCCTTGGACCCCAGGATGAATCGGCGGCAACCCTGCCTGGCCAGTACGCGGAAGAGAACTGCGATGATGGCGGTATCGCAGACCTCGACCAGGGGCTTGGGCTGACAGAGGGTCAGAGGGTAAAGCCTGGTCCCGCTTCCACCGACCGTGGCAATCACTGGAGGGAGGGTATCATGGGAATCGAGAACATCAGCGGGAGACATAGAGCATTATGAGACGCCGGCGATATATTAAGATTGTCGCCCCCGATCCGGTTTTGCTGCCGAACCTATGCCGGTCTCTCATCCACCTTAAATCCACCTCACCCCATACGCTGACCGCTTCGGCCTAATATCCCCGGCGGATCTTCATGATGATCCGGGCGATCATGAAAGCGATGATGAACAGTATGGCATAGAAGATCATGGTTCCAATATCCATCTCTGTCACCTCCTGAAGGCTCTCTCCTCCAACCTCTAGAGACTGCTACGGACTTACGTGCCTATAATCCTTTTTCCGCGGCATCTAATGCCCAACTTCTTGGTCGGGCGAAGGGGGCGAGATTTTGTAAAATCCGAATTTGGGTGGCTTAGAAAGCCTGAAGAGCTGCTGCCTTTGCCCAGGAAAAGCTTGATGAGAAGGGAGAGCCGATCTGTGATGATCAAGACCATGACCCAGAATGAGGCGATCGAGAGGGCCAAGGAGCATTTCGGAAAGCTCCTGGAAGAGCAGCTAGCCAGGGTAGAGCGGATGAAGGCGGGGGAGGACTGGCTGAACTTCGATCAGCTCCACCCAATTATCGTGGGTTTTGTTGACGGTGATGGAATCGGGCCGTACATCACCAAAGAGGCAAGGAGGGTGCTGGAGAGACTGCTGAAAGAGGAGATGGCTTCGGGAAAGGTAGAGTTCCGGGATATCGCCGGGCTGACGATCGAGGAGAGGGCAGCAGCGCTAAAAGCTCTTCCGCAGGATGCTTTGTCGGCACTTCGGAAATGCCATGTCATACTGAAAGGCCCCCTGACCACCCCCAAGAAGGGCGATCCCTGGCCCAACCTGGAGAGCGCCAATGTCTCCATGCGCCGCGAGCTGGACCTCTTTGCCAACGTCCGACCGGTAAAGGTGCCCTCTGAGGGAATAGACTGGGTTTTTTACCGTGAGAACACCGAAGGCGCCTACATACTCGGGTCAAAGGGGGTAAACGTGACGCCAGACCTGGCTGTGGACTTCAAGGTGATCACAACCCAGGGAGCAGAGCGCATCGTGAGACTGGCCTTTGAGTTCGCCCGCAAGAACGGGATACTCCGGGTATCTGCGGTGACAAAGGCCAACGTAATCAAGACCACGGACGGCAAGTTCCTTGAGATGGCCCGCTCGGTTGCCAAGGAATACCCGGAGATCTCATTTGACGACTGGTTCGTCGATATAATGGCTGCCAAACTTGTGGACACAAAGAGGAGGAAGGACTTCCGGGTGATAGTGCTGCCCAACCTCTACGGGGATATACTCACCGACGAGGCTGCGGAATTCCAGGGAGGTGTTGGGACAGCCGGGTCCGCCAATATCGGCAAACGATATGCCATGTTCGAAGCCATTCACGGCTCTGCGCCCCGCATGGTTGTCGATGGAAGGGCCCAGTTCGCCGATCCCTCCAGCATGATGCGGGCATCGGTTATGCTGCTTCGCCATATCGGTTTTGGTGAGAAGGCTGCCAGGCTTGAGATGGCCCTGGATATATGCGGCCAGTTCGAGAAGAAGCTGGTCATAACCGGGAGAGCCGATGGAGCAACTGGCCAGCAGTTTGCCGATTACGTCATGGAGACAATGAACGCGCCTGACCTGTCCTCCCGGCATCAGGCGTACCTGGGAAAAGGGATTTAGCCGCTGGGAGCTGATATAGAAAAGCGTGAAAGACCTGGCCAGGGCATTCTTCGGCCTGACCGGGGAGGATCGCCCCGCCTCTGCTGTCGCAGAGACGGAAAAGCGCAGAAGGCTGCGGATCTTGCGGCTTCTGAGGGCCTATAAGCCGGGCATATCACCTCCCTGCACCAGGCGCCTGATCGGACCTCGGATCGAGCGTGAGCTGGTGGCATGCCCGGCCCGACCCGTCCCAATTTGGCAGGAGTATGCCCCATCCGAAATGTCGGTCCACCATGAGGTCCAGGTTGGTGTGGGGACTTGAACGACCGCCTCATATTCGGAGTGGATATTGCCAGCAGGTCGCCTCACAGCCGGCGCCCACCCACGTATGCCCTCTTCGCCCTGGCCGGGGAAAACGCCTCCGCTTACTCTGCCATCGGGCGGCAAAAGCTGATCCGCCTGATACGTCGAGAGAGGCCGGATCTGGTGGCAGTGGACAACGTATATGAGCTTGCGGCAGGCCGGGCGGGACTTGTATCCCTTATGCGTCTGCTGCCAGCCAACACCAGGCTTGTGCAGGTTACCGGAGGTGAGCGGGCCGAGCCCCTGACCAGGGTCGCCCGCTGGCACGGCCTGACATTTGATCGGTCAAGTCCTGTCGAGGAGGCCGAAGCCTGCGCCAGGCTTGCAGCCAGCGGAGTTGGGGCGGTACTCTCAGCCTTCGAGGATCGCACCTGGATAAAGGTCAGCCGCAGAAGATCGCCGGGCAGGGGCGGGTGGAGCCAGAACCGCTATTCCCGAAAGATCCACGGTAATGTCAAAGGCCTGGCCAGAGAGGTGGAGAAGCAGCTGAAAGAGGCGCATCTGGAGTACAGCTGGCGGGCAGTTGAAGGGCTTGGTGGCTATATTCGTGCCGAGTTCACCGTCGAGGCACCTCGTGATAAGGTGCCGGTCAAGCCAGGGCTGAGGGAAGATGCCCAGATCCGGGTCGAGGCCATGGCCCGTCCACGCCTCGAGTTCACGCCACTTGAGAGCCGGCGCAACTACCTGATAATCGGGATGGATCCGGGCACCACAACCGGCCTGGCAGCGCTGAACCTGCGAGGCGAGCTGGTGGACCTGACCAGCGGCAGAGAGATCTCACCATCCGATGCAATCGAATGGATAGCTGAGAGAGGAAAGCCTCTGATCGTGGCTACCGACGTCTTTCCCACCCCCGGAGCTGTGGAGAAGGTCAAACGTGCCTTCAACGCGGTTCTGTTCTCACCTGGAGAGGCTCTGGCTGCCGAGGAGAAGATCCTGCTGGCCCGACCATACGGATACAGAAACGATCACGAAAGGGACGCTCTGGCGGCAGCTGCCTCGGCCTTCAAGCGATACCGCAACAAGTTCCACCAGGTGGAGAGGAAGGCCGCAGGGGCGGATCCCGAGGAGGTCAAGGCCCAGGTGGTGCGCGGCCTCAGCATCGATCGGGCGCTTGCCGAGCTATCCTCGCCCCAACCCTTGCCGCCTCAGCACACGCCTGAACAGGCAGCTCCGCCGCTACAGGCACGAAAGGAGCAAACCCGGCTCTTGGAGCAGATCAAGAACCTGCGCTCTTACCTTGATGATTTGAAGAGCGAGCTGGCAGATCGTGACCGCAGGCTGGCTGATATGGCAGCCCGCATTGAGCGGCTTAAGGACAGGAGCTTTAGGGAGATGAAGCGGGAGAGGGAGATCCGCATCCGTGACAAGGAGATAGAACGGCTGAGAGTTCTCTTGCGTTCGGAGAGGCGAAAGACCAGGCGTCTGTCGGCTCAGAGGGCGCAGGCCCGCCAGGTCAGGAAGGTGGAAGAGATGGCCGGATACCGCCGGCTCAAGCCAGTCTCTGCCTTCTCGAGGGAATCTGTTGTGGCTGCTGCGGAGCGCTGGTCCATAGGACAGAATGACCTGGTGCTGCTGGAGAATTCCGCCGGAGGTGGGACAAAAGCCGCTGAGCTGCTGGCCAGCCTGGGGGTAGAGGCCATTGTGGCGAGGGGAGAGATGGCCGAGCCGAGCATGGAATTTTTGGAGAGCCACGCCATCCCGGTGCTGAAGGAGGACGAGATCTCAGTCAGGCGCCTGGACGGAATCGCCTTCATAGATCCAGATGAGCTCAAAGCGGCCAAGGAGGCCTGGGCAGAGCGCAGAAGGGCACTCGAGGCTGAGAGGAAGAGCCAGTGGCTTGAGAGCATGGTCCAGGAGTACCGGGCAGAGCGACGGCGAGAGGAGCGCCTGGAGGAGAGGAGGCGGGCGGAGAGGAAGAAGGCCTAATGCACCTCAAGGCCGGTCAGGGATGCCAGAATCCGGGGATTCTTCATCAGAGCTGTGCCCACCAAAATGGCATCTGCCCCTGCCTGCACCATGCGGCAGGCGTCATCAGGACATTGCACGCCGCTTTCCGCCACAAGAAAAGCCCCGGCGTCCATGGCAAGTGGAGATAGTCGCTCGAATGTGGATAGATCCACCTCGAGAGTTGATAAGTCCCTGTTGTTGATGCCAATGATGGATGCATCGGCACGAAGGGCCCGGGTTAGCTCCTCTTGGAAATGGACCTCCACCAAAGGCTCCATCCCGGCAGACCTCACAGCGTCCATCATACCCTGGAGATCCGGCAGCAACGATGCTATTAGCAGGATAAGATCGGCCTGCCCTTCACGCACCTGGCCAAAATCGGTGATGAAGTCCTTTCTCAGCACAGGCAATGAGACTGCCGGCCGCACCTCATCCAGCCACTCCAGGGAGCCCAGGAAGTATGTGGGCTCGGTGAGCACAGAGACGGCGCAGGCCCCCATCTGCTGATAGAGGGCGGCCCTGGCTGCCGCCTCCCCCTCGCTCAGTGGGCGGGACAGCACGCGGGGCTTGATCTCTGCGATAACCGGAATCAGTCCGCGCTGCCGAGCAATCCTTGCCGAGGATATCAGATCCCGGCGGCCCTCCAGATAAGAGAAAGACGGCTCGTGATGCCTTGCCGAAGCGGCCCCCAATATGCCCTCTATCAACGGGTGCAGGCCATCACCCCCTGCACCCAGTTGGATATCAGCTTCTTGCCGCATGGGGTGAGGACGGACTCTGGGTGGAACTGCAATCCCTCGACCGGACGGGTGCGGTGTCTTATGCCCATGACAACGCCGTCCCCGCTTCGGGCCGAGACTACCAGCTCCGGGGAGAGGCGGTCCACTGCCAGTGAATGGTAGCGCCCACCCACGAGCGGGCTCTGCAGTCCAGCAAAGAGACCTCGACCGTCGTGGTAGATTGAGGATACCTTGCCGTGCCTCGGGATGGTCCGGCCGATGCTTCCACCAAATGCCAGGTTGATGGCCTGATGACCAAGACATACCCCCAGCACCGGAACGGCCGCCTCTCTTATTATCTGAAGGCAGCTGCCTATATCCCTCGGGTGGGCTGGGTGCCCTGGGCCTGGCGATATAACAACACCTGCCGGCTGCAGATCCAGGGCCTGCCGCAGGGGTATTTGGTTGTCCACAACAACAGTCTCCGGGTAAAACTGCGAGACGTAATCCACCAGGTTCCAGACGAAGGAGTCCTGATTATCCACGAATAGTATCGGCCTCATGCCGCCCCCAACGCTTTTTGCATGGCTGCCATCTTCCTCTCAGTCTCGGCAAACTCCCGGATAGGATCTGAGTCCGCCACTATGCCGGCTCCGGCCTGCACCCTGGCGATCCCGTTTGAGATCAGGACCGAGCGGATGGCTATGGCGAAATCGACCGATCCGTCGGCAGAGAAGTAACCGATGCCGCCCCCATAAATGCCGCGGGGCTCGGCCTCCAGCCGGTCGATTATCTCCATAGCCCTCATCTTCGGCGCCCCTGATAGGGTTCCGGCTGGAAAGACCGCCCGAGCCGCGTCGAACTGGTCGCATTCGGGCCGCAGCCTTCCCGATACGGTGGTCTCGATATGCTGGACGTGGGAGTACTGAAGCACCGACATGAAGTCCTCCACCTGAACCGAACCGGACTGGCAGACCTGACGTACATCGTTTCTTCCCAGGTCCACAAGCATCACGTGTTCTGCCCGCTCCTTCTCATCCCCGAGCATAGCCTCGGCCAGCGCCCGGTCCTCGTGTATGGTCCTGCCTCTGGGACAGGTGCCGGCGATGGGATTGACCTGCAGGCGGCCGGCATAGGCCGAGAACAGGGTCTCAGGGGAGGCCCCAACTATTGCCAGATCACCGAACTCGAACAGGTAGGTATATGGGCTGGGATTGATCGTTCGCAGCCGCAGGTACAGGTCGAGGGGCCTGACACGGCCGAATCGGGCAGACCTGGCAAGTACCACCTGAAAGATATCGCCTGCTGCGATATGCTCCTGAGCGGCGCGCACGGCGTCCATATACTCCTCCTGCCCTCCGGCCCCGAGGAACTCCGCCGGCCTGGACTGATGTATGGGCTCCGGATCGATCCCCTCGATATCCTGGATCAGATCCACCTTTGGGCCTGGGAGAAGTGGAGAGAGCGCGAAGTAGACCTTCCTCATCAGGTGGTCGAATATGAAGGTGCTCTCAACGACGGCCATCTGGGCATCTGGCACCGTAGATGTTGATGGCCGGCCAAGCCGGGACAATACGAGGTCGTATGCGAGATAGCCTATGGCTCCGCCGTAGAAGACCTGCCTGCCAAAGCTATTGGGATCCCTGCAAGGCGCTGCGGGGATTGCCGCTCGCAGGGCGTCGAACAGGTCCCGGCCATGGCGGATTGTGCCCTCCAGAGCCGATCCTTCCCGGGACATGTCTGCGACCGTCTCGAGCCTCTCAGCCATGAAATGACCTGCTGCCCTGGCCTCTCCCATCAGCTCCACACGCAGCCTTTCGCCCTTGACGGTTACCAGCGCCGATGGGGCAGCCCCCACAAAAGAGAAGCGGGCCTTCTGTCCGGACTTCTCCACCGACTCCAGGAGGTACGAGTAACCCCGGCGGCGCAGGGCCTGGTAGAGGGTGAATGGAGCATCCACGCTCACCTTCCCGGTCACGTCCACAAGCACCGGCTCTACCGGCATGGGCGGACAGCCTCCACAAATTCCCTGACAAGCTTTGGATCTTTCCTGCCGTCCTGTTCCACCCCACTGGACACGTCCACCGCGTAGGGCCGAACCGCCCTGACAGCCGCTGCGACGTTGCCGACATTCAGGCCGCCGGCCAGAATCAGAGGTATTGGGATCTGTCTTGCAAGCCTTGCGCTGGCCTGCCAGTCGTGCACCCTTCCCGATCCGCCAAGCATCCCGGCGTGAAGCGTATCGACAAGCAGCGCGTCGGCACAGGAGGCGAAATCCGTGGCCTGGGGATAGGCCGGATCCACAGCAGCGATGACCTTGGCCGAGACCTGGGACCTCAGGGCAGCCATCTCAAGGTGACCCAGGCTACCCTGAACCTGAAGCACATCGGCTCCGGTCAGTTCGGCCAGACTGAGAGCATCATGGACGCTGGAGGGCTGAATTACAGCCACGCTCTGGACAAAGACAGGCACGCTCACGATCAATGAGGCGGCTTCCTCGGCCGAGAGACGGTGTCTGGAGCCGGCGATCTCCACCACAAATCCGACCGCATCTACACCCGACGACAGCGCCAGGTCAAGATCCCGCCCGTCACACAGCCCGCAGACCTTGATCCGTGTCATAGATACCTGCCCAAAACCTGGGGATTGCCGCATCTCTCAACCAGTGCGCACAGGGTCCTTAGAGCCTTGCCGGTCGATATGGCCTCCTGGGCGATCATGCAGCCTTCAGCTATCGATCCGGCCCTGCCTGACACATAGATGGCAGCTCCGGCGTTCATCTCCACAAGATCCCTCCCGCGGGACGGCTCGCCCTTCAGGATCTCGATCAGGGTTCGGGCGTTCTGCTCAGGCCTGCCTCCCCGGATCTCTTCAGGCCTGGCCCGCCGATATCCCAGCTCCTCGGGGGCGATGGCATAGCTGTGCACCTGGCCGTCCTTCAGCTCCGATACCGCAGTCTCCGCGGTGTTGGTTATCTCATCCATGCCTCCACCGTGCACCACCAGAGCCCTCTCCGATCCCAGCTCTCCCAGCACCCTGGCCAGAAGAGGGCACAGGCGGGGGTCGTATACCCCCATCAGCTGGGCGCTGGCCCCGGCTGGATTGGTCAACGGACCCAGCAGGTTGAAGACCGTGCGCACCCCCATCTCCCGGCGCAGCGCTGCAACACGCTTCATATAAGGGTGAAATAGCGGCGCCAGCATGAAACCTATGCCAACATCCTCAATTGCCCGGCAGACCTGATCAGGTCGCTGCTGCATGTCAAGTCCCAGCGCCTCCAGGACGTTGGCGCTGCCGCAGCTGGAGCTGACGGCATAGTTTCCGTGCTTGGCAACAGGCACCCCGCTTGCCGCGGCAACTATTGCCGCTGCTGTGCTCACATTGATGGTATTTGCCCCATCTCCCCCAGTTCCGCAGGTATCAACCAGCCCTCCGCCCACCCGGGGGGCTATCCGGACCGAGGAGCGGCGCATGGTCCGGGCCAGACCCGCCAGCTCGCTCACCGACTCTCCTTTCATGCGCAGCGCGATCAAGGAAGCGGCGATCTGTGCATCTGTGGCCCCGTTGAAGACCTCTGCCAAGAGGTCCTCCGCCTCTGCTGAGTCCAGGTCACGGCCCTCGACGATCTTCTGTAGGTACTTCATTGATAATCACCACTCTTTAATGTATCTATATGTACTTTGATGTACTCATAAATACATTGTATATAAGATTTGTGCATCCAGGCCAGGACAACAGCCTTTTAAAGGAGTCCTTACAACCAGCGCCGATGCCATGATAGAGGAGGAGATTCTTAGGCTGAAGGAGGAGAGAAATGCCCTCATCCTGGCCCACAACTATCAGCCACCGGAGCTGCTGGAGATCGCCGATCATTGCGGTGACTCCCTGGAGCTTAGCCGGGCGGCTGCCGCCACGGATTGCGACGTTGTCCTCTTCTGCGGGGTGGATTTCATGGCTCAGACCGCAGCTGTCCTCTCCCCTGAAAAGACCGTGATACTCCCGGAGACGGATGCCTGCTGCCCTATGTCGCAGATGATCAGGCCACAGGACGTAAGGTCGCTGAAGAAGGAGCATCCAGGCGCTGCCGTGGTCTGCTATGTCAATACATCGGCGCAGGTAAAGGCCGAGAGCGACATATGCTGCACCTCAGCAAATGGTGTAGCCGTGGTCAATTCGCTGCCCGAGAAGGAGATAGTTTTTATCCCCGACCGCAACCTGGCCGCTTACGTGGCCAGCAAGACCGACAAGAGGATCATAGCCTGGCCGGGGTTCTGTCATGTCCACGATCGGTACAGGGCGCAGGATGTGCTGGCTGCCCGGACCCTACACCCTGAGGCCGAGGTGCTGGTCCACCCCGAATGCCGACCCGAGGTCGTTGATCTTGCCGATGGGGTCTACAGCACGTCAGGCATGGCCAAACATGCCCGAGCGAGTGCTGCATCCGAGTTCATCATAGGGACGGAGGTGGGCATGATATACAGGCTGGTTCAGGACAATCCGGACAAGCATTTCTTTCCCCTGAAGGAGGGGACCGTCTGTCTCGACATGAAGAAGATCACACTTAAGAAAGTACTGAGATCACTTGAGACACTTCAGCCGCGGATAACCGTGCCGGAGCAGGTGGCCATCCGGGCCAAGAAGGCGATAGACCGAATGCTTGCCATCTGAGGACATTTGCATCACCAGAAGTGCCCAGGTCCGAAATGGGGATGATCGCTCATTGAGGGGGCTTTCTCATTTTCTAAGACTGACGCGGCTCGAATCGTGTGCTACATCAACCAATTTAATTTAAGTTTAATAAAATAAATACTACAAAATGTTGCCCCTCTGACAGTATTTTCGTCAATACTTACATGTCAAAGGCATATTGACATGTTTAGACAACAATGCCGTCTGCAGGTCGCCTTCCGAGGCCGTGGATAAAGATGCAAGTGAGGTCGTTGCACGCATTCATGTAGCATCGTATCTATGGTGCGATCTCACGCATCATATCCATCGATAGGCTAGACTGCAACTACAGCCGTGAACTTCAACATAATAGATATTTGCACAATGTCGGGGCCGGCATCCGGCCAAGAGGCCAGCAACCGCATGTCAGGGCTGCAGTCGTTTGCCTCCCCCCAAGACGCAAAGGAGCAGGGGGGGCCACGGGCTGTGGCCGAAAACCTCAGGTCATGGCCATTAGCTCAAGCTTCATTCGATCCTGCTCGCTGATCTCCGAGCCTGAGTCGGCGGAGGACGATTGCTCCTCATCAGGGGTATAGCTAAGGGTCAGCTTCTTGCGTTTGCCATGGGTGAGCTTGATGTGCCGTACGTCCAGCTCAGCCGCCCGCTTCATGACGCTGATGACCGTGGTCTTGTTCAGCCCCAGCATATCAACAAGCTCGCTGGTTGCGTATTTGCCGGGCCGCTCCTTCATGAGGCCTATCAGAGACCAGGCGTGGTTATCCAGCGCGCGGCCTTCCCTGCTGGCGGTTGCCGACGCCTGAACCGGCAGCCGACCCTGCCTCGCCTTAAGCTGGCTCTTCATGTCAGAGACTTCCTTTGACAGTCGATCCACCTGATCGATCAGCCTTCCCAAAAGCTCGACATCCCTCTGCTTCGAGCTTATCATCTCCGAGAGATTGTCCACAGCCAGGACGAGTGCGATCATGGACTGCTGCTCTTTCAGGTTGCGTTCCGTTGCTGCCGCTTTGGCTTTGTATAGCTCCAAAAGGTCTTCAAACATTGATACCCTGCTCCTGTTGTCAATTCCGCAGTATGGTTGATCCAAAATATTAACAATCATCAAATCCATAACCGTATTTAAAGATTTCGCAATCATCTGAATATAATAGGGCATAGTTGCCGAATGCTGAAAAAATCAAGGCAAGCCCTTTCGCTCACCTGAAGGCTTCCCAAGGACGATGGGAAGCTCGCGAATGTCGCGAATTACGCGATCCGCTGCCGAAAGGAGATGAGGGGAAGGGCAAGCGCTTTGCTGAATGGTCAGGACTCCGAGATCAGCCGCCCTAAAGGCCAGCATGTCGTTTAGCCCATCGCCCACCATCACCACCCGATAATTTTCCTTGAGGGCCATGACCACCTCTTCTTTGCGCCTGGGATCGGCCACAGGATGTATGTGATCAGGCCTAAAACCCAGGGAAGATAGGTGGGAGAGGCTGCGCATGCTGTCGCCCGACGCCACATAGATCTCCGCACCCATCCCAGCCAGATCGTCAAGCACATCTCTCAGGCCGGGGAAAGGGACCCCCCCCGTGCTCAGGGTATGGGAGACCACCCCAACCGACGCATCGACAACCAGACCGGCGGTATGATAAGGTCCAGGGCAGCGTTCCATGACGAGGGAACATGTCACCTGCAGGTCGAAGAAAGTAGCAGTGGACCTGCGGATGATATCCTCTGCCTGACCAGGATTGACCGGAGAGCTGGAGCAGCTTATCTGCAGTTCTCCAGGAAGCATATCCAGAATTGCGGAGAGGGGCAGATCGGGTGAGCAGCCCAGCAGATCGGATGGGTCGGCCTGAGGGACGACCAGCGCCCGCCCCAGGCCCTCCACTATCAGGTCGGCGGTGACCACATGCTCGATGATGCGTCTTTCTTGCAGGTCATTTGCCACCCGATACATGCGCAGCAGAGTGCCTGCAACATCGAAGACCACGGCCAGCGGCAGAGACCGGCGTGCTTCGTCCCATCCGAAGGTCACTGCAGGGACACCAGCCAGCACCTGTGAGACCCAGCATCGCGGACTTGGCTGATCGGCGCCGTCCTCTTCAGGGCACCATCAATGGAGAAGACGGGGAAAACATGCTTGACGAAAGCAAGACTTAAGGCCCCCAAATCCACAGTGTGCCGAGATTCCTTCGAGCTTCTCTGAAGACTCATTGCCATTAATCCGGGAATACTAAATGGCACCCGCATATTTCAACTTTCACCCCACCACCAGGAACCAAAGAGAGGCCATGTTGGTGCACACTTTTTTTCGGCCTCGATCTCGCATCACAGGCTACCACGATTTGGCGAAGATGAAAAGAGCGCATATCCGGAATTTTGAAAAGAGAGCTCCAGCTTGCCAGCAGGCATCGGGACACTCATTTTCCAAAGGCAGCCACTCCATTTCTGAGAAAACTTAAATAACATTTCTGTCAGGTAAGATGATGAGGGAGAGGTAAATGGATCAGATCGGCCTGGATCAGGTCTTTGGGAATATCTGGATAGTATTCTTCCTGCTGCTCTTCCTGGTACCGATGGTCCAGAGGAATGCCCTGCAGATGGCCAGAAAGAGGCTGCTGGTACGCCTTGGAAAGAGCAGGGGCAGCCAGGTGATAACCCTGATTCACCGCCAGGAGGTGATAAGCTTCCTGGGGGTGCCGCTGGCCCGCTACATCGATATCGACGACAGCGAAGAGGTCTTGCGGGCTATAAGAAACGCTCCCAAGGACGTCCCCATCGACCTGGTGTTGCATACGCCAGGAGGGCTCGCCCTGGCTGCCACCCAAATCGCCCTTGCCCTCAAGCGCCACCCTGCCAAGACCACCGTGATCATCCCCCATTATGCCATGTCAGGAGGCACGCTGATCGCCCTTGCAGCCGACGAGATCATAATGGACCAGAACGCTGCCCTGGGACCGGTCGATCCGCAGCTCGGAGATCAGACCGGGGCTTATCCCGCCACATCAATACTGAAGGTGGTTGAGAGGAAGAAGATCGATGAGATCGACGACAAGACGCTGATACTTGCTGAAGAGGCCAGCAAAGCGGTCTCCCAGATGAAGAATCTGATCCGCCGTATTCTGAGGCCGGGATGCGCCGAGGAGAAGATCGACCGGATCATCGAGGAGTTCATATCCGGCAAGTACACCCACGACCACCCCTTCATGGCGGAGGACGCCCAGGCCCTGCTGGGCGACTGCGTGAAAGTAGAGGTCCCTGGGGAGGTCTATGAGCTGATGGCCCTTTTCCGCATGGATATCGGCCGCAGAAGACCTGGGGTGGAATACGTCCCGATGTCCAAAGGCTAAGAAACCTCTGGGAAAAAGGCGTCCCTCTGCCAACAGCCCGCCTGCAGGTACCGCCTCATCTCCGGGTATCAGGCCCGCCAACTGCCCTGCTCTTTCGGCCGGCACTCCGCTCGGCCGCCTTGCCTTTGGCCAGCTTGTCGCCAGCCGGCCTATCTGACGATTCCCGATGGCCCGAAGGCACCAGGCATCCTGGACCGTCGCCGATCAACTCGGGGCGGCCGGCAAGGCGAAGCCCTTCCCTGACCATGGAATAGTTGCGGGGATCGCGAAAGCCAAGGATGGCCCTTTGGATTCTCTTCTCCCGCCCTTTGGGGACGTGCACCGGCTGAAGCGTGAACGGGTCAAGGCCGGTGTGATACATGGTGGTGGATACGGTCAGCGGAGTGGGCGTGAAGTCCTGCACCTGTTCGGGATAGATCCGGTTGTCCCTGAGGTACAGGGCCAGCTCCACCATATGGCCAAGGGTGCAGCCGGGATGCCCTGACATCAGGTATGGCAGCACGTACTCCTCCTTCCCCGCAGCTCTGCGTGCCTCCCCGAACATCTCCAGGAACCGGTCCAGGTATCGCCTGGACGGCTTGTTCATGCAGGCGCATACCTCCTGCGATACGTGCTCTGGAGCCACCTTCAGGTGACCGGATATGTGGTAGCGGCAGGCCTCTTCCAGGAACTTTCGGCCGGCATTTCCGTCCCGCACTATGAGGTCGTGGCGCAGGCCCGAACCGATGAAGACATGCCTCACTCCCTTGACCTGCCGCACCTGCCGGAGCAAATCCATATACCGGCTGTGGTCGAGGTCCAGGCTGGGACAGCCAGGATGGCAGGCCCGGCCGCAACCCGAATGAGACCATAGCTGACAGGCCAGACCATACATGTTGGCGGTGGGTCCGCCGAGATCCTGGATGACGCCTCGAAATCCCGGGATGCGCGTCAGGGCCGCCGCCTCCCTCACCAGGGAGGCTGGGCTTCGGGACTGGACGATCCTGCCCTGGTGGTGGACCAGCGCACAGAAATGACAGGAACCGAAGCAGCCACGGTGGCTGGTTATTGAAAACCGAACCGGCTCCAAGGCCGGGACGATCTCTGTGTAGCTGGGATGCTGCCGCCTTGAATAAGGCAGCTCGTAGATCCTGTCCAGCTCTTCAGACGGAAGGGGGCGAGAAGGAGGATTTTGCCAGATCACGCTCTTTGGGTGGGGCTGGACCACCCCCTGACCTGCGAAAGGGTCCTGCTCCTGGTAATGCTTGCGAAAGGCCTCAGCGTACACCGACTTATCTGCCGAAACCTGACTGAAGCTGGGGACATTTAGCCACCCATCCGTCCGGGCACCCCGCCACTCGTCCAGGCTGGTCTTAAAAGCGGTGCCCCTGACATCCCTGATATCACCTACATCCTCACCGTGAGCCAGCCGCCTGGCCACCTCCAGCAGCGGCGCCTCCCCCATCCCATAGACCAGAAGGTGAGCTGGAGCGTCTGCCAGAACGGATTGACGGACCGAGTCCGACCAGTAGTCATAATGGGCGAAGCGGCGCAGGCTGGCCTCGATTCCTCCCAACACCAGGGGCACACCCGGAAATACGGAGTGCAGCCTGTCGGCATAGACCAGGACCGCCCGGTCCGGCCGCATGGGTGCGCCACCTGGAGAGTAGACGTCTCTGCGGCGCCTCTTCAGGCCGGGCGTGAAGGCGTTGACCATGGAGTCCACGTTTCCAGCGGTCACTCCGAAGAAGAGCCTTGGCGCACCCAGGGCCAGAAACGAATCCCTGCTGCGCCAGTCAGGCTGAGGGATTATGCCAGCAGTGTAGCCGGCAGACCAGAGCACCCGCCCAACGAGGGCTGCCCCGAAGGATGGATGATCCACATAGGCGTCGCCGCTTACGATGATCGCATCCAGCTGATCTATTCCCAGCTCCAGCATCTCCCCGGACGATACCGGCAGAAACTCGGGTTGTTCAACCATTATCCTATACCAGTAATCGGAAGGGAGAATATACTTTCGTATGGTGCGGCTACGCAAAAGCAAAAGCGCACATGACCGGGAAGAATAAGCGCCCCTCCACTAACCGAGCTGCATGAGGGATAGTACAGATCCAGGCTGGAAAGAGCCCCTGGAAGCGGACATCCTAGATCCTGATTCGCGAGGTGCAGAGCAGGGAGATCAGAAGAAGGAGCAGCCAGGCCAGCAATATTAGCAGGTTATGTACCAGCCTGTCCCTTCGGTTTCGGAAATCGCCAACTAGAAGCCACCACATGGGGTTTGCGCCCCTGGCCTGATCGATCCTTTCGCTCGCATCGGCCATAATCTCTCACCAGAAATATGTATCCATTTAATCATTAATAATAGTTGCTGAGAGGCTATCCTGAATTTGAGGGCGGGATGAGGGATGAGGCCAGGCCCACGCCACAGGCAGGCACAGCCCTATAGTCCATTCCTGTCTGACAAAATTGGGCCTGCCCCTCATGAGATGTCTGCCGCTGCGCCCTTATATGCATCCACGAAAGGGCGATATTCAGGACGCATCCGACGAAGCCATCCGGCTTATCGAGGCTGGCTCCGCGAATCGGCGAAACGGTTGAGGAACGCTGGCAGAGCTACCACCAGGAAGCCGAAAATCACGACAGCCAGAAGCTGACTTGTGAAAGAGTCCATCCCAGCTCACCTCCTTTTTCCTTATCCAGGAAATCCATGGATATAATAATTAATAATGGTTACGGTTTGGTCAGGGATGGCCTTCAAAGCGCCGCAGACGAGCTGGAGAGGACAGGGCAGAGGTCGCAGCAACCTGCCCATCCGAAATGCCACATGCACTCTGCAAGGCCTCAGCCGAAGGTCGCCTCAGCCAAGGTGAGTAGTTCCTTTGAGGATATCGAGCAAACGATAAGATGGCTGCCGACAATCAGTGCTATTATCGGATTATTATACCAGATTTTATCGAGAGGTCGAAAAGAAGGAGGATAGGAGTGTTCTTCCCCCCTTCAATCGAGGCCTCAGACGAACTTGGGACGCTCCGAGAGCCTGACTGGCAGAGGGAGCCTTCGCCAGGGCTTGCCCTCCACCTCGCCTGCCACACGCTTTCGCAGGTCCTCTACCCCCATGCGGAGCCGGGCCGGCTGGTTGGGCCGTGACTCTGCCCTGATGGTTACGGTGAGCTGGCCAGACTGCATTTCCTCGTCACCGATTACTGCAACATAGGGTATCCATTCCCTGCCTGCGTCGCGAATCTTCTTGCCCACGGTCTCCTCACGGTCGTCTATATCGGTGCGGAAGCCCAGGGCTTTTTGGACCTCAAAAGTCCTATCCTGGTGGCGCTCTGCAACTGGGATCAGGCGAATCTGGGTAGGGGAGAGCCAGGTGGGAAGCGTAGGGACGGCTCCGGCAGACGCCTCCATTGCCTTCTTCTCAAGCAGGGCATACATCAACCGCTCTATTGCCCCTGAGGGTGAGCAATGCAGGAGGATTGGACGCTTCAAAGACCCATCGGCATCCGCATATGTGATATCGTACCGCTCTGCGTTCTCCACATCGATCTGGACGGTGGAAAGCGCGCTGGCCTTGTCCAGGGCGTCCACGAAATTGAACTCGAACTTGAGCACGAAGTAGAAGAACCGCTCATCCCACATCTCGATCAGGACCGGCTTATCCACGATCTCAACCAGCCCCTCGATGAACTCCCGATTGGCCTGATAGAAGTCCCGGGTGAAGCGGATGGCCACCTCATAGTCCCCAATTTCCAGGCCTGCATCCTTCAGCACATCAATGCTGGCCTGATACTGCTTTCGGAACTCCTCCATGGCCTGACCCATGTCCCTGGCCAGAGTGTGCATATCAGGCATTGTGAATGCCCTGAGCCTGCGAATGCCCACCAGCTCACCCCGCTGCTCTCGGCGGAAGCTGTAGCGTGTGAGCTCGAACATCTTCAGGGGGAGTGAACGGTGGGAGATGGTCATGTCATGTCCCATCAGGAACTGACCGAAGCAGGCGGCAAAGCGCAAAAACAGCCGCTTCTTATCAGCCTCTATGGTATACTGCCGTGCAGGAAAGCGGTCCAGGTACTTCTTGAGCGTGGGGTGGTCCATGTCGTACATGATGGGGGTCTCAACCTCCATGGCCCCCATATCCATAGCACGGTCGGAGACGTAAGATTCCAGGAGCGACTTGATCAGGCGCCCCTTGGGGTAGTACCTCATATTTCCAGGATCCGATCCTGGCTCGTAGTCGACCAGCTCCAGCCGCCTCATGAGCTCCACGTGAGGCGGGACCTTGTCAACAGCCCGGCTCTTCTCTATCTCGTACCTGACGAACTTCTGCAGCTTTTCGTGCCCCGTGTAGTCGAACTCCTCGGCCGGCACCATCTGGCCGCCTTTGGACATGACCCGCCAATACGAGACCGCACGAGCCTCGGACTTGAGGGCCTGGGAGACGACCTCGCCCTCCCCCAGCCGAATTGTGCGGGATAGCTCGGATAAGGGATGTCCCTTGCAGCTTATTGTGAATGCCTTGTACCAGCCGAAGGGCGCCCGGGCCACCTCGAAGTCGGCCTTGAGTGCAGCCTCAAGGCCCTTTAATACCTTAACCGCCGTCTCGGGATTGGAGAGGGCACTGCTCAGATGGGCATATGGATATACCATTATCCGCTCCGCCCTGACCTGGCGTGCGACTTCCTCGATCTCGCGGGCAGCCTGGGCTACGACAGCCTCCGGATCCTCCTCATCGAACTTCTCCACGGCGATGAAAGCACATAAGGCCTCCTCGAGACGGCCGGATTTTGCCTCGTCGGAGACCTCCTCGGCCACCTTGGTGGGCCTCTTGGCCTCAAACTCTATAAAATCGGAGTGAATCAGCAGTAACTGCAAAGGGAATCACCTGATGACCGGGGGGAGGGCGCAGGAGTAGGTAAAGGTTTCGATTCCATCCGGAAGGCCGGATCGTCGCCGATCCATGAGGTGGATAGGGACCTTCGTTTGCGAAAACGATCATGACAGCGTCTCGGAGGGCGGAGCCAGTTGACCTGGGCGGCATTGCCGATATGCGAAGAACGCCGCATCCATCCCACGCCTGATAAGATAGCTGCATTACAGCCCGAATCGGTGGTAAACTATTTTTGGAGAAGCTTCGCCAGGAAGATTCGGTAAAATTGGGCTGCGGATCTTGAAATACATATGCAAAAACGCCTGTGAAGGAGGCGGCTATTTGGACAAGGATATGAGACCAATTGCATATAGTTCACAGATGCTGTACGAGGCGATCTTCGCGCAGCATTTCGAATGGCGTTGGTTTCCAAGAGATCCAAGCGGATGGCGAAGCCAATCTTACACTCACCGCCAAAGCTTGTTTTGATGGTGAGACAACATAATGGAGAGATCAGATATCGGTTGCTCAAATCAACGCGGCTGAAGACCGCAATGGGACTTGGGGAAAGCCGCAACGAATCGGCCACCGAAACGTTTATCATTTATTTTAGTTACGTATTCTGGTAATTTATCATTTATTTGGAAGGTATGGACCAGAAGGTCTCCTCGCCTCGGAGAAATGAATGAGCCCGATGAGCCTCATCGGACCGGAGGTAGATGCAAATGGCCAAAGAGAAAGCACATAAGACACGCTATTGTTCGGTACCGCGCACGCCAGAACGCCCAACTGGACCAAATATCGGTCCGGCCCGCCTGTCGATATTGCGCTATCTGGGAAGAAAATGGATAAACGGGACGGTATTGCACTACTGCTTCTTCAACAAGCCCAAAGAGTGGACCACCAGGGAGGAAGAGAAGGACATAGTCAGAAAGGGGTTCAAGATCTGGATGGACGTGGGAATTGGCATAAAGTTCGAGGAGATCAGCTCCATCTCGGATGCAGAAGTTCGCATAGCCTTCTTGAGGGACGGGTCAACCTGGTCCGGAGTTGGAACTGACATACTGAAATATTTCGGCAAAGACGAAATGACGATGAATTTCGGCTGGGATCTGATCCTTGAGGATGCAAACGGCATCGACACAGCCGTCCACGAGATCGGCCATACATGCGGATTCCCCCATGAGCACCAGAATCCCAAGTCCGGCATTCAATGGAACAGGGCAGCAGTGATCGACTTATTCAGCGGACCGCCAAATAACTGGGATGTGGATAAGATAGAGCATAACATCCTAAATACCATAGTGCCTGACCTTGTGGAAGGCTCAGCCTGGGACCCCGACTCTATCATGCATTACTCGTTTGAGAAGGGCCTGATCCTGAAGCCCGAGAAGTACCAGAACCAACCGCTGATCCCCGCAGGTGGCCTGTCGGCCAGGGACAAGGAATGGGTGAAGACATTCTATCCGCCAATCACTGCCAGGGATTACCAGAAGCTGGAGCTGCTGAAGTCGCAGGTGATGCAGCTGGGGCCAGGAGAGCAGAAGAACTATCTCTTCGAAGCGCCTTACACCGACGAATTCACCTTCAGAACCATCGGAAAATCGGATACTGTGATGGTCCTCTTCGAAGATCAGGGCGCGAACGCCGAGCCGCGCTACATCCAGGGTGACGACGACAGCGGCGAGGACAGGAATGCATTGATAACGGCCCACCTGGCAAAGGGAAGCAAATACATATTGCGAGTTAGATTATATTGGGCAAAGAGATCCGGCTCGACAGCGGTCATCGTCGAGGAGGCCCCCTAACCAGAGGGACTGCAAGGCTGCGATTTTGGGTTTGTGATCGACGAGGGTATCGCTCGGATGCCTCAGATCCTTGCCCTGCACCAGAACGCTGCTGGAATCGGGACTTCCGCGGTCCCGATTCCCCATCAATTCTCATCATACTGATGATCCCGCAGCATGCACGGCGGACCACTCCCGTACCGGCAAAATATCGGTACTGAAAAGAGTGTCATATCGAAGCGTGGCTGAATGGAAAGGGGCTTTTTCGGAAAAGCTCTGGTGCTCAGTTGGTGCACAGTCCGCCTATACGAGGAGGGCATGTTGATCATCGGAACCGTCAAAGGATGGAAGCATAAAGCCTTGAGATCGGCATTCTGCCTCGATCTCAAGGTTAGAACTTCCGGCATATACCTCATAATCGGCCCATGAACCGAATTGATATCGATCAGGATTCAGAGGACAAGCTCTGGTACTTTAGATCGGCCCCAGTTGCGGACAGCGGCCTTCGGATAGGAGGCACGCCGATTGGAATCGCCCAGACAAACGGATTGTGGATAGCCGACTGTGCGTATCGAGAGAGGCGGGACTTCCTGGAGGTGCCCGAGGGTTCTTGGGCATGCCTTGATCTGGAGCCGGCTGCCGGAGGTGAGTTGGCCCTGATCTGCCGCTACCCCACAGGCACAACTGTCCGTTTGATTAGCGAGATGGTCCTGCGCGGCTGCCGTTACAGGACCTGGTACAGGGCAGAGGCAGAAGGGGACTACCGTGTGTGGTACGAAGTTGACAAATCGAGCAGCAACAGCGTCCTGTTTCGCGTTATCGCAGGTGCAGACCGAAAACGCGCTGGGACCGACCCCCCATCAAGCCAGGAGGGGGCAGCTCTAATAGCATACTCTCTTTCGTCCGCAGGCCTCGGACTTTCGGCCGGCGGCGCCAAGGACATAGAGAGCTTTTGGAAAAATATCGAGAATGGGTATCTGCCGCTGCCACAGGACGTGACCTATGAAGGTATCTTCTACGGCTATCGTTTCCAGATCGCAGAGACTGCAGCGGCAACGAGTCATCGGAACATGCTCTTCTGGCCTTCTTACAGCACCGCCATATGCAAGGATCCCCTGACTGGAGAGCCGCAGACCTACATATCTGTCAGCCTCAACACCTGCCAGAAGGGATTTTCGCGAGGCGGGCTCGACCTGGTGGTGGCTCTGGACGCCTCCGGTTCCATGACCAGCAGGTTCGACAGATACTATTACGATCGCTTCGGCCATCGTCTGGAGGCTGGATCTGGAAAAGAAGGCGGCAATTACAACAGACAACCGGCAACCAAGATCGAGATCGCAACAAAAGGGGTGATCGATCTTCTCAGTCACCTGAAGCCAGACGATGGCATGGGCATGGTGGTTTTCTCAGATGGCGCCTTCTTGGCTGAGCCCTTCACCCCGATGGGAGAAAAGGACCCAGATGGGCTCTCCAGGCAAGTGCTGAACATAAGAGGAAGCGGCGGAACCGATATGATGGCTGGCCTGCAAAGGGGGATAAGGCTGCTCAGAGCTGCCCGACGCACCTCGCCGAATAGTCGCGAGACCAGGTTGATCCTCCTGACAGACGCTATGCCGACAAGAGGCAAGACCTCTGAGGAAGAGCTGCTGAAGATTGCCGCAGAAAGCGCAGAGCAGGGCATCTTTATCACGGTTATAGGAATAGGTATTGACTTCAATACTCGCCTGGTGGAGAGCCTTGCCAAGATCCGTGGCGCGAACTACTTCTCCGTGCATTCGGCTGAGGAGTTCGGCAAACTCATGGACGACGAGTTCGATTACATGGTCACGCCCCTGGTCTTTGATCTGCAGCTCCGCCTGATCTCCCGCGGCTTTGAGATCGAGAAGGTCTATGGCTCACCTCAGGCAGATCAGGCATCTGGAAGGATAATGAAGGTAAGCACCCTGTTTGCCTCACGCGCCGAAGGTGGAGAGATCAAGGGCGGGATAATCATCCTGAAGCTCAAGAGGGTCTCTGAAGATGATGGCATAGATGGTGGCATAATTCTGCATGCGAGCTACCGGGACCGAAATTGGAAGGAAGACTGCAACGAGACAGCGGCATTTATTCCAAATCTACAGCCAGACTATTACCAGGATACGGGCATTCGCAAGGGTATCCTCCTCTCCAGATACGCCGACCTTCTCAAGCTGTGGATGAAAGAGGAGAGAGCAGCCATAGAAAAGGTACCATCTGAAGCCCGATCCCCGACAGTGGGCAGAGGCAGATCGGCTCTGATTGGGGGAAACGAATGGGCCCGCCGATCCGTACCGCTTCATGTCTCCGATGAGTTCCGGGCCCGTTTCGAGCTGTTCGTCAAGCACTTTCAGAATGAGATGGAGGCAATAGGAGATGGCAGCCTCAAGAGAGAGCTTGACATCCTGAATAAGCTCGCGACCAGCGAATGACATCAAGCCGCTTTTAAGCAGCTTGATCCCCGGATAGATAGGATCGTGCGGCAGATGTCTTTTTCTGGCAAGTAGCCATCGATCGGATCCGCAGGATGGTGCCATTTTACGCAAGAATGAGATCTATCAGCTCATCCCCTGGTGATCTTATCCTCGCTGACCCTTGCCCTGCAGATCTCCGGGACCTCACCCCAAAAGGCCATCTCCTCACCCCTGATCACAAGGGCACCCTGGATGCCTGGCCGCCTGATCGCCTCAAAGCACCCCGACAGATCCCCCACTACAGGCACGGCATTTCCCAGGGCGGTCGCCCCGGCGTCGGCCAGAGAGGCAGTCTTTCCGATCACCACGGCTGCATCGGCGAAGCCGAAGCTGATCGATGGGCCCACGGTCCCGCTGCTGGTGCAAAGCCCCAGAGGCATGGTCCGGGGTGGGATCTTAAGGGCTATATCACGGATGGGAGACGAGCCGGCATATATGCCGATCAATACCGGACGGTCGTTCAACACCGAGATGTCGCCCCCGTTCTCGACCATTGCGTACGCTGCGCCTTCCCTCATCATGGCCTCCGCTGCCAGCTCGGAGATCGCCCCCGCAACCGCAGCCATGGGCCCGATACCAAAGGGACGGCTGGCCTGTGCCATCATCCGGACGATCTTGGGAGCGCGCCTGAGCGGCCGGTCGTATGGTTCGAGGGTGAGCTGAAAGAATGGGTCGTGGGCGATGAAATCCTCCAGATGAGACCTCTCCTCGCGGATCGACTCCTTGGCAGCCTCGATGTGTTCCTGCGAGAGGGCGTATATCGAGACGAAGGTCTGACGAAGCGCAAACCGCTCCATGATAGGTTGCTTCTGGCCAAATTGCTCTGACATAAACCTGCCCGGACGATCCCTAATAGACCGGATGCAAAGAGCTCGAGTGCCGACTTTGTCCTGCCGATTTGGGACGCCCATTCGAATCGTGATTCGGCCTGCCGATGTCCCCGGGGTCAGTCCTGATCAATGCAGCGGCGATCACGATCGCCTCTTGGATCTGCTGCCGTGAGGCCAAGCCGGTCGAGCACCTGATCCCTGGCCCGCAGGCGCACCCGAATATCCTGCCCAAACTCCACACAAAGAGGTTCAGCCCATCGGTAGAGGCGAGAGAGCTCCCCACACCCAAGGGGCGTGTTAGGAAGGGTGATCTCCACCTCCCGCCAGGGAAGCAGAGCTGCCTTGATGCGGCCTGCCAGATCGGATAGTCCAATGGAGTCCCTGGCAGATACAAGGATCGGCTGGTGCACCAGATCGGAAATAGCCTCCATGCGGCGCTCCAGCTCTCCCTCAGGCACCAGGTCCACCTTATTTAGTGCGGTAATAAGCGGCGCGGTGGCACCGCAGTCCCACAGCACCTTATGGCAGGTCACCATCTTGCGCCGCAGAGTGTTTGGCGGGTCCGAGAGGTCGGCAACCAGCAGTATGAGGTCGGCACAGGAGATCTCGGATAGCGTGGAGTGGAAGGCCTTGATGAAGAAGTGAGGCAGATCGTCGATGAATCCAACCGTATCGGTCAGCAGCACCCGACGTCCTGCAGCATCCTGATCTGAGGAGATGGCCCTGGTGGTTGGGGAAAGCGTGGTGAAGAGCTGGTCCTTCTCAAGTACGTCAGATCCTGTAAGGGCGTTTAGTAGCGTGCTCTTTCCGGCGTTGGTGTAGCCTGCAAGGGCCACAAGATCGAATCCCTGTTCACGACGCCTATTGCGCCGCACAGCTCCGGAGCGCTCCACCCCTTTCAAAGTCTCTCGGATCTTTGCCATGCGAGAGCGCATATCCTGGTATATGGACTCCTCGTAAGCTCCGCTTCCCATGAAACCAGCCCGCTCGCTGAGCTTGCGCTGAGATACCATCCGTTTGACGAAGGGGGCTTCATAGCTTAGCCTTGCCAGCTCCACCTGCAGCTTTGCCTCCCTGCTGGAAGCCCTGCTGGCGAATATCTCCAGGATGAGATTGAACCGGTCCATTGCCGAAAATCCAAACTCCTGGCGGATGTTATAGTGCTGTCCAGGGCTCAGGGGATTGTAGAAAATTATCCGGTCTGCCCGATAGGCAAGGGCCTCCTCGATCTTGCCTCGCCCCACCTGAAAACGAGAATCACGACCTCGCCGCTGGCGGATGACTCCAGCCACACGATAGCCGGCTGCCACTGCCAGACCCCGAAACTCAGAGATCTCCTCCCCAAGATCGCTTTCACGCTCCTCCCGCACCACGAGGACCGCCCGGCGGATATCAGGGGCATCCGACGAATCCCCGGACTCCATGACGTCCGGCAGTGATGTCTCCTTGATCACCGCAGCCCTCCCAAAATGTCATCCTGGACGCACGCTTCATACCCGCCCTCGATCCCGTACCCTTCCTCCTCACGGCTCCCATCCCTCCACCATTCCGAACACAGCCTCCTGCCAGAGAGGGAGATATGGTGGGCCAGCTCCACTGCCAGCCGCTCGCCAAGCGACTCCGGATACTTGAACTCCCGGCCCAGTAGGCTCTGCACCCTCCAGCGTTCTATGTTGTAGAAGTCGCCTCTCTCGGCCAGAAGAAGCCCGCTCAAGCCCACGGTGGCTGAAAAGACAAGGTCTGATACCTCCCTCAGCCCAAGAGTGTCGGTCGCCCTGGGATACTGCCGTACCTGATAGACCTTCTCGAGGTGGCGGGCGCTTATCCGGGCCGCAACAGCTGCACAGAGCATGTAATACCGCCCATTGACCTCATGCCTGCCCGAGATATCCACAGCCACTACATCCAATCTGCCGCGCCCCTGCTAAAATCCTCTGCTGAAATCCTCTATTCGGCCTTCAATCGATCGTGATCACAGCTTCACCAGACAATGGTCATCCACGACCCGGACAGCCTCCTCCTTTGTGAGCCCCGCCCCCTGGGCGATCTGGACTGCCCTGTCGCGTGTGATAAGGTCGTCGGGGCAATGGGTATCGGTATTCACCACCATCATGGCTCTGGCTGCCCTTGCCAGCCTGACCACATGGCCGTTTGTGATGTTGTGGCCAGATCTCGAGGTTATCTCCAGGCAGACCTGGTTTTCCCTGGCCAGATCAGCCTCTTCGGGGGTGAGAAATCCGGGATGTGCCAGGATATCGACTCCCATCTCCAGAGCTGCACGGTTGGTCCCTGGAGCCACCGGCTCAACCGGGGTCTCCCCGTGAACAACCACGATCTCCGCCCCGAGCCGGCGGGCCATTTCGGCCAGCCTGGGCATCTTTGCCGGTGGCACGTGGGTCAGCTCGGCACCCGGAATTATCCTGATATCAAGGACATCCTCCAGTTCGGATATCCTCGAGACTCCCCGGATGACATGCTCCACATTGGAGAAGTCTATATGATCGGTGATGGCGATGGCCTTATAGCCCATGGTCTGAGCACGACGGATCAGCTCTGCCGGTATCAATTCCCCGTCACTGAACACGGTGTGTGTGTGCAGGTCGATCATACAGCATGAGGATGGACCGAGAGCTTACTTAAGCATTCTCCAGATCAGGCCGGCATGGGTAGGCCATGGTCCGGGCTTTAGCCTGTGAAAAGGCCGGCCCGATCGCAGCAGACGAGAAATACGTGGGAGGAGCGGGACAAAAGTCCCATAAAGCGCTTGCATCCATCTGCAGCCATGTTTTCCAAGGAGGGCTGGCCGCAGATTTTGGCGGAGGAGGCAAAGGTTAATTAGAGATAGTACACGAACTGAATTGTGGCTAGACTCCAGCAGCTGGAGCGCCCGGATTTCATATGATTAGACGTCTGGTCCTTGATGTCCTCAAGCCCCATAAGCCCACAATCGTGGAGGTGGCCAATGTACTCAGCAACCTGCGCGGTGTAACCGGAGTCAATCTGAGCGTCTATGAGGTTGACCAGCAGACGGAGACCGTCAAGGCCACCATCGAGGGCGATAACATCGATTACCTCGCAGTGGAGAAGCTAATCTCCGACTTAGGCGGAGTGATCCACAGCATAGACGAGGTTGTTGCAGGAAGGGAGATAGTGAAGGAGTTCGAGACCCTGCAGGAGAGATAGGCCCGCAGGCTTTTTCAAGCTGGCTGACTTTTCATCGCCTCTTCTTGCGAATCGAGCGGCAGATCCTCCTAAGCAGCGCAGATTTGGCCCCCTTCTTGAGGACAAGCACCCGCCCAGGCCGCTCATACCAGGAGTTTGGGAAGCACTTATCCCTCTCCACCTCCGGATCCAGCCCAAGTTCTATGGCCGCATAGGCAATCTCGTCTACCTTGGGTTCCCTGATCGCCTCATCTCGCGGAACCATGCGGCCTTGAGAGCGGCTCTTCTCGGCGTCCAGGTAGGCGGGCCAGACCACCCAGGTCTTACTTCCTTCCATATGCAACGAATGATGCCTTGGCGCGGATAAGGTTTGCGGGAACGGTGAGCCCGACATTGTAAACGATCATCACTCCTGGGGGCGGATCAACAGATGCAGGTCATTCATTCGATATTCGATAGATCGGTGCCGGATTTGGTGCAGGCGGTATGCTTTTAGGGGGATACGACGCAATAGCCAGGCGGTGGACTTTTCGGAGTTGATCAGCCAAATGACCCCAGAAACCCTTCCCGTGGCCAACGTCTCTGGCCAAGAGGTGCCCTTCGACCCCGAGCAGCTCAGAAGGATCCAGCAGCATCCCTGCTTCAGCGAGAAGGCCTGCCACTCTTTTGGCCGGATGCACCTGGCAGTGGCTCCCAGATGCAACATACAGTGCAAGTACTGCATCCGGGACTTCGACTGCGTCAACGAGTCACGCCCTGGAGTGACCAGCCAGGTTCTCAAACCAGCCGAGGCATTGGAGAGGGTCGACCAGGTCTTAGCCAAACATCATTATATAAAAGTGGTCGCTGTGGCAGGTCCGGGAGAGCCTCTGGCAAACGACGAGACGTTCGAGACCCTCCGCCTCGTCGGTCAAAAGTACCCTCACCTGATCCTGTGCATCAGCACAAACGGCTTGCTGCTGCCTGATAAGATCCAGGAGCTAGATAGCCTTGGTGTCTGCAACATCACCGTTACCATGAACGCCATAGATCCTTCAATAGGCCAGCAGATCTACGACTACGCAGTCTACAACGGCAAGAGGTATGAGGGGCTGGAGATGGCCACGCTCCTTCGCGACAACCAGCTAAAGGGAATCGAGGAGGCTCTGAAGCTCAAGAAGATCGTGAAGGTCAATACCGTGCTGATCCCCGGAATCAACGACAAGCACGTCTTTGAGATAGCCAGAAAGATCAAGGAGATGGGGGTATACATCCACAACGTCATGCCGCTGATCCCCCAGTACAAGTTCGCACACATCAAGCCGCCAAGTCCGGAGGAGAAGCGGGCAATCCAGGCAGAGCTTGGCAAGATCATCAAACAGATGAAGCACTGCAGGCAATGCCGCTCAGACGCCATCGGCCGGCTTGGCTGCGATATCCAGCAGGAGTTCGAGTCGCGAACCCGCGAACAATGAAGGGGGCAAGAGATGCCAGCCCCTTTCTTGCAGCTGTATCGCGTTAGTTTGTCCTGAGCTTTCTTTGCGATGTACTTCAGATCACGCTGCTCCAGCCTGCTCCTGATAACAGCGCTGGCCGCTTACGTGTCGGCCACCATCGCCTGCCTGTGGCATGATCCCTGGCTGGTGGCGGCACTCCTCCTGCCTGCAACCGCCCTTCTTGTGCGCTGTTGCGACGACCCGGGCACAGGATCGATCCTTGCCCTGTCCGGAGCTGCCATTGGACCGCTGACCGAGTCGGTCAGCGTGGTCGGCAGCATCTGGAGCTATGCTGAGACCGGCGGTCTGCCGCTGATCCCGCCCTGGAATCTGCCCCTTTGGGCATGCGTACCACCTGCCCTGGTCCTGATCATCGGGGAAGCAAAAGCGACGCGGCCGTCGGATGTCAGCCACGGAATGCTGGCTATAGGAGGGATCGCCCTTGAGCTGGCCCTCTTTTTGGCCTTTTACGACCGGACGTGGATCGCGCTGCCAGGGGCGCTTGTGCTTGCAGCGATGGCGTTAGCCCTTTTTCCGGCCAGAGAGACCCTGATATGCTTTACGGCAGGCGGGATATTGGGCCCGATGTGCGAAGCTCCGGGGATAGCCGCCGGTGCCTGGAGCTATTCAAATCCCGAGATACTGGGATTTCCGGCCTGGTTGCCGGCAGGTTACGCCGTATTCGCAGCCCTGCTCTTTCAATCCGCCCTTTTTTTCGCCGGTCAGTTTGGCCGGATCTCAGGGCGGATAGGAAAACGCCCTTGACCTTCCGGTCGCATACGAGGAATCCGTCCACAGCTGGCGATGATGATTATGCCTGCCTCGAGCCTCTATTCCCAAACGTACGTGAAGCCGAGGTTGTCGGCCAGGCCTTTTCCGATCACTTTCGCGCTACGCCGGCCATCTGTTAAATAGGAAGCCCGGCAAATCCCAGGCCGTTGACCGAGATATTCACCGTCACCGATCTGTGCACCCGCATCAGAGACCGCCTCTCCGGCGACATGCGCCTGCGAAACCTGTGGGCAAAGGGGGAGCTCTCAAACGTGACCAACCACCGCTCCGGCCATAGATACTTCACCCTCAAGGACAAAGGTGCCCAGATATCCTGCGTCCTCTTCCGCTCACAGGCCCTGTCCCTCGGCTTTACCCTGGAGGACGGCCAGAGCGTCCAGGTGCTGGGTGATGTGGAAGTCTACTCGCCCCAGGGCCGGCTGCAGCTTATCGTGCAGAGGATAAGGCGCGATCCTGGGTTCGGCCAGCAGGCCAGGGAGCTGGAGATGCTCAAGATGAGGCTCTCTGCAGAAGGCCTATTTTCCCAGGAGAGAAAGAGACCTCTTCCAGCCTTTCCGCAGCGCATCGGCATCGTAACCTCGCCAGACGGTGCAGCCCTGCGGGACGTCTTGCGCATGATCGGCTGTTACCCTGCCCGCATACTGATCTCCCCGGCCAAGGTGCAGGGGGAGGGGGCTGCCCAGAGCGTGGCCCAGGCCCTGCGAGCCCTGAGTGGCCGTGCAGACCTGATCATCGTCTGCCGTGGCGGAGGCTCAGCAGAAGACCTCGTGGCCTTCAACGAGGAGTGCGTGGCACGGGCCATATTCGAGTCAGATGCCCCGGTGATATCGGCGATAGGACATGAGACCGACGTCACCATAGCCGACTTCGTGGCCGATATAAGGGCTCCAACCCCCACCGCAGCCGCTGAGATGGCTGTGCCTGACATGCAGTCAGTTCTGAAAAGGGTGCTTGCAGCACAAAGACGCTTGCTACGCGCAGTGGAGGGCCGGCTGGACCATCCAAGCAGCAGGATAGAGTCCTTGCAGCGCCATCTCTCAGCAAGGCGCATGTACGCTCGAACTGAGAGGGACCGTCTGCGCCTGCAGGATCTGAACAGCCGGCTTTCCGAGGCCGGGCGGCGGCTGGTGCGAGATAAGGAGAGCAGGCTGGCCATGGCAGAAGGCCGTCTGGAAGGGGTCAGCCCACTTGCCACGCTTCGCCGCGGCTACGCCATTGCTCTTTTCCGGGGAAGGGTCGTCAGCAGGGCGGCGGAGGTGGAGGCAAAAGAGCGCATCCAACTGATCATGCAGGACGGAAAGCTCACCGCCCTGGTCCTGGATAAAGAGACAGCACGAGAAGACGAAAGGTGATGCCATTGGAGGATGATATGCCGCTTGAGCAAGCCCTGGAGGAACTGGAAGAAGTGGTCGCCGCCCTAGAGGAGGGAAGCCTGACACTGGATCAGAGCCTGCAGCTATTTGAGAAAGGGATACGACTTGTCCGCATCTGCAGCCAGAGGATAGAGAGGGCAGAGCAGCAGATAGAGGCCCTTACAGGGGAGCTTCCGCCAGACCTGTTATCTCGGTGAGGGCAGTGCCTGCCCGCTGTTGGGGATGTGTCAGGAAGCCCGCAGATGTGCTGCGTTCATGAGGACGGAAAGGTCCCACGACTCAAGGCCGGGTCGGCCGGGAAAGATTGCCGCCCGAAGGGAATGTGGAATCCAGCCTGCAATAAGGTCATGCGATCGTTCTGCTGCACCTGTCGTGGGCCTTGAGCCTGTCTGGCAGAGGGAGATAGGCTTAAATAATGCTCGTTTTAATCCATTAAAGTACTAAGTTATACATTGAAGTGAGCATGATGACAACAAGCCATACCTCACCGCTGGAGACGGCCCGATTCGGGAGCTTTGGCGGCGGTTTCATACCGGAGACCCTGGTCCAGCCCCTGAGAGAGCTGGCCGACGCGTACCTGTCTTTGCAGGCAGATCCCGGCTTCCTAGAGGAGCTTGGCGAGCTGCTCAGCCGCTTCGCCGGGAGGCCCACGCCACTTTGCAGGGCAGATCGCCTGGGTCAGGCCCTTGGTCGGCGGATCTACCTGAAGAGGGAGGATCTGCTTCATGGTGGGGCCCACAAGCTCAACAATACACTGGGACAGGCCCTGATAGCCAGTCGAATGGGGAAGAGTCGACTGATCGCTGAGACGGGGGCCGGCCAGCACGGAGTTGCCACAGCCATCGTTGGTGCCAAGCTGGGATTTGAGACCCAGATATACATGGGCGAGGTTGACATAGAGCGCCAGAAGATGAACGTCTATCGGATGGAGCTTCTTGGAGCCGAGGTGATCCCTGTCCGGTCTGGATCACGCACGCTCAAGGACGCCATAAACGAGGCCATGCGGGACTGGGCCGGCTCCTACGAGACCACCCATTACCTGCTTGGAACCGCCGCCGGACCCTACCCATATCCTGCAATGGTCAGGGACCTGCAAAGCGTGATCGGCCAGGAGGCCAGATCCCAGATAATGGAACAAGAAGGCCGCCTGCCAGACAGCATCGTGGCCTGCGTCGGCGGCGGCTCCAACGCCATGGGCATATTCGCGCCGTTTTTGAGCGACCCCACCAGGCTGATAGCTGTGGAGGCCGGCGGACGTGGGCCAGGTCAGACCGGACGGACTGCCGACAACGGGGCATCCCTGGCATTCGGCAGCAAAGGGGTGCTTCATGGGGCCATGACAAAGATCCTGCAGGACCCATTCGGACAGATCCTTGAGTCCTACTCCGTGGCAGCAGGGCTGGACTATCCGGGGGTCGGGCCGCAGCTGGCTCACCTGGCAGAGACCGGCAGGGTGCTGACCCGACTGGCAAGCGACGCTCAGGCTGTGCGCGGATTCCGCTATCTTTCACAGGCCGAAGGTATAATCCCCGCCCTGGAATCGGCCCACGCCGTGGGATACGCCCTGGAGGAGCCGCAGCAGCTGGGGGATCTGTGTATAATAAACGTCTCCGGACGTGGAGACAAGGACCTGCACACGGTGATGGAGTATGAGGGTTGCTGACGCGTTCTCGTCCGGCCCGGCATTGATAGTCTATCTATGCATGGGGGATCCGGACATAAAGACCACCATAGAGGCAGCCCGCCGCGTGATCGCGGCTGGAGCTGACCTGCTGGAGCTTGGGCTTCCCCACTCAGATCCAATAGCAGACGGGCCGGTGATCCAGGCGGCTGCTCAGAGGGCCATCGCCGCCGGGATGGATACCGACCGATACTTCCAGGCAGCTGGCAAGATCGAGGGAATACCAAAGGTATTCATGGGCTATTACAACATGGTCTTTCAGAGAGGAGTGGAGAGGTTCGCCGCTGACTGCGCCGCCTCAGGCATCTCTGGGCTGATCGTCCCCGACCTGCCACCGGAGGAGGCAAATCCCCTGATGCAGGCCTGCAAGAGATATGATTTGGACCTGATATTCCTGGTTGCCCCCAACACGCCTCAGCAAAGGGCGGAGGAGATCGCAGCCATGAGCTCGGGATTCGTCTACCTGGTATCACGGTCGGGAGTAACAGGCGCCCGCAAAGAGGTCCTGGACTCAACCAGAGAGCTGATCGCCAGGGTGCCAGCAGTGAGGCCACGGGCGGTGGGCTTTGGAATATCCACGCCTGACCAGGCAGCTCAGATGGTAGCTGCAGGCGCCGAGGGAGTCATCGTCGGCTCAGCCTGCGTCGACCTCGTCGGGCAGGGAAGGCTCGACAAGCTTGAGGAGCTTGTGATGGGCATGAAAAAGGAGATGATAAAGGTCGCCCCAAAAAGGTAAAAGACGGGAGAAGTCCAACTTGACCTCGATGAAAGACCTGGAAGCAAACGGCATGCAGCCGGACCGCAGGTTCACCTGGCGCACGGTCTCCGCCCTGCGGGCAGGGGAAAGAGTGGTGATTGTTGCCTTCGGCGATTCGATTACCGCAGGCTATGCGGTCAGAAGGGGTTTTCCGAGCTTCTGGAAGGAATCATTGCAGCAGAGGTATCCGCAGGCAGATATAGAGATGCACAATCAGGGTGTCTCCGGTGAGACCACATGGGACGGCCTGTCCCGGCTGGAGGGGTCGGTGCTTTACTACCATCCAGACCTCGTCACCATAAATTTCGGGATAAACGATGCCGCCTACGGTTTGAGCCTGTCCGAATTTCGTGCAAACCTATCAAAAATGGCCGAATCGGTCGTCCGCGAGTGCCAAAGCGAGGTCTTGCTCCTGACTTCGCAGCCCTTGCTCACCCCCTATTACGACCGGCTGGTGAGGGACTACTACAGGGCTGTGGAGGAGGTGGCAAAGGCGCTGGGAGTGGGATTTGTGGACGTATTCTCGGCATGGATGAGGAGGGTGGATGAGGGAACGCCTCTGCAGTCCCTTATTCTGCCAGGCCTGGACCATCCCAACGAGGCAGGATACCGCATGATTGCAGAAGAGCTGATGAACAATTTCTGAAGAGAGCTCTGGATGAGACCGAGAAGGAAAGGAGGCGGCCCGGCCGCAGATCGAAAGGGCCGGGCCTTGACCTTGGGAAAGATCGTCCGGCAGGAGGGAGGGTGGATTTGTCGGCTTTCCCAGGTCATTTTCTCGGGCGTGCCCGGATATCCTTAATCCAGGCCTACTTCCATATCCGCCCTGCTGCCCGTATAAACGTGTTTGAGATCGGTTATGAAATGTTATTAACGGCAGAGGATATCGGAGTATATCTGCCGAAAGAAGACGCGAACTTATGCCTGGCTTGCGGATAGCAACTCCACAAGTCGGGATGCTGCCCCGGGCCGCCCGAAGACCTCCTTGCGAGGCCCGGACGGCAGAAAGTCGATGGCAGCCCGGATTATCCCCGACCGTTCAGCCCCCACCAGCACGTTCCATCCGTCCTGCACCGTCTCGACCCACTCTGTGGTCTCGCGAAGGGTGATGCAGGGGACTCCCAACATATAGGCCTCCTTCTGCACGCCGCCCGAATCGGTCAGGACCTTCCTTGCTGCGGCTTCCAGGACCAGCATCTCCAGGTAGCCCACGGGATCGACCACCATCACCCGGGATGTCAGCTCCTCCCAAAGCCCGGCCGCTTTCAGTCGGCCAACGGTGCGCGGGTGACAGGGAAAGACTACCTCGATGTGCCGGGCGACCTCTGCCAGTGCCTGGCAAATCGACTCAAGACGGGCGGGGTGGTCTGTATTCTCTGCCCGATGAACTGTTGCCAGGATGTACCCCTTCTCGGACAAACCAAGATCCTCCAGCACGCTGGCAGATCCGCTGGCGATGCGCAGGCAGTCCTGCATGGAGTCCACCATCACGTCACCTGTCAGATGCACCCCTCTTTCTATCCCCTCCTTGCGCAGGTTATCGACGGCAGTGATGGTAGGGCAGCTCAGGATGTCAGAGCAATGATCGACGAGCACCCGGTTCACCTCTTCAGGCATTCGCCGGTCGAAGGAACGCAGGCCAGCCTCAACATGGACGACAGGGATGTGCAGCTTGGCCGCAGCCAGGGCTCCTGCAAGCGTCGTGTTGGTATCGCCGAAGACCAGGACCATATCCGGCACCTGGTCCATTAGCACCTTCTCCACCGCAGCCAGCATCTCCCCGGTCTGTCTGCCGTGGGTGCCGGAGCCGACCCCAAGATGAAAGTCTGGCATGGCGATTCCCATCTGTTCGAAGAAGACCTGGTCCATGAGGTAATCGTAATGCTGGCCGGTGTGTATTATAACCTCAGCAAACTCTTTGCGCAGCTCCCGGGATACAGGCGCCAGCTTGACGAAGTTGGGCCTGGCCCCTACAACCGATACAACCTTTCTCATACCGCCGGCCCCCACGCAGAACCGACCCCCGCATCCGCCATTTCGCTAGCTACCATGTACATTTCAGATCCCGATCAGAGGATATGAAGGGCGCCAGAAGGATTAAAGCATCGCTCTTTGCTTTTAGGAGATGTATGGAAAGAGCTATAGCCGATGGTGGCCCAGGCGTGCACAAACATGGCTCTGCTCGAGATCAAAGGGGTATCGAAGAGTTTTTTGGCGGAAGGAAAGGAGATGGTCACCCTTAGCGATGTGAACCTCTCCATAGAGGAGGGTGAGTTCGTCTGCTTCATCGGCCCGTCCGGCTGCGGCAAGACCACGCTTCTGAGGATTGTGGCTGGGCTTGAGACACCCAGCAGCGGATCTGTGATGCTTGAGGGAAGACCAATAACTGGCCCGGGGCCGGAGAGGGGGATGGTATTTCAGGAGTACTCCCTCTTTCCATGGAGGACCGTCCTGGACAATATCGCCTTTGGACCGGAGCTGAAAGGCGAGGCAAAGGAGGAGAGGTACAGGCGGGCTCGGATCTACCTGAAGGCAATTGGCCTGGAGAGCTTCGAGCAGAGCTACCCTCACGAGTTGTCAGGCGGCATGAAGCAGAGGGTGGCAATAGCCCGGGCGCTGGTGAACCACCCCAAGGCCCTGATCATGGACGAGCCCTTCGGCGCCCTGGATGCGCAGACAAGGAATATAATGCAGGCTGAGCTCTTGCGCACATGGGAGAACAAGAAGAAGACAGTCCTGTTCGTCACCCATAGCGTGGATGAGGCCATCTACCTGGGAGACAGAATAGTCATAATGTCGGCCCGGCCCGGGCGCATCAAGGAGATAATAGATATCAATCTCCCACGCCCCCGCAATCGTACAAGCCCTGAGGTGAACCAGATCCGGGATCGCATACTACAGGACCTGAGGTCCGAGATAAAGGTGTGATAGCATGTTGCCGGCATCGTGGATGGAGTTGCCCCGGATCGTGGTCGCGGAGAAGGGTGCTGTATGTCAGGTGGCAGCCATTTGCTGCCATCTAAAGCTCCTCGGCCCTGCCCTTATCCTCACCGGCCCGAGTACCGGCAGCCTGGTGGGTGGGAGGATCTCGGCGCTCCTGGAGGATGCAGGCATGGAAACCGCCACCATGGTCACCAGGGCATCCAGGCTCGAGGAGGTTGACGCTGCAGCCGAGATGGCCAGGGAGATGGGTGCAGCCTTCGTTGTCGGGGCTGGAGGCGGGCGCTCCATTGACATAGCCAAGCTCTCATCGTTGCGTCTTGACCTGCCGTTCATAAGCGTGCCCACTGCCGCATCCCACGATGGCATCTGTTCAGCCCAGGCCTCTCTGACGGTCAACGGCGAGAGCACCTCGGTATCAGCCCAGGCCCCGTTGGCCATAGTGGCGGATGTGGAGGTTATCTCCAAGGCTCCGCCTCGGCTGATGGCCGCAGGATGCGGAGACGTGATATCCAACTACACGGCTATCCTGGACTGGAAGCTGGCCAGACGCCTGCGAGGGGAGGAGTACAGCGAGTATGCTGCTGCCCTGTCAAGCATGACAGCCAGCATGATTGTCGACCTGGCGCCCACGCTCAAGCCTGGACTCGAGGAGTCGGCCAAGGTCTTGATCCACGCTTTGATATCCAGCGGTGTGGCCATGAGCATCGCCGGATCCTCCCGGCCCGCCAGTGGCTCGGAGCATATGTTCGCCCATGCCGTGAACCGGCTGGCCCCTGGAAGAGCCCTGCACGGAGAGCTGTGCGGCCTGGGCACGATCGTCATGATGTACCTGCATGGAGGCGATTGGCAACGCATCCGTGAGGCGCTCCGAGATGTTGGCGCCCCGATCACCGCGGATGAAGCGGGGCTGGACTCAGAGACGGTCATAGAAGCCCTCCTAATGGCACCGAAGATCCGGCCGGAGAGGTATACCATACTTGGTACCGGGCTCACCCGAGAGGCGGCAGTTAGCGCCGCCCGCTCGACCAAAGTAATTTAAGGGATAATCTTCAATGATCGGCAGTAGCCGTTTGTGCCGGCAAATAATATATCATTACAATTATTAATTTGTTTGGAGGTTGCCAAAATGACCGAACCCACCACCCAAATCACCCTCATAGGCACCAGGCTTGCCACAATAGGAATGGAGTTCATATTCAGAGGGCCCACCCCCGAATGCGAGACATGCAAGCTGCGCAATACCTGCATGAACCTTGAGAACAACCGCAGGTATCGCGTGCTCGGGATCAGGGGAGAGCTGGTCCACGACTGCCCCATCCACGAGGAAGGGGTGAGGGCGGTGGAGATCACCGAGAGCCCCATCATAGCCGCCATGGATGCCAGGAAGTCCTTCGCCGGCTCAAAGATGGTATTCGACGGGTCGGAATGCGACGACCGGGGGTGCAGCATGTTCGAGCTCTGCCACCCCGCAGGGCTGCGTGAGGGGGACCGCTGCACCATAGTCGAGGTTGTCGGTGAGGCACCTGAGGAATGCCCCAGAGGCTATTCCCTCAAGCTGGTGGAGCTGAAGCGCTGAAGGAAGTGACCTATTCCAGAAACGTCTTCATCCCGGTCACCGACCTGTGTCGCAACCTATGCGGCTATTGCACGTTTTGCCGCCCCCTGAAGGAGGCAAGGCTTGTGGCCCGCAGCGAGGCTGTCGACCTGCTGGAGCGGGCAGCTGCAGCCGGCTGCTCAGAGGCGCTATTTTCCATGGGAGACCGACCCTGGGAGGTAACCGGATCGTCTGCCCTGATAGGGCAGCGAGAAGATCTCCTGGATTACCTTGTCGAGCTTGCGGAGCTCGCCCTGGATAGGGGGCTTCTTCCCCACACCAATGCGGGCCTGCTGCAAGAAGAGGAGATCGCAGCTCTGGCACCGTACAACGCATCTATGGGGCTGATGCTTGAGACCACTGCCCAGGTCGATCTGCATCGAATGTCTCCAGGAAAGTCGCCCTCTGTCAGGCTGGCGATGATGGAGGCAGCTGGCCGCCAGAAGGTGCCATTTACAAGCGGCATCCTGGTAGGGATTGGCGAAGATTGCATGGACCGCATCCGCTCTCTTGAGCTGCTTGCAGACCTTCACAGAAGGCACGGCAATCTTCAGGAAGTCATACTGCAACCACTGGACCCAAAACCAGGTACGCCTTCCGCCTGCCTTGATCCGCCGTCCTTGCGAGAGATGTCGGATCTGGTCGGGATGGCACGAGCCATACTTCCTGCCGAGGTCAGCATTCAGGTGCCGCCAAACCTGGTGGATCCAAGGCCGCTGATCCAGGCCGGAGCCGACGACCTGGGGGGCTTAAGCCCTATCAGCCAGGACCACATCAATCCGAACCGCCCTTGGCCCAGGCTGGATGATCTTCTGAGGATGGTGGGCAGGCCGGTGAGAGAGAGGCTGCCGATATACCCCAGCTACGTTCGGCGAGGCTGGTACGGCCGACGCACCAGGAAGGTTGTATTGGACCTTGCAGACCGGGACGGATTTCGGAGATCAGAAGGATATAGGGGATCATCGCAAGGAATATCTCGGAGAATTGGATAGAGAGGAGGCCATGGATAAGAAGACGATGGAGATAGGCATCTGCTCAGGGCTTGTGCTTATCATGATCCTGGCAATGCTTGGCGTGCGCTTCTCCCTGCCCCAAGATGCCACTGCATACGGATACGTTGCAGCCATGGTACTATTCATGATACTCATGTCCGGGGCCGGGCTGAAGCTGATCTACGAGAAGTGAGAGAAAAGAGACTGCTGAAAGATAGCTCCCTGAGAGAGACGAATGGACAATTGGCTAAGAGGATTATTCTGGAGAGGGGGAATATGGCGAAATTTCTTGATATGCTGATGGGGAAGGGGGCAGATGAAGGCTATGTAGAGGTGGACATAGGCCAGTTCGAGGAGGCAGAGGGCGACTCTTTGCCCTCCATGTACCTCCGGTTTGCTGAGCTGACCGACCTGGATGTCCTGCCAGAAGTCAAGCAGGAGATCAAGGCCAGAAACGTCCTCCTTCTGGATATATCTCCCCTTAAGCGGGACAAGGCATCTTTGGACCGCGCCATAGGCGAGCTGCGAAAGGCGGTTGAAGACGCATCCGGCGACATTGCTGGCATAGGAGACGACCTTGTGGTTATGGTGCCGCGGGGGATACGCATCGATCGGGATCGTGTGGTTGGAGGGAGAGATTGAACCTCAAGACAACAGCGAGCTGCCCGCTATGCGGCAACTCGATGGAGTTTTCATGGGAGACGACCAGCATACCGCATTTCGGCGACGCCCTGATGATAGCCGGAACCTGCCCATGCGGATTTCGACATAACGATACCATGCTCCTCACCCAGAGGGAACCTTATCGATACACGCTTCCTGTCGAGAGCCAGTCCGACCTGGATGCCAGGGTAATCCGCTCGGCAAGCGGCACGGTCCGGGTCCCGGAGATAGGTGTTGATGTTGAGCCGGGATACGCCTCCGAGTCTTACATAACAAACGTGGAGGGGGTGCTGGTTCGCATCAGGGATATAGTAAAGTTCGCCACCAATAGCGCCAGGCAGGCCGGAGATCAGGAGAAGACTGCCCGGGGAGAAGATATCCTAGAGAGGATCGGCTCGACCCTGGATGGGAGAGGCTGCATGACCCTGATCCTGGAAGATCCATTCGGCAACAGCGCCATAATCTCCAGCCGCGCCGAAGCCGTCCGCCTTACTGAGGAGGAAGTCGGCAGACTCAAATGCGGCATGGTGGTCTTGGATGTGAGCTCGAGTTGAACCCCAATTCCCTGCTGGTTCTGAGCGGTGGCACAGGCACTCCGAAACTCCTGCGGGGTCTGGTGGAGGTCTTCGAGCCGTCCTGCGTAACCGTGGCAGTCAATACGGCTGAGGACATGTGGATATCCGGAAACCTTGTATGTCCCGATCTCGACACCGTCCTTTATACCCTAGCCGGAATTGGAGATGAGCAGCGGTGGTGGGGCATAGCTGGGGACAGCTTCATCACCCATCATGAGCTGCTGAAGGCAGGCGGCCAGGAGCTGCTGGCCCTGGGTGACCGAGATCGCGCATTTCATATCCGTCGCTCAAACCTCATCAGGTCTGGGCTCACGCTGAGCCAGGCCGTGGATATAGTAAGAAGAGAGCTGGGCGTAATGGTCGGTGTTGTCCCCATGAGCGACGATCCGGTGGCAACCACCCTGATGACCCGGCAGGGACCCATGCATTTCCAGGAGTACTGGATCGGGAGTGGAGGCAGGCCAGAGGTGGAGCGGATCATTTTCTCGGGTCTTGACCAGGCGAGGCCCAGCCCAGGCCTGATCAGAGCTCTGTCAGCTTCAAGAGCCGTGTTGATAGGTCCCAGCAATCCGGTGACCAGCATAGGGCCAATACTGGGAATTCCAGGAGTAAGGGACCGGCTGAAAGATAAGACGGTAATCGCCATCAGCCCATTTTGCGGGGACCGACCCTTCAGCGGGCCAGCAGCAAGACTCATGCAGGCCGCCGGAGCTGCACCGAACGATTCCGGAGTGTCCGACCTGTTGGGCCGAATAGACCACTTCGTCGTATCCCCGGAGAGCCGCTACCCTGGCCCCTGCTTGAGGACCGATCTCACCATAACCGACCGCTCGGATAGCGTCCGTCTGGCCAGGTTCATACACGGGCTGATGATGGGAGAGCAGCCCTCTGACCGGACCGGAGATTGATATGTTCGTAGGGGTGGATCACGGAAGCACTGCCATACGATTCGCCTCCTCCCAGGGGGACAGGTTCCTCATCCGGCGGGATACGGCCGGTCGGATGGAATCGTCCGATATAGCACGAGCGGTTGTGGAAGGCCTTGGCGCCGACCGGATAGAGCTTCTGGCCCTGTGCTACTCCATGGGAGACGGTCTGACCAGGATAACCCGAATAGAGGATGCCACTAACCGCGGGCTGGCCTCTCTCGAGGGAGCTGGCCTCTCGGTTGGAGGTGGGACAAGGGTGTATGAGGCCGTGCTGTCTGCTGGCTGGCAAGCCGTGCTGCTGCCGGGCATACACCAGGGCAGCCATGTGGACCGCAGGATGAAGGTATTCTCACATGGTGCCAGCCCTGAGAAGGTGGGACTGGCCTATCGCGTGTGCCCGGGGGAGGGATCGGCTGTGATCTGCGACTGCAGCTCCAACACGGTGACTGTCGGCGTGCTTAAAGGCAGGATAGTCGGAGCGATCGATGCCCCCATATTCGCCCCCGGCCTGCTGCATGGGCCGCTTGATGTTGAGGCTATCCGCAGAGTCGACCAGGGCCTGACATCCGCAAACTCCGCATTCTCACACGGTGGAGTTCTGCGCAAGAAGGGGTATGAATCGCTAGAAGGTTGTCCGCCTGAGGTACGCGAGGATGCCCTCGAAGCGCTGGCGCTATTTGCGGCAATGGAGATTTGCGCCATGAAGGTGTTGCTGCGCGATCTGGGCGATCCCGAACCGGATCTTTACCTTGCTGGTGATCCTGCACCAATTCTGGCCCCCCGTGTCTCCGAACTGGCTGGCCAGGGGGTCCGGCCCCTTGACAGCTTCTCCTCGGCAGAAGGGTGCGCCCACATAGCCCAGGATGTATGGGCAGGCAAGGAGTGCATAATGGGAATCGGTGTCGACAGGCGTGTATGGAACAGATGAGATGGGATATGATGAAGACGCATACGATCCAGGATGAGTGGATGGATCTTACCCATGAGCTGGAGGCCTGCTTTTCAGGCATCGAGACAAAGAGTGCGGCGCGGGAGCTGCAGGCAAGGGTAGAGGAGGCGCTTCGAATGGATCCGCCACCAGCAGTGGCAAGCCGGCTGGATCTCCTTTTGCTCGATGTGGTAGAGAAGGGCAGGGAGAGCTCCTGTACAAATACGCGCTGCCCGCATTACGGCAAAAAGTGCAAGATGCGCTAGACGGCGTCAGGAAGAAAAGCGTATCCGGGCAGGCTGAAGATTAAAATAATGATGAGTAAAGTAAAATTAAATAGCGAGGGGCTTATCTAACCCCAGCCCGGCCGTCGGACCACTTGTTCAGTATGTAGGGGAGAGCCACTACAGCCACGCCGAAGATCACGATTGCCAGAATATGATCCATCATAGTCATCCAGGGTCACCTCCATATATTGAGCACAGGGACTGTCCCCACTCGACTCGCCGTCCACTTAAACCTTGTGCTTGACTGGAAAGTGACCGGAACCGAATTTGCCGGCAAATCGCAAATTAGTAATTATCAATGAACATAAATAACAATTAAACATTAACAATTTTCCGAGACGCGGATTTGCAGCCCATCCATATGGACATGAGAGACTCTCAGGTCCGGGGGCCTCCGGGTAGGCTGCGGAATATGCGGGCCCCAGGAGCAATCCTCCCAGCACGGAGAAGTGATTTGACTTCCTCAGCCACTGCGATGGAGCGGCTGGAGAAGTGATCGGCCACAAGGCGCTCCAGTTCGTGCCCATCGACCAGCGCGCCCTTGCCCACGCCCGGACATGTCGAATTGACCCCGATCTCCAGCAGCAGGTCTCCTTCTGCAGTGATGTTCTCCTTCACAAAGAAGGGAAACAGGCGGCACGCAGCAGGCCGCACCCCGTAGACCGAGCAGCCCTCCGTGTAGAATATGCATGTTGTATCAGGCTTGGACCTCATCACAGGTAGATCCAGGACCACGTCCTGACCTTCCCTCAATATCCGCACGAACCTGCCGTCACGATAGGGGTATAGGGTATCTACAAACTCCGCGGGGCTCTTGCCGGTCTTCTTAGATATGCGGGAGATATCCTGAACTGTCAGATATATCAGGTTTGACCTGGCCACAAAATCCTCAATCTGCTCCATCGGAATCAGCAGGTCGAACTCCCTGGGACGGCGATGATGGCAACAGGACCCGCATCGCTGGCACTCGAATCGCACTTCTCCGAAGGCCGCACGAACGAATACGCGGGGCAAGCAGACCCCCCGAAAAAAAGAAGAGAAGAAGACGAACCTTACATCGTCTTCTTTATTGGGTGGAGATCGGTCTGGACCTCCAGCCCCAACTCGACAGCGGACTCAGCCTTCATTATGTCCACCATGGCTGCAGCTGGAAATACCATGGGGGCATTCTCGATTGGCCCGTAGAGGTAGAAGTCGGCGCCCACGATGCCTGCCACCAGGTTGGACCCAATGTCCACGGGGGCGAATGCCTCCTTGTGGACCTTCTTCCACTTCTTCATCCAATCCCAGGCCGAGGCTGCGTTGTGGAATCCGCCGCCCACCGGCAATCCCAGCATGGCCTTTACGGCGATGCAGGCGCGGTAGGTGGCTCCAGATCCGTTGCCCAGAGGCATGGCAGCTGTGTCGATGAGGGGCCTTGTGATGCCGCACTCCTTGGCGAAATCCAGCATGCCCTTCTTGGCGCCGCCGGCGGCCTTGGTCAGGATATCCATCTTGCCCTTGGTTCCCTTCTCCATTGCGTTGAAGGCCAGCACGATGGCTGCATCCAGGTCGCTCTCTTTGACCGCCTTCAGCTCCTCATCGGTGATGGAGGCGTTGATTGAGTTGTGGATTGCCCGGTCTGCCACGCCGATCTCGGTTGCGTACTTGACGCCGAAGGCCCGCACCTCAGGTGCAGATGAGTCAACCAGGAATGGATAGTCTGACAGCTCCACGAACCAGTCGATCTCCTTGGCCATGGCCTCGTTGCTCTCGGCCACGATCTGGTTCATGCACGAGTTTCCGGTGGTCTCGCTCATCTCCACCTGTGTGTTCCACAGCTTCTCGGCTGCTGCCTTGTCGAATACGCCGTGCTCCGGGTCGGAGACTATCTTGTGCCTGGCATAGAACATGGTTCCGATACAGCAGGTGGAGTACTCGCCAGGCTGGCCACCTACCTTGAACTTGCCGAAGTCTAAGACCTCTTGCTTCTTGTCGAACCTGAACATCTAAATCACCTTCGTCCAGTTGGCACCATAAACGAACAGAATGTATGCCAGTATTATTATCAATCCCGCACAGACACCATAGGCTGCCCCCAGATCCCTACCAACCGACTTGCCGGCTCGCAGGAACTTCTCGCCTGAGTAGAACTCGATCTTCTCCTCGATCTTGTCCAGCCTAGCCATTATCTCGTTGTACTGGTCTGGGTCCACTACGGCCACAGGCACCTTCTGAGCACCTTCAACTGCCATAGCTTCAGACACCCCCCGTAAGGGCAAAGGGCGCCAGCATCATCACTATCGCGATGATGAAGCCGATTCCAAAACCCATGGAAACGGTGGCCAGCACGCCGGAGCTCAGCTTGGTCTCTCTGGCCAAGAGCTGAGCCTTGTACTTGATGTCCTCGGTGATCTGGTCGAAGCTGGTCATGTTCGGGTCCACTACGGTGGGCAGACCCTGACCGTATACGATCTCCTGATCAGCCATTCTAGCTCCCTCCTATCACCCTCAGAATCACGCCAAACAGAGCCAGGACGATGGTCATGCCCAGGGCTATGCCCTCAATCTTTCCGGCATATATTCCAGCCTGGAACTTGTTGAGCAGACCGTTGTTGGTCACGTTCATGTCCATCATCCTCATCCGGTTGCGGATCTCAACAACTTCCGAGGCCAGCGGCCTTGGACCATGAGCCTCTTCCTCGGCGCCGCCCTCCTTGATCTCGATGATCATGGGGTCGACGTCCAGGGCACCGGGATCTTTTGAGGCCAGCTCCCTGATCTTTCCACCGATGGCACCCATGTCCTCGGTGTCGATCATCATCACAGTGCTGATCTGCTGCCGGAACCGGTCGATGGATTCCGGAGTCAGGTTCTGGATGAAGGGTATGGCTCCCTTGGCACCTACAATCTTTCCTTCCTTGTCTATGCCGTCTTTGGTGAATGCCTCTATGGCCTGTCCGGTGATGTGGCCCTTGACCTCCATGCCCGTGATCACCAGGAATCTGATGTTGGGATTGGAGACTATATTGGCCACCATCTTCTCGATGCCGATGTTCTCGGTCTTGCAGGGCCCAGCCAGGGCGGCACCAGCGGCAAGCAGCTCGGAATTCTTCAGGTGAGACCCGCAGGTGACCACAGCCACCGGGCTCTCCGGGTTTCCGACCTCGTACTCGCCGGTGATGACCGGCCAGGGCTCGGCTGGCTTCTTCTTAAGGGCCATCTCAGGCACCTCCTATGGCCTTTCGCAGGCCGTCCAGCGCTGCCTGGTTGGTGAAGACCAAGCTCACCAGGATGACGAAGGAGAAGACAAGCCCTATGATGAATCCCATCCATATGTTGGTATAAAGACCACCTATATAGGAGGCCTTGGCACGGTTGGGGTATGATTCCAGAAGCTCGTTATCCGGAACCAGCTGGTTCATCATGTCGTCGGCTATCTTGTCCAGTCTTTCCACCTTGACGTAAAGCGGGTCGAGGGCGTACTGAACCACGTCCTCCCTCTGCTCAGAGATCACGCCCTTGAGGGGCTCGAAGAGCAGGCCCAGTTCAGTTGAAACTCTTACAACTCCCATTTATTGACCCTCCCTCATAGGGCGCTCGGCGGCAGAAGTCCAGTTCCCACCACGGCAGAAGCGTCCCTCTTGACCAGCCTGTAGTACCACATGAAGAAGTAGTACCAGATGACGAAGCCGACTACCAGCTGCAGCAAAGCCGCTGCTGGGGTCAGGGTCAGGAAAGCGCATATTCCCGTGGCGATGGTCGAAAGCCCGCCCACCATCACTCCGTTGACCAGGGTCCGGTCCTGCTTCTCATCCGGGCCGAGGTTGGCGTTGAAGGGGTGCAGTATGGCCAGGCCACCGCATATGAAGATTATGGCTATGTAACCGGTATTGATGACATCATTCACGATGTCTGCGAAGGCCAAAGAACCGGAAATGGCAAAGCTCCAGCCCATGATAGCCATGGCACCGCCTGCTGCCAGGTCGGTCAGGCCCTCCTCCATCACCGGGATGTTGAACTTGATGACCTTGTTGGCGATTACGCCCACCACGTATCCGAATATCATGGCGTAGACAAGGGTCACAATGACGCTCAAGGCACCCATTCCGAACTGGTCGGCCACGGACAGACCGAAGGCAACCGCCACCACACCCATGCCTAAAGACAGCATGCCTATGGATGGCACTCCTGTACCGATACCATAACCGCACACACGGCGCACCGCATTGGCGCCCATGACGACCCCGAAGAGGGCGGCTACGGCCCCTATAAAGGAGAATATATCAGTCCCGGTTACCGTGTTCAGGATCCAGGCCAGGTAGATGCCCAGCACTGACCCGGCCAGGCCGTATATCCGTATCTTCTTGACATCAAAAGCAGCTGGTGCTCCCGCTGCTCCACCACCTACTGTCATCTCAGGCACCTCCAGTGATGATTACGGCCACCAGAGCAAGGATGAAGGTCGAAACCAGACAGGCCTTGAAGGCAGCCGGCCACTTCTTGAACTTGGGGTCGTGGAATCCCTCGATGGTACCCTGGATGTTCCAGGAGGCCAGCACGGCATTGACCAGGAAAATCCCAATAGCAAATACCGCACTCAGTGATGGGTTGTTGTTGATCATGACCAGCGGATAGTAGATCAACGCTCCGCCCACACCGCCCATCGCGGCACCGATTGTGCCACTCACATAGCAGATGGTAGGGATGCCCTGACCGACTGTTCCCGGAGCCACATATGGGGGCTGGGAGAATCCGGTGATCGGGTCGTAGTTGACCTTGGCAGAGGCGAATGGTGCGCCCACCGCGTAGGCATATATCCAGCTTCCGGTCAGCATCGTGGCATCTATCATGATCATGGCACCGACTGCGCCAGTGGCGATGATTGGCCAAAGGTTGTCGGTCACCGACATCATGAGGCCGGCTGAGAGAAGCCCTGTCAGGCCAGACCCTGCAGCCAACTGCACCGTTCCGGTTCCAATACCGGTGGCCTGGGCCATAGCAGCCGGAGCGCCGCCCACTGGCACGAAGTGAACACCGATGCCCACCAGAAGGCCTCCGACCACGATCTCCAGGATGTAGATAATGGTTGTTGCATCAAAGTTCATGCTGCAATGTCCCCCTTATAGCCTGGGTACGGCCCGTACTTCCTCCTGGCAGACCTCTCCAGGTAGAAGTTGTAAAGGTTCATCACGATCACAAAGAACACGCCTGTGCCTATGGCAAGCAGGGCCTGGCTTACTGGGTCAAAGACCGTTGTTCGCCAGTTGTCCAGGAATACGGTAAGGCCGAAGCCCATCCCGGTTGCCGGACCTCCGAACTTGGCACAGAACCAGGCATTGTCTATGGAGTTCCGCAGACCTGCCTCAGCCTTTCTTACTATCTGACCGGAGAGCATGGTGCTGAGACCCTGACCAAAGAGCCTCCACTGGAACTCACGCTCACCACCATAATGAATATCGCCCACCGAAGATCCGATGGCACCCACGGTCAGCCCCCAGATCAGAGCAATAACCGGGATGGGGAAGGGGTGATGAGGCGTCAAAACATAAACCTGGATGTATGTGATAGTAACGATGCAGAAGGAAGTTATCCAAACATGCGCCATGATAGAAGGGGTTGTGTACCGAACGATGTCCAGGTAGACCCACTGGTTGAACCTCTTCTGGCTGGCGTTCCTCCCGAAATAGGCGCTCATAGACATTACGCCGTCGAACAGAGCCGCTACCGACGCACCGAGTGCGATTGAGAACAGCGCGGGCATCTGGAAGGCCTCGATCAGCATATAAGCTACTATCGCGGCTGTAGTGCACCATAGGGCGTTCGATGGTGGCTCGCCTGCAATGGCCTTGTTGTAAATCCTGTGGGGATTGCCAACCTGAGCTGCGAGCTGTACCTGCGAGTTGGGATTGCTCTGAGACCCTATATCGGAGTCTATATCTTCAGAAGCACCCGCAACGGTCGCAAGGGCGCCCATAGCAGCTACGAGCCCCATGCTTAATGCGTCCATATTTCCTCCTCCTTTTCATATTCGCCAAATCATAGTAATCCATGATGATGTTGGCTAATAGCGCTCTCCGTATCCTTAGCTAGACTTATAAAGCTTTCGCGAAACGAAAATGCCGAGACCCAAGGCCGGTATTGACAGCCAATTCGCAAATGCAGGATATAATAGGGTGCCGCCCGCAATCAGGCGCAGGACGGCCCCATGACCCATCCTCGAAACATAAATGCCCATCGATAAAAAAGCCGTTCACGAATCTTGGCAGCTATCGATCCCAGAAGGGATGGAGGAACGATATATTCCAGATAGTTCAGATAAATTCATTGATTTAAAAATATAGAATACGTGGTAGATGATTGCCTCAACGACCTGTTAAAACGGCCTCACCAGGGTTCTTTCTTTGCCCCGATGCGATAGCCTATGATGTTTGAAAGACGGTGGAGGATGGGGGTTATTATCAGCACCAACGCCATAACAGAGTACGTGAAGTTCTCCATGAACCAGGCAGGTGCCAGAATATAGGTCAGAATCCAGCATCCCAGCACGAAATCTATCTGGTCCACCAGGAATAGAGCAGCGCCCCTCTCCATTCCCAGACGACGCTTGAAGAACGAGGCCACCAGGTCCCCCATCATTGCACCAAGCGAAAGGCCGATCAGCACTATGAACAGGGAGTGGCCCTCCCCAAAGGCAGGCAACCCAAGTTGGGGAGACAGATAGTTCTGCAACAGGCCGACCGATACGCCGCCCAAGGTACCGGCTGCCGTGCCGCGAAAGGTCTTGCCGTTTCCAAAGACCCTCCGCCCGTCCGGAAAGCTCTTGCCAAGGTCCAGAGGAAGGCCCCCCCCGAAGAGAGCGGCGAAGTTGTTGGGCAGGTAGGCGGGGAGCATCAGCCAGACAGCCGTGATTAGGAGATTCATGATCCACTCTCAAAGCTATCCCCCACCCCCATCTCACGATATATCAAAGTATCCCAGAGAGAAGGAAGAATCTGCCTGGCAAGGAAGCGCTTGAATTGGGGTAGGAGATAGCCAGAAACGGCCAGTTAACCGGGCGCATCGTGGGTCTGCCATAAAAGTTCGATCGAAAAAGTTAAGTTCACCTTCTCTCAGTGTAGGTCCGGGCGCCGATGGTCTAGTGGCCATGACTTGGGCCTTCCAAGCATTATTGCGAAGCAAGCCTACAACCCGGGTTCGAATCCCGGTCGGCGCATATAAATACCAGGTAAGAGCATAAGGATTTTTAGCCTAGCTAACACATCAGGGTCATTCGATGCGCAACAGAGAGTGACACCCGGCATTACCTTACACCATAAGAAGATGCCTGGGGAATTAAGCGAGGGCCTTACAAGGGTTCTCGCTTTCTTCTAATTCGTGCTCATGCCTGTCCAGGTATTCTTTGATCGCCTCTACTGCGATATGGCTTTGTCCGCGAAATGAACCCGTCTTTTTATAGACGTAATCCTTCAGCCGCTTTTCTACCTCATCGGGCAGGTATATTCCCAGTCGTCCCATGCCCATTTATATTATCGTTATAGTTAAAAAACGTTATGGTGTATATACACCAAAGCGTTAATATACCAATACGGTGTATTAGTGTATTGGTGTAAGGTAATGCAGTCGAACAAACCAATTCTAGCCATAGCCTCCCCGGTCACGCAGACCGCGGAAGCCGTCGCGCAGTTGATAAAAAGCCGTAGCCGCGCCCAGCCACCGGCTGAGATGCCGGCCTTCTACCGCCTGGGCGCGGAGATGGTGCTGGTGCGCAGCAAGAAAGGTGATGCCTACTATGTGACCACGCCTAAC
>MVQI01000072.1 GCA_002067795.1 Methanosaeta sp. PtaB.Bin039
GACATAAAAGATGTGCGAGTTCACGGTCTATCTCGTTGAGGAAGGCCAGGAGAAGAAGGTTGTGGCCAAAAATATAGTAATCGCCCGCAGGCGGGATGGAAAGATGCTGCTGATCGACGTCATGGGTGCTGTTACGCCTGTTGAGAATGTCAACATAGAGGAGACAAACACCCTCTCCCAGGAGATGGTGCTGAAGCGGGACAAGTAGCAAAAATAAAAATATATTTTAAAATTTGATATGAGTTATGAATAATATCGATCGGAATGCTTGGCACACAAGTTCTCCGAAAAAATGGGGAAGGCCTTTCTTTGCCAGCCAGCAGGCCTTTGCAGGACCTCGGCTGGCCTGGATCAAACGAGCCATATGAATCCCATTATATCAGTCAGGGCAGCAGGCATCGCGGCGCTGCTGTTGCTTGCAGCCACCCTCTTAGGCGCTGGAACCGGGGCCGATATGGGAGAGGATAACACTCTGAACATCGGCATAGGGACTGTTAAATCACTGAGCATGGAATATGGACGAGATCCTACACTCTCCGATAGCCGGTTTCCAGATTCAGGAGGCCAGTGCAGATATCATAGATATACAAATTTGGCCCAGCTTATTACTCTGGATGGCGATGGAAAGGTGATACCCTGGTTGGCAGAATCGTACGAGGTTTCTGACGACTGCAGAACGATAACATTTCACTTGAGAGATGGGATCAAGTTCGCGGATGGAAAGGAGTTCAACGCCTCCGTAGCTAAGTATAATCTGGATCGCATAATAACCTACGGATGGAAGGACGCCCTCGGAAGCAATGGGACTAGGGGAGCAAATCCCCTCTTTGTGAACTATGACTCGACAGAAGCGCTCGATGATAGAACAATAAGAATCCGGTTCTCTCAAGGCTGGCCTACAATGCTGCAGGAGTTTGCTAGCTTGTGGACTATAGGATACGTCATTAGCCCTGAAGATGTTGATCCTGTTTGGGATATCAGGGGGACCTGGAATCCAAGGGAGAAGTACAATGGACTTGGGCCCTATTATGTCGATGAAGACGAGTCTGTTCCAAATCAGAAGATAGTCCTGAAGAAGAGAGGCTCCTGGTACGATGATCTGGACTTTCATAAGCCTGAGATGGATAGGATTACCTTCACTGTGATCGCCGATCCGCAGACCAGAGTCCAGGCTCTGAACAAAGGGGATATCGACTACATCTATCGTTACTGGAATCCGCCTTTTGAATCCCTGAAAGATCTCGAGAAGAACTCAAATGTCTTTGTAGATTCGCGGCCAGATACAATGATGTACATCCTTGCTACTTCCTGGTGGAAGGAGCCGTTCAAAGGCACTGATGGGATCAAGCTCCGAAAGGGCATAAGCTATGCTCTGGGCAGAGATGAAATCGTCAGAGGGGCGTTTTATGGCTATGCAGTTCCTGCCACAGATTCCATGTTCCTCTCTCCGCTCTTGCCGGGATTCCCCGATTGCTGCCTCAGAGGATACGATCAGGATCTGGATAAGGCAAGGCAGCTCTTCGAGGATGCAGGATGGAACGACACGGATGGAGATGGAATTCTTGACAAAGACGGTCGCCCCCTGCGGCTCAGATTGTTGATAACATCCTCGGATTCTCTGGACTTCTCCTGGCAAAGGGATACTGCATTAGTAATCCAGACACAACTCAAGAAACTGGGAGTAGATATCCAGATCCAAGATCTTGAGTTGGGTGCATACAAAGATGAAAAGAAGAAAGAAAACTACGACCTTATCTTCGCCTGGAGCTTCCCCAGAGTTAATTCTCTGGTCACGCAGCTGGCAAACGACTTCAGTTTGCAGAGCTCATTTTCTATTAAGAACTACTATGAAAGCCAGAGTGTGAGCCTGAAGTCCATTGTAGATAGAGCCAGATCCACAACAAACGCGGAGGATCAAAGGGGATATGTCTGTCAAGCTTGCGAGATTCTCCACGATGATGCAGGAGTCGTTCCACTGGTTTACCAGAAGGAGTTCGCAGTGATGAACAAGAAAGTTAAGGGATTCCAGTTCGGGGCAACAGAATTCCTGGATCGGTTGGAAGAGTGCTGGATAGAACGATAGGGTGTAAGAGGAGAACCTCGTGAGCGCAATAAAAACATACCATATTTTTTCAAAAATGACTCCACAAAGCACAATCTGACATGCAGACAGCTAATCGCATGAAATGATTTAATATTTTGGGGTATTATCCGAAGAGGGTATCAAAGATGTTGGATTGTGTAAATTAATGAATAACGGAATATTAGTTAATAATATATATAAATAAATTAAGTAAATATGATGCTTGAGGCTGTAATGATGCTGACAAAAAGAGAGTTGGCAAACATAGCCACCATATGGCTGATAGCTGCACTTCTTTGTGCAGGACCGAATGTCGCCTCCGCATCCTTTGAATCGGAGAGCGTAATGACCGTGGGAATCCAGACATTGAAGGACTTTCCAGGTGAAAGATTCGGAACAGATCCTACAAAGTCAAATACTCGATTTGAGGATGGAGGAATTTGTGTCGGACAGCACAGGTATACGCATTTATCACCATTGATAGAATTGGATGGCAAAGGCAATGTAATACCCTGGCTTGCCAGCTCATATAGCGTTTCAGATACCCACGATACTCTGACATTTAAATTGAGAGATGGAGTTAAATTTCCAGATGGAACAGAATTGAATGCGTCCATAGTAAAATTCAATCTGGATCGGATCATCACCAACGGGTGGAGTGTTGAGCTTGGAAGGCAGCCACTATTCGCCAACTACGAGACATCAGCAGCTATCGACGAAAGGACCCTGGAAGTGAGATTTAAAAAAGGGTGGTTGGAGTTACCTTTTGATTTTGCAGGACAAAGATATATTGGTTACTTTATAAATCCGCTCGATGTCGATCCTGCCTGGGATATAAATGGGACACTTAGGCATGAGAAGCGATATAATGGACTGGGACCCTACTATGTCGATGAAGATGAATCGATTCAAAAAGAAAAAGTAGTTTTGAAGAAGAGATCATCGTGGTATGAAGATTTGGATTTCCACAAACCGAGACTGGACAAGCTCATCTTTAAAGTGATTTCCGATCCTCAGGCCAGGGTGATAGCACTTGAGTCCGGGGATATCGATCTGATCTATAGGTATTGGAATGCGCCACTGGATTCCCTTCCCAAGCTTGAAAAAAATCGATGGATCACCATCAGATCGGCCCAGGACACAATGATGTATATTCTTGCTACGTCCTGGTGGAAGGAACCGTTCAATGGTATAGACGGCATTAAGCTAAGAGAAGGATTATGCTATTCCATAGACAGGGAAGCGATCGCAAGAGGAGCGTTTAATGGCTACGCAGTTCCTGCTAAAGATTCCATGTACCTATCGCCGCAGCTGCCAGGATTTCCCGAATGCTGCCGCAAGGGCTATTACTACGACATCGATAAGGCAAGAAAGTTGTATCAGGAAGCTGGCTGGATCGACACGGACAGCGATGGGGTATTGGACAAGAATGGCAAGCCGCTTCAGATGGACATCATCATATGCAGCTCCGACCGCATTCACGAAAGGGACTTAGCATTATTATTGAAATCACAACTAGAAAAGGTAGGTGTGAGCCTGGTCATTCATGACATGGATTTAGGAGCTTGGATTGAGGCGAGGAATAAAGGTGATTTCGATCTATGCCCCACTTGGAGCTTCTCACCATATCGATCTATGACTCAGTCCCTGGCAGACAGGTTCGGCAGAGATAACGAATATATAAATGCATATGAAAATAAGGAAAGGTCGTTTAGGGATCTGATTCGGACCACGCAGTTGGCAGACAATGAGGATGATGTACAGAGTTATTGCTGTCAGATCTGTGAGATTCTGTATGCCGATGCGGGTGTCATCCCACTGGTATATAGAAAGAATTATGCCGTAATGAACTCAAACGTAAAGGGATACGAATTCGGATCTGGAGAAGGTTCGGACAGGCTGGAGGAATGCTGGATAGAGGAATAAATGTTGATCTAGCTGATCAAGAGCCCCACGGTTTGCCGGGTACCTCATAATAGAAGCTCTTGACAAATCTCCTTTTTTATTACGCATAGGATTTCAGGCATTCTTCGTGTAATCCGAAGAAGCCCTTAAGCAGCGAGATCCTGATCACCTACTACGGCCTCAGTCGATTAGGACGCTATGGATAGCAGATGATTAAATAAATTTAAGTACGAACGACCTAAAAGTGGGAAATATGCCAATGTACTTATTTGAGAAAATAAAAACAACATATATAAAAGAATTCGGCAAAATTACCGGCATATTTATAATTAGCAGTATCACATTATTCTTATTTAGTCCTGCTTTGCTCGAATTCCTAACAGCAGAGGAATCGGCATTGGCGGGTGTCGCCATGGTCTTTATCTATATTGGATTGATGGGAGAATATTTGATCAGTATCAGATGGTCTATACCAACTTCATATAATATTTATCCATGTCAGTCTGCAGCGAACAAGGATTTGATCGAGTTTATCTTTTTAAATAAGCCGAAGAGCTGCGATATGATCGAATACAGCTCCAAGAATGTCGCAGATATCCTGATTGGTTTAAAAAAAATTGGCGCGAATATAAGATTGCTCATACACGATCCACGATCGTCGATATCGGAAAGACAAAAAAAGAAGATCTGCGGCCAGATAATCGACCTCATCCAAGACTTTGAAAATTACCAAAACATAAATATAAAATTCTATAATAACAATGCGTCCCTCAGAGGCAGAAGATTCGACGATCAGCTGATAAATATAGGGTGGTATACGTATGATAAGAGAAATAAGGATTTCCCATTGCCTCAAATCTCTGGACATACAAATCCACTGATAACAATAAGAAGTGATAGCAAGGGGTACGAGGAATTCAAGAGGATGTTTGATGATGTATTTAGCGACTATTGGGAAAGCGGGACAGTTTTAAGCGAGGTATGCGGCGATTGTGAGGAGGCAAAAAAATGCTTTGGAAACGACTATATCGATATGTTAAAAGACTTAAAATAAATTCAGGTAGGGACCTCACTTTCTGGCGTAATCGTCTTCAAGACGAGTTACATCGCTTTCTTCTCCATTTGAGATTTCTATTAACAATGCAGGCCCATTAATCCTGTGAACAGTCCCAGCCGGGATGTTCAATACGCAATCCGAAAGGTCTCCCGATAAGTATATGATGATCTCATTTTTGGATGTGTGAAAATGCAGAGAAGTCCTGTGGTTTGGATCTACAATTATTTTATATATTTTATAAGCTCCAATTTCGGAGATCAATTCCTTCTTTCCCCAGGGCCTCTCGACTGCATTCATTTGAGTCGAGCCGTTTCCATCTCAAACAATATATCCTTTTGCCACCCTTCACTGCGAAGACTATGCATACCCCGGCCGATTATAGGAGAATTTGTACTTCGGTTCCACATAATGGGACTCTTCTAAGAACTGACCGCCCTATCTGCTGCGAAGACATCAGGCTAAGATTTTAGAGATTGTTTTAAATGATCAAAATCAACCAGAAAATTCAGATCCTGCAACGCCAAGAGAATATCCACGGCCATGATATGACAGCACAATGAACACTCTACAGATCCTTCGTGCCAGGAACCATGGATGCCTCACGTACGTGCTGGGTGGCATGCCCAGATGATGCGAGAGTGAATCTTAAGACGCCTGGCTATCATGGTCCCCGTACTGCTCTGAGGCTCCATGACACCTTCGGAGCATGCCCTTCCTCTCACCCGGCGACATCGGAGAGATGACGGCAGACGCCGAGGCCTCGCAATGGAAATGATGGCAACCCAGGAGAGGATGGAGGCCATAGACGAGCACTGCCGCCTCAACGACCCAGTCCGTGTGCAGCACCTCAAATGGCTGAAAAACGCCCTGCACGGGCGACCTGGGCCGTTCGTTCTCCTCACATGGGCCTGTTCTTCGGGAGTTCACAGACCACCTGATTCCAACACTGGTTCTGGACCTGGCTGGGATCATGATCGCGCTTTGCATATCCATCCCACTCGGGATCATCTCCGCAGTCAAGAAGAACACGATAATCGATCAATTTCTGCAGGATATGCGTATTGCTGGAGATCTCCATGCCCACCTTCTGGCTGGCGCTGATGCTCACGTGGTTCTTTGCCTTTATGAGATTAATCATGTACGGCGAAGAATCCGTAGCATTAGAGGCCGCGGCATTTCAGGGCATGCGCGACCGAGAGGCTGAGCCTTCGATGATGGCTAACGAAGTCGATTTTGTCTAGCATCAGACACCAGGTCCACGAAAATAAGGATTATGGCAATCTTCATGAGAATGCTTTTATCATATTAATTGCTGTAGTATTGCATCTCGAATGAATTTGCAGGAGGGAAATACATCCGAGGCAAGCTAATGATAGCCCTTTTGATATTCAGCCTCATAGGTGCAGCCTGCGCTGCAAACTACATGTATGAGAAGGCAAATATAAATGGCGTAGGATATAAGAATGTGGAGATGATCATTTCCACACAGCACGGATACTCCGGTGCAAAGCTAGTTGAGAAGGAATCAGGCTCCGGTAACGTGATCATTGAGAAGACAGAACTTGAAGCAGAGCGACAACTCCGCGGAGATTACTTGTGGGGAGGAGCTTATTTCGACGCGCAAGGGAATTACTACAATGATTGGAGATGTCAGTACCCATCAGGATACAACAGGATGGATTACATCAACTTCACCAAGGAGGCTGAGTTCGAGTATATGCCAGTCTCATACCAGACCGGCACCTACGACCAGAAGTGGATCGAGAAGCTCTGCGTCCAGAACTACAGAATTGGTGCTGTCCTGACTGAGATGTACACCCACGCAGAGCACCTCCAGAAGAAGACTGAGGTAAAGACGAGGTTGTATGGATTTGCATGGGGACCAACTGATGAGATACTGCCGGAAATTGGAACCAATAATCTAATACCTCTGGATAAAGCATGCTGCACGGGTGTCCTCGAGGCCAACTTAAACGCCCAGGTTATCGGTGTCGCCCACATAGGATGGATGTCCAGAGACCCAATGCCTTCGGCTCTGGTCAAGGGACGCCACATCGAGTACGGCCGGTCAGTTGAGGACCTCACTGGTGTCTTCTCAATCGAGAAGTTCATCCAGCTCTGGGGCAACTCCACCTGCGGTGCGATAAGCGTCGACTGGCTGCCCTGCATGTAAAGATCGGAGAAAACTCACCCCCCGCCGTTTGGAGACGTGAGCCTTCGGAGACGGTTCTCCTCCGAGGCTTGCGGCTTTCAGTTTTTTGCGCTACTGAAATCCTATGGCAAAGTGCAGATCTTGCATGGCACGTATCCGGCCGACCTGGATGCTGGAGGCGGTTCTATTCTGCTCAGGACTGTCGGCCAGGATATCACAGAGGATTATCATGATTCCGGGGAGCACGACTTCCACCTCATTTTCATTCCAGTCAGGAGACAAAGGTTTTTACATCAGTTCCGTCAATTTTGATGAAAAAGACTGTGAGAGTGATGATCGCTGAGAAGAGCCAATGGCTGAAGATCGCATGGCAAACGTTTGGTGAACTTAAGGCGATAGCATGAATTGTAGTAGGGGCACACTTCATCTCTTTGCGCTAATGCTGTCTCCCACCGCCTCCGCTCAGGTTGTAATAAATGAGGTTGAGCAGAATCCGCCATGCGATAATCGGGATCCTGACTGCTTAGAGTGGGTGGAGCTTCACAATTAAAGACACGAAACCGCAGATATCGGTGGATGGATCGTATCTTCTTCTCATGGCGGTATGACACTCGGGTGAATCCGACAATCTCGAGCATAAGGGCGCACACTCAATATGGCGAAAATATCCAGGCTGATTTGGATTCAGAGGGGTATCTCCTCAGTGAGCAACGCATACACGGCAAGTTCAACATAACCATCAATCCAAGGGAGACGCAAAGTATATTCCTCGGATCACAGGTGGGGTATTGAGATCCATTGTGGAGACAGCGAACTCAGCTATTCCTATTGGGGAGAGCATGGATAGCTGGATGATCAATGCTGGATACCAGCGTGTGGATGAAAGCGGGTGGTGAATACATCCACGATCGCAGGCGAGTACGGCAGGATGGTGGCTTCGCTGGACGTCTGCGGCAGGCGCTGGGCCACGTACTCGACCATATCGCCTGAGTCCTCGTGGAGGATGGGATCGTGCCCCTATTATGAGTGCATCTTCGGCTTTGAAGGTTTCTAAAAATATAGAAATGGATTTAAGGCTATATGCTAGCCGGAGCTGGGATTTTGTCTTAATATCCCAGCTCTCTTTTCCCCTTTTAACTTACTCCTTTGGGCTGAACTTTATGGCCCGATCATATACAATTTCGGTGTAGGCAGGCCCAGTCTTTGTGGCTTTTTCCAGATATATCCTCCATCCGATGAAAAGCTGCTGATCGAGACCTATGCCATAGCCTCCAGGACCGGTGGGAAGCTCGAAGCAGTGCGGATCGCCATTACAATTCCTTGCGATCTTGTAGACATAGAGATACTTCGCATTGGGATTTTCAGGAAGGTAAGCCTCAGCAGTATCATTGAAATCCTGATCGGTGACGACTCCAACGCCATTCCATCCATCTGCTCCATAGATGGCGAAGTTCGAGTATGTCGCCTTTCCTGTGGCTACATGGTTGACGCCGTAGACGATCATGAATTCATTGGTATCATTACCCAAAGTGATTCTCGGATATTGCAGGAACGGATAATACTTCGAGAGATCGGGGAAAGGCGGTGTCGGCATCGAGGCAGTTTGGTTTGCTCCCCACAGATAGCAGGCATCGCTGTCGGGGCCTATAACATCGATTCCTCTCTGAATGCCATCGCTCCCTTCCGTGACGGTTCTGCTGGTTTGAAGCTCTATGGCATTCAATCCGCTGTATTTATTGAAAATCGCATTCCTTAGATCTGCGAGATCATCCATAAGGTCGAACTCTGTTCTGCCCGTTCCGCGGACCCTTATCTCTGGATAACTATATGGATCTAGCTTCGTAGTTTGGTTGGGAGTAATCCGGAGAAGAACCGCAGGCGTATTATTTAGGTATTCATCGCCAGCCTGCTTATCCTTGTATAGAGCAGGACGAATCACCATTAGGAACGTATCGGAGTTATTCTCTACTCCAATGTTCAATATGGCGGAGGGAAGCACCTGGGTGTTAAATGCATCGCCTGAATATCCCGCCGATAGGGCAGCAGCGCGGATGCGTTGATCTATGCCCCTGTCGGCTGTAGCGACTATCACAGTGGTCTGATTGAACGGATTTCCAGGCAATCCATTAGGCGTTCCTGTTGTATTGATGACCAAGTTGTTTACCGTATCTGCTATATTGGCAAAGATCCATCGAGTTTCATTTCCATATGTCCTGGACAGCAAATAGTGATCGTAACTGAAGTATCTGCACTCCGGCGGTGTTCTTCCTACGAAAACAACGGCTTCGTCCGGACGAATATTCCAAAAGGCGGATACGTTCGTGCCTCTTCCAAGCGCTGCAGCTATTCTGGCAAACACTTCAGGCACCTCATAACCAGGTGCTGGTGGAACAAAATACGTTAAATATTTTGTGCTGGGGTTGTTTCCTAATGCTGAAGGCAACACTCCTGTATCATATAACTTAATCAGATCCAAGAAACCAATAGCGCCTTGTTGTACAGTAAATCCGTCATTTTCAAGGGCTTGTTTAAAAGCATCAACATCGCCTGTTGTTGCATTCTGAGCAAGGCCAGTTCCTATCAGCGTGGCAAGTAAAACGCCAAGAAGTATATAACTTTTCATATGATATATCCCTCCTTATCCTTAATTGATCACTAATAACTAAAATTATTTTCGGTTTCTTGGAGGACATTGTGTAGTCCCGCAAGTTTTTCGCAAGGGGTCTCAGACTGGCAGTTTACGGCGGAGGATGAAGTTGAACAAGAGGCAAGTTCACTGGCCGATAAGCTGAAAGCCGAGGGCAACCTCGAAAGAGCTTGGCAGCAAATATTAAGCTCTCGCACCTAATTGCCAAACAGACATAGAGAGGATTTGGATTCGAGACCATCCAGCCCATGCCGCCCGATCGAATCCTGCCAGCTCGGATCGGTCGAACGGCGACTCCGTGCCCGCTGCTGTGGGGTGCGATATCGGCGGATGCCGTGAGAAGCGGGACCACAGGGCGATTTGAATTACAGACCGTTCGGAACTCTGCCGATGACGCCGGTTTATTATTAATATTGATATCATTATTATTGTCATTGTTTTGTCATTGTTATTATTTTATTTTTATTTTTTTATTATTAATAAGTTTATTGTGCACCACACGTACGTTGATATGGTTTGTTGTCAATAGATAATAGCAAAAATTAATACTTGAAGGCACAGTTTAAATACTATAAGATCACTAACTGTAGTAATTAAGCTACCAAGCAAGGGCATAATAGGCTGATGATAAAGCAGGGTGCATATAACATAAATACCCAATGTTTGATAATACAGCCGGATCCTGCAGCGATAAGAGAGCATCAAATGATATAATGTAACAACATGATGAATCCCGACTGCCCCCCAACACTCCGCACGCCGGTTGCGTCTCCTGCACAACCTGGTGGTGCATCCGGATGATGCGAGGGTATATCCTCAGGCGCCTGGCCATCATGGTCCCCGTACTGCTCTGCGGCTCCATGATCACATTCGGCCTGGTCTTCCTCTCGCCCGGAGACATCGGAGAGATGATGGCAGACGCCGAGGCCTCGGCAATGGGAATGTATGCAACCCAGGAGATGATAGATGCCATAAACGAGCACTACGGCCTCAACGACCCCGTCCATGTGCAGTACCTCAAATGGCTGAAAAACGCACTGCACGGCGACCTGGGCCGTTCGTTCTCCTCACATAGGCCCGTTCTTCGGGAGTTCACAGACCACCTGGTTCCAACACTGGTTCTGAACCTGGCAGGGATCATGATCGCGCTTTGCATATCCATCCCACTCGGGGTCATATCCGCAGTCAAGAAGAACACGATAATCGATCATCTCTGCAGGATATACGTATTGCTGGAGATCTCCATGCCCACCTTCTGGCTGGCACTGATGCTCATGTGGTTCTTTGCCTTCAAATACGACCTGTTCCCCCTCTACGGCTACGGCTGGGGCTGGAAGGACAACCTGTGGCACCTGGTGCTGCCCGCCGTCGCCATGGGCACCTCCATGACCGGCAGCCTGATGCGGCTAACCAGGACGAGCATGCTGGAGACACTCGGACAGGAGTACATCGTCACCGCACGGGCCAAAGGGCTGGGCGAGTTCATCGTTATATCCAAGCACGCACTGCGAAACGCCTTAAATCCGGTTGTCACCATGGTCGGCCTATTCTTCGGCCACATACTGACCGGCTCGGTCATAATCGAGACCATATTCTCCTGGCCTGGAAACGGCAGCCTCTTCTTGGCCTCGATCAACGCCCGCGACTACCCCATGATCATGGGATTTACCCTGATCTTCATGGCGCTCTTCGTGATTGTGACGCTGATAACGGACATATCCTACACCCTGCTCGACCCGCGAATAGAGTACCGGTAAACTCGAGATCTGCAGAAAAACGGATGGAGATGACTCCCAATTCCGGTCCGAAAGGCATGCAAATGACGATTCGGCAGATGAAAAGAGATGCGGCATCGATCCTGAGGGGCCGCCGCTGCCAGGCCGCCGGCAGACCAGAGGATCTGTCGATGAGCTACTGGAGACAGTCCCTCCATGAGCTTGTGAGGGATCCTCTGGCCTTGACAGGCCTGGCCATCTTATCAGTGCTCATAACGGTTGCGATCCTCGCTCCCTTCCTTGCGCCCTACGATCCTGACGACATCCAGGTTGAACGGAGGATGCTGTGGCCATGCTGGGATCATCCGCTTGGCACCGACAAGTTCGGAAGAGACATCCTCTCCCGCATGATATTCGGGGCCAGGCTCTCCCTGCTCATGCCGTCCATAATCGTGATAACCACTCTCACCGTCGGCACCACCGTCGGGCTGGTATCCGGCTTCAAGGGCGGCCTGGTTGACAGCCTTCTCATGAGGCTGGTGGACATCAAGAGCTCCTTTCCCGGACTGCTCCTCACGCTGGCCATCATCGGCATGCTGGGCCCGGGGATCCTCAACGCCGTAATAGCCATGAGCATAACCGGCTGGACAGGCTACGCCCGCATAATCCGCGGCATGACGCTTCAGCTCAGGGAGATGGAGTTCGTCGATGCGGCCAGATGCCTTGGCGCATCCGACACCTATGTGATATTCAGGCACATCCTGCCAAACGTGATCTCTCCGGTGGTGCTGCTGGCCACACTGAACATGGGCGGAGCGATACTCTCGATGGCAGGCCTTGGATTTCTTGGGCTGGGAGCCCAGCCGCCTGCTGCTGAATGGGGATCTATGCTAAGCGATAATAGGGGTTTTATGTTCTACGCACCGTACCTTGTGGTCGTCCCGGGAATGGGCATCATGATCACGGTTCTGGCCTTCAACCTTCTGGGAGACGGACTGAGGGATGCCATGGACCCCAAGTCAGGTAGATTGGCCGAGGAGATGAGGGGATGATAGTCCTTGAGAACCGTGCGCCTGGATAAAGGATCCCAGCGATATCCCCGGGCTTAGCGAAAGCTCTGCCGGGTGGAGACCGATAAAAGGCGAAATCGGAGATTATAGAGAAGACCAATCAGGTTACGAAGTGAGACAGATTTGGCAGAGAGCATTTCAAAGCGTTATCGAGACACTGGAGGAGGCAACACGAAAGGAGACGACTCCCCTCAAAGGCGTCGGTAGCAGATGGATATCGCTAGCCTTCAGCCTTGCTTTTCCCGTAATGGATAAAGAACTCGTTTCGCCCTCTTGATACATCAAAACCCACGTAACCGTCGCCCAATAACTTTCTTTGTCCTTCGATATCCGAGCTTCTGATAATCGTTATATCCTGCCAAGTTTGGCCCTCACCGGGGCGGAGATCTTTGTAAAGTATGCACCTGAGAAGCCCGCCGAACTTTTCCTTTATTTCCTTGATAACGAATCCCGATCTGAGGGTGTTGCTCAGGCTGTAGTAGTTCTTTGGCGATATCGTGCATAAGAGGTGATAACGGCCGATGTCGTGAATGATATCGAAAAGATTGCCGATTATCTTCGTCTGAAATGAGTTTCCCCTGTAATCGGGATGTATAACAGAAGATTGGAAATGGACCACATATTGCAGATCTTCGTCAGGCATTCCGATATCCAATCCGAGGTTCTCATTCTCGTCTTCGGGCAGATAAATGATGCCATAGCCGATAAGACCACCATCGACTGCAACTCCGATCGAATACCCATTGCGGAGGTATCTCAAGAAGTCTTCTTGCGTCGAAGGGTGGTACAATTCAGGATCCTTAAGATCATAGAGGACGATTTCCTGCAATCTTACGACGCTTTGGAGATCCTCTTCGGTCAGAAACCGCATCGTATATCTTGAGCCTTCTTCATCGATAGGCCCTCCGACCCTTAAGTAACCGGCCTCCAAAATAGAATCCTCTCGTCCTGCCTTAATAGCCATGATCCTGCCAAGAAGCTTTTTTCTTATACCTATGTATCTTTTATAGTATATATAGATAAATTTATCGAATGCGCGATCAACCGGAAAAGTCATCGTCTGGTCGATGGCGATCGTGCTCGATCCTGGTATCACCGATATCTCAAATGAAGGAGTTCTCCAGCATCGCGAAGCTCTGCATGGGCCGACTATCGCCGGCTGAGCCATAAGCATCGATGTTAGCGAGGTACTCGACTGTCCTTTCTGCCTGTTGCTCAGAAAGTCTTTTATCGTATTAATCAGTGTAGATTGCTCACTTATAGAGAAGACGTTTTCAGGAGGGATAGTGCATTCGAGAGAAGATACTGATAGCCTTATTTATATTCAGCCTTGTCGGGGCGGCTTGCGGTGCCAACTATATGTATGAGAAGGCGAATATAAAGGGTGTAGGATACAAGAATGTGGAGGTAATCATATCCACCCAGCACGGATTCAACGGTGCAAAGCTGGTGGAGAAGGAATCCGGGTCCGGTAACGTGATTACCCAGAGGATGGAGCTCGAGGCTGAGAGGCAACTCATGTACCCGATGGACGAGAAAGCTCCCTTATGGACGTGTCCATTCCCAACCGGCGAGCCGGAGATGGATTACATCAACTTCACAAAGGAAGCTGAGTTTGAGTACATGCCAGTCTCCTACCAGACCGGAACCTACGACCAGAAGTGGATCGAGAAGCTCTGCGTCCAGAACTACAGGATCGGCGCCGTGCTGACCGAGATGTACACCCATGCAGAGCACCTCCAGAAGAAGACCGAGGTCAAGACCAGGCTGTACGGATTCATGTTTGGCAATGACAGATTCCTTGAGAGACAGTATGAAGCCTGCTGTACCGGAGTCCTCGAGGCAAACCTAAACGCCCAGGTCATTGGTGTCGCTCACATCGGATGGATGTCTCGGGACCCCGAGCCTTCGCCACTCGTCAAGGGACGCCACATCGAGTACGGCAGGTCTGTTGAGGATCTCACTGGTGTCTTCTCGATCGAGAAGTTCATCCAGCTGTGGGGCAACTCAACCTGCGGTGCCATCAGCGTCGACTGGCTGCCCTGTCTGTGAGAATTAAAAAACCACCCACGTTTTGGCCCGAAAGCTCAGGGAACAGCTCTCCCCTGGGCTTACGGCTCATTTTTATTTCCGAATTTGGACGATCTGACATGCAAGCGTCATTCTATCGATCTGTCGTCAGAAGTCCCGATGCCCTGGATATCACGCTTTGCCAATCGTGATGGAATGCCTGCGGCCGCTGCCAATATGCATATGCTCTGATCCTGAAAAATCCGCAAGCTGGAAAGAGAGCGATTTTTTTGGCCATCCATGGCGGCGTTTTCCGGCTTTATCTCCCAAAAGGCCCCGTTACAGGGGAGCTTGGCAGATGACGAACAAGCCGGTGCAGGACTGCGGAAATAGATCTCTCCCACAGGCGCCGGACAGAAGTTATGGGCATGCCAAAGAAGAGTAGCTATGCGGAAGATAGCGATCAAGCCGACATGAATACGAGCATGCCAAAGGGCGGTCTGACAAATAGAGGAGGGGTGGCCGACATGGCCTGCCCCCAGTAAAAGAGCCAGCCTTCAGCTGAACATGCGCAAAGACTCGTCCGTGCGGTCCTCTTCGTCGCCCAGGACTTTGCAGATGGCGTTTTCGAAGTCCTCCTTGGTCACCTGGGCTGCGCCCTTGCGGATGGCGTTCATGCCAGCTTCAACAGAGATCGCCTTCAGCTCGGCTCCGCTGGCACCGTCGGTGGCCCCGGCCATCTCCTCCAGGCTTACCTCACCGGCCAGCTTCATGTTCTTGGCATGAATCTGCAGGATCTTGAGCCTGGCCTCCTCATTTGGCATGGGGATCTCGATGATCCGGTCGAACCTGCCCGGACGCAGTAAAGCTGGGTCCAGTATGTCGATTCGGTTCGTGGCGGCTATGATCTTGATATCTCCGCGCTCCCTAAATCCGTCCATCTCAGCCAACAGCTGCATCATGGTCCGGTTGACCTCGGCGCTCCCAGTGGTGCCGTCATGGGTCCGGATGCTGCCGACAGCGTCGATCTCATCTATGAATACGATCGACGGGGCCTTCTCCCTGGCCATCTGGAATATATCCCGCACCAACTGAGCCCCCTCGCCTATGAACTTGTGGACAAGCTCCGAGCCAGACATGTGGATAAAGGTGGCCATGGAGTGGTGAGCAACCGCCTTTGCCAGCAGGGTCTTGCCGGTTCCGGGCAGACCGTACAGCAGGACTCCACGGGGCGGCTCGATGCCGATATCTGTGAAGAGCTCGGGCTTTGTCAAGGGCAGCTCAACCGTCTCCCGGATCTCCTGGACCTGCTCGTCCAATCCACCCACGTCGTCGTAGGTGAGGGATGGGGCCTCGATCAGCTCCATTGTCTTGGCCCTGACGTCAACCGACCGCTCCAGTATCCTGACGATTGTGAGGGAATTGTTGATTGCCACCCGGGTATTAGGCTCAAGCTTTTGCATTATTTCCGGCGGTGCAGAGGTTATGAACTCCTGATTGTTTCCGTGCTGCCGCAACATGACATAATCTTCGCCTATCTCCACCACGGTTGCCAAGAACAGGGGCATCCTCCGCAAAAGGGCATTCTCCTTCTTGAGCCGCTCCACCTCCCGGAGGTATTTCTTGTTGGAGATCAAAGACTCGAAGAGCTTGGCTCTGGCCTCCTCGCGTTCTATCTTGAGGGTCTCCGCTTCCTCAGCCAGGGCCCTGTTCTCGTTTTCTAGAGCCGAAATCCTCTTGTTGATGGTCTCTAAGATCGTGTCCTGATCTGGAGCGATCGTTGACTCACTCATAGTCATCCCGAACGGTTTTCACGGATATAAACCCATGCCTGTTGAAAGAGGTTGGAGCAAACAAGCCTCTGCCGGCCTAATCAGGCCACCTCCTCCATCAGGCCGGCCAAGGTTGAGGTATGGCATGAGCCGGGTTTTCGGGACCATAGAGACGACAAAATTATTTTTGTATAACTATAGTAATTATGTCTCCGTCCATCAGCAGGTGGTCCAGGCCAGCCCTCTGGCCCTCGTGCTTGGCCGAGCTTCCCCAAACCGTAGCATAGCGGAACCGGCCGCGGAAATCCTTGTGTATCCGATCGCAGAGATCGCCAACCGTTGCGCCTCGCCGAAGGATCATTGGATCCTTGAGATCTGCCTGGCCTCCCTGAGGCTTCATGAATATCCTCATCAGCTCAAGCTCTGAGAAGATCCGGTCCTTGAGGCCATCAAGACCGGTGCCCTGTGTGCAGGAGATCAAGAGGGCGTCTTGCAGATACGGATCGCTCTCATCTCCACCCAGCAGGTCCATCTTGTTCACGACTTTTATGGCCCTCAGATAGCGCCGGTTGGACTCCAGCGCATCAATGAACCTGTCCTGAGACAAGGTCTCTCTGATCAGGACATCGGCGCTGTGGATGCGGTACTCGTGCAGGATAGCCTCTATGGACCCCCGGTCGATTCTAGGGTCAACCGTGCTTGAGATCACGATCCCCCCCTTGCTGCTCCGCCGGATTATCACCTCCGGGGGGCGCTGGTTCAGCCTGGCTCCGCTGGCGTACAATCGGTCGGTGTACGGCTCTAGGCCCTGCAGGAACGGATCGGTTACCAGCAGGATCAGGTCCGCATCCCTGGCGGCCGATACCGAGTCACCGCCAAGCAGAAGATCCGGAAGGTCCAGCACCTGGATCTTTGCGCCGCGGTGAGACAGTATGCCAGGCACGGTCTCCATGGTGAAAGGATCGTCGCCTGGCCTGGCCCCGGTCAGACGGTTCAGAAGGGCGGACTTGCCCGCACCCACGGGGCCTGCAAGCACTACTGTTGCATCCCCGGCCTTTCGCACCCCCGCACCTTTGCGACCCCTGGCAGCGCTGCGCTTCTCCTGCTCCTCCCGCAGACGGGCTATCTTGGCCTTCAGCCGCCCTATGTGGTGCTCAGTCGATTTGTTCTTCTGGGTATGGAGGATCTCCTCCTCCAGGGATCGGATCTCCTCTTCTATCGACATGGTCGGGCCACCTCATATCTGCGAATAAGGAGCGCATATTGCCGCATATCAGCCCTGGGTCATGAGGCTATTGATATAGATCTTTTCGCTTTCGCCAATGCCGAATGCCAGATGGCGAGCCTCCCCCCTGGAAGGATATTAATCCTGAGGCGCAGCATGTAATGATCGAAGAGTGGGTGCCATGATAACATTTCACAAATACCAGCCAGTGCCCTTTGAAGTGGTGGAGCGAAAAGGATTGGGCCATCCGGATACCCTTGCCGATGGGATATCCGAGGCCATATCCAGGCGATTATGCCGGCGATATCAGGAGGACTTCGGCCAGATCATGCACCACAACGTGGACAAGGTGCTGATAATCGGCGGGCAGTCCGCCCCCCGCTTCGGGGGTGGGGAGATCTTGGAGCCGCCATGCGTCGTTGTGGGTGGACGGGCCACGGGCCTTTCCGGCAGCTCGCTCGAGCAGGAGATAGTGGAGGCGTCATCGGATCACATCGGGAAGACCGTGGACAAGCTCACCCGCTTCCAGGTGGAGCCCCGTACAAGGCAAGGTGCTCCGGAGCTGCGCAGCCTGATCGGCAAAGGAGCCAACGATACATCCATCGGAGTTGGCTTTGCGCCGTTCTCCCCTCTCGAAGACCTCGTCCTCCGTATCGAGCCAGCAATAGCCCGGATTTCCGGAGTTGGCCAGGACCGCAAGATCATGGCCGTCAGGTCGGGAGAGGGACTTCAGCTGGTGGTGGCTGCAGCCATGGTGGACTGCGTCCTCGGGTCCCGGGTGGAGTATGAGGAGGCAAGGGAGAAGGTCAGGGATGCGGTGGCAGCTCTGGCCGGAGAGTCTGAGGTTCATGTAAACGCAGCAGACCACGGGGACAACCTGTTTCTGACGGTCACCGGCACATCAGCCGAGATGGGAGACGACGGTGCCACAGGCAGGGGCAACCGGGGATCGGGGCTGATCACTCCGATGAGGCCCATGACCATGGAGGCTATCGCCGGGAAGAATCCGGTCAGCCATGTGGGCAAGATCTACAACGTGATGGCCCATAGAGCTGCACAGGAGATAGCGAAGCTTGAAGGGGTATCGGAGGCCTGCATAACCCTGGTATCGAGGATAGGCGCACCGCTTGACCGGCCGCTGGTCAGCTCAGCTTACCTGTCCGGGGAGGATTCTGCCAGCGTTGCATCGGAGGCCCAGGCCATAATAGATGAGGAGCTGGGAAATGCAGAAAGCCTGCTGGAGCTGTTCGTGGCCGGAAAGCTGAGCATATACTAAGTGAAGCGATTTCGGGTGCCATTCTAAAGACACCAGGGGAGGGAAAGGAGAGAGACGTGGGGCGATCAGAAGATCGGGCTTGTGCCCTCTGGCCTAATCCTGGCCCTGCACCTCTTTCTTGGCCATCTGCAAGCGCTGCTTGGCAGAATATCCTGTGGCCTTCTCAAGGAAATTCCGAAACCTCTTGTTTGTATCCAGCACAATAGCATCAGAGGCGCCAGGATCGGACTCGGTGACGACGTTGAGCTTCTTGTTCTCCACCCATACCTCGATCCTTCTCAGCGCTCCGTAGCTGAGGGATAGCCGGTCTTGCTGCCGGGACACCTCCACAGGGAACTCCTCCCTTATCGCGGAGAGTATCCTTTCAGGATCGGCAGAAAAGCCGCGTTTGAGCTTGTACTCCATGAGGGCAACCACTGCCCTTGTCGCTAATAGATCTTTCGAGAGGAACAAAAAAAACGAGGAGACGGGAAAAATCCGCAGCCCCGCGGCTTATGCTGCCTAGCTTTGGACAAGCCGCTGCCAGGCCTCGTCCAGTGACTTCTGGGAACGGATATCTGCCAGACGTGTCGTTTGCTCCTGAAATCCTTCCAGGGTATTGAAGAAACGATCGAGCGGATCCCCGCCGAAAGTTGGGACCAGGAATATGTGGGTATGGGGTATTCGCCTCCCCCTTGCGTACATCGCCACGAAGTCGGGCCGGTAAGCCTGCTTGATCCTCCGGGCCGTCTCCTGTGCCACTTGGAACAGGCTGGCCGCCTCCTCGGCTGACAGGTCGTGCCAGAACTGGACGTGCCGCCGTGGGATCACCAGGCAATGGCCCGGGGAGAAAGGATTGATATCCAGCAAGGCAACGGAATGGACATCCTCATGCACGATGCGGCCTTTGGCCCGTCCGGCCAGTATCTCGCAGAATATGCAGGTATCCGCCATACGATCCGACCACCTATGCAGAGTCCTTTGATCGGGAAAGGATATGGATCTGCCGGAAAAAATGGGCGGCCCCATGTCAGCCGGACGAAAGGGCGGACAGCCGATCCGGTGATGAATCGCGGAAGAAATCATGTGCAGACATGGGCAAAAAGTGGAAAGAAGCCGGGATCTGGATTTTGACCGACCGGCTTGATCCCTGTCCTCAGATCTTCTGATAAGATGCTCCGGCGCCCAGCTCCTCCTCGATTCTCATCAGCTGGTTGTACTTGGCATTGCGCTCGCTTCTGGCCGGAGCGCCGGTCTTGAGCATCTCTGCGCCCAGGGATACGGCCACGTCAGCCAGGGCGGAGTCCTCGGTCTCTGCCGAGCGGTGTGAGACCATTACCTTGTAGCTGCTTCGGAAGGCCAGAGTGGCGGCGTCGAATGCCTCGGACACCGAGCCGATCTGGTTGAGCTTTAGCAGCAGCGCGTTTGTCGAGCACATCCTGATGCCCTTCTCAAGCCTCTTGACATTGGTGACGTAGAGGTCGTCGCCAACGATGATGGTGCCTGGAAGTCTCCTGGTCAGGGCAGCGAAATCCTCGAAGGCCTCCTCCTCGAATGGGTCCTCGATGGAGATTATGGGATATGTGTTGACCAGATGCTCGTAGAAGTCGATCAGCTCGCCTGGCTGGAGCCGGTTTCCGTCAACCGAGTATCCGCCATCCAGGTAGAAGCTTGAGGCAGCGGCGTCAAGGCCGATTCTTATCTCCTCGGAGTATCCGGTGATGTCCAGAGCGCTCATTATGGCGTCGAGGGCGTCCTGGGTCTTTTGCAGCGGCGGTGCGTATCCCCCTTCGTAGCCGACGTTGGTGGCTACGCTGCCGTACTTTCCCTTCAGGATCTTGCCAAGCGCATGATATGTCTCCGCAGCCATTCGCAGACCCTCTGTGAAGTTCTTGGCCCCCCGCGGAAGGATCATGAACTCCTGAATGGCCAGGTCATTTCCGGCATGCTGGCCTCCGTTGAGCACGTTTAGGGCTGGAACTGGAAGCCTGGTAGCCGACACCCCGCCAAGGTATCGGTAAAGCGGCATGCCCAGCGAGGAGGCTGCTGCCTTGGCCACACCCAAGGAGACCCCTAAGATGGCATTGGCCCCCAGGTTGGATTTGTTGGGGGTGCCGTCCATCTCGAGCATGAGAAGGTCGATCTCCCGCTGATCGATCGCGTTTTTGCCCAGCACCTCCGGAGCTATGACCTCGTTTACGTTCTTTATGGCGTTTTGCACGCCCTTGCCACCGTAGCGGTCGCCGCCATCTCTCATCTCGAGGGCCTCGTGAGTCCCGGTGGAGGCGCCGGATGGGACAGCAGCCCGACCAAACCCGCAGCAAGTATAGACGTCAACCTCCACAGTGGGATTGCCCCGTGAGTCAAGTATCTCTCTGGCAAGAATTTTCTCGATCTGCAACGACATGGTATACCACGACGTGGTGTCTTGCAGTGAGTTATATAACTGTGGCGAATGGCTGACCGGTTGCGAAATCCGTCAGCATGATATGGCAATGACAGAGACTTTGGAAAAAAGCTCTCGCTCGGTGAAGAAGGCCCGCAAAAAGCACTGGCTGCGTCCTAGCCTACGCTTTCGTCTATCCATCGAAGGTAGGGGGCGTAGCCGTCCTGGACCGGCAAAACGATTATCTCTGGGACCTGGTAGGGGTGCAGCTCCTTTATACGGGCGATCAGGGATTCTGCCCGGTCCCGTCTCGTCTTTATGATCAGCTGCTCTTCTGCGTCACGGCACAGCTGGCCCTGCCAGATATAGTGCGACACGACCTTCTGGATGCCGACGCAGGCTGCCAGCCGCGCTTCTACCAGGGAATCTGCCATGGCCCCACCCTGACCGTCTGGCACAGTGCACAGGACAATTACGTGATCATTAGATGCGGACCGGCTCATTTGCCCACCCATCGATCCCCGAAAGAACCCATCTCCTTCTTCCATAGAGGCGCCCTTCGTTTCAGCTCCTCGATGGTGTACTCGCACGCTAAAAAAGCCTCTCTTCGGTGTGCTGCTGCGCTGGTTATCAGCACGATGGCCTCGCCTGCTGCAAGCTTGCCGGTTCGGTGGATCACGTCTACACTGGCTCCGAAAAGAAGGGCAGCCTCCTGCACTATTCGCTCCAGCTCCTCGGCCGCGGCCTCCGGGTATGCCTCAACCAGCAGGGATTGAACACCCTGATCTGCCCGAACAATTCCCGTAAATGTGACCACCGCCCCGATATCCGCAGATGCCGCGCCGGCCACTGCCGAGTCGTGGCTGATGGGGACCGGACCGATTTGAACCGTGCTATCATCCTCCGGCCACAGGCGGGAATATGGCAAACTCATCGCCGTCATGAAGCTGCTGCTCAAGCCCCTGCTGACCATCGAGCCTCTTGCGGTTGAGCATGATTATCACGTAGTCCCGCAGCAACCCTTCCTGGTCATAGGCCGCCTCTAAAAAGCCCCGCCGGGTCTTGCAGAGGTGCAGGAGAAGGTCTGAGACAGTGGCCCCTTCCCCAAGCTCCAGGACCGATTCGCGGCCCAGCAGATCCCGGAATGCAGCAAAAGCCCTCAGCTTGACCATCAATTGATGCCGGCCCCCGCAACGTCCAGCCTCATCGGCGCACCTTCTTGATGGACTTGAGAACCTCTTCTTTGCCGAGCTTTCGCACGCGCTCCGCCTCACGCTCGTCCTTGTACCGCAGGACGAACGTGCCGTGGCAGGGCTTGGTATAGGGGAATACGACGTATCCCTCCTTTATGCCGACGGCCAGTGGCGGAACACCCACCAGGTGCTCCCCGAATAGCTGAAATCCGGGCTGAAAGTAGTAATACTCGTCTGAGTTTTTCTCGATGAACTCCCTCGCTTCCTTGAACGATATGCGTTGCAGCAGCGTCTCTGGCTTCAGCTCTTCGATGCAGCCCATCCGAACACCTCATCCACCTTCTTTCTCAGGCCCATGGGGTTGTGAACAGCCTTCTCCACGATCCTCGTGCATTCGAACTCGATCTGCCCTGCCAGCTCCTCGGCATTTCTCCCGAACACTATGACGTATATCCGGGCCTCGGATAGCGCGGCCACAGTGGCGGCATAGGTTATGCCAGCATCGTTGTGGGCGAAGGAGCAGGCTAAATCGAAGTCCTGCTTCTTCTCGGCCAGATCGGCGATTATCCTGTCTATATCGGTCAGCTTCTTCAGGTAATGGCGGTCCGGGTCCGATATCCGGGCAAGGTTCAAGGCCGCACTGGTTCCGGCAACAACAACCCGATAGCCGCTGGCGTTCATCCGGCTGGCCATATAAAGGACCAGGCTCATCTGCACCGGAACCTCGGGGCATCCCATCATAAGCAGTACCCTCTTGTCTCCGGCCGGGGCGTTCTCGTCCATTTTATCCAATCCTCTTTAAGCCCAAGTGGCGCTCCTCTAAATAGATCCATCTCAGCGGCCATGCACGTATTTATAACAGAGGCTTGCGGCAATCTGCCGTGGCGCAGTCCGGGCAGACTGGCGACCTGTCGCATGTCACCTCGTCCATGCGCCCAAAGAGGCCGTCCCACAGCAAGAGCCTGCCCTCAAGCAGCTCTCCTTTTCCCGTCAGGTATTTGAGCACCTCTCCGGCCTGGATCGAGCCGATTACCCCGCAGGTCGCCCCGAGGGCCGGGGGGCGGACTGGCGGCGGCGAGCGCGGAAACAAGCAGCGAAGACATGGGGTGCGGCCGGGTACCAGCGTTGTTGCCTGGCCGTCGAAGCCGGATATGGCCCCGTGCATCAGGGGTACGCCCGACCTGAGGCTTGCCGAATTCAGCAGGTAGCGGGTCTCGAAGTTGTCAAGAGCGTCCACGATTGCATCTGCCCCCCGCACGAGACCCGATACCGAGTCGCTGTCGATCGCACTTGGGAAAGCCTCGACCCGCAGTTCTGGATTGAGCGCCTGCAGCGTATCTCTCGCAGACTCGACCTTCAGACTGCCCACCTGGCGGTGCAGAATCTGCCTGTTGAGGTTGCTCACTTCGACTGTATCGGAATCTGCTATCCTCAGACATCCCACCCCGGCTGCGGCCAGGTAGAAGGAGGAGGCTGAACCCAGGCCACCCGCTCCGGCCACCAGGACCGTGGCACGAGAGAGCCTCTCCTGGCCCTCGATCCCCCACAGGGGAAGCTGCCTTGAGTAGCGACCGGGACTGTCATGATGGCTCATCCGCCCACCGCCGCAGAGAGAATGGACAGATCGTCTCCATCCTGAAGCATCAGGCCAAGACCGCCCAGAAGCTCCACGTTTTGGCCGCCTTTTAGAAGGTTGACATCCTCGCGGATCGAGCCAAAGTCGTCCAGGGCCAGGCGGCGGGCCTCTTCTGGGAGCTCACGCAGCAGGTCTTCGACGCTTGAGCCCTCGGCTATCTCCACAACCATCTCCCTGCCCAGATATCGGCGAAAGCTGCCAAACGCCCTGATCCTGATCCTCAATGCCACCACCCCCGCTTTGTAAACCATCTATCCGGACTTGCCTCATGATTCAGGGCTGGCAAGAGGACTGCCCCGCCAGCTCACTCAGTCGCTTCAATGCCAAGAGCGCATCCTCTGCCTTCAGGTCTGCCGGCTCTCTTTCCAGGAAATCCCGAAATTTCTCCCATCCCGGGACCTGGCTCTCGGCCATGGCCAGCAGGCCCTGGTAGGTACGCCTGGGAAAGTACAGGGAGCGGGCGATTTGCAGCAGTGCATCTGCAGCCTCGGGATCTATGTAGCCCGACGACTGGGCCAGCCTCAGGTTGTGCCTGATGTTGACCAGAGGCTCTGAGAGGGGGACAAAGGTCACCGGATCGAAGGTGAGTGCCACCTCGTCGTCAGATACCAGCCTGCCTGTTCGAAACGCCTGGTAGATCTCGCCTATGCCTTCCATCCCGTAGCGGTCCATCTCGGCAGCCCGCAGCGCACCCATGCTTGAGGCCCCAACCACCTTGACCCCCATTCCAAGAGCATCGAGGATCTCCTTGTGGGCGACTGAGCAGTCCTGGAAGAATACGCCGTCGATCAGGCCTATGAGATCCGCGCCCCGCCGAGCCGCTGCAAGCAGATCCCCCCGCCTGGCCGGCGGGCGGAACTCCGCTTCAAGGACCTCTTGGGCCTGCTCAAGCGGCAGGCTTGGGCCTAGGAATACCACCACTCTTGGCATTGCGGCACCGCCTGCCGACCCGCTCGGAGTCCACTGCCGATATCTCAAGTCCCGGAACCAGAACCCGCACAACGGGAACTCCTATCTCTGGAGAGGTCAGGTCCACCACGACAACGCGCTCAAGCCCGGCCTCCTGCACCTGGGAGATCATATGCCTGATATCCACGGAGAAGTCGGGGCTGTCGAGAGATCCCAGCTGATCGAAGTCCTCCTGGGAGCTCGCCAAAAACCAGTGCCGATTGAACCTCTTCATGCGGTCGTAGCCGATTCGCCGGCGGAAGTCGGCGGTGGCGGTATCCTCCCTTGCACCGTGAATCTGGGTGAGTCGGCTCTGAGCCACCTCCGTCAGTGCCCGCAGAAGGGCTATCTTGGCGCTTGTGTGAGTGCCCATGCCGGTCGTGAGCAGCGTGGGGTCCTTGAGCTGCACATCGTCTGCTATTGCCGCAAGGGTGGGCACACGGATGTCGCTGGTGATGTCTCGCAGGTAGATGTCCACCCCAGCCTGGGCGAATCTGTCCAGGAGCTGCCTTGCCAGGCCGTCGCCGGAGTAGGTGACCATTGGGCCCATCTGCTTCGAGAACTCGGCCACCGACCATGCATCCCGCTCTATGACCTCGGCCAGGCCGTGAAATACAGCCTCTTCCATCTTGTTTCCAGAGGCGAGGCCGGTCGTATTGGTCCGAAAAAGCCGTGTGTACGGCGAGGGAAGAGGATGATATACGGCATTGGCCGGGACGAGGATCTCCTGGGCGCTGGCGAGGTCGGTTCCCCTAACCCAGGGTATCGGAGTATCCGGATCTGCCCCAACGGGCAGTATCAGGTCTCGGGGGTCAAGCGCTTCCTCGGAGAGCTCGGAGAAGCGCGAGACGAACAGGTCACGTCCCTGCACCTCGGCAGAGTAGCGCTCGATTCCCTCCATGATTGCCGAGACCCTGGCTTCTGCAGGGGTGGCCCCCTTGCCGTTGTAGACGGAGACCGCGCCCCTATCGGCTGTCGGGCGGATTGAGGAAAATACCGGGATGCCGATTCTGTCCAGGCCGGTGATGTCAGCCACCCTGGTAATGCCTGCTGCAGGCATCCTCTCCTCCACAACTGCCAGGGTCTCCTCTGGAGACACGACCCGGTGTGTGTCCTCTTTATAGCGCTTTTGGCACGGTTGAAGTACGATCAGTCCTATCATCTCCTGGAAGGGGAGGGCTTTAAGATCTCCTGGGCGTCTCCCCGAAGAAGCATATTTGTAAGCGCGCTGAGCGAGCAGAGGGTGCCTCGACCCTCTACCTCCACCCCAGCCACCCTGGCCACAATGCCGCCATCGGCCGAGACCTCGATCTCGGCGCCTATGTCCGAGAGACGCTGCAAAATCACGTTTCCGGTTGCGCCCATTGACTTCTCCATCCAGCAGTGTTTGAATGGGCACAGGTTGCAGTAGAGCTTGAACTGCTCGGCACTGGCCTGAGGCACCAGGTTTGCGGCGATCTCCGCCTTGACTGTCGCGTAGGCCATGCAGCAGCCCAAAACGTCATGAGCAAGCGTCTCATCGCCCTTCGTCAGGGTCACGCGGACGTGGCCGTCCTTTACATGGTAGTGGTTCACTATTCCGAGATCGCGTTTCTTGCGCCCGGTATTCGGCCGGTCTCTTAAGGCCGCTCTCATCTTCTCGGCAAGGGGTGGGTAAAATGCCGCGGCAACGGTGACGGCACATGTGGGACAGTAAGACGGAGGTGAGCTGGCCACGACCCGACCGCAAGAGTCCTGGAACTCTGCAATCACGCCCATTCCAACCCTGCGGATAAGAGTTCGCCCGCCTGCCTCTTTTACCGAATTGAGGGCTATCACCGCTGATGTGACCACCCGGCCAAAGCCAGAGAGTTCCGCCACCCTGGTTATGGTCTCCTGGTCGCTTGTCCCGTCCCGGCGGAGCTGTTCCTCCAGGCGGGGCGGTATGAGACCAGCATCCAGCTCTGCGGCCAGTACGGCCGGCGACCACACTATGCCAAGGCCCTCTCCGACTGGCTGGCCCCGCTCGTCAAGGATCCTGGCAAGGATCCCATCCGGCAGTTCCTGGGCCTGGATCGACCAGCCGGCCTGGCAGATCTCCTCTGCCACCGCATGACAGGCGCCACAGACCCCTTCTCGGGGATGGATGGCCCTCTCTACACGCTCACGCAATTCCTGAATTGACATGGCTCTCCCGGCCCAAATAAAGACCTTGATGCCGACTTCACCATCTTCTCCCCATCGAAGAGATATAAAACCTCTTGATGAGGAAAGGCCGCATCCGGAAAAATCTTCTAATCCAGGAATGGCAGGCGATCGCCCTTGCCGTAGGCCGTGGCCTGGGCGGTGGCGATCAGCTCTCCGGCCCTGTTCCTTGCTTCAAGTTGGTAAGTTGATACCCTGCGGGACCGGTTGATCTCCCTGGCCTCGGCGTACAGCGGCTCTCCAACCCTCGCAGGCCTCAGATAGTTTACGCTTACGTTCAGAGCTACATATACCGTACCATGGGAGTTGGCGGCAGCCCCGAAGGCCTGGTCCAGCAAGGAGAATATCACGCCTCCATGGACCGTTCCGAAGATGTTTCCGGTATCCTCTGAGGGCAATAGCTCCACCCTGGCATATCCCCGGTCAAGCTCCAAGAGATGCATTCCCAGCCGCTGGCCGTAACTCTGGCCGTTTGTCGCCTCAAAGATCCGCTGCAAATCGTCGTCCATCTATCCGATTCCCCGTACGGGCTGATAGCCTGATACTATAAAATGGGATTGTCGGTTCGCCGGAAAAGCAGGAGAGGCCGAAGTATCCCGCGAAACGGTTATATCCGATATTTTCGGTTATTATCCCATGTCTGCCCTGCCGGCCCGGCCGGGCCTGATCGCGCTTGAGGTCAGCGGAGCCAGCGCCTCGATCTTCATTACGCACGGGACCGTCAACCTCTGGTTCGGCAGGAGCGCCGACCATAACCTTGTGGCCATGGTCTTAAAGGTGATAGCCAGGGTGGACTCGGCTGCAGAACACGAAAAGGTGATAACCTGCCTCTTTGAGGAGATAGGCCAGCTCGAAGGAAACGGCTACATCCTCACCTCTTATTCCCGGCAGGGAGACCGCTACCGGGCCATCTTCGTCGTGCCATTTTCCAAGGAGCGGGCATTGAACCTGTTCGTCGATAACGTTGTTGAGGAGCTGGGCCAGGGAGATCTGCACCTCTCATTGCGCTGGCGAGGCGGCAGCGCACGGATGAGGGCGCTATCAAGGGAGCTTGAGAGGGTCAAGTACTTCACCACCTTCCAGCCTACATACAAAGAGCAGTCCTGAAAAGTTGCATACATGATAGGACGGTCTGATTATGAGGTTCGCCTGCAACATCATGGAGATGGAGACGTCCGGCATCCGCAAGTGCTTCGATGGTGCCGGCCCCGGCTGCGTTAACCTGAGCATCGGCCAGCCGGACTTCGACACCCCAAAACACATTAAGGAAGCGGCAATCGCCGCGATTTTGGCCGGGCAGACCGGATACACCCCAAACCTGGGCACACCTGATCTGCGGGCGGCCATCTGCGAGAAGTTCCGCAGGGAAAACGGTCTCGAGTTTTGCCCGGATCAGATCATGGTCACCTCTGGTGCCAGCGAGGCCCTGTTCCTGGCGATCAGGGCCCTGGCAGGGCCAGGTGAGCAGATCCTGTTGCCCGATCCCGGGTTCCTGTCCTATGGCGCCCTGACCAGGGCGGTGGGTGCCGAGCCGGTGGGAGTGCCCCTGGGAGATGAACTGCGGATGGACCCAGAGGCGGTGGCTGAGAGGATAGGCGACAGGACGAGAGCTGTGATCGTCAACTCCCCCGCCAATCCCACAGGTGCGGTGCAGACAGAAGGAGAGCTCAAGGCCCTTGCCGAGATCTGTCAGGACAAAGGTATAGCCCTGATCTCAGACGAGGTTTACGAGCATTTCATTTACGAGGGAAAGCATTTCAGCCCGGCCCGCTTCGGCGACTCGGTGATAACCATCAACGCCGTATCCAAGACCTATGCGATGACAGGTTGGCGTCTGGGCTATCTGGCGGCTCCGTCAGAGGCGCTTGAAGCGATGCTGAAGGTGCACCAGTATGTGCAGGCCTGCGCCTCATCGATATCCCAGGCTGCGGCACTGGCTGCGCTGAACGGACCCCAGGAATGCGTCGGAGCCATGAAAGAGGCCTTCCGCCGCAGGCGGGACTTCCTGGTGGGGGAGCTCTCGTCATTGACCGACCTTGTGGTTCCGCAGGGAGCGTTCTACCTATTTCCGAGAGTGGGAGACGGCGACGCTGTTGCAGCCAGCCTGGTTAGGGCTGGGGTTATAGCCGTTCCCGGATCGGCCTTCGGGGAGAGGGGCAGGCCGTATCTGCGTCTGTCGTACGCCGTATCAGACGAGAACCTGAAAGAGGCGCTTCGCAGGATCAGGTCGGTCCTGGCTGGCTAAAAAAAAGCCATTGGACTTCGGCCAACAATCACGCAAAGGCAGCCTCGTGCCTGGCCTTTGGTCTCCCACCCAGCCCCTTCTCAGATCAGGGATGCTCGACGGTTGTACTTTTTCGGGCTGGGAGGGAGATTGGCCAGCCAAGGTACAGATATCCTTTAAATAGCACCAGATTTATTCCGTCCAGCGAGTCTGAAAGACTAAACTGACGCTAACCAGTCACTATGATCGAGTAGGTTGATTCAAATGAAGGAGCAGGTTGAGATAAGGACCCTTAAAGAGGGCCGGTATGTGATTATCGATGACGAGCCGTGCATAATAAAGAGCATAGCACATTCCAAACCCGGCAAGCACGGGTCTGCCAAGGCAAGGATCGATGCCATAGGCATATTCGATAACCAGAAGAGGTCCATCGTCTCCCCGGTCACCACAAAGGTATATGCCCCGATTGTTGAGAGAAAGAGCGGCCAAGTGCTGACCGTCGGCGACAACTCGGTTCAGCTCATGGACCTGAAGGACTTCAGCACAGTGGATATACCGATAACCGAGGACATGAAGCCCAAGCTTGAGGCAGGAAAGGAAGTGGCCTACCTCTCGTCCATGGGCAAGGTCAAGATGGACCTGCGGTAGAGGATGTTTACGCGGGGCGTCTTCGCGGATGCGGAGGCCGAAGCCGAACAGGCCGACTTCCTGATCCTGGGGATGCCTTATGATGCTACCGGCTCATTTCGGACCGGATGCAGGGAGGGCCCTTCAGCGCTGCGGAAGGCCTCCTACAACTTCGAGCCCTACGACTGCCGCCACAGAGTGGACCTCTCCACGCTTCGCGTGGCAGATGCCGGGGATCTGGAGCTGGGATCTGATCCATCTGCGGCGTGGCAATCGATAGAGGACGCTTTTGGATTTCTGCCGTCATCGCCACTGCCTGTGGTCATGGGCGGAGAGCACTCGATAACCCCGCCCATAGTCGGGTCACTGGCAGGCATTGGAGAGATCGGCGTGCTGGTACTGGATGCCCACCTGGACCTGCGGGACGAGTATGGCGGAAGCAGCCTCAGCCACGCCTGCGCCAGCCGACGAATGCTTGAGCAGCCCATTCGGGGATACTCGACAATCGGGATTCGCTCGGGATCTGAGGAGGAGTTCGAGTGGGCTATGGAGAATGGGATCGACTATCATACGGCTGAGGAGGTTGAGGAGCGGGGCATAGCTTCTGTTCTCGAAGACGCCCTCTCCTGCATTGCAGCAGACCGGATCTACCTCTCGATCGACATGGACGTACTGGACCCGGCGTATGCCCCCGCGGTTGGAAATCCGGAGCCGTTTGGGCTTGACCCCCGCCAGGTCAGGCATGTCGTCGAGCAGGTGGCAGGCAGGGCGGCGGGACTGGATGTGGTTGAGATCGCCCCCGCTTACGACGGCGGGCAGACTGCAGCGCTTGGGGCAAGGCTGATCAGAGATTTCCTGGCCAGGGCATCACTGGGATAAGCCAAATCGTCTCTCCAATCTTCCTGATAGGGCTGATAACCGGAGGGGCTGCCCAGATCCATCATTGCCATTTCCATCCTATCGTGCGACTTTTCATCTATCCTGTGGAAAGACGGCTGACCCAGACGGAATCGCCCACATCTGCTGCGGCCGCTTCGGCGGCTGAGCCCTTGTTTATGGAGATCTGAAGCATATCTTCGGAGCTTGTCATGGCCACCCAGGAGCCGGCCTGCACGTCGCCGTAGGTGGTCGCAAGGGTCACCAGGTTGGTGCTATCGCCAACGGTTATCGCCAGCACCTCGCCGGCATAAAACCCGGCCTCTTGAAGAAGGGGCCCTGGTATATTGGTCATGAGGTTTCCGAATGTGTCGATGTGCACAACTGAGCCGTGCAGGCCGGATGAGTCCCTGAATGCAGATGTAAGGTTGAGCCGCACAGGATCGCTGATCTGGGGGCCCACGAGCTCAGGCGGAACTCCGCCGGCGAGGTGGGCTGCCACCGGTCCGTAGATGTCCCGGCCGTGAAACGTTGAGGAGACGCCGGTTGACCTCATCAGGCTTCTGTTGCTGATCTGAAAGGCCCGGGACAGCCCCAGGCTGTCCATGATCCCGGTGAATATGCCGTTGTCAGGCCCGACGAAGAGCTTTTTGTCTTTGCTCTCAAGGACAATGGCCCGCCGCCTCGTGCCCACTCCTGGGTCCACCCCTGCCACAAAGACGGTTCCTGCGGGGTACTCCCTGGCAGCGACCGAAAGAAGATACGACCCCTCTGCCACATCGAATGGCCTGACCAGATGGGTGATCGTGGATATGCGAGCGTTTTGGTTTGCGGCATAGATGGCACCTTCAAGGGCTCCTGCCTCCGACCCGGCAGTCCCGTAATCGGTGAGTACCGCAATCAGGTTTAGGGAGGCGTCCCCGCCGGAAGGCTGGCCAGCCTCGTCGCCGGAGAGGCAGCCGGTGCAGATGGCCAGTGGCAGGAGGACCAGGAGGAGCGAGAGAGGGTGGCGGGGAATAGGCGGGATCATCGCAGGGGGATTTGGCAGTGATGAGATATAGAGTCAACTGAAAAGCACGCTGCTGCCGTTTGGGCGGAGAAGGGTCCTGAAAATCCAACCTGTATCAACGATATTGCCAGCCGTGCCGTTTTGTTTCAGAATCCTGCATTCAATTGAGATCTTATGCTGCCTCCAAAGAGCACTAAGTCTTGTCCCGAGCAGCTAGCGCCTCATCCAGTCCTGGGATCTCATCGGCGCCAACCGGCACAATCATGCTTGAGTTTTTGAGATCCGCGCCGACCGGCTCAAACCGTCCGCCCAGATGACTGGCGAAGAACGCCTCGACAACGGCATACAATGCAATATTGTTCTTTGGCCTGACAACATCGTGCCCTTCGTCCGGAAACAGCAAGAATGTCACTGGAACTTTCCGATTAACCAGTGCCTGGACCATTTGGGCCGATTCGTTCTGATCAATTATTGGATCGTTGGCTCCATGTGAGATAAGCAATGGCCGCTTTATGCAATCCGCATAATTGATAGGAGACCTCTCAGCAAGCATCTTCCTCCCCCCTTCGGTTCTTAAATCCCCTACAAAATCTTCCAGGCGCATACGATCCCACTGGCTATAAGGCAGAGTGGTCTCAACACTATACGTAAGATTGGACCAGCCGGACATATCCACACCACAGGCAAAGACATCCGGCGAAAATGCCAGCCCGGCCAAAGCAGCATATCCACCGTAGCTTCCTCCCATAATTCCGATACGATCTGGATCGGCTATCTTATTCCTCACCGCCCAATCCACTCCATCTAGCAGATCGTATTGCATCTTTCTTCCGTATTCGAGTTTGGCAGCGTTGGTGAAGTTCTTGCCAAATCCGGTTGAGCCCCGGAAGTTTATGCTGAGAACCGCATAGCCACGATTAGCCAATAGCTGATGGATTGGATTGTATCCCCAAAAGTCTCTCCCCTCGGGCCCCCCATGGACAAAGACCACCATTGGCAAGGGCCGATCCGGTACATTGTCCCCATCAGAGTCGCTACTAACCGGAAGCGAATAATAGCTTACCAGATCAAGCCCGTCCCTCGATTTGATTATGACCGGAATCATCTTGGCCAACGGGAAGGACTCGAGACTCTCCCGAAGGGATAGTAGGTATTTTGCCGTTCTTGTCTTTCTGTCGTAGTAATAGTAGGTCAAAGGACCATCGTCTCTCATGTAGGCAACCGTCCAGGCATTATCGTCGAGCGATCGGCTCTCGACGAAAAAGTCGCCGGAGCTGACCGTTTGCAGATATTTCATATCTTCCTTTATGCTTGGATCGAGAACACTCCAGTTGATTCTATCATAATCAACAGCCACTGCCTGTATAGTTTTATTGGTAGGGTGAATGAGTGGCCTGAAAAAACCTCTGCCGCCCAAGTCTGCTCTGGGGTCTTCCAAGACCAGCTTTCGTTCGCGTGTCTTGGTATCATATGAGTAGATTGCAGCCGTATTGCGATCCCGGCTGTCCTTCATATAAACGGAACTTCCACTTCTATCAAAGCCGAGGACATCGACTGTGAGCTCATCTTCCCATCCGATCTTAGCAAAGGATCTCCAGTCACCAGTCTTGGTCCGCTCGAAGACCTCTTCTCCGGCATCGGAATTCAACTCTGAGGCAAACCTAATAATATAGTCATCATCTATATAGAATTTGTGAAATTGGTCGTTTTGCATAAGAAGTATTCTGTCGCCGGTCTCGATATTCAATCGATATAGATCGTGAAACCCGGGATTTCTATCGTTCATACCGACTATTATCTCCTGTGGGTATTTGAAACTCAAAGCTTGGACGATGGCTTGACCTGACTGTGATTCCGTTAGATTCTTTATCTTGCCGCTGCTCAGGTTGACGGAGAATATCTGCCAATTCGTATCCCCATTCGCATCTTGGAGGTAAAGGAGATGCTGGTTTGTGTAAGCCCAATGGTACTGGAATATATCCAGATTGCTCTCGTTTGTTACAGGTCGGGCTAAGGAAAGATCTTCTATTGGCCCCACCCAAATGTTAGTTGCACCATTTGCAGGAGCCAGATAGCTTATCCTGGAGCCATCTGGGCTCAGCATGACGCTAAACGCATCTATTTCGCCAAATAGAATATCCCGCGGAATGAGAGGGACATCTTCTGAAGAATTGTTTTCGAGAAGAGCCGGTTGAGCTGCAACTGAGCCGTTTTGTTGGAGCGCCAACGATATACAAAGGCAGATAAAAATAAAATGCGACACGTAACTCATGCTGAACACCTCTGAGAAGCAGCCGGATCTGCAGGACGATTTGATCTTCTTCGATCATTTGATCCACCCCGACAGGCTACTACCTCCTTTGGCAGTACCATCCTGGCCTCGTCCAGGCTTCTGACCGCACAGACGTTTCTGTAGATCTCATCCAGAACCGGTTCAATGATGACATCTTGAGGCGATCCTTCCCGCAGGATGTGATTATGATCCATAACCACCACACGATCACAGTACCAGGAGACGTGATTTGGATCGTGACTGCAGGCCAAGATTGTCACCCCGTTCTCAGCAACCTGGCGCATTATCCTCCATATCCTGATCTGATTGCTGAAATCCAGAGCTGACGTCGGCTCATCTAAGAAGATCAGAGGGGTTTCCTGGGCTATGGCCCTGGCGACGAGAACTAGCTGGCGCTGGCCGCCAGAAAGTTGATTGTAAGGTCTTCCCGCGAGATCATGCAGTCCAAGTAGCTTCAGGGCTCCGAGAGCCTTTTGCCGATCCTCTCGACTCGTCCCAAAGAAGCTTCTCAGCCTGGGCGTCCGCCCCATCAGCACCACATCCTTCACCAAATAGGGAAAAGGAGGTTTATGCTCCTGTGGAACATAAGCAACAAGTTTTGCCATCTCCTCAATTTTGAGGTCCCTAATGTCCTGGCCGTCGACCTTGATCTGACCGCCCTGACTCTTAAGAAATTTAAGACAGCACTTGAATAAAGTCGTCTTTCCGCAGCCATTTGGGCCAAATAGGCCACAGAGCTGACCTTCGCTCACATGGAAGGAGATATCCTTCAGTACCGGACGCATGCCGTACTGGAATTGAAGATCTTTGACATGTAGCATACGAATCACTCCAAAATCGCCTTACCACGGGTTCTGAGAAGGTAGATCAGATAAGGCGCTCCGAGCAGGGAGGTGATTATCCCCACTGGGATCTCGGAGCTGGTAAGGGTACGGGCCATTGTATCGCATATCAGGAGATATGAGCCGCCAAGCAAGGCAGAGGCGGGGATGACGAAGCGATGATCAGGCCCCAGGATCATCCTTGTAGCGTGGGGCATCATCAGGCCCACCCAGGCAATGATTCCTGCAGTCGATACGGCGATAGATGTCATAAGGGTGGCCAGAGCGATAAGTATCAGCTTGTACTTCTCAGGGTTTACTCCGAGGCCTCTGGCCTCGTCGTCTCCCATGGAGAGGATGTTCAGCTTCCAGCCAAGTGACCAGATGGCCAGAAATGATAGCATCACTACCGGAGTGACCAGGGCAACATCTCTCCAACTGGCAAAGTAAAAACCGCCCATGAGCCAAAAGACGATCTCCCGCAGGGCGCTGTCGTTGGAGATATACTTGAGGACTGAGACTGCAGCGGAGAAGAGGGAGCCTAATATCACCCCGGCCAGGATGAGGGTGACGGTGGGCGTCTCCTTGTTTACTCGTGCTATTCCGTAGGCCAAAGCCACCGCCAGAGAGCCGAAGAGGAATGCCGAAACCTGGACGGAGAAGAAGAATTGGTGAAAGACTATACCCATTGCCGCTCCGAAGGCGGCACCTGAGGATATACCAAGGATGTATGGCTCCACCAGCGGATTTCTAAAGCACCCCTGAAATGCGGCTCCTGCTGCGGAAAGGGCGATGCCTACGGTTATGGCAAGCAAAACCCTTGGTAGGCGCAGGTCCCAGACGATGATTTCCTTCAGGCTGTCCATCTCCTGAACCTCTGATAAATGCAGGAGATGGGACAGGATGATAGCGTAGACATCGGCTATCGAGATCTTGTAGGCTCCCAAGACCACGGCAGCCGATGAGGTGAGAAGCAGTAGGGCGAAGAGAGCGAGAAGGATTATTAGCTTGCTGTGGATTGAGAACTCGTCGCCCTCCTCGCATGCAAGATCATCAAGCAGAGAGGCGTCTCTCAGGTATCCGGCCATTTTGACTCCGTTTTTGCATAGATGGAAAGAGGCATGATCGGCTTTATGGATGAACCTAAAAGATTAGAACCCGTCCTTGTCCATCCAGTCCAAACCCATGACCTCCTTGAGCTCTTTGATCTGCTCGTCGTTTAAGCCATAGATCGCTTTATAGTGCTTGGTGAGCTGCTCGCCGATATTGACATCTTGGAATCTATCTGGATAGACGGCCTTAGCCTCGATGAGCATCTCTATGGGGAATTCGAGGCCAGCCATATTTCTGGAAAGTTCTAACTGTCCAGTTGTGTATACTTTTTTAGCCTTGACCGCACGCATCGCATACAAGGCCTTGTATTCCTCAGAATTGTAAAGCTTCTCCACTTTATAACCGCCCGGGCTGCGCACTAAAATAATTACATCCGGGTCCAATGTGAGGAGCTGCTCTGAGGACACTAGCTCTCTTTTCGTCCCTGTATGAGCGTTCTTGATGTTGGTGATCTCCGGAAAGATCGTGCCGCAATCGTAATCGGGAAGAATTATCGCCAGCTTGCCTTTGCCATAGTCCGTCCCAGCCACCATGCCTAAGAAGAGAACCGACTGCCTATATTCTGATCTTATGTCATTTGTCCTCCCAGAAACCATAGATACCTCATCTTTGAGCAGCTCAATGATCTCCTCAGCTCGATCCTGTCTGTCGAAGATCTCCCCAAGGATCTCTATCTCAGCATAAATTGAATCTGGAGAAGGCTTGTCGAAGCATGCGGCGTTATTGATTACCAGAAAAGGAACACTCTTGTTGAAAAGGGAGAACTTTTCGAGGAGCTTTGAATATTCCGCCGAGCTATCCCCATGGCCTGCACAGTCCTTCTCCATTATGATAACATCTGGATCGAGGGCCACAGCTGCCTCTAGATTGAATCTGTAACCCCTTCCCAAATCAGGCAATGATCTGATGGCAGGGAGGATAACGGAAGGTGTGGTCTCATTGGTGGAAGCTGAGAGTGCGCCTCCCGTGCCCACGATCTTATCACCTACGCCTAAGGCCGCCATTACACAGGGGGCCATGCTTTGGCCCGCAGTAACGACCCGTTCCAGCGGCTTTGATATGGTAACCGTCCGGCCATCCATATCGGTTATAGTCTTCTCAGCGCACATCGCTGGCATCAATCCCACGCAAAGAAGCGAGGCCAGCACCAGGAAAGCAAGAATTGACTTATTCACAGTATATACCACCTTCAAGGCTTGAGATTGTTGGGATGAGTTTTAGATATAACATACTAAGTTATAACTCTTTTGATTCAAGTAAGATTAAATCGCAATTACCCACGCTATTTTAAGCGCGGAAAAAAAGACGAGGAGGTGAATTCCCTGCAACACGCAGAGGATTTGAACACACTCTCAGGAGGCTTCACCCATGCAGGCATATCCTGAGTTGATAATTCAGAATCCGTCCTTGTCCATCCAGTCCAAAGCCATTAATTCTTTGAGCTCTTCGGCTTGCTCGTCGCTCAGGCCGTAGATCGCTTTGTAGTGCTTTGTGAGTTGATCACCAACGTTGATGTCCTCGAATCGGTCTGGATATGCGGCCTTGGCCTCTATTAGCATCTCGATGGGAAATTCTAAGCCTGCATTAAATCTAAAAAGCACCAAATGGCCTGTTGAGTATATGCGTTTGTTCTTTACAGCCTTCAATCCCTGAATGGCTTTGTATACTTCTCTTTCGTAGAGATCTTCAGGCATCCATTGTTTTCCCGTGTGCTGAAGTACTATTACATCTGGATCCAAAGCCAAGAGTTGCTCTGCAGATAACTGCAACCTATTCTGGCCAGTATTGGCATTCCGAATGTTTGTAATCTCTGGATAGAGCGTTGCACAATCGTAATCTGGTTCGGATCCAATCAAAGCTCCCTTTGAAGTGGTTGACCAGGCAACGAGGGTTGCAAATAGAACCGAAGGCTTTTCATCCTCATTTATTCCCTTAGTTCTCTGCTCTACTAGATCAACCTCTTCCTTGAGGAAGTTAATCATCTGCTCTGCCTTGGCTTGCTGGTCGAAAATTTCTCCAAGGATCTCGATCTCCTGGTAGATATTATCTGGTGAGGGTGGACTTGAGCAGGCCCCATTTTTGATCACCACAAATGGAACGTCCTCTCTGAAAAGATCCAATTTTTCTATAAGCTGACCATACTTCAGGGTGGAATCTCCTTGACCGGCACAGTCGACCTCTAGGATGAGTATATCTGGATCAAGGGCGATGGCAGCTTCTGCATTCAATGAAGGGCCTCTGCCCAAATCAGACATGTTTTGCAGGGCTGGAATGAGGTAGGCTGGCACTGTTGTAAAATTGCCGCCAGGATGGACCGCACCGCCCGCCCCAACGATCTTATCTCCTATTCCAAAAGCCGCCAACACGCATGGAGCTATGCTGTACCCAGCTGTAACCACTTTCTCCGGTAGCTCGGATATGGTAACCGTCCGGCCATCCATATCGGTTATAGTCTTCTCAGCGCACATCGCTGGCATCAATACCACGCAAAGAATCGAGGCCACCACTAGGAAGGAAAGAATTGACTTATTCACGGTATATACCACCTTAAAGGCTTGAGATTGGTTGGGATGAGTTTTAGATATTACATACTAAGTTATAACTCTTTTGATTAAAGTGAGATTAAATTGTATTTACCTAGGCTATTTTAAGCGCAAAAAAAACGAGGAGGTGAATTCCCTGCAACACGCTGAGGAATTCAACACACGTTCAGGAGGCTTCACCCATGCAGGCATACCCTGAGTTGATAATTCAGAATCCGTCCTTGTCCATCCAGTCGAGAGCCATAGCTTCCTTCAGCATCTTCACCTGAGTGTCGTTGAGGCTGTAGAGCGCCTTGTAATGCTTGGTGAGCTGCTCGCCAACTTTGATATCCTGGAATCTTTCTGGATAAACAGCTTTGGCTTCGATTAGCATCTCTATGGGAAATTCGAGGCCAGCCGTATGTCGGGAGGCCTCAAACCGGCCCGTAGTGAAGACGTTCTTCTCCACTACGGCACGCATCTTCTGTAGGGCATCGTAGTCTTCAGAGTTATACAAAATATCTACCTCATAGCCTCCAGGGTAGCACAGCAGAATTATCACATCTGGATCTAGCGTGAGGAGCTGCTCAGAAGACATGAGTTCCCTTGTTTTTCCTGTATTGATGTTCTTGATGTTGGTAATCTCCGGGAAGATTGTACCACAATCATAATCAGGCACGGATACTGCCAGCTTGCCCTTGCCATAGTCGGTCCCAGCGAGCAATCCCATAAAGAGCACCGAAGGCCTATTGTCTGGTTCTATATCCTTCGTCCTGTCAGCGACCAGAGCCACCTCCTCTTTGAGCAGATCTATGATCTCCCGAGCCCGCACCTGTTTATCGAAGAGCTCTCCCATAATCGTTATCTCTTTATAAACTGTGTCTGGAGACGGCTTCTCAAAACAGGCAGGATTATTTAGAACCACAAAGGGAATGCTATTGTTGAAGAGCGAGAACCTCTCTATGAGCTTCACGTATGCTGCAGATGCACTACCCTGCCCGGCACAATCCTTCTCCAAGATAATAATGTCGGGATTGAGGGCCACAGCAGCTTCTATATTCAGATCTGCGCCTCGACCGAGATCAGGTAATGCCTTAATGACTGGTAGTACAAATGTAGGCGTGTACTCCTTACCAGCTGTAGAGGAAAGGGAGCCTCCCGTTCCTACAATAAGATCTCCGACGCCAAATGCTGCCATCACGCAAGGGGCCATGCCATATCCAGCAGTCACCACTCTCTTCAAAGGCTCGGATATACTAACCGTCCGGCCATCCATATCGGTTATAGTCTTCTCAGGGGCACGCCCTTCCTCTTTTGGCTTACTAGCCTGTGAATTCGCCCCTTGTTCAACTTCATACTCAGCATAAGCCGCCGGTTTTAGGCACTTAGAAAAACTTTCTGAACTACACAATCCGCCATTTTTATCTTTCACCTACTGTCCACTTTGATCTACCATCTGGCGGCTCAGAACAGCCCAGAAGTGTTAATTGTGCCTCAATTCTACCATCTAACTTGGGAGGAGCACCACTGCGGCCTCTTTCATGCAGCGAAGGATCCAAACCACTAACGCAATACCTCTTTCTTATGCGACTCACTGTTGATTTGCTCACCTTTAGGATCTCAGCAATTTCTTGGTCCTCGCGCCCTTCATCGGCCAAGAGAAGTATCCTTTCCCGAGTAAGGCTTCTTGCAGGAGACTTGCCTTTACTGAGATATCGTTTCAGCTCTTTTCGCTCCTCTTCTTTCAAGTTGATTACGTGTATTTTCTTCCTTCCCAGGACATACTATAGTGTATGATATAAAATTTAAAACTTTTGTTACAGAGCACTAGGTAGATCTGTGAAGCAGGACAGAGGTAGATAGCGGCAATTTCGGAGCCCTGACCAGATCGAACCGGGATCTAGCGCGGCATATTTTGAACTACCCGCGGTGGTCATTTCTGAATATTTCCGCGCCAAATACGCAGGAGAGCGATGATAATTACGCGAAAGAAGGAAGAATATTAATTAAGTAGAGTCACTAAGAGACTAACAACTGGTGATGAAGGAGCAGGATTTGATCTACCGCCCCCTTGCTATAACCCCCTTAACCTGCTCTGGGGCTGGTTGCAATTACTGTGATGTTGGACCTTTTTTAGTGTATAAATGTGTATTTTGGACCTAGATTATCACGACGTGCACAAAATTGTCTAATCCACCCATTTAGGCGGAAGCTATCGATATTGTTCCAATGTATTGATACGCAGGGCTGCTAGGTGGCAATTCAAATTATATATAAAATTGTAATATTTTTATTCGTTTTTAAGGCTAAACCCATCCCGCCGATGGTGCAATACATGGCCTTCCCTGGTCGAGACCGCTGGCGGCCGTCTCATAAGGCCGCTCTTGATAGCGATAATATAAGAGAAGAGAACAGCATAATCGAGTCTCAGGCGGGCTTCAACACCGATCCACAGTGTCCTCCTTTGAGGAGCCGAATCACTTTCGTGATGGCTTGCACCCGCCCCAAGCTCGACTCAAAACCAGGGCAAATGCAAGCAAAGCACTGGAATTTCACACAGCGTCCCTCTCACAGGAACCCACATCGCGAGATGCTGGGCCTATTGCTTGCTATACCACACGGCTTTGTGCCGCGCCTGTACATGGCGAGAACTTCAGATCTGGCTGAATTAAGGCGTGCTACGCCCGTTACAGCGTGCATATTTTAGCCTTATCGAGCTATCCAGCTTTCCCTGATGCGTTACCAACCGCTGCCTGATACAGCACCGCTCAGCGTTCAGACTTCGTAGCGTATACGGAGGACACGCATATCGATATCGTCTGTCCTGAGAGTTTTGCTGGCAATCCTGTTCTCGTTCTTGCTGTGCAGAACGCGGCCCTCTTCTATAGGCATGATTAATTAATATAGTTTTCGGTTGAAAAAGGCTCTATGACATATTGCAGCCATCACTCAAAAAAGGAAATTGAACTCAGAACCGATATCAATCGGGATCGAGTAGTCTATCGAACACAGCATTTTCGTACGCATTCCTCCCTGTGGAGGTATTTGACTATCGTCGCAGCAATCCCCAGCGGTCGTGCCCCAGATATGTGCAGCTTACATCTAAGCGTATCCTCATGAAAGCCACCGAAATGCTTTTTAATTTGTTTAACTATTTTTAACTGCGATGCTTGAAATTGTTAAGTCAGAGGGGCATGTGGTGGGCTCAAAAGTCTCTGCTGTGGAATTGGAGCAAATAAAGCGATTGGTTGCCTCAGGCGTTTATCTGAACACCTCCGACTTTGTGAGGGATGCTATCCGGGATAAGTTGGCGGCTATTAAGACCATTAAATATCGTGATGTTGATTATGATACCGCCAAGAAGGAGGTCATGGGGTACTTCCAGGAGAGGGGTGAAGCGTATCCCTCTGATATCGAAGAGGATTTGGAGCTTGATTATAAATTGATCTGCCAGATCGTGGACGAGCTTAAGAGAGAAGGACGCCTTGAGGTGCTATAATGGAATGCTATGATGAGGGCGACTCCCTACATGGTTACCGAATCCGGGCTGAAGCCAGGAAGGTCAGCGATCCACGGGTTATAGCGAAGAGCGGACGGCATAAGGCACAGCGCATTATTCTAACCGAGAACGCAGAGGCAACCATAGAAAGAAAGCTTGGATGGATTCTAAAACAGTGACGTTCTCTCTCAGCCCCTAAAGAAACCATCACTTAGGTTTGAGTAATCTATCAAATCCTGCATTTTCATACGCATTACGATGAAAGCATTCCGAAAAGGAGGATATAGCGATCTTTCCTCCCCCTTTATCTTTCTGGATTATGTATCCGGCTTTTGCGAGTATCTGCATAGCATCTTCGATTGTTATTTCGGCTGGTGAGGAAGTACCAACTCTCTTAGTTCTCTTGTGTTTTGTTGATTCCGAATCCTCGAACTTCTCCATGCAGATGATCAGATGGTGCAATATGCAGACGATTTTTCTTGCCAGAGCTACAATAGCGATCTTTGCTCCCCGTCTAGCTCTGATTCGAGTGTAGAATCTCTTCAGCTTGGAATTACCTTTTGTCCTGGAGACAGCATGAGCAACCTCGATCAGCATCCTTCTGACATGAGGAGATCCACGTTTGGTGATATGCCCATTGATCTGCTTTCCAGCAGATTGGTATACAGAAAGTCACTAAGCCGCAATAAGCAGCCAGTTGCTCTCCTGTCTTGAAGTCCGCGAAGTTTCCAATCTCAGCCAGAATAGTTGATGCAGAAACGGCACACATTCCAGGAATCGACATGGCAATATCCAGATCTTCCTGCTTTCTTGAAATAATATGCTGGATCTGCCTATCGAT
>MVQI01000073.1 GCA_002067795.1 Methanosaeta sp. PtaB.Bin039
GTCAGTCTGGGTGGTCCGAAATAAATAGACCTGGTGCCGGATGACCGAATGCGGACCTGGAATTGATGATTAACAGTATAACACGAATAGCAGATAAGCCATATGCGGATCGGAGTATGAACGGATATCAATCTCAATCAGATCTTTCCGAGAGAATCTGATTGCTGCAAGAACGGTGGATTTAGGGAGACATATTTATTAGAGTTAATCGCCAATATTGGTCCAAATAATTCCGGCAAGGAGGGACAAGTATCGATGAGATCGATCGCATCTGGTCGTAAATTTGCTTTTATTTTTATAATAGCCTTGACCACATTCATCCCGTGCTTTGCATACGATCAGGCAGCTTCAGCGAGGAACTTGACCTATATAACTGAGCAATTTCCGCCATACAACTTTGAAGAGGACGGCGTACTTCAGGGCATCTCCGTGGATGTGCTCGAGAGAGTTTGGGATATCATGGGCGCAGACCTCAACAGCAGCATCATCGAGATTCTGCCATGGAGCGAAGGCTATCAAAGGGCATTGGAGCAGAATGATTCGCTGCTGTTTTGCACAGCCAGATCGCCTGAGAGGGAAGAGCTCTTCAAGTGGGCAGGGCCTGTCGGATCTCTCAGATTTGTGCTGCTTGCAAAAACGAAAGAGAACATCAGCATCACAGGTCCAGAGGAGCTGGAAGCACTCAAGATAGGGGCTGTTGAGGAGGATATGGCTGTTCAGATGCTTCTGGATGAAGGAGTCAGGATGGAGGATATATCCGTCGAGAAGACTTCAGAGCCGATTGTTGATATGCTGAAGAACGGAAGCATTGATGCCTGGGCGAGCAACGAGATAACCGGCCTCTGGGAGATTCAGGAGTCAGGAGAAAACGCGAGCGATTACGAAGCCGTGTATGTGTTAGGAGATGGCCATGCGTATTTCGCCTTCAATAAGGCGGTCCAGGATACCCTGGTGCAGTCGTTTCAGCAGGCAATAGACCAGGTCATGAGCCATGAAGGCGATGATGGCATAACCGACTACCAGAGGATCGTGGCCAAGTATATCCCCACAAGTTAGGCCCATCAGGATAACAGATGCGGGGCTTGCCTCTCGCAAGGATAGCGGGACAAATGCCCCAAAACCATTTTTTAGTCCTTTGCTGTAAGACCTGGCCGACATCCGCACTGCGGACCGGAGCATTTGAACGGATTATACCAAGAGCCAACCTGTTATATCTGGAGCCAGCCTGCACCAGAAGGCCAAACGATTCTGTTTTGGCAAAAGCCGATCATATGTCAATGGCTGAGATCAGCATACGTTTTGCGGGATCGCAAGGCGAAATACGCGAAAGAAAAAGGGAAGGTGACGGGAGATGTCAGACCCCGCTCAATCCTCCGCCGGTATTCTGGCCCTGTGCAGCAAGCTTCCTGGCGGCGCTATCGGTTGGAAGCTGGCCGTAGTACCAATCTGCCGGGTAGGATTCGCCGCTGGGCAGATAGACCCGGCCGCCCATCTGATAGACACCTGGATTTATCGTCACCTTGGCTGCACCATCACCGCGCTTGCTGGCCCGCGGATCCAGAAGGGCGTTTGGCACCTCCACCCACATGGCCTTGATCGTCTGCGGCGAATCTGCGAATTTATCGTTGAGCCATTGCTGATATGCCTTCACTATCTGCTGGTAATACTCCAGCTCTCCTCGCTGGGTATAGTTATTATACGCCTCTGCCATCTGGTAGCCTCTCGAAAAGCCCTCCTGTAGGCCTCTCTGGTAATCTGAGAGGGCAGATGCCGAGGCTGCCGTCAGCAAAAGCGCTGCCATGAATCCGATTATCCAGTTCATGGTAAAAACCTCACCAACTCAATTCCATCTTTCCACTGCTATATGAGGATTGGGCATAAGATCCAATTTTGCCAGGAGACTCTATCTGCTATTCTTGAGACGGATTTTGCGCAAACAAGTCGGTTGAGGTTCATTTCGGAGCTAAGTTCAGGAAATATTTAAGTCTATTCAATCGACGGTAATGTGAGAGACCTGAATTCCGGAAAAGTCGGTCTCTATGGTGGGAGGAGATATGAAGAAATTATACATCATAGCACTGGTGCTGATGCTGGCAGGAACCAGCGTCCCTGCAATGGCCCAGATCGGAGCGATAAGCCAGGGTAATACCGCAGACCAGGGAACTGAGATCACTGATGCTTGGCTGACCAGTGCCCTTGAGAGACACGGCTACGAGGTAACCAACCAGTCATCAACAGGAGGCCACGACTACATAAGTGCGAAGAACCCTAGCGGCTACAAGGTTCAGTTCGATCTGGCTCACGAAATGAAGATCATATTGATGACCTCTTTCTGGACTCTTAAGGAGAATGTCCGTCCAGACGATTCCGGATTGCTCATCGCACTTGAGAAGGCAAATGCAGTCTCCTGGTTCAATACCTACGCCCTGACTCAGGACGGCACATCACTGCGGGTCAACTCTTATGTCACCCTCTCGGCCGGGACCACGGAGGATGAGCTGTTCGACTTCTTCACCGCTCAGTGGCAGGATTTCAAGAAATTCTACGCCCGGGCAGGGCTCGACTACTATACCGCTACTGGAGAGCTGTATTAGAAGAGGAGCATTCCAGACCTGAAGCCCTAAATTTTTTTTGCAGCGATTTCTCTTTCAGCTCTACCGTCTGCCAATGCTTCCCAGATGCAATTTTGCCAGGATCAAGACATGAAGTCCCTCATCCGTCTGACACATGTCCGCCGAACGCAGGGTCAGCAGGCAGCCAGCCAAGAAAAAAAGATATATCGAGGAAGGATATGGTCTCGACAGGCTCTTCTAATCGGCGGACTCTTCGCAATATCCCATTGCCCCAATTATGCTGTCGCTGTAGCCAAGTTCCGCCCATTTCTCCTGACACCTGCTGTCAAGCTCCTGTACAAGACTGCCATTTGTTAACACGTTTTGAGCTGAATCGTTGAACGACCCTGTTATGGAAACCTTGAGCGTATCCAGCAAGGACTGGCTGGCATCACGATCCATCTCGATTCTAAGCTCCACCTTGTTCATTCCCATCAATAGCCCGCAGGTATCATTGATCTCGGCATCCAGCCAGAACTTTGCCAACGTGACAATCGACTCCTCTTCAAGGACCCCGCTGCGGTAGGTCTGAACCTGTGCATCTCTACCGTCTATCTGTCGGTCGGTCATAGTCGGATCTTGAATCTTTCCTGCCTCAGCAAGGGCTTTCATCAGGAGCCATGACGTTTTCTGGCAGTCGAATGCCGCATACTGGGGCTGTTTGTATCCAGTTATTGCAAATGCAGCTGTCGTCCTGTTATCAGAGATCACCCGTATCATGTATGATGACGACTCGTTTTCGCGGATACTGCTGTTGTTCAGGCTGAATTGACTCGTCGTCTTCAGGTCAAAAGAGATCTTGTAAGGCCCCGATTCCACTTCTACTGGGCTTGCCAAGGCCTGTGACATCAGGATCGACATCAAGATCGCTGCCCATAATGTGCTCTTCGTATAATCCCTCCCTATCCTCCGCTTAAATGTCCTATCAATATGGACTGGGGCTATTCGATATATATTTGGCTGGCCAGATATGCCAGATCGATCTGCTCGCACCGCACGGAATTTGGCCAGCTTATGGTTTGACCATATTCTATAAATATCATGTATCATGATGATTTATCAAAGAAAAATGGTCAAATGTAAATCAAAATTTGGAGAATGTGCCTCGCTCCATTGAGGATTTGTCATGTTCCCAAAAGAAATTTCTATGGTATATTTAATATTGTGTTTATTATTTTCATGTTCACATGCCATAGAAATCGGCTTTTCTGCGGGGGACAATGGCGAATACGTCGGCATCAGCGATGATTATCAAGTCGATGAAGAGGTAGAAGTGAGGGAGGAAGCTTCAGCTGGTTTTGGAGCCAGTCCTTCGATAAGCGACTCCAGGATAATATCTGGCACAGGCGATGCTAAGATAAGACAGAGTCTTTCCGGAAGGGGCGGTGGGGCCGACTATTCTGCTGCCAGTGATCTGGATGTGACAGGAGCTGCCAGCCTGCAATATGAGAGCAGTGCTTCTATCTCCCCGGCTTCATGTCAGCTTTCAGGCAGGACACTGGTAATTGATGGCCAGATAGCACAAATGGGATTGCATGCTCATCAGGGCGAATTCTATGGAGGTGTAAGCTCTCGAATTGAACAGGGAGATCTAAGAACCATGCAGTCTTTATCGGCAGGCAGCTGTGTTGACCTCTTCCAGGAGGTAGATGCCCTCGGCGATAGGGTCCAGACAAATGCATGGTTCTCTGGCTTTTCGGATGGCGTCGTAACCCAGGGTCATATCAAGCTGGATGCTACCGGCGATGCGATGTTCAAAGGATATCTCAAGTCCACTTCAGTAGGTCAGTACGCAGGGCAGGATATCCTCGTTGCCAAAGGAAATAAGGTATACACCGAGGATTTCAGGAAAAAAGGCGATTTTGAACAGATGATATCGAGAACGTCTAAGGATGGATCTATTAGCGGCTCCACAAGAACTGTGGATGATGGCCAAATAATTCAGGACGCAATCGACTTTGCGGATGACGGCGATACCATCAGCATCTGGAAAGGAGTCTATGAGGGCAATATCTCCATCGATAAATCGTTGCTCATAGAAGGCAATGGATCTGATTCTACCTTCATCGATGGAGGCGCACAATATCGAAATATACTCGTGGGCAGCGCAGATCCACTTGCCATTGTTACGTTATCCAAGATGTCCATCCGAAACGGCAGCGCTACCTTTGGAGCTGGCATTCTCAACTATGCCGATCTCAGCGTAATCAACTGCAACATCACCCAAAATGTGGCGGCTGGAGCCGGAGGAGATGGAGTCCAGGGCTCAAGCGGTTATGGTGGAGGCATATATAATAAAGGAAGGCTCAGCCTGATTGAGAGCAGCGTAACCGCAAATCTTGCCCAAGGCGGCAATGGAACAGGAGGGGCTGCCGGCGGAGATGGATATGGTGGTGACGCATTTGGCGGAGGCTTATTCAACGACGCAGACGGCGTTATCTCCCTCTTCGATAGTGGAATAGTTGAGAACACTGCTATTGGCGGCGATGGCATCGGATCCAATGGTTATGGTGGCGACGGCCTTGGCGGAGGAATCTTTAGCCAGGGAACTATCTCGGCGATGACCAACATTGATGTCACTGGCAACATTGCCCAGGGCGGAACCGGAAATGGCGGGAGCAGCAATATCATTGGATCCAATGGTTACGGTGGCGATGGTCTTGGCGGAGGAATCTTTAGCCAGGGAACTATCTCGGCGATGACCAACGTTGATGTCACTGGCAACATTGCCCAGGGCGGAACTGGAAATGGCGGGAGCAGCAATATCATTGGATCCAATGGTTACGGTGGCGATGGCCTTGGCGGAGGAATCTTTTGCCAGGGAACTATCTCGGCGATGACCAACGTTGATGTCACTGGCAACATTGCCCAGGGCGGAACTGGAAATGGCGGGAGCAGCAATATCATTGGATTCGATGGTTATGGCGGCGATGGCCTTGGCGGAGGAATCTTTTGCCAGGGAACTATCTCGGAGATTACTGGCGCTGAGGTCAGTGAAAACATTGCTCAAGGCGGAAACGGCACTGGTGGAAACGGCATCGGAACGGCAGGAATAGACGAGCAGAATGGCGGAAATGGCCGCACATCTAAACGATCGAGGAGTATTCCTATTTGGACACCCTGGGAAACATATTATATAACCGTATCTTGGGATGCAGAAGGTACACCTGGAGGCGCTGGAATCCCAGGTACCAGCGGTGGTTTGGGCTTTGGCGGCCAGGGAATTGGCGGCAATGGTTCGGGTGGCGGCATCTACAACATAGGCGAAATGACGCTTAGTGCCAGCAGAATCACCGATAACATTGCCCGAGGCGGATCAGGAATCGGCGGCTCTGGCATTGGAGGCAGCGGCGGTCAGGGCGGAGATGGCGGCAATGGTGGAACCGGAGGCGGCGGCAGCTTCTGGTCGGCAGGCTACGGATATCGCGGTGGAGTTGGGGGCGAAGGCGGCGATGGTGGCAACGGCGGCGATGGCCACGGCGGAGACGGGACTGGCGGCATTGGAATCGGCGGCGGAATATTCAATAACGGTTCAATTGAACTTGGCGCAAGCGGAATAGAAGGAAATATTGCCCAGGGCGGTTCGGGCATCGGCGGCGACGGTGTAGGTGGGATCGGCGGTTCAGGCGGAAACGGCGGACATGGAGGAAGTGGCGGAAGCGGCCTGCTCTCCGGAGATAGCGGAGGCAATGGAGGGGGCGGCGGCAATGGCGGCTCCGGAGGATCTGGCTTCGGAGGAAATGGAACTGGCGAAGCTGGAATCGGTGGCGGCATTTATACCGAGGTGGAATTAGAGGGAATTGGCACCATTGCCTATAACAAAGCTCTGGGCGGCGATGGCATCGGAGGCAACGGGACAGGGGGCCAGAGCGAACAGGGTGGAGATGGTGGCAACGGCGGCAATGGCGGAAGCGGAGGCTTCGGACGGGGCACTGGCGGTGCAGGCGGATCTGGTGGCAGCAGCAATCAGGCGGGAGCTGGAGTTGGTGGATCTGGCGTCGGTGGCGATGCTCTGGGTGGAGGAATATTCTGGCCGGATGATCTAAAGCTCACTGATTTGGATATTATCGGGAACATCGCTGAAGGCGGCAGAGGAAGTGGCGGCTTTGGCATAGGGGGTTTTGTAGGCGCAAGCGGCCATGATGGTCGATACGGCAGCAATGGCTGGGATCTTGGCACTATATTGTTCAAAGGTGATAACGGCCAAGACGGAAAAGCCGGCCCTGATGGCTCAGGAGGGGGCATGGGGGTGGGAGGTTCAGCCATGGGTGGAAGCGCATTCGGAGGCGGCATTTTTGGCCTTGCCAATGTTACCCTGACTGGAATTATACTCTCATCTAACATTGCCAGTGGCGGGATGGCCTCTGGTGGAATGGGCCGAGGTGGCAATGGCAGCAATGGCATCCAGGGTGAGGATGGGGGCGATGCATCGTGGGCTGTTGGCGTCTCAGGCGATGGAGGTGATGGCGGAAGCGGAGGAGATGGCGGGGAGGGCGGAGAGGGCATTGGAGGCAATGCTGTTAGCGGAAGCGGACTTGGTGGTGGAATTTACGGCCTTGGAGATCTGACCTCAAGCTATACCACGATCTCAGAGAATATCGCCAGAGGTGGGGACAGTATCGGTGGCCAGGGAAATGGAGGCTTTGGTGGCGAAGGTGGAGCAGGGGGCACTGGCGGCGATGCGTCGTGGGCCGTTGGCGTCTCAGGCGACGGAGGCAGTGGCGGCAGTGGTGGAGATGGCGAGGAGGGCGGAATTGGCACTGGAGGCAATGCTGTTAGCGGGAGCGGAGTTGGAGGAGGAATCTACGGCCTTGGAGATCTGACCTCAAGCTATACCACGATCTCAGATAATATGGCCAGAGGCGGGGACAGTTTCGGCGGCCAAGGAAATGGAGGCGATGGCGGCGAAGGTGGAGCAGGGGGCACTGGCGGCGACGCGTCGTGGGCCGTTGGCGTCTCAGGCGACGGAGGCAGCGGCGGCAGTGGTGGAGATGGCGGTGCCGGCGGAGAGGGCATTGGAGGCAATGCAGTTAGTGAAACCGGAATTGGGGGCGGAATTTACGGCCTTGGAGATCTGACCTCAAGCTACACCACGATCTCAGATAATATGGCCAGAGGCGGGGACAGTTTCGGCGGCCAAGGAAATGGAGGCGATGGTGGTGCCGGTGGCAGTGGCGGAAATGGCCGCAACGGGGTATGGGCAATTGGCGTCTCAGGCCGCGGGGGTAGCGGTGGCAGCGGTGGAGATGGGGGTGCCGGCGGAGAGGGCCTTGGAGGCAATGCAGTTAGTGAAACCGGAATTGGGGGCGGAATTTACGGCATTGGAGATCTCAGCTTAAGCGACACCACGATCTCAGATAATGTGGCCAGAGGCGGGGACAGTCTCGGCGGCCAAGGAAATGGAAGCGACGGTGGCGAAGGCGGCACAGGTGGCATTGGCGGCAAAGGTGGATGGGCAGTCATTCTTGCTGGATCCGGCAGTGGGGGCGGCGCTGGCGGCAGAGGCGGCAACAGTGGATCTGGTATTGGCGGCAATGCCGTTGGAGGTCAAGCCTCAGGTGGTGCCATCTATAATTACGGCAATCTGACTATCACAGATGGAGTTCTTACTGCAAATGTCGCCCAAGGTGGAGACGGGAGAGGCGGAGACGGCAATAGCGGCCAGGGTGGAGAAGGAGGCCAGGGTGGAACAGGCGGTGACGGTGGCACCGTGTATGGTCTCTTTGTGGCCTGCACAGGAGGCGCCGGTGGCGCAGGAGGCGTTGGCGGCAATAGCAGCCCTGGCATTGGTGGCAATGCCGTTGGAGGTCAAGCCTGGGGCGGTGCTATCTATAATTCAGGCAATCTGACTATTACAGATGGAGTTCTTACCGCAAATGTCGCCCAAGGTGGAGACGGGAGAGGCGGGGACGGCAATAGCGGCCAGGGTGGAGAAGGAGGCCAGGGTGGAACAGGCGGTGACGGCGGCCCCGTGTATGGACTGCTGTTCGGCTGGAATGGAGAAGGCGGGGATGGGGGCTTTGGCGGTGCCGGTGGCTTGGGCATGATCGGCATAGGCGGAGGCAGTCATGGCGGAGATGCCTATGGTGGCGCTATATTCAGCCATGGCCCAACCTTGTCAATGACAGACTGTGTGGTCACAGAGAATGCAGCCAAAGGCGGAAATAGCACTGGCGGTGCTGGACTTGGCGGCGATGGCGGAGACGGCGGCATTGGTGGCAGGGGTGGCGATGGAGGCAACGGAGTGTCGGCCTTGCCGTTCGCCGGCGTAAGCATTGGCTTGAGCGTTCATTCCGAAGGAGGCGATGGGGGCAATGGAGGAAAGGGAGGCAATGGTGGGGAAGGACTAGGTGGCGATGCAGTTGGTGGAACCAGCTATGGCGGCGGCATTTACAGCAATGGCTCAATGAGATTTTCCGGCGAGAATGAAGATGATGTCAGCAGAAACATCGCCGAAGGAGGCTTTGGCGCCGGCGGTCTTGGCCAGGGTGGCAAGGGCGGCAGAGGCGGTCAGGGAGGAGATGGTGGAAGTGGCCGGAACATAGGCATTGGACTCGCCTTTGGCATTGGCGCGCAAGTTCCATTTGGAGTAGGAGTCGGCTATGGAGAAGGGCGTGGTGGGGATGGGGGCCAGGGTGGTTTGGGCGATATCGGAGGACTTGGCAGAGGTGGCAATGGAACCGGAGGCTGCGCCCTTGGCGGAGGAATTTTCGGCCCTGGAGATTCTACTATAGTAGGTAGCGATATCACAGAGAATATTGCAGAAGCAGGAAACGGCATAGGAGGAGACGGCATAGGGGGAATCGGAGGCGCAGGAGGCCAGGGCGGAAATGGTGGCAGCGGCGAAGGCTGGAGCATAGGCATCGGCTTTGTAACTGGGGATGCTGGCGCCATGGGTCTGGCAGCGGGAGGAATAAGCGGCCTTATCGAACGCAGGGCTGGAAGCGGAGGCGATGGTGGGGAAGCAAGCCAAGGGGGCGAAGGTGTGGGAGGAGATGGAACTGGAGGACATGCCTTCGGTGGAGCTGTATACAATAGCGGCGAGAGTCTATACGGGAACCATCTCAATGTCTCCTGTAATGTCGCCTTGGGAGGCAATGGCATCGGAGGCACCGGGGAAGGAGGGATGGGTGGAATTGGCGGCAATGGCGGTCAGGGCAGCAGAGGTTCCGATCGAAATATCGGAGTTGGCATTGCATTTGTTGGCAAGGGAACCGCCATTGGATTTGGCTTCAGCAACGCCCTCGGAGGTAGCGGTGGTGAGGGCGGAGATGGAGGCTATGGGGGCAACGGAACAGGAGGCTGCGGCATCGGCGGTGACAGTCTGGGCGGCGGCATCTCCAATTCGGGCACTCTCGAATTGAGATACTCTGATTTTATTGACAACATCGCAAGAGGTGGAATTGGCGCTGGCGGTGCAGGCATTGGTGGCGATGGAGGTTGTGGTGGGATCGGCGGAGCCGGCGGCAAAGGAGACGGGATAGGGATTGGCCTTGGGATAGGTTCGAGCTGGCCACCCAAAGCGATGGGTGGCGCATTTGGCTTGGCCCTGGGAATAGGGGGTGACGGAGGAAGCGGCGGTCATGGCGGAGATGGAGGCAGAAGCATAGGAGGCCCAGGAGTAGGTGGAGATGGGTCCGGAGGCGGAATATACAATGAAGGCTCGTTGCTGATGGAGAGTTCTTCTGTCACAAATAACATAGCTGAAGGCGGTATCGCATTTGGCGGAGCAAGCATAGGCGGCAACGGCGGCAATGGAGGATATGGCGGTTCAGGCGGCGAGGGATATGCTGTTGGCGGAGGCATAACTCTCCTTCTCGATACGTCCAGCGCTGGTGTCGGAGTAGCGTTAGGCTTTGGCGGCAATGCGGAGAGTGGCGGCCTCGGTGGAAACGGCGGCAATAGCTCCGGAGGCGATGGATTTGGGGGCTGTGGACTCGGCGGCGGCATCCGTACGAGCCAGGGCACCTTTGAAGTGGCCAACAGTTCCTTCACAGATAATTTTGCCAAAGGTGGCAATGGATTCGGCGGACATAGCATCGGAGGCTGGGGCGGGCAAGGCGGCCAAGGCGGCGAAGGCGGAAAGAGCACTGGCATTGGCGCCCATACACTTGGAACCGTCCCGAAAAGAACCGAGTGGAACGGAATTACATTGGATTACAGTTACATACCATCCCTGAATCTCGACCCAGGCAAAAATAGTTTTGGACTTGGCATTGCCGGCTTGCCATTCTCCATCCCACTATTTGGGTCACACGGCAACGCCGGAAGCGGTGAATCGGGAGGCCGCGGTGGCTATAGCACAGGCGGAAATGGGATTGGCGGCAATAGCTATGGTGGAGGCATATTAAGCGAAGGAAATTCGATATCGAACAATATTAAGATAATCAAGAATGCCGCTTTAGGTGGAGAAGGCGTCGGAGGCAATGCCGATGGAGGCCGAGGTGGCATTGGCGGAAATGGCGGAAGTGGCGGCAATAGCGATGGCTCAGGAATCGACGATGGTATCAGTGTAGATCTTTATATATTTTCTCTTGGAATAAAAGGCAAGAAGGGCGTGGGATCGGGCATCGGCGGTTACGGCGGCACAGGCGGCATTGGCGGCGATGGAGTCACCGGCATCGGCGGTCTGGGAACAGGTGGCGACAGCATGGGTGGCGGCATTTCCATCCTTGGCGGCTCCCTGGATCTGACCGATTCCATGATAATTGGAAACATTGCGGAAGGTGGCGAAGGAAGCGGCGGCAATGGTTCAGGTGGAAGCGGAGAAGATGCCGGAAGCGGCGGCATTGGCGGCACAGGCAAAGCCAAAGGCAAGTTGGATGTACTTGAGCCCTATATGCCAAAGGTACCTGTTAACCAGTATGTTACCATTTCTATCGGCCTTAAATGCAATTTAGGCGGCATTGGCATAGGTGGAGCCGGCGGTGACGGGAGCGATGGCGGCATAGGTGGCGACGGCATCGGAGGCGTCGGCACCGGTGGGTTAGGTTTGGGTGGCGCAGTCTACAATAAGGGCAAATTAAATGTGAATGATAGCATTATCTCCGGAAATATTGTGAGAGGCGGCGACGGCATTGGAGGCAATGGCACCGGAGGACGCGGTGGAAATGGCAGCTCTGGAGCCGATGGTGGCCAGTCGGCTGCACCCTTAGGTTTGGGAGTTATTGGTGGATTTGGCTTCGGTTATCCGAATGTGATCGCTTTCAACTTTAGTGCAAGCTTTGATGTCGGAATTAGTGGTGGACTGATTGGTGGCAATGGCGGCGATGGTGGTGACGGCGGATATGGCAGGGGTGGCAACGGTATCGGCAGCTATGGATCAGGCGGCGGAATCTATAATAATGGATTAATGAGCATGGAGAACACCACAATCATCGACAGCAGTGCAGAGAGCGGTAACGGTATCGGCGGATATGGCTATGGTGGAGAGAATGGAATTGCAGGAATACATGGCAGCAGTGCAGAATTATCGTTTAGCATTAAAGAGACCTTGCTTGCCGAGATTAATATCTTTAAAATATTCCAGCTGAGAGAAAAGGCAACCCTTCCCATCTATGAGGGATCCATAAGCGTGCTGGACCCAAAGGATGGTACAAATGGCATCAAGAGATCAGGCACAAATGGAGTGGGCTTCCACCAAATTGGCAATGGAGGCGGCATTGCCAATCAGGCGGATGGGGTGATGCAATTAAACGGCAGCAATGTCTCACAAAACATAGCAGCATATGGTGGCGGTATTTATAACGCCGGCTTAATGAATGTGACGTACAGCAACATATCATGGAATGAGGCATATAGCGGATCAGGCATCTACAATGTCCGGCCTGGCAGATTTGACTTGGGTGCCAGCAGAATCTTCAACAATTCGGCCACAGGAAACGGCGGCGGAATCTACAATTTCGGCATGATGAATGTGACGGACAGCAACATATCTTGGAATGAGGCATATAGCGGATCAGGCATCTACAATGATGAAATTAGCAGTCTGAACTTATCCTCCAGCCAAATCATCGAAAACAATGCCAGCAAATACGGTGGTGGCATCTGTAATATCGGCTATCTATGGCTGAGAACCGGTACCAGCATTAAATGGAATCGGGCAGACTACGGTGGAGGCGTTTACGAGCTGGTTGAGCCGTTGGTGAATAGTAGCACTGTGGAAGAGAATTTAGCTCGCATCGAGGGTGATGATTTCTACCGACCCTATTAGGATGGAAGAATGCCGAAATACTTCGTTGTTCTGCTGATCTTAACAGCACTCGTAGCCAGCGCCGCTGCAGCCAGCTGGACCGGATTTGTGAGGACCGACTCCGGATCCTGGTCCATCTCCAGGGAGAGCTGCAACGTGAGCTTCATCTATGAGCAGTCTGTTGAGGGGCAGATATCGCCAGTGGACTACCACGGCAGAACCTTGAGTCCCTATTATTCTTCCTATACCGATGTGAATCTAAATGATGTACGTGTGGGCGAGAGAACTGCTGCATTGCAGGGCAGATACAGCAGCCAGGGTCAGCTCAAATTGCAGTCCAGAACCAATGGCTCGGTGGACATGGTAATCTACAAACCATCAGGAACCGACCTATATACAATCGACTTTTACGAGGTGTGGCCTGTAAACCTGAGCTACGACAGCAGCATGACCTATTCCGGACGGGAGATAAACAGCCGCGACTTTCTGGGCAACAACAGGGATTATATTGGTGCCAGCTTCCTCTACAATCGGGAGCTTTCAAAAGATAGCAGCCTAAATATGAGCCTTGAGAGGATGAATGCCACTGTAGTGGCCAACGACGAGGCCATTTATCAGGCCGATGTCATGGCCACGAGAGACACCAAATACAGGCTAAATTCACATAGCACAGGCATTGCTAGCCTCAGGCATATGCAGATCGGACCCGGAGACGAGATCCTGACTGAGGGCGACGAGCGGTTCGTTGGCGTATACGATCTGGTCAGGAGCATAGGCATGGGATCGCGCTTTGAGAACGTGGATATCGCTGATGACGAGATAGAATGGCTGCCATGCTGTCTTTCGGGCTTTGCCGGCATGGCACCTGCCGATCAGAAGGCTCTCGGATCGGCCAGGGGTATCTTTGACTGCACATGCTTCGAGGTTCCCTAAAGAGGCGTTTCGTTTTGAAGAAAGAAAGAATTTTTTTGGAGATGCTCATCCGACCAGGCATTCTGATGAGATTTCCAGGTCAAAGGGCGGTTTTTTTTCTTCTGGGCAGAATTGCCATGAAGATGATCGATCTTGCGCCCTTTGCTGGTACAAAAAAAATTGATCTATAGTATGCGTCTCAAGAGCTTTAGGGCATCGTGCTGTTGGCGGCAATCGCCTTATCAAAGGCGTCAACTGCATCCTGATATCTGCCTGCGGCGTTCAACATCAGTCCCATATTGTTCCAGGCCTCTGAGTAATTGGGATCAGCTATGGTTGCATTCTCGAATGCCTCTATGGCTTCCTGGGTCTGGTTGATGCTTGCCAGAGCCAGCCCCTTATAATTCCAGGCCATGGCGAATGAAGGATCGATCCTCACTGCATTATCAAAGGCTGCCACTGACTCTCTGGAATTGCCCAGGCTGAGAAGTGCCAGCCCCTTGTAATACCATGTCGTGGAGATCGTTGGGTCCAGCCTTATCGCCTCATCAAAGGATTCTATGGACTCGACGATCTGGCCAAATCTCAGGAGAGAAAAGCCCTTGTTGTTCCAGGCTTTCACATTTTTGGGGTTTATCTCCAGAGATTGATTAAATGCATCTATGGCCTGCGGGTAGCTGCCAAGGGCAGCCAGAGCCAGACCTATATTATTCCAAGCTGCCCATGCAAAATCCGGCTCGATCGATATGACCTTCTCAAAGGCCTCTATTGACTCGTTGTACATCTCCAGATTGAGCAGATCAAGTCCCAGGTTGTTCCATGCCATGTAGGCACTTGGATTTTCCCTGGTTGCATTTCGATATGCTTCTGCAGCTCCCTGATAGTCTCCCAGGTTATCGAGAGCTATGCCTTTGTTCATCCAGTAGTCTGCCATATTGCTCTGTGCAAAGGAAGGAAGCGCCAGCGTGGTAATTAGTAAAAGGCTAACAACTGATCTCTTCATGCATCGGCCCCTGTTCCATTATCTTTTGCTTTATTAATTAAGAACATTGTGGTATCTTATAGCCTGAAGCTGAAAAAAGATTCGTCCATTGGGGTGAGGCAAAGAATTGGAGCACTGAATTCGCATCGAGATAAGATGGTCAAGGATACGGATCTGTTGTGTTTGGCCTGTTGCATAGAGCCAAAAAGAAATCGCAACTAGCAGCAGTCGTGCCATTTAAGCTACCTTGCAAAAGCGTTGGACCGGTCGGATAAATGGATCTTTAGGGCTACATGTCTCTTTTAACTTCGGGCTGTTTCGTGAGGCCAAGGCGACTATCTGAGGCCTGCGGTCAGCAGCGGTCCGGAATAAAATTCAGCACTGCTGCTCACCGCTCATCCTCCGATAGATCTCTTCAGCTACTTCAAGAGCTGAGACGCTGTTCATCTCAAGTCCCAGCTCGTCTGGCCCCAGTCCAAGGGCGATGCCTGCAAGCTGGGTCACATAGAGCACCGGCAGACCCAGCTCTTCCCCGCTTTTAGCCTCTGCCAAGCGCTGCTTGGCATCAAGCATGAGATGGCATAGGGGGCAGACTGCCACCACAGCCTCAGCGCCGGCCTGCCTGGCGCTACGGAGTATGCGAAGCACGCTCTCGCTTGCAGCCCCATCCTGTGGCATGAATATCGGGCCTCCGCAGCACAGCATCTTCAGCGGAAACTCGACCGGCTCTCCGCCGAGGCGGCGGATGAGGCTCTCTAAGACCTGTGGCTGCTCCGGGCTGTCAATCCCTCCCTTGGGCCTGGTGAGAAGACATCCATAGTAAGGGGCCACCCTGAGGCCCCCAAGTGGCACTACGACCCGCTTGCCTCCTTCCTCTCCCTCCAGCCCCTCCATTATGACCTCAAGGACGTGCTTGATCGTTGAGCCCTGGTACTTCACCTCAAGCACCCGGTTGACCCGATCCCTCAGTGTCCGGTCCTGCAGGCGAATTGCAGCATCTCTAAGGTTGCTGTAGCAGATTGAGCATGATGTCATCACCGGCAGACCGGTCCTGGCCAGGTTGCGGGCTGAGAGGGCGACAGCGAGGTCCTGATTTGAGCAATGAGTCGCTCCACAGCAATTCCAATCTGAGATCTCCTCGAGCTCCACACCCAGCGCCTGAGCTACCGCTCTTGTGGAGAGATCGTACTCCTTTCCTGTGGACCTGGCCACGCATCCGGGGTAATAGGCGAGCTTCATTGGCTATCCATCTCCTCAAAGATCCTTCTGATCTCGGAGATCCCTTCTATGCAACTGATCTGCCACGCGATCTTCCCTTTTGGCATCAGCTCTATCCCCATCTCCATTATCGGCACGGTGGATAACGGATTTTTAAGGGGATAGACAGCGGAGAGCATGAACTCCGAGATACGGCCACAGCTTTTGATCTGATCCATAAACAGGCGCTCAAACGCCTGATCCTTGTTGCGGCGCCCTTCCTGCTCGAAGATCTGCCTGAGTGCCGATACTACGGCTTTTGGCCTGATGCCACGAGGGCAGCGCACGGTACAGAGAAGACACGAGGTGCACAGCCAGATCGACTCGCATGCCATGGCCTCCTCCTTCCTGCCCTCCAGGACCAGCTGGACCAGCTTTCGGATGCTTGCGTCCATCAGGTGCGCTGTCGAGCAGCTTGATGAACAGGTTCCGCATTGTATGCAGGTCTTCACCTCGTCGCCGGCGAGGCGGATGGCCAGGTCTCGAAACTCCCGTCCGGTCTGATTCGTCATATGATGCCCGGATCCTATCGCTTCAGTCTCAGCCATATCATCCCTCCCTCTGCCCGGCAGATCCTTCTTCACTGCCTGCTTGAGCCAGCGCTTTGCCCCTCGATTGCATCATCCGCTGCCCGATCTTCTCGGCGGCTTCGGTTACAGGAGACCTCTCCCAGATGAGCCGAGCCTTGGGCTTTTTCATGACCGCCTCCACCTCTCTTATCTGTGCATCGATCAGCTTGAGCAGCTCAAGATCGCGCTTTGGGACCTCGATAGGCGGTAGGGGCACCTTCTCCATGGCCGGGGGAACAACCGTTGTCGAGAGGTCTGGCCTCCTCTTCTGCCCGGTAAGGATGGACGCGATCGCATCCCGCCACTCTGAGGCCCATGGCGTATCCAGGATGGGCGTATGTGAGACGCGGCTTCTGGAGACATCAATGCCTAAGCAGTGGCAGGCGTTTTTGCAGGCACCGCAGCGGATGCACTGCTCCTCGACCACGGCGATCCTGCCCTGGTCGTCGACATACCAACAGTCTGCAGGGCACACGTTGAAGCAGCCATGGCAGCCCAAAGGATCGCATTTGAGGAGATTGGTGCGGTCAAGCCTGATCTCCCCTTCAAATGGCCTCGTGACGTCCATCGCCTGATAGGGGCAGACAAGGGCACAGCGGCCACAGCCGATGCATTTCTCATTATCGACGTCTATTGAGCCTTTAAGGTCCAGCTGGGCCTCAAGCGGCTCGCCTTCGACCCGGATTGCCTCCTCCGGACATATTCCGACGCACAGCCCACAATAGTCGCACAGCTCCTCATCCACCAGAAGCTGCTGGTAAGGCACAAGGTTCCTCGGATCAGGACGGTCCTGGTCCAATAGCATAAAGGCCGGGCAGAACCGGGCACATATGCCGCACAGATTGCACTTATCCTTGTCCACCTCGATCTTGCCAGATATTCCCTCCCTAAGCTGCCCGAAGTCCTGTCTGGTATGGTCGAATTTGACTGTAATGGCATCCGTGGGACAGACCGGTTCGCATAGAGTGCAAGGCAGGCATCTATCGTTTGCAGTTGCCTTTCGCAGCAGGCGGGGGTAATTGGGGTCGTCCTTTATGTCCAGGTCGTTTGTGCGGAAGGAGAAGGCGTTTACCGGGCAGAAGTTGGCGCACATCCCGCAAAAAGCACATGCATCGAGGTCGATCAGCACAGGAGGTGCGTCGAGGCCAGTGGCTATCTCAATGAGGGGACCTTTTTGCAGAGCGCGCGTTGGGCACAGGTCCACGCAGATGCCGCAGCCTATGCATTTCTTATAATCGTAGTCAAGCACCTTGGTGGAGTCCTGGCTCTTCTGAACGGACCGGATCCTGGTGCCTTCAGCTTCCATCTCCTTGTCCAGCGGCATGACCATAGAATCAGGCCTCCTTCTGTTCCGCACCGTTCGGTGGCTTTTTGTTGGGATCTGCCTTATCGGTCAGGCCCGGCCGGATCGCCTGGTCAGCCGCCTGCATCAGCTCCGTTCCCACCGGCCCCAGGTCTTTGAGCTCCTCCACGAACTCCTTTACCGTGCGGGCAAGTATGTCGCCTTCGCTTGCCGCACACCAGGCTATACGAACACGTCGGGGGTCCAGACCGGCCTTCTCGAGAACGCTTCTGAGAACCTGCACCCTCTGTAGAGCCTGGAGATTTCCTTTGACGTAGTGACACTCGCCGATCCGGCAGCCCATAACCAGTACGCCTTCGGCGCCCCGGCGCAGAGCTTCCAGGATGAAGCTCGGGTCAACACGTCCGGCGCACATGACCCTTATTATGCGAGCGTTCGTCGGGTACTGGATGCGTGAGGTGCCTGCCAGGTCTGCCCCTGCATAGCTGCACCAGTTGCAGAGGAAGGCCACTATGAAAGGGTACTCCCCCTTGACCGCTGTCGCCGCCTCCACCTGTGCCATGATCTGCTCGTCAGTGAAGAGCCGCATCTTAATGGCGTCTGTCGGGCATGCTGCAGCACATGTCCCGCAGCCCTTGCAGCGGGCCTCCTCCACCAGTGCCGTTCCCTTGACGCTTATGGCCTTGCTGGGACATGTGTCCACGCAGAGCTTGCAGCCTATGCACCTATCCTGGTCGACGTATGCCACGGTTGGGTCCAGGTCAAGCTCTCCTTTGATCAAGAGCTGCATGGCCTTTGAGGCGGCAGCCGATCCCTGGGCTATTGATACCTGGATCTCCTTGGGTCCAGAAGCGCATCCTGCGATGAACACCCCGTCGATATGGGCTTCTACCGGCCTCATCTTGGGGTGGGCGATCTCAAAGAAGCGATCCGGCCGCCTGGCCAGCCCCAGCACATTTCCAATCACATCTGCCCCGGAATCTGGCTCAAGGCCAATTGACAGGACCACTATGTCGTACCTCTTGCGAACCGACCTGCCCAGGAACGTATCCTCGTAGTGCAGGTAGACGCCATCCTCTCCCTGCTCAACGCTTGAGGCCCGGCCCCGAACAAACCTTATCCCCAGACGTTGTGCCCGCAGGTAGAACTCCTCATACCCCTCACCGCCAGCCCGCATATCGATATAATGTATGCTGATATCAGCATCCGGATACTTTTCCTTTATCAGCTGGGAGTTCTTGAGCGAGGCCATGCAGCAGATGCGTGAGCAATAGAGGTTGCCAACCGTCTGGTCGCGTGAGCCAACGCATTGCAGAAACGCTATCGACCTGGCCACCTCCCCAGTGGATGGCCGGACAACCTCTCCGCCGGTCGGGCCTGCAGCGTTTAGCATCCTCTCGACCTGCAGTGTGGTCAGCACGTCTCTCAGCCTGCCGAATCCGAACTCCTCCTTCCTCTTGGCATCGAAGGGCTGCCAGCCGGTTGCCACAACTATGGCGCCAGCGTCGAGACGGAACTCCTGATCCTGCTGGTCATACCTGATGGCATCTGCAGGGCACGCCTCCTCGCATCGACCGCATCCTATGCATGCGTTCTCATCTATGCAGGCCACCAGCGGCACTGACTGTGGTATCGCCATATAGATGGCCTTGCGCTTGCCGATGGAGAAGTCGTACTCATTTGGCATCTCCACAGGGCACACCCCGGCGCACTCCCCGATGCAGCCTTTGCAGGCCGACTCATCCACGTACCTGGCCTTCCTCACTCCGGAGACCGTGAATCGGCCGACCGAGCCATCGATGCTGAGGATCTCCGAGTATGTCATGATGTTTATGAGAGGGTGAGCCAAGGCCTCCGCCATCTTTGGGGCAAGTACGCAGATCGAGCAGTCGTTGGTCGGAAAGACGTCGGTCAGAAGCGCCATATAGCCTCCTATGGTCGGCTTGCGCTCCAGCAGATAGACCCGCAGGCCGGCGTTTGCCAGGTCCAGGGCAGCTGATATGCCTGCCACCCCGCCGCCTACGACCAGCACGTCCCTGCTGACCGGCATGGTCTCGCTCTCAAGCGGCTGAAGCAGGCTGGCCTTGGCCACTGCCATGGCGATCAGGTCCTTCGCCTTTTGGGTGGCCAAAGCAGGCTCCTCCATATGCACCCAAGAGCACTGCTCCCTGATGTTCGCCATCTCAAGCATGTACTGGTTGAGCCCGGCCTCGCTTATCGTTCGGCGAAATGTGGGCTCGTGCAGCCTTGGCGAGCAGGCTGAGACAACCACCGCCTCAACTCCCAGCTCCTTGATGTCGTTCTTGATCGCGTCCTGACCGGCATCGGAGCAGGTGAACTGCAGGTCCCTGGCCACGACCACTCCTGGCAGGCTCTCCGCAAATCTCCGAAGCTCTTCCACGTCCAGGACGCTGGCTATGTTGAGCCCGCAGTGACAGACATAAACACCGATGCGCATTGGGGAGACTCCAGAAGATCCCTTTACCTAGCCTGACTTAAACCTATGGAGGGATCGATAATGTGCGGGCAACGAATCATCGCATCTCGTGTAATGCATCTTTTCGGATGGACTGACCTTTTTTTAGCAGAAAGATCTTCGCTGTCCCAATACCAGGCATTCCGAAGCGTTGAATATGGATGAGGGAGGCAAAGGTATGCATCATGCTGGTTTTAGCGCAATCGTCAGCAGTCATCCACACCCGGAGGCCAAGGAGGGCATGACCGGACGGTTCTGCATCCACAAAGGCGATATAACGCAGTTGCGGACGGATGCGATAGTAAATGCAGCCAACTCGTCTCTGCTGGGTGGAGGCGGAGTCGACGGCGCAATTCACGCTGCTGCAGGCCCCGGATTGATGGAGGAGTGCCGCTGCATCGGCGGCTGCCCAACAGGCCAGGCCCGCCTGACCAGAGGCTACCTCCTGCCTGCCAACTATGTGATTCACACAGTTGGGCCGGTGTGGCGCGGCGGATCAGATGGCGAGGACGATCTCTTGGCAAGGAGCTACCAGAGCTGTCTGGCTCTTGCCATGGAGCACGGGATCAAGAGCATCGCCTTTCCGGCCATCAGCAGCGGTGCTTTTGGGTTTCCCAGGGAGCGGGCGGCCGAGATTGCCGTCCGGGAGATTGGATCTGGTCTTCGCTTCCTGGAGCTGGCAGTAGCCGTCTGCCACGACGCCGATCAACTCCGCATATACCGCGGGGAAGCGGCAAAGCAGGGCCTGGAATGGGAGCGGTTCTTATAAAGCGGCACCTTTTTTCGTCCAGGGAGGCCTGGGGGAAAAAGGCGGGCACCGGATCTGCGCTCGAACTTCCTGGTTTTCGGCAGCAAGATCTCGCCAGGTACGTAAGATATACGGCCCATTGTTCAAGGCTCCAGCCTGAGCTGACCCTGGCCGTAAAGCTCCTGGGCGACAGAATCCAGCGTTGAGCCCCTGACCTCCCCACCCTGGTCCAGGAGGCAGGCTATTCTCTTTTCTGCATACATCCTTTTCAAGGTCGCCATGTGGTCTGCCTGAGAATCCCTCTTGCGCCTGCAGAACTGGCACTGGCAGTCGCCACCCAGGACGTGGTTGATTATCATCGAGTCCACAGTCACACCGTGAGACTCCACGGTCTCAATCAGACGCACGGTCTCCATGACAGCCGCTTTTTCGGGTATTGTGACCACGGTCAGCGAGGCTGTGCTCTTGTCCAACAGCGCGTTTCGCATAGTCTCCGCCTTGATCCGCAGCCTCCTGGCCTCTGAGACGATCGAATCGCCAAAGCCCGGCTCCAGCATGTTCAGCAGGCCCATCCATTTGTTCTTTATGCCGAGCATCCGGCTGACAAGGCCGGTTGTCACTGCCGGCAGCTGCAGCAGCGGAAGGACCATGGCGGTGGGTGCAGAGTCTATCACCACAACCTCGTACATGCCTTCCATATACACATCGTATAGCCTGTCCATGAATACCATCTCTGCCACACCTGGAAACTGGGCCATGTCCTGGGGCCTGACCTCAACCTCAAAGAGGCTGAATAAGGCGTTGAACATGTGGCGGTATCTGGAGAAGAAGATCCTGGCCTCCTTCTCCACAGAAGGCTCGTAGGCGCTGAGGTGCTGGCCTATCATGGCGGGGCTGTCCCCAAGCTCCGACTCCAGTATGTCTGAGAGGGAGTGAGCCGGGTCCATCGAAAAGACCAGGGTCTCTTTCCCCTGTCCGGCTGACCAGAGAGCAGTGGAGGCAGAGCAGACCGACTTTCCGACCCCGCCCTTTCCTGCCACATAGATGAGTCGCATGGCCGATTCATCGGATCGAGACGATTTAACCTTATCCGGCTGCCGATCATCTCTCAAACGACAAGGTTGAGAACGGGATCCCCCTCGCGGGATAAAAAACAGCCCATCGAGATGCAAAGGATTAATAAGCAGCCTGGAAGAGGTGGCGGCCAGGATACCATTGAGGAAGGGCCATGAGCAGAAACATCAAGGTCGAGGAGCTGACCCAAAGACCGATTGAGAGTCAGGATATCGAGGTTGTGGAGCGCAAGGGCATAGGCCATCCGGACAGCGTGGCCGACGGCCTGGCTGAGGAGATCTCCCGCACCCTCTGCCAGGAGTACCTGAGCCGCTTCGGCCGGGTCCTTCACCATAATACCGACAAGATCCAGATCGTTGCCGGGCGGTCGCGGCCGTCCTTTGGTGGTGGCGAGGTGATCCAGCCTCAGTACATACTTCTGACCGGTCGGGCAACCCGCATATGCCAGGACAGGGAGATCCCGGTTGACACCATGGCCATCCGAACCGCCAGAAAGCATCTCAAGAAAGCCCTAACAAACCTGGACCTCGATACCCATGTTATCCTCGACTGCAAGATCGGCATGGGGTCGTCTGACCTGTGCGATATCTTCGACCGGGACGATGTGGCAATTCCAAGCGCCAATGACACGTCCTTCGGTGTTGGGTATGCCCCGCTATCCGAGACCGAGCAGATCGTGTACCGTACCGAGCAGTCCCTTCTCGAGCTGCGCTCACGCTTTCCGTCCATAGGCGAAGACATTAAGGTGATGGGGCTGCGGGACGGCCAGGTCATCAACCTGACCGTTGCATGCGCCATGGTGGATCGCTATGTCGACGACCTGGATCATTATGTCCAGATCAAGCGGGATATCGTGAAGGAGCTCGCCTCCAGGGCCCGGGCCATGACCAAAAGAGAGGTCAATATCCAGATGAATGTCGGAGACGACGTGAAGAGCGGATCAGTCTATCTGACCGTTACCGGGACCAGCGCCGAGATGGGTGACGACGGAGCGGTTGGCAGGGGCAACAGGGCCAACGGACTTATCACGCCCAGCAGGCCGATGAGCCTGGAGGCAACATCTGGCAAGAATCCCATCAACCACGTGGGCAAGATCTATAACCTGCTCGCAAACCTGATGGCAGCCCAGATAGCCCGTGATGTGGAGGGGATCGAGGAGGTTTACATCAAGCTCCTCTCCCAGATCGGCAAGCCAGTTGACCAGCCCCACGTGGCCTCGGTGCAGGTGGTCTTGAAGGACGGCTACCGGCTGTCCGCAGTGCAGAGGCAGGCCCAGGAGCTGGCAGACATGTGGCTGGCAGATATACCAAAGGTCCAGCAGATGATCTTCCGCGGGGAGCTGCCCACATTCTGAAAGATCTGACGGAGCGTGCCCTGTCTTCATAATGGTCCGGGTGGGCAGCGAGGTCCCCACCCGCCGATTCTATCAGGAGCAGTCAGTCTGGCATAGTTGCGCAGCTGGGCGTGCCAGGATAGCCGCCAGATGCCACCAACAATGGATGGCGGGCCAGCCCAAGGATGGTCTTAGTCGCCTCGTTGGCTTTTGCACTCGGAAGGGCTTCTCAAAACTCGAAGAGGGACTTTTGCTGCTTCTGATCCTGCTGCTGGCCCTCTCTGGCCTTCTCGCTCTCTGCCTTTGGAGGCCGACCCCTCCTCTTTCGGACAGGCTGCGCAGGCTTCTCCGCTCGCTGGCAGTCTGCTCCTTTATCCGCATCGTCGGGTGCAGATGTATCTGCCTTTGGATCATCCGTCCCTTTGGCCTCGCCCGATGCTCCATCTTCCTGATCAGGAGGACTTTTGACTGCTTCTCCCAACCCTTTCCGAATCTCCAGCAGCCGCTCAGACTCCTTTAGCAGCTCAGCCTCTTCAAATATGGATTGGACCTTCCTGGTGGTTGGGCTGCTCTCGATCAACAGGGCGATCTCCTCGGCGTTGAGATCCAGCAGGGCTGCCACCCGGGGCCCCATCCCCTTATCCCGAAGCAGCCTGGAAATGAACTCCGAAAGCTCCGTTCTGGCGTAGCCAACGCCCACATGACAGTGCCTGCCGATCTTCTTGGCAGCCGAATCACGAACGTTTCTCGCCTTTCTTGTCTGTCCCAGCCGCCTCCAGAGGCTGGGCGGCTTGAAGGCCACGTAGCCGCCCTTTCTCCCGGATTTTGCTGCCGAGATCCCGCCAGTCATGAAGAAGCTGGCGTAGCGCCACATCCCGTAGTTCTGGCGAATCCTCACCCTTCCAAGGAATATGTCGGCACGTGAGAGGCTCTCAAAGCCCCGGTAAAGGTCAGGCCCCTTGTAAACGGCAGGCAGGTTCTCGTCGATCCAGTGCACCAGATCCTCCGGGCTCTCGTCCAGATCGTAGCTTGACTTAAGGGCGGAGGTGGCGGATGATCCTCTGAATATCCCATCCAAGACCCTGAAGATGGATGCCTTCACATCCCTTTCGCCTGTTGCCACGTCCTCCACAGTCAGCCTTGAGAGCCCTTCGGCTGCAGCCTGAAGGTCGTTTATGGCTGAGCGTAGGTCGCCTCCTGCAGACTCCGAGATGCTCATGAGGGCTTCTGGCTGGCATTCCAGGTTTTCAGCCCGACATATCTCTCTCAGGGCCAAAGCCACTGTGGTTGCCCGAATCGACCTGAACTGTATGGCAAGGCAGGCATCTCGCAGGGGCTTCTCCATTGCGTAATACTCGTTTGCTATGAGCAGAATGGGCTGGGCGGTCTCCCTGACAAGCCTCAGGATAGCAGCGGCACCTCCCCTATCGTAAGTACCGTGGAGGTTGTCTGCCTCATCGATGACTATCAGCCGGCGGCGGCCTGAGAACGTCTTAGCCTGTGAGGCAGGGCCGACAACCGCGCCGATGGCCGTGGCAGTTCGCTGGTCTGAGGCGTTCATCTCGATCGCATCCCAGTCCATCTCCTGGGCAAGGGCAAGGGCGGCCGACGTCTTGCCGACGCCTGCCGGGCCGTAAAGGATAGCTGCCCGCTGCTCTGGAGATCCGGATTGCCAGGCCGCTGCCCAGGAGCGCAGCAATGAGATCGCCTTGTCGTTTCCCAATATGTCGTCAAGGCGGGACGGCCGGTATTTCTCTACCCATCTGGACTGCATCACGACCCTCCTGCATGCATCTGCCCAGAAAAAGCTCTGAGGATGATGAAATCTCTCACCTTGCAGTCCACCTGCAGCCGGGCGTTACCATGCCCCTTCTCTTCCGCTGATCTCCTGGACCGGGATCTCCCAGATCACCATGGGGATCTTTGCCAGCATCTCCCTCGACGGCACCTGTCCCCCATGGCCTCCCATGCCCCGCTCGGAGAATATCCGAAACATCCTATCCTTGGACTCTGAGCTATCCGAAAGTTTCGCCTGGCCGGTCACAATCACCGATCGCCACTGCTGGCCGCAGAGCTCGTCCACCTCGAAACAAATATTGGGGTTGGACATTGCCATCTGCACCTTCCTGCCACCCGGGCCTGAGTGCAGGAATATACATCCGTCGGCGAAGACATACGACATGGGAACGACATAGGGGTGGTCGCCGCAGAGTCCAAGGCGGCCGTACCGACCGCGGGAAAGCAGAGACTCGCACTCCTCTCTTGAAAGGCCTATGGGTTTCATGCTACTTGGTTTGCCGCTGGCAGCGATAAATTTGTTGGCCCGATTTCGGCTCTTCGAAACCTGGCTCAAGAAAAATGACCTTGACTGCCAAAATCCACAGCTGCGCTTTGAGCTATCAGTCGATGAGTCCCTTTGGCACGTCTATGCTCGCGATGGAGTGCTTGAACAGCAGGTATGTCCTGGGCCCTGCATCAAGGACGACTTCGTAGGCGTTGAACGATACCAGCTTTCCAGCCAGCGGCCTGCCGTCGTTCATCCTGATCATCACCTGCTGGCCCTTCAGCTTGGGCAGGAATTGGGGCATTCTGGGCTTTTGGGCCTCGGAATCTTCAGAAAATCCATTATCGCCTTTTTCTTCTGTCATAGCTCCCTCTATCATGAGTAGGTGCGCTGCTTTTATAAATCCTACTGTGGGCAATTTGCCAGCAAGCCCAGGCATGACAGGTCACAAATCTCCCCAGCAAGTGGTCTATTCCCAGTTGCCGATGGACCTTTTCCGTTCCATTGCCCGAAAATCACGGCTCTCCGGGTCATCAATCAAGTACGCGGCAAAAATCCCCATTCGATAGAGCAGCTGCCGCAAGGGCAGAAGGATGATTTGGGGTAGGCGGATGCATCAAGTGCACAGACAAAGGCCGCAGGCGCGTCTTCTACTGCAAGCAGGCCCGCATATGCAGGCTCTGCCCAACCACGGATGGCAAGGCAAAAAAACGCTGCCTTATGGCAGGCTCAGGCACACGCATCTGGCAAATTGCAGGTCAGTCTCATATCTTTAATGCAAGTCTCACTCAATCGTCTCTTTTAGCCGTCTGCCGTACCTATTCAGGTCATGCAGATGATGGGCAAGCCCCGGTCGTCCAAATCGCCCGGATCGATCTCCAAAAAGGTTTTACCTTTGGGAAGCGTTGCAGGTGGGGATGTTTCGAAAGATCCTGGTCGCCAACCGCGGTGAGATCGCCATACGAGTGATGAGGGCCTGTCGTGAGCTGGGTGTGTCCAGCGTGGCCATATACTCCGAGGCTGACAAGAACGCGCTCTTCGCAAACTACGCAGACGAAGCCGTATTCGTGGGCCCTTCTCCCACTTCTCAGAGCTATTTGAAGATGGAGAACATAATCAAAGCAGCCCTGGACACAGGAGCGGAAGGGATACATCCAGGTTACGGTTTTCTATCGGAGAACCCGGTATTCGCCAGGCTGTGCGAGGAAAACGGCATAGTATTCATCGGGCCAGCAAGCTACTCCATCGACGCCATGGGCTCCAAGATAACCGCCCGCCAGACGATGAAAGCGGCCGGTGTGCCCATCGTTCCTGGTGTCGAGAAGGGGATATCCGACCCGCAGGAGGTTGAGGAGATCGCGGAGCAGGTTGGCTTCCCGATTATCCTCAAGCCGGCCGCAGGCGGCGGCGGAATCGGAATGAAGATCGTGGACGGGCCGCAGGATCTGGCAAGTGCCCTCTCGTCCTCTCAATCAATAGCTCGATCTGCCTTTGGCGACGACACGGTCTATGTTGAGAAGTACCTCCCAGAGCCACGACATATCGAATTTCAGATCATGGCAGACAACCGGGGAAATACTGTCTATGTATCCGAGCGTGAGTGCTCGATCCAAAGACGCCATCAGAAGCTAATAGAGGAGTCCCCTTCACCTGTAATGACCCCTGAGCTGCGCAAGAAGATGGGCGATATTGCCGTTCGTGCTGCAAAGGCCATCAGATACCGTTCAGCCGGAACTGTGGAATTCATGTACTCCAGGGGCAATTTCTACTTCCTGGAGATGAACACCCGGCTGCAGGTCGAGCATCCAATCACCGAGATGGTGACCGGTATCGATCTGGCCAAGGAGCAGATCATGGTGGCCTCTGGAGAGGACCTGGGTTTTTCCCAGGACGAGATAGAGATCCGGGGCTGGGCAATCGAGTGCCGCATCAACGCCGAGGATCCCCTGCGCGACTTCGCACCATCCCCCGGAAAGCTGAGGAGGTATCGGAGCCCCGGCGGTCCGGGCATCAGGGTGGACAGCGGGGTCTACACCGGCTATGTGATACCTCCGTACTACGACTCCCTGATATCCAAGCTGGTTGCCCATGGCCGCAACAGGGCTGAGGCAATAGTCAGGATGCAGCGGGCCCTTTATGAGTATATCATAGTTGGGGTAGAGACGAACATAGCGTTCCACAAAGCGGTCCTGCGCAACGACCGGTTCAGGCAGGGGGATATCAACACCCATTTCATCAAAGAGGAGAACATAATGGACGACGTGAAGAAGGTGGCTCAGGAGGATATGGTGAAAGGGGCCACTTTGGCCTCCTCGCTGGGAGCAGATACCAGAAAGATCGCGGCCATCGCGGCAGCGGTCGATTCGTATCTCTCCGCCACACAGATCGTTCCGGGAAACAGCGTGAAGGGGAAGAGTTGAATCCTGTCCTGGCCTACCTGCTTCCCAGGACAGGTTCCTGGGTTTCCGGGATGGAGGTGTCAAAGGAACTTGGGATAAGCAGGGCCGCGGTCTGGAAGCATATCCACAAGCTGCGTGCCCTTGGCTGCACCATCGAGACATCGCCCCGGCATGGCTATCGCCTCACTGCCGGCGGCGATATCCTGGCACCTGAGACCATCGATATTCGGACAAAGATTCTGGGAACCTGCATCGTCTTCTCCGAGTCGGTAACCTCCACCAATGAGGTCGCCACGAAAATGGCCAGGTCGGCAAAGGACGGCACCCTGGTCCTATCGCTGATCCAGACTGCAGGAATGGGGCGACTGCAGAGAAGCTGGTCCTCTCCTCCCGGCGGGATATGGATGAGCCTTATTCTTAAGCCCGAAATCCCGCCGGTCCTCTCCCCCCGCATTGGTATGATGGCAGCTGTGGCAGTAGCATCGGCCTTGCGAAGGGCTGGCTTTCATGCAAAGATAAAGTGGCCAAACGACATCTTGATCGGGGATCGGAAGGTCTGCGGAATACTGATTGAGCTTGGTGCTCAGATGGATCGTCTGGAATATGCAGTTGTAGGCATTGGAATAAATGCCAATGTGAATGATGAGGCGCTCCTAGAGGAATGGGGCGCCACATCGCTCGGAAAGGAGCTTGGCAGGACGGTGGATCGGTCGGAGATCATCTCCTGCGTCCTTGAGGAGCTGGAACTTCGCTACCTTGGGCTGGGAGCCGAGTTCCAGGAAATTCATCGTGAATGGGAAGCCTTTTCTGCCACGCTTGGCCAGGAGGTAATGGTGATCGGATGGTCGGGCAATGGGGATTTGGCAGGCAAGGCGGAATCGCTGGACCAGGATGGCGCCCTGATAGTTGGGACCTCTCAGGGTCTGGTGAGGGTTCTGGCCGGAGATTGCCGGCATCTGCGACCTTTGAACCGATCGGGTTGCAGATCGACCGCGGCTCGACCGGGGTCTGAGATATGAAGCGTCATGTCAGGGGCATAGCCAGGGACGCCCTTGCCTTCATCCTTGAGGCATCTGCATCCGCGCTACCGACCGAGTTCGCAGGCCTCCTCGAGGCCAGGGACGGGGTGATAACCGATATCCTGATCCTTCCCGGGACGGAATCATCGGAGCGTTCTGCCTGGGTCAAGCTCTACATGCTGCCCAACATGCCGATTGTGGGGTCTGTGCATAGCCACCCCACCAGCAATCCACGTCCCTCTCAGGCAGACCTTGGATTCTTCGCCCGCACCGGAAACTGCCATATAATCGCAGCTTACCCCTTCGACGAGAGAAGCTGGCGCTGCTACGATGCCTCCGGACGCGAGAGGGAGCTTTCAGTTATGGACGTGGATGTAGAGGATTACTCCGGCGATGATACAGGAGGGGACCATCTCTGACGAGAGTAATGGCCACAGGCACTTTTGACCTGCTTCATCCAGGCCATCTCCTCTACCTGCAACGGTCCAGGGATCTTGGAGATGAGCTTGTGGTCGTTGTGGCCAGGGACGGAAACGTCAAGCACAAGCCCAGGCCGATAGTGCCTGAGGATCAGAGGCTGAGGATGGTGGCAGCTCTGAAGCTGGTTGACAGGGCGGTGCTTGGATCGGAGTTCGATATATTCGAACCTGTGAGGTCTCTGCACCCAGATGTTATAACCCTGGGATATGACCAGTACATCGATCCGGTTTGGTTATCATCCCAGCTTGTCAAGAGGGGGATAAAAGCGCGTGTGGTGCGAATAGAAGATAAGGACCGATGCCCTCTGTGCAGCACCAGGAGAATCGTGGCCAGGGCGGTGGAGATACGGGGCGTCAAAGCCCCTTAACGACCACGGACCTTTCGCGTCTCTGTGCCACAATCGTCAGCTACTTATATTGAACACCTGTCTCAAGACGTATGCCACGGGTAGCTGTTGGCGGTACATTCGATCCCATTCATGACGGTCACCTTGCCTTGCTCAAGAAGGCCTTCGAGATGGCTGGCAAGGATGGAACCGTGGTGATCGCGCTTACCTCCGATCAGATGGCCCGAAGCACCCGAACTCGCCAGGTCAAGGATTTCCAGACCCGGCTGGATAACCTGAAGAAGATCCTCAAGGAGAAGCTTGGGGTGGAGCGCTTCGAGGTGGAGCGGATCCACGATGTATTCGGCTCGGCCATAGAAGACGATTACAGCTACATCGTGGTCTCCCCGGAGACCATGGCAATGGCATGCAGGATAAACGAGATAAGGCGCGAGAACGGATTTTCCCCCATCAAAATCGTCCAGATAGATTACAGGATGGCCGAGGACAACATACGGATAAGCTCGACCCGTATCAGCGAGGGAAAGATAGACTCTCACGGCAAGCTGGCCGCAGGCACATGATCCCAGAGCCTGAAAGAATAGAAAAGCCTTCGGGACATCTATCGAGACCCTATACATACGGGAGATAAATCCCGATCTCTATTCCACTTTTAGCGAGCGGCTGACTCTCTTATAGACCTTTTTAGCTGCCCGCCCGGCTGTCAGGCGAGTCGGAGTCCGATGGCCGATAAAATCCGTGCGTCCCCGTCGGATCTCCTCAAGCGCCTCCTCTTCGGTTGCCGCATCCAGAAGCGTAATTCCCAGGCCCACAGTCTCCACCATGTGGGAATCGCTACCGGCGACCATTGGCATGCCCCTTTTCCTCGCCTCTATCTTCGCTCTGAAGTTGGATATGCCGAAAAGGTACTTGGAGTTGTAGACCTCCACCGCATCAACTGGAGGCATCCTACCTATGGCATGGCGGAAGAGGTGATATGGGTGGGGCAGGACGGTTATCCCCCCCAGATCGCGGACCGCCTCAATCGTCGCCTCAGGAGACATGCCAAGGGGAGGCAGCTGGTCCACACCAAGTATCAGGAGGTGGCCTTCAGAAGTATTGACCTCAGCACCCTGGATGATTATCAGGTCCGGATATCTCTCGACGGCTATGCGCTTGGCTTCCAGCGATCCGGCAAGGGTATTGTGGTCGGTGATGGCCAGGCCGTTTAGCCCCATCTTTCTGGCCTCTGCCAGGATCTGGTGGACCCTGGCTTTTCCGTCAGAATGATCGGAGTGGATGTGGAGATCAAAGCGCATCATGATCTTGCGGGTCGGTGACAAATCCCTTCCAGGCGGTCAGGGCTGCGGTGGCAGGCGAGGCAAGATAGACCCTGCCTCCCCTGCCCATGCGTCCGGGGAAGTTCCTGTTTGACGTTGAGAGACAGACCTCTCCATCTCCGAGTACTCCCATGTGGCCGCCGAGGCAAGGGCCGCAACCTGGCGTGCCGATCATTGCTCCGGCCTTGACGAGGTCCTCGATTATCCCCAAATGAAGCGCTGATAACAGAACCTCTCTTGATGCCGGTATGACCAGTGTCCGCACCGATACCCGTCTATTGCCCAGGATGCGTGCTGCCACATCCAGATCCTCCAGCCTGCCGTTGGTGCAGGTACCTATGAATACCTGGTCCACAGGCATGCCTTGCAGATCCCCCACAGGTCTGACGTTGTCCACCCTGAACGGCTCGGCGATCATCGGCTCGGCGTCGGTTACGTCCAGCTCCAGGCAGTCCTGGTAGGATCCTGGATCTGATAGCACCCTGTCGTATGGGACTGCTGTCCGGTCAGCCAGGTACTTGTCGGTTAGCCGATCTGGCGGGACCACGGCTGCCTTTGCCCCCATCTCGACGCCCATGTTGCAGAGGGTCATCCTGCTCGCAATGCTCAGGCATTCTGGCACGGGACCGGTGAACTCGACGGTCTTGTAGGTGGCTCCGTCTGCCCCCAGCCGGCCGATCACCATCAAAGCGAGGTCCTTGGCATAAACCCCGCGGGGAAGCTGTCCTGTCATGCGAACCTCCAGGGTCTCTGGCACCTTGAACCAGAGCCGGCCCCGGGAGTATATCTCGGCCATATCGGTAGCTCCAACACCTGTCCCCAGAGCCCCAAGTGCCCCGTACGTGCATGAATGGGAGTCAGCGCCAACAACGAGAGTCCCCGGAAGGACAAAGCCCATCTCCGGCAGCACCTGATGACAGATTCCACAGCCGCAATCAAACAGGTTGGAAATGCCTTGCTTTCTTGCCCATGCCCTGACCTCGGCCTGCAGGGTTGCGGTCAGATCCGTATTGGCCGGGCAGAGGTGGTCGAACGGTATGACTATTCTTGACGGATCCCATACCTGGTCAGATCCCATCTCCGAGAACGCCTTGATGGCCAGGACCGATGTCCCGTCATGAGACATGGCGCAGTCGACTCTCGCCTCGACTATCTGGCCTGCTGAAGCCGGCGATCCAGAGGCCCGGGAAAATATCTTCTCGCTTAGGGTTGGCAGGAGGACCCCTCCGGAAAGAGGATCTTTAAGGCCCCCTTTACTCATCCCACCGAGGGAGCATGAAGGCTATGTCTTCAGGCGGGTGGCGGTACAGACGGGCACCCTGTCGCTTCTGGTCCAGGACATGGCCTATGATGCCTATGCTGCGGCCCAGCGCGAAGAGCCCGTTCAGATATCCGTACCTTAAAACGTCATCTATATCCTGCTTGGTAAATGTATCGCATGAGCTCATCAGGTCGATGAACAGGATGCCGATGCAGCCATCCACGTTGAGTATCAAGTTGCCCTTCTTGGCCGTGGTCAGCCTCTCCACCTGTAGCGCATAGTTCAGCAGATCGGTCCGGGCGAAGTTGCGACGGGCGAAGTCTATCAGAAGCTGGACCCGCTTGTCCGGATTTTTCACGCTCTTTATCCGGTGGCCTATTCCAGGTATATTGATTCCCTTCTGCTTCATCTCGGAGACGAACTGCTCAGGAGTCAGTCCGGAATCGGATGCCCTCTTGAACTCCCTGGCTGCATCATCGATAGCTCCGCCGAAGCGGGGACCGATCGTCAGAAGACCGCTGGCCAGAGAGGTCACCAGATCTTTTCCTGCACATGATGCTACGATGGCGTTATGGGCCGCAGAGACTGAAGGGCCGTGGTCTGCCACTATCTGAATCACTATCTCGATGAACTGGGCAGCATAGTCGGGCAACTCCTTTTTAAACCAGAGAAGGCCGATAACACCGCCGATGCCGATCCTGCTGTCCATGACCTCGGTGATGGGCTTTCCTGCGTATAGCAGCTCCTCACCCCGGTCGTCTGAGATCGTACAGATGAAGGTTGTTGGCCGTCTTATCAGTCCGGTCGATAGGGCCTTGCTGTAGTCCGCGGGGATCTTCGGGGCTTCCGGTTCTGCTGCCTGCTTGACTTTCCCCTCGGCGACCAGCCTGTCATAGACCATCTTTATCTGATCCCCATAGCCATCGAAGCTGTCCGGTACATTGGCTCCAGCGTCCCGGAAGGCCTGGTTCTTGGCAGCAGCGGTCTCCATTGCAGTGTCTGCCTTGGCTCCTGCATGACCGAACTGGACGCTTCCAGGCAGGAAAGATGCGCAGGTTCCGGTTACCCAGGCCACGAGAGGCTTGCTGATCTTTCCCTCCTTCAGAGCCTTGATTATCTGGTACTCGTCCTCGCCTCCCAACTCGCCCAGGCAGGCTATCATTGCGATATCCAAATTGGCCTCATATCGCATGATGTGGTCAAGCATGGTCGAGCCGGGGTAGCGATCGCCTCCAGTGGCTATGCCCTCTCGAATTCCGTTCGAGTTCCTGGAGATTATGTTGAACGCCTCGTTGAGCATCCCGCCGGACTTGGATACAAAGCCAACACAACCCGGCCGATAGAGCCTTGAAGCGATGATGTTCTCGGTGGTCCCGGCGGTATTCCCGATCTTGAAAGCGCCTGCAACCATCCCGCCAACCGTCGCAGGCCCTATTATGACCTTGCCGGCTTTCTTAGCAGAGGCTGCCATGATCCTGGCCTGCCGTTCCGGCACGCCTTCGGCAATTACAGCCACCGTCTTGATGCTGGGCTGGTTCAGGGCATCCATGGTGGTCTCAAAGGCCGACCTGTGAGAGGCGAAGTTCACCATGACGTCGGCTTCGGGATGCCTGGCAACTGCATCGGAGATCGTCTTGTACATTGGCAGCAGGATCTCCCCGGTCCCCCAGAAAGCTTTGTGAATGCCGGCCCGGGTGGGATTGATTATGGCTGATACGCTGGGCTGGTCCCTCTTGCAGACGTAATCGAAGTCCAGCATCCTCTGAATGGCATTAGTCTGATAACCATACACAAAGGCCATTGTATTCCTGTCAAATAGCAGGTAATCTGGTCTCTTCTGGCTCATTCTCCCTCTCCTTAAGCTATCCCATAAACAGCCACAAATCCTTTTTCCGCTCCCTCAAGCCTTCTCCAGGGCCAAAGGCACTATCCTGGTCATATGGGTCTCAGGCCCGTAGACATCGATTGGGATCCCCAGCTCCTCACCCAGAGATCGCATGAGACGCAGCCCCTCCTCGTAGTTTGGCCCGCCCCTCCTCACATAGATCTTTATGCCGTGCTCCTTCAGACGGGCCTGATACTCCTTGATAGCCATCACAATTCCCTTGAAGGTGCTTGCCACATCGGTGAAGTTGGCTATGGCGCCTCCTATCAGCAGTATCTTACCCTGCGGGTGTCTGCTCTTGGTCATCAGGTCCAGGATCGTGCACGTATAGCGGTAGGTGTCCTCGGTATTGGGATCGCCGCTGTACTCGCCGTAATTGCACAGCTCCGAGGAGTGGCCCAGGTCGCAGATCGTATCCGTGTAGATCACGCTGGCACCGCCGCCTGCGATCATGGTCCAGACCCGACCCGACGGATTCAGAATGGTCAGCTTAAGAGAGGCACCAGTCCTGGCATCCAGCTCCTTTATGTAGAGCTCCTCTCTGGAGAGGGCCCTGCCGAAAGGCTCGGGAAACTCAAGGTCGCCCCATGTCTTTTTCTGCCAGTAAGCCTCGGCATCATCCAGCTTGGCGACCAGATCCAGGGGTACTATGGACCCGTCGCAAAGCGTGAAGGGATTGATCTCGAGATAGGTGAATCCCAGATCAACGTAAAACCGGTAAAGGGCTTCGAGGAACGATGCTACCTGATCGGCCCGCAGCTCGGCCTTATCTGCCACAGCCTTCTTAAGATCTATCCCGTCAAGACCCTGCAGAACATGCACCGGGATCTCAATTACCTGGTCCCACCTGCTCTCCACCGAGATGCCTCCCTGGGTGGAGAAATAGATTATGTCGTAATCGTTGCTGGCCCTGATGGCGACGTAGTACTCCTCTTTGTGAGGTATGTAGGGTTCTATCAGGAAATGATCCAGCCTGCCGCTCACGCCACCGATGACGACCTCGCTGTTCATCTTGGAGCCTATGAACTTCCTGGCCTGCTCGAAGTCGACGTTCAGGAGCACCAGCCCGTGCAGCCCCCTCTTTCCGAACAGCTGGTCTGGCTTGACGACAAGCTTTCGGTCCAAAAGCCATGGATTCTGATCTGCCAGCCGGTCAAAATCGGTATCATGTCCGACTAAAACCACCTCGCCTTTATAATTGAAATCGGGCATGTAATCAGGCATAAACCGGGCAAGCAATCTCTTGGCATCGAATTCCCTAATGCCTCTCTGCGCCATTCATAAACCACCTTCCCACAGGCAATGTATTTCTCATTTAGAAACTTTTCCAACCGGAAAACGCGTTCCGGCTGGAAAAGCTTACATACTCCGCAGCCCCGAAGAAGAACATGGACTGCCCCCGCTGCGGAAAATCCTGCTTCAAGCCCGCCTCGGAGGTCTTGGATCAGGTTCCAGGCATCTATATGGCCTGCCCGCATTGCGCGCCGCTGCCAGCAGTCGATCACACAGCTCCCCGATCCAGATGCAAGATCCATCACCTCAGCCGCTGCGAGGCCTGCAATAAAGCGCCCCTGGATCTGGTTATGATGGAGGCCCTTGAGGTCCTCGTGGACGAGGGCCTTCGCGACAGGGATCCGCCCCTGCGCAGCGTCGGCACACCTCTCGTGACAGTCGGCTATCCGCTGCCCTTCGCGCCCCGGCTGGGCAAAGACAGCCTGATCCTTCTGACAGATCGCATCGATTCCCGGGCAGCCGCCAGACTTCTCCGGATTCCGGAGATAAAGGGCGTGATCAGGGGGACTGGAGTTCCCGGCGTCGCAGGCCCAAATGCAAAGGGGCTATCCTGGGAACTTCTCGCTGGCTGCGACCTGAGGAGCGACGTTATACAGAGCATATTCGGTGAGCTGCTTATCTACAGAAGCCAATCCCAGGTGCACATCGAGTTTTCCAGAAAGGACGCACCCAAGATCAGGAGGCTTGAAGGGCTGCCACTCTCAGGCCGCTTCGTGGTCGATGCCACATGCGGGCCTGGCACTCTGGGATTGACAGCCGCATTAGCCGGCTCAAAAAGGGTTGTGTTAAACGATATCTGGCTGCCGGCGGTCGAGAACACAATGATGAACCTGGAGGCCAACCGCGATGTCCTGGGCATCGATTGCATCGAGTGGGCAGAAAGGCCGAATCGAGATGCTTTGGTTGGAGATGAGCCGCTGCTGGTTGGCAGCGCAAGCGGCTCGTGTGATTTCCAGGTATATCATGGCGACCTGTACCACCTCTTCCCTCATACCGGCAGTGCAGACATTGTCCTGGTCGATCCTTTTCCGGGAATGTCGTTTTCGGATCTTCAAAAGGGTGCCTGGGCCAAGAAGATCGTGATAATCTGAAACGTCCTCCTCAAGACCAGGCGTCTGGACCAGAATGCCCTGGGACGGTCTAAAAAAAAGATAGCACCGGCAGGAATGCCGCAGCCCAATTGAAGCCGGAAGATTGCTAGGAAGCCGGACGATTGCTAGAAGAGCTCTTTTGGAAAGCTGAAACAATAAGCGGAGATTGTATATGTGGGACAGCGCGGATTCGAACCGCGGTTCAAGCGTCCCAAACGCTCGAGGATGGACCAGGCTACCCCACTGTCCCGCCATGATTCCTCTCCAGGAGCTTGGGGCCGCCCCAGGAGACGAATCTCCCCATTTGAGAAGGTTATAAAAAAGCCTTTCTCCCGGCAGGTATCAGGAACTTGTCCGGGTCTCTTTGGCCCACGCCTCATGGATGGGGTCGAAGATCCGCGAGCCAGTTCAATGAGCAGTAGCGCGTGAAATTGCCACCCGATCAAGCTCCAAACCAGCCCTTCTCAGGAGGGATGGGCAGCGTCGCGCTGCACGTTAGCCTGGCAGATTGCATGAATGCCAAGATCCGTCTTCAAACGCGAATCTCGCAGGCGCTCACAGCAGGTATCGGCACTACGACTGATAGATCAGATGATCGCAGGCGAAGGAAAGCGCAGATCTCGACCTCGGACGTCGGTCAGCAGCAGCCTAATCTGCCGTACCTCTCCTGCGAAGGTTGGGGTCCTGCCGCTCGATCTTCTTCAGAAGGTAGGCAGTTGCCAGGCCACCGGCAACGGTCAGGAACCAGAGCTGGATCAGCCGGCTCAGGATCGTGGCTGCCACGGCGGCAGGCTGGGGCACTCCTACTGCCGCAAATAGGGTTATCATGACTATGTCAACAAGGCCAATCCCCCCCGGGAGCACCAGAGGCAGCATCTGGAGAAAGATCATGACCGCGTAGACCGCGAAGATCGCTCCGATCGAGACCTTCACCCCCATGGACTGGAATGTGACGAAGGCCACGAGGTTCATGCTGAGCCAGGCGGCAAACGCCCAGAGGGTGCTGACGGCAATAGTCCGGCGGTGGTCGGTAAATGCGGTCATCGATCGGTGAAATTCCTTGACTATGCCGAGGCAGATCTGGCGGTCCACCTTGACGTGAAACCCCCTCTCCACCCAGTGAAGTATGGTGACTATTATGCCCTCCAGCCATGTGCTTGAGAAGCATATCCCTACAAAGATCGCGTTTATGCCCACCAGGACCACGGTTATTGCCGAGCATGCTGCCAGGGCCCAGGTCGGAACATCCGCGAAGAGTATCAGGTAGCCCATGCCCAAAACCGTCCCGGCTATGAATGGTATCGCGGTTATCATGCGGGTGGCTGCAACCGTAGCTGAGGACTTGTCGAGGCTGGAGCCTGCTGCGATCTTCTCCATAAAGTAGATCCTGGCGGTCTCCCCTGAGAAGCTTCCCGAGGGAATCAGGTTGTTTAGGAAAATGCAGGACAGGTACATCAGGAAGACGTCTTTGACAGCCACCTGGTAGCCAAACTTGATGGCTACCCGTTTCCATGCCAGGCCGTCGAAGAGCACGCCCAACAGGGCCAGCCCGAACCCCAGCGCGAATACATAAGGGTTCACCGATTGCAGGGTCGCGAGTATCTCGGAGAGGCCCAGATGATAGAGGTATATCAGGTAGAGGGCCATGCCTACAAACACCAGGCCTATCGATTTTCTGGCATTGAGGGTGGGAAGCTCTACCTGCTGACTCACGATCTAACGAGGGACCCACTGAATAAAAATACCTTTGGTCACAGTCTGCCGGGACTGGGGCAGAGGGATGCTGTGAGGCATCGAATTGCATATCACCTCGAAAGCTATTTAAAAGGGGTTCTGCCTAACTTTCGCTCCATGGGAAAGACTGGTAGTGTCGAGTGGCAAAAGATAAAGGGCCGGAAAGGACAGGTTCGGCTGGTAGCGGCGTCCGAGACATCTTATAAGAAGGCCGGACCGATGCAGAAGTACAACGCCTCCGGGGCGCGCCGCCGGTGGATGAAGAGATCAGCCAAGGCAGTTGTGACCAGATAAGATGCTCTCTGGTGCCGAACCGGTCCTTTGGCAGCCTGTTTTTGGCGACCGGTGATCGGCTCCGAATATACTTTCAGCTGGTTCTTGAGGTCTTGTCGGATCATGTCAGAGCTGGTGCTGGTCAGATATGGGGAGATAGCCCTCAAGGATAGATGGACCAGGTCTGCCTGGGAGAGGATACTTGAGGCCAATTTGGCCCACGACTTGCGCGAGGCGGGCGTATCTTACCGGCTATCCAGGACAGGCGGCCGCATATTCGTCCACACGACAGATGAGCGGGCTGCTTGTGTGGCAGCCAGGGTCTTCGGAGTCGTGTCGGTCAGCCCGGCCTGGTCGGTATCCCCAGATATCGCCTCCATATCCAGCTCGGCGGTCGAGCTGGCCCGTGCAGCACCTCCAGGCTCCTTTGCCATCCGTGCCCGCCGGTCCGCAGGCGCGATCTCCAGCCAGGAGATAGCGGTTGAGGTGGGCAGCTCGGTGCAGCAGGCCACCGGCCGGCCTGTGGACCTGAGCTGCCCAAAGCTCGAGATATTCGTGGAGGCCAGGCAGGATCATGCATTTCTGTTCCAGGAGATCTTACCTGGTGTTGGAGGGCTGCCTCTTGGCTCACAGGCACCAATGGTTGCCCTGCTATCCGGTGGCATCGACTCGCCGGTAGCTGCCTGGACCATGATGCGACGAGGCTGTCCGGTCTCTCTGCTCCACTTCGACGCGAGGCCCTATGCCGATTCCCTCTCGCAGGCACGCCGCTGTGCCCAGGTGCTACAGCGCTGGGCATCAGGTCGCAGGATCAACTTCGTGGTCGTCAATAACTCAAGGGGGATCGGCCTGATAGCCTCCAAGAATCCAAGGGCGACCTGCGTTTTGTGCCGCCGCCTCATGTACCGTGTGGCCACTGAGATCATGCACCGTGAGGGGGCAGTCGGCCTAATCACAGGGTACTCGCTTGGGCAGGTGGCATCTCAGACACCGGAGAACATCATGGCAGAGCAGGTGGGATTGAATGCGGCGATCTATCACCCATTGATAGGGATGGATAAGACCGAGATCGTCGATCTGGCAAGGCGCATAGGCACGCTTGAGATCACCGAGGAGACGAAGTCCTGCACTGCTGTGCCGAGCAAGCCCATGACCAAGGCCAGGCTCGATGTGGTCCTGGAGCTTGAGAAGGAGATGGACCTGATAGGCCTTGCAAGGGAGCTGGCCGAAGAGGCAGAGGTGGAACGGATCTAACTGCTCGATTCGGCCTAGTGGCTGCATAAGACCTGCATCCATCTTCTGCCAGGTATTGATGCTTCAGGATTTGTCACGTCAATGTCCCGATCCCGGGTTTTTTGCGTCTGGCGATAGTGTCGTCATTCGTGATCATTTTCTGGGCTTCCCACCGACGAATCCCAGGATGGTGGATGGGTCCGATCCGAATTGCCGATCTCAATGACGGTGCCCGGGAAACCACGGAATGACAGAATTGGATAATTTGGTCATAAATAATGGTTAAATAATCCCTCTTAAGCTAGTTTTCCACCCCATCCAGTCAACAGAGATAAATAGTTTCAATGGCCTGATGGGAGACAGGCTGGACAAGGGGATATCTGCGGGCATTTTCGGTTTAGCGGGCTGCTCAAGCTTGTTTCTTCTGTGCAGGCTTGAGACGATCCCATCATGGCGAGGCAGTCTCCCACCCAGATTATTTCATCGGAAAGGAATTGAATTGGGCGAACCTGGTTGGCAAGAAGAGCTACGAAAGCGATGGCCGAAGAAGCTGGCCTCGGAGAGGATGATCTTCAGCCACATAAATCCAGGACATCGGATCTTTATCGGGACAGGATGTGCCGAGCCGCAGTACCTGGTCTCCGCGCTCGTCAACTATGTGACCAGCTATCCCACTGCCTTCTACGATGCCGAGGTGATCCACGTCTCTACACTGGGCGTGGCCCCTTATACGGATGAGAAGTTTCGCATGAACTTCCGCCTCGACTCGTTCTTCATCGGGGAGAGCACCAGACGGGCCATCAACAGCAACAGCGCTGATTATACCCCGGTCTTCCTGTCATACCTACCCGACCTGTTCAGAAAAGGGCTGCTCACAGTGGACACCGCCCTGATCCAGGCAAGCCCTCCAGATCGAGACGGAGAGATGAATCTCGGAATAAGCGTGGACATAATTCCGGCGGTGCTTGAAGTGTCCAAGACCGTTGTTGTGCAGGTCAATCCAGAGATGCCCAGGGTACCTGGGGACACCTCCATCAGCGTCGAGGACGTGGACTACATTATCCCTCACGAGGAGGCTCTCCTGGAGTACAGGGAGGAGGTGCCTTCCGACCTTGCCCAGGCAATCGGCCGGCATGTGGCCAAGATAGTTGAGGACGGCTCCACTATCCAGGTTGGGTATGGCAGCATACCCAACGCGGTTCTATCCAACCTTCAGCATAAGAAGAACCTGGGAGTGCATACAGAGCTTCTGACAGACGGCATAGTGAACCTGATGCGTCAGGGGGTCGTCGACAACAGCAAGAAGAGCCTTGACAGGGGGAGATCGGTTGCAACCTTCTGCATGGGGTCCCGCGTTACCTATCGATACCTGGATGAAAATCCCGACGTGCTGTTCCGCAGTATCGATTATACCAACAATCCGCTTACAATAGCTCGCCAAAGGGGCATGATAGCCATCAACAGCGCTCTTGAGATCGATCTTGGCGGGCAGTCAACCGCGGAGTCGCTGGGCAGGAGCTTTTACAGCGGAGTGGGCGGCCAGGCTGATTTCATGAGGGGGGCGGTGATGGCACCGGGGGGAAAAAGCATACTGGCACTTCCATCAACCGCACAGGATAACAAGACCTCCCGCATCGTCCCCTTCTTGAGGGAGGGGGCTGGAGTCACACTGACGAGGGGAGATGTGCATTATGTGGTCACCGAGTACGGGATCGCTTATCTTCACGGAAAGAACATAAGAGAGAGGGCGATGTCCCTGATCTCCATAGCTCATCCCAGCTTCCGCCACTGGCTGATTGAGGAGGCGAGGGCTGCCGGCCTGATCTACCCCGACCAGATGATAGTGGATGGGGAGGCCGGGCTGTATCCTGAGGAGCTGGAGGTCAGGCGCCGCACCAAGACCGGCCTCGAGATCCTGATCCGCCCGGCCAAGATCACAGATGAGCCCCTGCTGAAGGACTTCTTTTATTCCCTCTCCGACGAGAGCCGCTACCAGAGGTTCATATCCACTCGCAGGGAGATGCCGCGTCAGCTTCTCCAGCAATTCGCCGTTATGGACTTCACCAAAAAGATGGTTCTGCTCGCCCTTAATCCGCCTGCAGGCCAGCCCCAGGAGGTCGTTGGCATAGGTCAGTACGAGCTGAACCGGGACCTGCACACTGCGGAGATCGCCCTGGCAGTCTCCGATCGGCATCAGAATCAGGGCGTAGGCAGGGAGCTGCTCGCCTACCTGACCCAGCTGGCAAAGAGGACTGGCCTCCTCGGATTCACCGCTCAGGTGATGACCGATAATATTCGGGTATTCCGTCTCTTCGAGAGGCTGGGATTTGAGGTCCAGATGACGCGGGACTGCGGGGTATGCGATATGAAGCTGACATTCCGCTAGTCGGGATCAATGACATGGCCATATTCTGTGGACAGTATGGTGGTGCAGGGGACCATGCCGTCGCCCTCGCTGGCCCCATGCAAAGGCAGATATAAGATCAGGTCTTAGGATCTGCGGATGATAATCATGGCGGGGGTTTTCGGAAATACGAGACGATGTGTCCTGGCCAGCCTGGCGCTTCTGCTTCTGACCACAGGCTCTATGGCAGCATTTCAGAGCTACGGCCCGATGGTATACAGTGACGGCACCGAGTATGAGCCTGGCGAGTTTTTTGCGGAGATGAGGTTCAACGAGGGCCGCGGCGGTCCATGGCTGGAGTGGCAGCGCCATCCTGAGAAGTTCGGTCTGACCAGCGATACCTCCAAGACATACTGGGGGAGGACGATCTTTTTCGGGCCTTCCGGGTCCTTGTGGGGAGAATACTGGCCCTGGGATATAAGGCAGCCTGTAAGGCGGGTCACCATTAATCCTCAGGGATGGACCCTGCTGGGATATGTCAGCACCGACAGCGGCAGCATCACCGTAACAGATCCTAGCACCAAGAGGTCGGGTTCCGTGAAGGTTAGCCCGGGCCGGGGCAGCTACCCGGTCTATCTGACAGCGGATTCCAGAGGCAGGCTCAGCGGTCTGTACGTGGATCTGAAAGGCTGATTTGGCAGATATGCGAATCAGGTACAGGCGTTCTTGGTCCCGGCAAATCCGCCGGGCTTTCGCCTGTCCGGCCATCTCTAAATTGTCGGAAACCAATTGCCTGGTCGGGATCTCCGATCAAGTCAGTCCGGTCCCAGCCCTAGGCCGATCACCACCTCATGAAGCTTTTCCTTTGAGATCTTGCCCCTGCTTCAAGATCAATTATATATCCTCGAAAATGTTATAATAGGCTTACCCAATTGCCAGCAGTCCTTTGGATGTGCTGCCTTTGCCTCACCCTCGGCCTACATGGCGATCTGGGCCGTCGTAGATCGCCGCTTAAGTCCGATCAGGAGACCGGAGGATCGATATGATCAGGAAAGACCCCCTACAGGAGTATCGGGATAAGAGGGATTTCTCACAGACCCCGGAGCCTCCAGCCAATGGGCTCTCCTGCCATGGAGAGGAGATCCCAGGCGGCCAGGCCATGTTCGTTATGCATAAGCACCGCTCCAGGAGCCTTCATTACGACCTGCGCCTGGAGGCGGACTGCATCTTGAAGAGCTGGGCAATTCCCAAGGGGCCGTCCACGGACCCACGGGAAAAGCGCCTCGCTGTGCCCACCGAAGACCATCCGTTCGCCTACCTCAACTTCGAGGGCGTCATACCCAAGGGCGAGTACGGAGCAGGCGTGGTGATAGTCTGGGACCTGGGCACATACCAGAACGCTACTGTCAAGAATGGCGTCTTGGTTCCCATAAGGCGCGCCATAGAGAACGGACATCTGTCTTTTATACTTCATGGCCGCAAGCTAAAAGGTGGTTTTGCCCTTACGAGGACAGGCAGCGGGAATAATGTTCGCTGGCTCCTGGTCAAGAAGAACGATTCAGAGGCCTCAGCAAACCGCAGACTGCTGGAGGAAGAACCCAACTCCGTCCTTTCCGGCCAGAGCCTGGATGAGGTGGCCGGCGCCGCTCAGTGAAAAGGCCGGGTCGATTGTCAGCAATGGCCTCAGGTCTTGCCCAAGAGCCTACGCGGGGCAGGTGGCAGCCCCAGTATGCAAGAGGCAGGTCACGATTATTTTCCGCCTTCGTCTTCGATGAAATCTTCGAGCGTGCTAACCTCGTATCGGCGAGGATACGTGATCCTGGCGGACTTGACCCTGGCAAAAGGTGTCATGCGGTGGGGAATCGAGCGCTGGCTGTCGAGTATGTGCACCACATTCCATCCGTGAGCTGCCAGATAGTCGCTGATGATGCGCCTATGGCAGGATGTGTACATCAGCTCTGCGCACATGATGGCGGTTGATCTCTCCTTTGCCAGGCTGACGAGCTCCTGGAGTGCCAGGCGAAATCCGTCGGTTAGAGCGTAATCGGCATAGCCGCGAAAGGCCGGGGTCTCCCAGCCGGAGTTATCCTCCCCGCCGCCAGAGGATTTGCGATACCCGCCCAGCCCCGGACCCATCCACCTGTATGCGATTGCAACCTGTGTCAGCTCTCTTTCCAGGATATCCTGGTTGAACTGGAAGTTTGCCCGGGACCTCGGCAGGCTGCGCACATCTGCAAGAACCTCGACTCGAAATGCCAGGAGGGCATCCACCAGCTCGGATAAGGCCCGGTTGGAGTGACCGATGGTGAAGATATTCATAGGCTGTCCGCATCTGCATTTGTTAGCTGTTAATCTTTCAGATCTGGCCTGGTCGGCACGGTGATGCGCATATCGCCATGCCTGATTTTGGAAAGACGCCCTTGCCGAAGCCACCTGGTCAGGGACTCCAAGCTCGCCTGGTTTCCTGTGACCGCAAGGATGTCGCCCGGATATATCATGGTCCTTCCATCCACCTGGGATATAACCTCGCCCTGCCGATCGATGGCCAGCACCGTGGTTCGGAATCTCCCGAACAGGTCGGCTTCATGGAGGCTTTGGCCGGCAATTGGAGAGCTTCGGCCTACCTCAAGCTTGATCAGCTCCCGGCCTTCGAAGAGTATTGTAAGCTCCTCCCCCAGCCCCTGGATCATCTTGAAGAGCATGTGGCTGGCCACAAGAGGCACCGAAGCGACGTAGTCCGCCCCTGCCCGGTAGATCTTGGTGGCGGACGGGGCCTGATTTGCACGGGCGACTATAAACGCCTCAGGATTGAGGTTTCTGGCGATAAGGGTCGAGTATATCACATCCGGATCGTGGTTGAGCATTATCAGCACACCAACAGCGTCTTTGATCCCTGCTTTTTCCAACAATTCCTCGTCTGTTCCGTCCCCCAGGATAAAGGAAAAGCCGGGCTGCTCGATATCCCTGCGGTCCACAACAACAGGATCGATGCCCCAGTCGCATAGCACTCTGACGACACGTCTGCCAACATCGCCGTACCCGATAACCAGCAGCTTTCCCTGGGCAGGCAGACTTATCGTCTCCTTCCGAAGCCGGGAAAGCTGCTCGGAATCGCCTACCGCAAGAAGGACGGAGTTCTTGCGGATTTGCTCGTCAGGCCGCGGACGGGGGCAGAATCGGCCTCTCTGCCAAAGCCCCACAACCCGCGCCCCGCTTGCAGAGATCCTGGGATCGTTCAGGCTCTCTTTCGCCAGAGGGCTTCCCGGAAATACCGGAAGCTCAACTAGCAGCAGGTTTCCGAAGAGCTGGACAGAGCCCGGGAAGACCCCTTCACGAGGCGGCGAGGTGATCTGGGCCAGGAATGTGCCGAGCAGGGTCTTGGGCGAGATCACGCGGGAGGCTCCTGCGTAGCTGAGGAAGCGGGATCTGGACAGGTCTTCCACCATCACGATTACCTCCTTATTCGACATCTCCCGTACGGTCAGGAGTATATCCGCGTTGGCCTCGTCATTGTAGTTCAGGATTATCAGCTGGCAGGAATGGATATGGGAGTTTTCGAGTACCTGGCGCTCAGAGGGATCTCCATAGACCAGCGGGTATTTCTGGCGAATCCGTCTGGCCACATCCCACCTCTGCTCCACCACCAGGAAAGGAATTCTCAGCCGGTCCAGCTTCTCGATAAGGGTCTCCACCACCGGGCTGTAGCCGCAGATCATCACGTGGTCTCGCATGTCATTGGGGGCTTTGCTGGGCATAGTCTGCTCAAGCCTCTCCACCCATGGCGTTACGATGATGGGCAGGGCAACCGCAAAGAAGATGGCTACACCTGAAAGGACAACAAGCGTGCTGAAGATGCGCCCTTCGGCGCTTTTGAAGACGACGTCGCCGTATCCAACCGTGGTCATTGTGCAGACAACCCAGTATACGGCGGTGATGGGTGTCGCCTCTTGGTAATTGCCCTCCCACATCATCAGGGCCATGAAGACCAGGCAATAAGCGCTGGCCAGCAGGGCAAGGCCCAGAAGAAAGCGCAAGACGCGGCTTTTCAGTTTGCGCAGACCCCACATAGGCATCACCACCCTATGGTCCGGCTGAGGAAATCGTGCTGCATTTCGTCACCCACATGCTCGAACTAATCGACGCCTCATTGTCTATCAGAGGCCTATCTTAACGTGCTTTAGCTCCAGATATCCTTCCAGCCCATGATGGGAGAGCTCTCTTCCAAATCCGCTCTGCTTCCATCCGCCAAACGGCGCCTGCAGATCGACCACGTTGTTCGAATTGATCCCAACACCGCCTGACTCCAGCCTCTCAGCCAGATAGACGGCAGCATCAAGGCTATTGGTATAGGCATAAGCTGCCAGGCCGTATTCGGTCTGATTGGCAAGTCTTACGGCCTCTTCGAGGTTCTTGAAGGTCATCACCGGCATTACTGGCCCGAACGTCTCCTCACGCATGACCCTCATGCTGTGGTCCACCCGGTCTAAGATCGTGGGCAAGAAGAAGTGGCCCCGGGAGTACTGCTCGCCCTCTGGCTCGCTGCCTCCAAGACGGAGACGGGCACCTCTGGACAGGGCATCCTCGATATGCTCTCTCGTCCTCTTCCTCTGCTCCTCGCTTGCCAGAGGTCCCAAGTCCACATCTTCCATTCCACTGCCAACCCTCAGCCGTCCGGCCCTTTGAATGGCGAGCTCCATGAACTCCTCCTCCACATCATGGTGGAGATATACCCGGTTGACCGAGATGCAGATCTGGCCAGCATTATTAAACGCTCGCTGCACACAGGCCTCGGCCGCGCTTTTCACGTCGGCATCCGCGCATACGATGAAGGGTGCTGAGCCTCCGAGCTCAAGAGACAGCCGCTTGAGTCGAGGAGCTGCTGCGGCCATTATCCAGCGACCGGTAGCGCTTTCTCCGGTAAACGAGATCTTCTGGGAGAGAGGGCTTTCTACCAGCTCTGCCCCGGCGGTGCTTCCAGGTCCCAGCACCAAGTTTATCACACCTGGAGGGGCCCCGGACCTGTTAATCGCCTCGATGAAGGCGGAAGCGGCTATCGGAGCCATGCTGGATGGCTTGGCCACGGCCGTACATCCCGCGGCCAGGGCTGCCCCCACCTTCCAGGATAGGAGGTCAACCGGGTAGTTCCAGGGACTGATGAGGGCAGCCACACCTATCGGCTGCCTGATAACCAGGGACCGGCTTTTGCCGGCGCCTGAAATGGTCCACTCCCCAAATGCCCGCTTTCCCTCTTCGGCGAAGTAGTCAAGCACGTCGGCCGAGCCAAGAACCTCCCTGCGGGAGGCCCGTAGAGGCTTGCCTATCTCCAGGGTGAGCATGACGGCCATCTCGTCTGCCAGTTCCCGCACGAGGCTGGCAGCCTGGTGCAGCACATCTGCCCTCTTGCCGGGAGATGTGGCTGCCCAGGCCGGAAATGCACGGCTCGCCGCTGTCAAAGCCTGATGGGCTTCCTGCCTCCCGCCACTTGGGACCTCCCCAACCAGCTCTCCGGTGGCCGGATTGAGTATCTTATGTACGGAGCCGTCTGACGCCAGCACCGGCCGGCCGTCGATTATCATCATTGGGTTGTACATATGGCCATCACCAAGATCCGGATTTCAGGGAAGGACCGGCCCCTCCCAGACCATTTGGCAGTAGACTTGAGGCTCAAACTATTGGATCTTTTCTTCCCTTCTGTCCAGAATGTGGACACAATCCCCAAAGCGACCGCCTGGCAAACGCGAAGATAATCGTGAAGGGGGTTGACGGGAACGAAAATTCGCTGCCGCAGCCCGGGCGGTTGTAAAAATTTATATAAATAAGGGACAAAGCCCCTCACGCCCGTCGCCGTTGCCGGGATCCATGTGCATGGACGTGCTTTGCGGCATCGTCCATGGCAACATCCCCCGGTACATCATCGGGTCAGGTCGAAGCGGAAATGTTGAGCCTGGCCAGTTATGCTGTTTTTCCGAAGGCCTCGGGGTGGATAAATCGCGCGAAGATCTCGAGTCCGTCCACTATCCTGGGACCAGAACGAGTGACGAGATCGCCATCTGCCTGATAGATCCGGCCTTCCCTGCGCGCCTGGGTCAGGTTCAGACCCTCCACTGTTTTCGCCCAGTCAAACGGAAGATCCGCTCCTGCTCCCATGCCGGTGCAGGCGATTATGACCTCGGGGTCTCTCTCTGCGATCGATTCAGGGTCCACCTGCGGATACCCCGACAGATCATGGAATATGTTTTCGCCGCCGGCCATCTCTATGAGCTGATCCTCGAAGGTATCGCGGCCTGCAGCCCGCACCGGATCGTGCCACAGGATGTAGAGGACGCTGGGCCGGTGAGTTGCAGATACCTTCTCAGATATGGCCTTGACTCTGGCCTCCATCTGCCCGGTGAGAAGCGATGCCTCGCCCTCTCGTCCTGTAATATTTCCGATCATCTCTATCGATTGGATTATGCCGTCGAGGTCCCTGGCATCGGCTATGAAGGTTGGAATTTCAGATTCTTTCCGCAGGGCCGAGATTCTGTCGGAATGTATCCGGTTGGCAACTATCAGGTCTGGCTGGAGTGATAGGATCTTCTCCAAATCGGGGTCGGAATAACCGCCAACCTCTGCTATCCTCCCGCTATCCCGGAGTTCCTGCAACTGTGGCGGGTAATTGCAGTACTTGGTGACGCCCACCACGTTTGGGCCCAGGCCAAGGGCGAAGAGTATCTCGGTATTGGAAGGAGATAGCGAGACTATTCTCTGCGGATGATCGGCTGTATGGATCTGCAGATCCGAATCGCCCTGTCCGTCGGCATTGAGGCCCTCTCCCATGGCCACAGCGGATAAGAAGAGGGATATGGTTATGCAAAGCGCCATCGACTTAAGCATTGAACGAGCACCACCAAAGTCAATTAAACTTTTTTGGATTTAGTACAATCTAATTTGATTTAAGCTTTGGGACTCCCAGGATGAAGACGTCAGGCATTGCGAACGAATGCCGGCGGCGGGGCCTCTCATGCGGTGAATTGAGGATAGGGTATGGAATCCAGAATTGAGCAAGAATGATTCGATTGAGATCCCTTGGCCAGCGAGCTTGAATGGCGTCGAGCGGCGAAGACTGCTAAATCCGCCGGGGATGCCGGCTATAAATCCCGGAGGGCCCGGTGCCGGCGTGAGGCCCGGGACCAGCTTGTCTATCAGTTGCACACCGGCAGCTTCTGGCTCAATGCCTTATGATACCTTAAATTCCGACCAGACCGCACCATGATCCGAAGCGGAGTTTGTCCATCTGGTGACGGTGTCGTACTGAAGCTCGACATCGACCAGCCCATGGGAGGCGGAGGTTATCCTCTTGAGATCGTATATCCCGCGACGCTCGACGCCTGCCCGGCTGAACCTATCCCTCAGAGGCCTGGAAACCAGGAGGAAATCGATCTGCTCAAACCGCTGATAGTGATAAGTCCAGCGGCGCGATAAATCGTCGGGGTACTGCAGCCGAAGGACGTCGAACAGGCTTTCAACGCCGAGCAGTGGCTGCAACGAGGGGCTGTCCGGCGTGTCGTTCAGGTCTCCAGCTACCGCCACCCAGTCCTTCTCAAGATCGTATCCCTCCAGGATTTCAGCAACCCTCCTGGCCTGCATCTCCCTTTTTTTGGAGGCTTTGCCCTGCGGATCGTAACCCTTGCTCTTGAAATGGTTGCATAGCAGGTACATCTGCTGGCCACCCGGCAGCAGGATCTCCACCTCAAGGCAATCCCGGCTGAAGATAGTCTGATTCCCGGACTTATCGAAGAGATGGGTTCTGATCTGGCCGAGCTGATAATTGCTGTAGAGGCCCACGTCGATCCCGCGCTGGTCGTTGCCGTCGATCAGCATCGAATACTTATACTGGCTCTCCAGGAGCTCGACGTTGAAAGAGTGCAGCACAGGCCGATCCTCTGCCTCAATTATGCAGGCCACATCGGCATTCACGTCCCGGATCACCCTGGCCGTGTTTTCCCTGGTCAGCTCGGTGAATTTAGCCTTCTTGAACTGGATGGCCCCGTCCCAGTCCGAGGCCCCGGCAGCCTTCACACCGACGACAGCGGTTCCCTTGCGCTTGAAGAGCCTGCCCCGATCCTCTCTCACCTCGATATACGGCTTAAGCTCTTTATGGAGCGAAAGCATACGCTTCTTATCTTCGGCAAAATAAACGTCCTTCTTCAGCAATTCCTGGAACGAATCGATCTTGCTCAGTATCTCATCGCCAACGCTTCGATCCCTGAAGTTAAGGACCTTTGAGCGGCCAAACAGATTCTCGACATTGAAGCTGGCAATGCGCAAAGAGGTTGACATGGCACTCACCCAATCGTTACATTTGGCGTCGATATGACGTTTAGTTCGGAGACGTTTCTGGCTGATTTACTTATTACAATTATTGATTATGATCGTATATCTATCTTCTGCGAATGCTGGTATCCATGCTCGATGTGAGGCAGTCAGCGCCCGAAAAAAACGCCACACCTACCCCGGGCCTCAGGACATCGAATGCACATTCGTCATATCCAAAGAAGCCTCCTCTGTTCATGGCCTTTGCTGTCCAGCCTCGCTTGATGCGGCTTTTCAGACCATCACCGTATCTCGAGGGCACCATTCTGTTCATGGATTTCCCGGGCATGGCTGCCGGATCCGTTCAGGCCTCATTGCAAGGGGCCCTTTCTGAATCATTTGGCAGTATGCTCGCGGGTGCGGTGCCGACCGTTTAACGGAAACGAGCAGCGTCTAGCTGCTGGCAAAAGGAAATAGCTTTTGCAGCATAGCCTCTGATGATGTTGAAAACTCCAGGATAAGGATGTCTCCTGGCGAGATGATCTGCTCATCCAATGCAGCGAAGGTCTGCTTTTCCCTCTGCACCGCCAATAGCATCACCCCTTGAGGAAGAGGCAGTGCTGACGAGACGAGGCCTGCGAGCGGCGAGCCCTGATCGATCGAAAACGACCTGACAAGTCCTCGCTCGGCGCTCAGATCTGCCGTGCAAGCCGGCTTAAAGGAGCCGCTTCGCAGCAGATGATAGCTGTCTGCCCTTATCTGCGATACCTGCTCTTCTATCTCCTCAGGAGAGACGAGGAAACGCTCCAGTACCCTGGCGAATATCTGCAGAGAGGTCTCGAACTCCTCAGGTATGACCAGGTCTGCCCCTATATCCTGCAGCAGCCCGACCTCCTTCAGGTATCGGGTCCTGGCGATGATATACAGGTCCGGGGCAAGGCTGCGAGCGAGAGTGGTTATCCTCCTGGTGGCTGAAGGGTCAGAGATGGCTATCACCAGAACGCGGGCCTCCTTGACATTTGCCCTGAGCAGTATAACCTCCTGAGTTGCGTCGCCGTATCTGATGGGCTCTCCCTTCGCCCGATTGGAAATCACGATATCAGGGTCGCTGTCCAATATCAGGTACTCTATTCCCGATGCCCTGGAGGCTCTCGCGAGGTTCTGGCCATTGATTCCGTAGCCAACGATCAGAAGGTGATCGGCCCATGTCTTCTCCCGGACCGGAAGGATAGCGGCCCGGCCGTCGCCTTGCAGCCTTCCTGGCAGGGGAAGCCTTGTGATCCTCTCGGCAAATCCAGGAGCTGCCGACATCACCACTGATGTGGCGGCCATGGTTATCACTGCCACGTCCAGGAATAGCTGGTAGTTCTCGGCAGATATCAGACCGTTGTCCATCCCCACCCGAGATAGGACGAAGGAGAACTCCCCGATCTGGCTCAGGGCCAGGCCTACCAGGATGGATATGCGCAGAGGCAGACCGAGCATTGTGATGGCCGCCTCCGCAACCAGCGATTTCAGGACCATAACTGCCGCTGCCATGATCAGGATGTAGCCCGGCCTATCCAGCAGGAAGTTCAGGTCCACCAGCATCCCCACCGAGACGAAGAAGAAGCTGGTGAAGGCATCTCTAAGCGGCAGGACGTTTCCGAAGGCCTGGTGGTTGTACTCAGACTCCGATATTATGAGGCCGGCCAGGAAAGCCCCCAAACCCAGAGAGAGGCCGGCGTATGATGTCAGATAGGCCACAGCAAAGCATATCGTGATGACGGACAGCAAAAACGTCTCCCGGTCCCTTGTCTTGGCCACCTGGTACAGGAAACGAGGGACGACATATTTTGCACCCAGCAGGACGAGGATAACGATTGTTGCGGCCTTTGCCGCCACCAGCATCGGCGACTCCTGAAGCGTGCCTGTTGACCCTGGAAGCAGAGGCGCAATGAGCATCATCGGGACTATTATTACGTCCTGAAAGATCAGAACGCCAAGGGTGGTCCGTCCGTAAAAGCTGTCGAACTGCGATTTCTTCTGGATTATTCGAAGGACAATGGCTGTGCTGCTCAGGGATATAAGAAAGCCCATGAAGATAGCCGGCCCCATGGATAGCCCCCATGAACTGGCAAGGGCATAGACCGCCAGGATCGTCAGCAGCACCTGGAGCGAACCGCCAACCAGCACGTACTTCTTCAGCTGGATCAGGTCTTTCAATGAGACCTCGATCCCGACCGTGAACAGCAGGAGGATCACACCTATCTCAGCCATCATCATGACCTGTTCTGTGGCCTGTATCAGGCCAAGACCGTCAGGTCCAGCCAGGACGCCTGTCAGCAGAAAACCCAGAATCGTGGGGGCGCGCAGACGGTGGAAGAGGAAGATCACCAGTACTGAAAGGCCGAAGATGACAACGGTGTCTCGGAGCAGAGGTATATCCATCGCTTACCAAGACACCCACCTGGCCTCTCTGATATCTTAAACCTGGCGGAGGATGGGACTCTAATCATGGGATCTTTCATCATGGGATCTCTCATCATGGGATGCAGTATCCTACCCCAGGTCTTTGCAGATCTCCAGAAATTGACTGGCTCTGCCCTCAAGATGCCTCAGCAGGGGCCCAGAGCCGTATGCAGCCATGCCAGCTCCAGACGACCGTCTGCTTTTCAGCCCGGCTTCGGAGAATTCCAGCTCGAAAGCCCTGGCAGGACAGGGGAACTTGGAGCGGCGAAGCTCGATTGGGTACCAGCAGAGAGCTGTCCAGCCGGCGTCCGCTGCAGAGGCAAACAGGTCATCGGACTTTTGGACTTCATCGGGACTCGTATAAGGCGGATCTATGAAGAGCAGTCCATGGCCAGCAGAGAAGAACTCCTTTGAACCGGAATATCCGTCCCTCTGATGGAAGCTCAGGCAGACCTGGGGCTTGTTCGGCCAGATTTCCCAGGATTTTGCCACCTCCTGGCCTGTGTCGAATAGGTGCACGATCATCCTCTCTTTAGCCTTTGCAGCAATCCTTAAGACAAGGGTGCTGGACCCAGGATACCGGGACAGATCCCCAGGATTCATCTCCTGAAGCACCCGAATGTAAGAGAACTGGTCGAGCATAGCCCTCTTCGGCCAGATCCGTCCTATCCCGTCCAGCCACTGGCCGTCCGACTCAAGAAGGTGATCCGGTTCACCAGAGTGGCTCTCTGAATAACGCGTAAGTCCCTCTTCATTCAGCATGAAGGACGCCGCCTCCCCAAGGATCAGATGCTTCCATACATCTCCGGCGTTTCCGGCGTGGACGGGATGGCGGTAGGAACCCATGGCCACAGATGGTCGCAGATGGATGAAATCCTTTTCCAATCAGCCCGAGGTGCACAGATGAGAGACCAGGTGCAAAAAAGAAAGAAGGAGGCCAGGCCCATCTCAGGCCCTGGCCTCAGGGCTTATAGCGGTACACATCGTTTGGGTACTGGGCCATGGATGTGTTCCAGCTGGGCCGGAAGCTGGAGACTGCGGTCTCGCGGCAACTGCAATCGAAGATGCCGACCACTCCCGGGTATATTTTCTCGCTGTCCTTGATTCCGAAAAATCCGCCGGAGCAGCATGGCAGCCAGTCCTCGACGCTCTTGGCGCGGTACTTGACGAACTCGACGTTCATGTTCTTCTTCACGTGGAACGAGCCTATGTAGTTCGCATCCATCTCTATCAGGGCGTTCTTCCATGCCTCCTTGTGGCCATAAGCGGTGACCTTCTTTCCGCCTGACTTTCCTGTAAACTTCGAGAGGCGCGGATCCGCCATCAACTGGCCGAAGTGAAGGGTTCCTGCTGTCACGTCGTCCTCGATCCTCATGCCGAGATACCCTTTGCCGTCGGCCTTCTCAGTGGCAGCGGTGCAGTTAATATCGACGGCGATATCGCCGATATAACCCTTGGCATACTCGATCTGGTGATGCATCATGGCACCCTCCTGATAGCTCTTGGCAACGGTCTTATCCTTGAAGAGCGAGTTGTACTGGATGGGGTTTCTGGAGTACCACCCGGTGCCGTAGCTGAAAGATACCGGGGCGTACACCATCTCGTTTTGCTTGATCATGGAGATCGTGCTGCTCGCCCCGACGAGGTTCTTGACCCATCCCTCCTTCCAGTCATAGACCCAATAGGATCCGCTGCCCGAAGACGTCTGCTCCGAGGAGATCAGATCGGCCTCGTCGAAGGTGCCTGATCCGTGCATGTACTCGTGCAGCGAGAGGTTGTTGGTATCTATCTTCTGCCAGACCATGACGTATCCCTCGCCTTCGACATCGGCCTGGTAGTTGTGTTTGTGCACAAACGGATACTTATCCGGATTAAAATCGAACTTTCCGGCAATGGCAGGGCCGGTTAGAATCAGCAGCGCGATGGCTGCTACCAGGAAACAATTGGCTCTTCCCACATCCTGTGACATATTCATCCCTCTTGATACCTAGGCAAACGAGATGCTGGTAGCATTTATTGTTATATAAATGTAATTGAGTGGTATTTATGATTCTATTAATTTCATCTATTGCTTATATGTATCATTTATTTAACTATTAATGATACGAAACAGTCTACTGCCAGTATAGATGAAACGATCTTGTTGCTACTGTGATTTAGAGGTTTAAAATCGACGCGGCAACGAGAAAATGGCAGTCTTGCAGATAGAGGAGCCTGTTTGACTTAGAAACTATTAAAAGGAAGTTCGCGAAGACGCTTGAACGGGAATGAAGCCAAGGCCGATAGTCCAGTCGAATTTCTGGACGACTTGTTGGGCGAAGGAGAACTTCGGCCTTTTCGGGCCAAGATAGAAAAATAAAAAAGATATAGGGGCTGAGGGACTCGCTTAATCGAAGTCCTCGCCCATTCCGCCTTCCATGCCTGGAGGCCTGCCGCCGGGCATGCCCGGGCCGCCGGACTTGGAGGCAATCACGTCGTCGATCCGCAGTATCATGACCGCAGCGTCTGCGGCGGAGTTTATGGCCTGGGTCTTGACCCGCAGAGGCTCCACAACTCCCATCTCGGTCATGTCGACTGGCTGGCCGGAGTCCATGTCCAGGCCGGCAGACTTGACGCCCTTCTCGTGCTTGCTGCGCAGCGCCACGAGGCTGTCGATCTGGTCGAGCCCAGCGTTCTCTGCCAGGGTCTTGGGTATGATCTCCATAGCGTCTGCGAAGGCCTCTATAGCAAGCTGCTCCCGTCCGCCGACGGTGGCCGCATACTCACGCAGCCGAAGAGCCAGCTCAACCTCAGGAGCGCCGCCTCCAGCCACCAGCATGCCGTCCTCGATGACCACGCCAACAACGCGCAGAGCGTCTTCCATTGCCCGGTTCAGCTCATCGACCACGTGCTCGGTTCCGCCACGGAGGATGATGGATACCGACTTGGGGTTCTCGCACTCCTCGACGAATGTCATGTCGTCGCCGGCGATCTTCCTCTCCTCCACAAGCCCTGCCTTGCCCAGGTCGCTTGAGCTCAGCTCCTGGATGCTGGTAACGATGCGGGCCCCGGTAGCCCTAGCCAGCTTCTCAATGTCGCTCTTCTTGACCCGGCGGATGGTGTATATCCCGGCCTTGGCCAAGAAGTGCTGGGCCAGGTCGTCGATGCCCTTCTGGCAGAATACAACGTTTGCGCCGCTGGCCATGATCTTGTTGACCATGTCTTTGAGCATGGTCTCTTCCTGGTTGAGGAAGGCCTGAAGCTGGTCCGGAGAGGTGATCTCGATCTTGGCGTCGACCTCGGTCTTCTCGATCTCGATGGGGGTGTTGAGCAGGGCGATCCTGGCGTCCTTGACCTTCTTGGGCATGTTGGGGTGCAGCCGCTCCTTGTCGATAACCATGCCGTGGATAAGCTGCGAGTCGCCGATGCTGCCGCCAACCTTCTTCTCGACAGTGATGTTGTCGATGTCAACAGACCCGTCGTCGTCCACTATCGCCTTGACCGACTTTACGGTCAGCTCAGCAAGCTGGAACCGTGCGGTCCCGCTGCCCTTGCCTGTCATGGCGGTTATGGCCACCTTCTTGAGCAGCTCGGAATCGTTGGGAGAAACCTTGATCCCGATCTCTTTTAGGATCTGCATGGACTTCTCAGCTGCAGCCCGGTATCCGGCAGCGATGACGGTTGGGTGGATCTCCTGTTCCAAGAGCTGCTCTGCCTGCTTCAGAAGCTCTCCGGCCAAAACGACAGCGGTGGTTGTCCCGTCGCCGACCTCCTCGTCCTGGGTCTTGGCGATCTCCACCATCATCTTGGCTGCGGGGTGCTCTATATCCATCTCCTTTAAGATGGTCACGCCGTCGTTGGTTATGACCACGTCGCCCAGGGTATCAACCAGCATCTTGTCCATTCCCTTGGGTCCCAGCGTGGTCCGGACGGCACTGGCAACCGCCTTTGCCGCCATGATGTTCGATCTCTGGGCCTCGCGCCCGGCTGTCCTCTGACTTCCTTCCTTCAAAATTAGTACAGGTGTTCCGCCTAGTCCTGCCAAATTATCACCTCAGATCATTTCTAAATCGTTATGACGGCCAAGTGGATGTTTGAACTTCTATATAAGTATTTCTAATATGCTGAAAGGAGCTAAATTCATTGAAGGCCAGAAACAGCAGCACCGACAATTCTTGCCGCTGTCCAGAGAAGGATCACTCATGAGGATCGCCTATGCTCACTCATGAGGATCGCCAAAGTCGATCTTCGTGCGATATTACGAAAGAGCGCTATGGATTTTCACGGGACTGCCGTGGGAGCTCATTTCACCTCTCCGGGCGAAAATCACTTGGGGCAGATCTCAGATCTGGGCTTCGAGGCACCGGGTTATCTTCCCTAAAAGCTGGCAAATACCCTGGAGACATCCGCAGGAAGCGGGGCGGCGGCAGATGACCGCAAACTCCATCAAGCCCGCCCGGACAATGGGCAGTCTATGTCGATTCATCCCATAGATTACAGGTACGGCACTCCGGAGATGAAGGCTCTCTGGACTGAGGAGTATCGGTTGAGATGCCTGTTTCGAATAGAGGCTGCCCTCTCCCAGGCCCAGGAGGAGCTGGGGCTTATCCCACAGGGCGCAGCCAAAGCCATCTCCGAAGCTGCAGAAAAGGCAGATCCAGAGCGTGCCAAGCAGATCGAGGACGAGATCGGCCACGATATGATGGCTGTGGTCCTTGCCATGGCCGAGGTGTGCGAATTCGGAGAGTGGATACACCTGGGGGCAACATCAAACGATATACTGGACACTGCCACGGGGCTGCAGTTCAGGGCGTCGATGGACGTACTCGAAGCAAAGCTGAGGACGCTGCTCGAAGTCCTGCTGGACCTGGCAATGGCCAACAGGAGGCTCGTCTGCGCCGGCCGAACCCACGGCCAGATGGCTGTTCCCACAACCTACGGGCTCAAGTTCGCCATCTGGGCCTCAGAGATAGCCCGTCACCTGGACCGTCTCTCCGAGATTAGGCCCCGGGCTGCTGTCGGAAAGGTTAGCGGCGCGGTAGGAACCCAGGCCGCCTTCGGCAAGGACGGCATGCGCATCCAGAGCCGGGTGATGCAGCTGATCGGCTTAAACGAGGTGGACGTCTCAAACCAGGTGGTGCAGCGTGACCGGCATGCTGAACTTGTCTGCTGGATGGGGCTTGTCGTATCCACCCTGGACAAGATCTGCGTCGAGATCCGCACATTGCAGCGTACTGAGATAGCCGAGGTCGAGGAGGCATTCGGCAAGAAGCAGGTCGGTTCAAGCACCATGCCCCACAAGAGAAATCCCATAAAGGCAGAGCAGGTATGCGGCCTTGCCAGGTCGGTCCGAGCCCAGATGGAGCCGGCATTTGCCAACATCCCGCTGTGGGACGAACGGGACCTTACAAATTCCAGCTGCGAGAGGGTGGTATTTCCTGAGGCGTTCGTCCTCACCGACCACCTGATCCGCCTCACCACCAGGGTTTTGCAGGGCCTCTCGATCCGCCACGACAACGTCGAGCGCAACCTGACCATGCTAAAGGGCCTGAATATGGCGGAGGCGGTCATGGTGGAGCTTGCCAAGCGGGGTGCTGGGAGGCAGCAGGCTCACGAGATAATGCGCAGCGCGTCCATGAAGGCCTTCGCTGAGAAGAGGGAGCTTTTGGATGTGCTGCTGGTCGAGGAAGGGGTGAAGGATTACCTATCAGAAAAGGAGCTTCGAGACCTGCTCGATCCGCACCATTACATCGGCACAGCGGTGGAGCAGGTGGAGAGGCTCGACAGAAAACTGAGGCCCCGCCTGATGTGACCGACGATAAGCGCGGTTTCGGCAGCCGAAAACAAACGAAATGGTCTTGAGAGCCCGGTTCCCCATGAGCGGCTGTAAGGTTTATCTGATAAAGGCTGGCTCCCTTGTCCGGGATCAGGAGGGCTGCATCCTGGACGCCCGCTCAACTGTCACACTTATAACCTCGGATATCCGGGTCGTCGTTGATACCGGGATGGCAGGTGAGGATGGCATCATCCTCTCCAGTCTGGCCGGGATTGGGCTGAAGCCCGAGGATATCGATGCAGTTGTCAACACCCACAGCCATCCAGACCACACCGGCAACAACCACCTATTCACACAGGCCCAAATCCTCGACCACAGGTCTCTGTGGGATGGCTGCGAGGTGGCCGAAGGAGTCGTTGTCATTGAGACCCCGGGGCACAGCCCCGACAGCATATGCCTTCTCTGCCGGTCCGGTGCGATGATAGCTATCGCCGGCGATGCCATCCCGATCAGGGACAACTTCAGTAAGTGGGTGCCGCCTCGTCTGCACACGGATCGAGAGGAGGCGATGCGCAGCATGAAGCGGATAGTGGCGCTCTCTGCGGTTGTGGTGCCGGGACACGACCGCCCCTTCAGGGTGCGGGACGGAGAGTACCTCAATTCCGGCCCGGACTTCCCTTGACTGAAAAGATAGAGCGAAAGGCTGCATGATGACGGCGCCGGCAATGACCATAATCATTTCAGGCCCGAAATGAAGCTGCGGCGCTTTGGCTGCCCCGGCTAAATCGCACGTACAGATGGCATATCACATGGAAATCTCAGATACACATAGCATATCACATGGAAATCTCAGGTGCACATAGCATATCACGTGGAAATCTCAGATACAGACAGCTGCCTTGCGTCCTGATCTTACTGGGCGATGGCAAGCAGGGAGTCTGTCGCATTTTTTCCTCTCTTGATCGGGCTCTCCCCTCTTCTCGAATCGTGGCAGGGTCATTTTCCACATATCGTATCAGATCTGGGGCCGGCATTTGGGCGGCAGTATCATTGATCCGGAGTTGTGGCTGCCAGTTCCGTTGCATGACAGTCGACTCCTGTCGCATGGAGGTCGGCTTTATAGAAAAACGCCCATGACTCAGCGTCACCCATGAGGATGAAAATCGGGATATGAATAGGTTTATCTAATTGT
>MVQI01000074.1 GCA_002067795.1 Methanosaeta sp. PtaB.Bin039
GAACCGGGGGTTATAGATCTTCTCTCCGTTGGACAGTGTAGCGAAACTTTCCAGCCCCACGTCTATGCCTACCACCAACCCATCTTTCCAGGGAGGTTATGGGTCTCGTATTTCGAGGTTGATCTGCCTTCCTTCTCCCAAGCGTCTTTCCGGTATGAAGGGTTTGATTGTAGACCCATCTGCACAAGTCCAGCGTCCGCTCCATCCTCGATCCCTGTGATTTGGTAGGATAGATCCGGTACTTGAACGACTTGAGCATAGCAGTTTATACGGATTAATTGTATTTATGGATTTGAATAAACTGAGGAGGGGCTTTGCATCCACGGCCTAAAGACCGGGGTCTTTCGCCCCTCTCCGCTCCCCGTCGAGATAAAACGTGCCACAGACACCTCGGCATTCCCATCGCCCCACAGAATTCGGTACAGAAAGAACGGCTAAGGGACTTCGATTATGGGTAACAGGACTGCCAACTCGTATCTGAAAAAAAGCTTATATGATCGCTCTCTATCCACCATTAAAACATAGAGAAAGTGATACAATCAAAATCAGTATCAGAAATGGCCTTGTATGGGGCCACGGCGATTTGAACGCCGGTCACAAGACCCCCAGTCTTGTAGGATACCAGGCTACCCTATGGCCCCGAATAAACGTCAGCCTCTCTGGAGGGGGAACTGCCATATAAGGATTTCCGTCATCCGTGCCCGCGCAGCCCTGCAGATGCATAAGCCATGTTTTGCTCCATTTTCCCTGACGCCCGGGCAGCGAGGGCGCCGCCATCCGCAAAAGTTCGCGTCAAAATGAAGCAACCGAGAATTTTATAAAAATTACTGCTGCGGCCACAAGCTTGAAATATTAACCGGAGAAGACAACAGGTCTGGATGTTGGGTACAGGACCTAAGAAAAGGTCCGGCCTGGCCTTGGGAGCAGATGGGTCGAGGCTTTCGTGGGGTGAGGCGGCCCGGATATCTGAAAAAAGGCCTAAAATGTAGGTAGGTGTGGAATGAAGAGAGAAGCAATCGTGCTTGGTCTCATCGTCGTGACCCTGGTGGGAGTGACGGGTGCGGCCAACTACATGTACGAGAAATCCAACGTTAAGGGAGTTGGATATCGTAATCTGGAGATAGTCATCTCCACCCAGCACGGATTTGGTGGAAACAAGCTGGTCCAGAAGATATCCGGAAGCGGAAACGTGATCAGTTCCCGAATCGAGCTGGAAGCGGAAAGGCAGCTCAACTATGTGGGCGAGCCCCTGGCAGCTTGCGACTGGCCAACAGGCGAGCCGGCCATGGACTATATAAACTACACCTCGGAGCAGGAGTTGGAATACATGCCCGTCTCTTATCAGACCGGCACGTATGACCAGAAGTGGATAGATAAGCTCTGCGTCCAGAACTATCGGATCGGAGCAGTCATGACCGAGATGTACACCCACGCTGAGCACCTGCAGAAGAAGAGCGAGATCAAGACCCGGTCCTATGGATTCGGCGAGAACGCCCTGCAGACAGACTGCTGCACAGGAGTCCTTGAGGCCAACTTGAACGCTCAGGTCATAGGCGTGGCCCACATCGGATGGATGTCCCGCGATCCAGAGGGTAGCCCCCTGGTCAAAGGCCGGCACATCGAGTATGGCAGGTCGGTTGAGGACTTAACTGGCGTCTTCTCAATCGAGAAGTTCATCCAGCTCTGGGGCAACTCGACATGCGGAGCCATCAGCGTAGACTGGCTGCCCTGCCTGTGAAGCCCGACCGCTAGAAAACGTTGATCTTGAAGAACGAATGGGTCCGGATAATCGGGCCCATAGGAAGCCCGGATTTTTTAGGGCTTCCTGGTGACTTTTTGAAGCTCCCGTCGCCCAACCAGTGCTCGATATTTCAGAGTTCGATTGACAGGCGCAGAATACGGAGATTGATCAGGTGCCCGCCAATAAGACCTCAATCTGACAAAGGTCTTTTCATAGATCCCACGAGCAGCGCCCGTAGCCTGGATAAGGTTATATAGGCTGCCGTTCAGATGTGCCCCTCCCATGATGGCCGACTTTCTGGTGCCCTTTTTGGCGATAGCCCTGGCCGAGCTGGGGGATAAGACTCAGCTCTCCGTGCTATTGCTATCAACCAGGACCAAGAAGCACCTCCAGCTTCTGCTCGGGGTGATGATGGCTTTTCTTATGGTGGATGGATTTGCCATCCTGGTCGGCTCCTGGATAACCACGGTTGTGCCTTTGCCAGTCCTCAAGGCCGTCTCCGGCGCCCTGTTCATAATCTTCGGCCTGCTCATCCTGAGGGACCGTGACGTTGAAGATGGCAAAGAGGAGGAGAAGGCAGTTGGAAATCCGGTCTTCTCCGGATTCTTGCTGATATTCCTTGCCGAGTGGGGTGACAAGACACAGCTTGCATCAGCCCTCTTTGCCACTGAATACAGGCCCTGGCTGGTACTGGCCGGGACGATGATGGCCCTGGGCCTCCTCTCAGCTGCCGCCATATTCCTGGGACGGGCTCTCCTCACACGACTTGACAAGAGGCTGATATCAAGGCTCGCCGGAGGCCTCTTCCTGCTGATGGGCATCTCCTTCCTGTTGCTTTGAGCGAAAGTGGCTTCTTCTCCAAAGAGGTTCAGAATGCCAGATTGAAATATGAGCATCTAACAGGCAGTTGACGGGAGATGCAATGAGTGACAGGCAAGAGATTCGATGCCCACTCTGATTGCCAGGAAGGCCGGGCAGAATCCTCGATTGGCCCTTATCCTGCTGCATGAATTTGTTCATTCTCAACCGAGGCTATGGTCGAATTTCTGCAATACATGCGAGAACGATTCGGCTGAAAAATGCAGTCCTTACTCGGACCACATATCAGAGGCAGGCGTCGTCAATTTGATGATGGCATGCACTGCAAGTTGGTATCTCGTAACGATCTCCTGCAAAAAATTCATTTGTTAGATGTCTACAGATGAATAGGCCTCCAACAAGGATTCGAGGGCAAGAGACATTTATTAGCGTGGTATTGGGCAGGCATCAGAATGACCCGATGCTCGAGCTCGCAGCATCTTAGGGATTTTCCATCTCTTGTCGAAGGTCAAAGGCGAAACACGATGCTATATATTTTTAACCTATCTATTGGTTCTTAGGCAAAGTATCTATACTTCCGGGACTTACATATCGTTGGGGGTTATAAGATGAAAATGGAAGTACCCTATAGAATCGACTGCAATCGTCCCATAATACCATCAAGAGAGCTGCAAAATCCGGCAGACAGCAGATCACAAGACAGGCCCAGAGCTGAGGCGAATAGCACGAGCCTGTCCAGAATCTCCTTGCCCCACCTTGAGCTGCTTCGCTTCCGGGTGCAGAGCGCGATCGAATCTCACCAGGCAGCCCTGGCTGAAGAACGATCCAAACTGGACGCCATAGAGAGGGAGATCAAATGCAGGCGTGCCATGGCTCTCCCGGGATGGCAGATTTGATCAGGATCTACACCAGGCCACAGTGCATCGACAGTGAGAAGATCAAAGCTGCCCTGCAGGAGCAGAACTGGACCTTCACGGAACTGAGCTGGGACGATCACTTCGCCGATATATCGACAGATCTGCGTCTGGCCGGTAAGATCACGGAGCCATCAGATCTTGTATCCCCAGTGATACGCGCAGGAGGCGTCTGGATTACCAGCTGTGAAGCCAGGAGGCTATGGCTCAAATAGGCTTAAGCTGCTGGTTCCGCGTAGCTCTGCGCCAGCCCACAGGCAGGAATAACTCAGCAAGCGGATCCAGACGCTTTTCCGATACGGCCTTGACAGTAACGAGGCTTCTTGTGATTCGTATGTTCGAGCAAGCTTCCTGCCTGATGGTCTGGCATTGCGGATCAATCCATTGCAAATCAATCGTCAGAAATGAAGTCTGTAGAGTCCTGTAAGTTTTTCGCAGGGGTGTGGTAGTCATATTATCTTTAGGATTCATTCTTTATCACAACCCAAACAACCTATGGCCTATTCCAAAAATGGTTTCGGTAGGTATTTTTCTCCAGAAGGCCATCTCAGGAGTCTCAAGTCTGTTGAATTCCAAGCTTCCATGCGGCCTATTGTTATACCAGTCTAGAAACTCCTGAAATGATGCGAAATCCCATCTAAATCTCCTGTAGGATCAAACCACTTTTCGAGTTTCCCGTTTGTCTGGGGATGCTTCACTCTGGCTAGGATAGGCTTGATGCCGTGCATTTCCAGGCGATCCTTGAATTGACTATGCCATGTTCCATCCTCATGAATTCGGTGAGCACCAAACTCGCTTCCATGATCCAGGATCAGCTCCCTCAAAGGACATAACCATCCGGATCCTCGGCCGCCTGCACCGCACCGTCACAGAGCTCGACGTCCGCCGGGCGTTCACCTCGTTTCAGCTCATGACTATCTTAGAGGAGAACCACCACTCGTTCCTGATCGTTGAGCACGACCCGATTCTCTACGAGGACTCGAAGGACATGGTCGAGTGCGTGGCCCAGCGCCTGCGCCAGACGTCCAGGGAGGCCACCATCCTGCTGTACTCGCCTAGCGATGGACCCGCACCTGCAGAAGATGGCCGAGCTGGCAGATCGGGTGTTCTGCTTCTACGAGGAGCCGAGAGCGCCGACGAAGGGCAGGGGCAAGTCGGAGTCCAGGGCCGGGAGGAGCCAGACGACGCTAGGGGCGTATTCGTGAATCCTGCGGGAACTCCATGAGCACATGGAGGTGACAGCCGAGGCCAGGGCGGCGGGGTACGTGCCGCGCAAGATCTGCACTCTACCGTAGTTCCGGGTGCGAAAAACTTGAGTCGCAAGCCCCGGAGGAGAACCGTCTCCGAAGCTTGCAACTCTATACCATGGGGGTGAGTTTTTTCCGATCTTTACATGCAGGGCAGCCAGTCGACGCTGATGGCGCCGCAGGTCGAGTTGCCCCAGAGCTGGATGAACTTCTCGATCGAGAAGACACCAGTCAGGTCCTCAACAGATCTGCCGTATTCGATGTGGCGGCCCTTGACTAAGGCCGAAGGCTCGGGGTCCCTGGACATCCATCCGATGTGGGCGACACCGATCACCTGTGCGTTTAAGTTGGCCTCAAGAACACCGGTGCAGCATAGCTCGGGAAGCGCGGCCAAACCATTCTCGCGCCAATCATCCCTCCAATTGGGACCGAATCCGTAGAGCCTGGTCTTAACCTCGGTCTTCTTCTGCAGGTGCTCTGCGTGAGTGTACATCTCGGTCAGCACAGCGCCGATCCTGTAGTTCTGGACGCACAGCTTCTCGATCCACTTCTGGTCATAGGTTCCGGTCTGGTATGAGACGGGCATGTACTCGAACTCAGCTTCCTTGGTGAAGTTGATGTAGTCCATGTCTGGCTCGCCGGTCGGAAAACTGCAATGCCATGTCATTACCGGTCCTTGTTCCCCGTCAACCGCACCAAGTGGCCAGTAATTCCTCTGAAGCTGCCTCTCAGCCTCTAGCTCGGTCTTCTGAAGGATAACATTGCCGGAACCGGACTCCTTCTCTACCAGCTTGGCTCCGCTAAAGCCATGCTGAGTGGAGATGATGATCTCCACATTTTTGTATCCTACGCCCTTTATATTCGCCTTCTCATACATATAGTTGGCAGCGCATGCTGCTCCTATGAGGCTGAATATCAAAAGAGCTATCAGTAGCTTGCCTCGGATGCTTTTCCCTCCAACGATTCATTAGAGCTGCGCTAGTACAGCAATTAATATGATAAAAGGATTTCCGAGAGGCTTCCGCAATCCTTATCTTCATGCACCCGACGTCTTATATTAAGCAAA
>MVQI01000075.1 GCA_002067795.1 Methanosaeta sp. PtaB.Bin039
ATATTTTTGGCCACAACCTTCTTCTCCTGGCCTTCCTCAACGAGATAGACCGTGAACTCGCACATCTTTTATGTCTCCAGCATGCATCTTTTTAGCTTCATCACGTCTGATATCAGCTGGGCCTGTGGGGCTCTATCCAGCACCAGGTCTCCTTCCTTGTCCGCCCACACCACGTCGCGGTCGTATCCGACCGAGCAGATGGCGTCAGCATCAGCTCCCAGCGTCTCCGATGCCCGCCGACGGTCACCATCCTCCTCCACCTTGTTCACGACCAGGATCTGCCTCTTCACCCCCAGGTCCCGGGCAAGCTTCATGCTCTGCCTGGCCACCTCCAGCGACTTTGGGGTGGGCTCGGTGATCACAAAAGATGCATCGAATTCCCTGGCCAGTCCGCGGCCAAATATCTCCACTCCCGCCTGGGAATCGATGAGGATGAAATCCTGGTTGTGGGCATCCGTTGACAGATAACCAAGAAGCATCTTTACCAGGGATATGGAGGAGCACAGGCATCCGGCGCCGCCGAATGGGATCGTGCCCATGACCACGAGCTGTACCCCATCCCTCGCTTCCATGATATAGTCCTCCAGGTGCAGGTCCAGCTCCGTCTGATGTCTGGTGTGGTCGTCTTCCTCTTCGGCCTCCATGCTCTCCTGGATGAGAGACCTGGTATCTGAGATGGGCTTGACCTGGGATAGTGGAACTCCAAGGGACATGGCCAGGTTCATGCTCGGATCGCAGTCTATGACCAGGACCCTGTGTCCATCCCTGGCCAAAAGGCGGGAAAGGGTGGAGAGTATGGTGGTCTTTCCCACCCCGCCCTTGCCGGTGAATATGGCGCTCTTCATTGGGCCACCATCACCAGTGTGGTGATGAAGTTGGTCTGGTCGAACTCCTCGCTGGCTTTCTTTGTGGGGTCCTGATGTCTGGCTAAAAACATCCACTCTCCGTCCTCGGTCAGGGGCACCCTGGCCCATCCCTCTTCGTCTGTCTTGGTCTGGGCCATCTCCTTTCCATCCTTTCCGGATACGGCTCTTACCTCTGCCTCTGCCAGTGGCTTGCCCTCATAAAAGACCCTGATCTCCGCTTCTTCGCCTTTGGCGTAAGCGGGCTTCTTTGGCACGATCTCCAGAATGCCGTGCATGGGCTCTTTCAGATCCGATTGGCCCTCTCCAACCGGGATGATCCTCTTGGCCATCTGGATTATGGCGCCGGAATAGGTCACGTTCTTGAACTGGAACTTGGGGCCGATGTGATAGCCATCCTGGTCCTGGGTTATGATCACCGGAACCAGATCAACGATGGCTGTGTAAAAGCCGTCCTGTGTGCATGGAAATGTGAGCCTGTGCTTCAACTCTTCCGATGACAGCTCGGGTTTAATGGTGCTGCCGTCTGGCTTGTAAACAGTGGGATTTATCCTGCTCGGATCGAGGGAGCCGTCGGGCCGCATATTATGGCCAAAGATCAGGGATACCTCCGCCTGCTCTCCCTCCAGCCTGGCCTCGCCAAGCCAGATCTCGTGTCCGCCCATGATTCGGGTCAGGTCCGCCGTCTCCATATATTTCGGATCCATACTAACACCTCGGATTTAATAATATTATTTATCTCAGTTTATGCTCGCGCGGATCATCGATCCGGCTTTCCGGATCAAGCCACTTCCCAGAATGTTGTGATGAGATTTAAATCTTTTCTTATTTTATCATTCTATAATTCTTAGAATTCTGACCAAATTTTAAGTAATCTTATGTACTTACACATCGCTTGCAATATAAATGGAGAGTTTGGGTGAAATACTGGCCTTGCGATGTGGTGGTGAAAGGCCGGCCGATGATGCCCTGATCCGGGCCGATCCAGGGGCACCATCGCGTCCTCCAAATTCCATGTCCATGGGCAGTATCTGTTGCGACTGTCTCTGTGACAGAGGCATAAGGCCGCATGCCATTCTTTTCAAGTCCGCTTCATACCACGCGATATTCAATCCCATTAGTTATTCTTAAATAATACTTATTACAAACAATGTAATACCGAAAAAACGCAGGAGATCGACCGGAAATGTGGCCTGTATCATGGCATACCTTATCATAACCGATATCAAGAGCAGCCGATATTATAACGGCCAGAGCATAATCACAGCCGTGATCAAATATGAGGTGGGCGAGGACCTCTCCAGTCTGCTGATGCTGGCCAAGGAGTTCTGCCGGGGCTGGATGATCCTTGAGAGCGCAACAGCCTCTGAGGATATCCCATCGATAGGTGTGCAGAAGGGTGACTTCTACTTCAAGGTGAGATCGAGATCTTCAAAAGGCCTGCTGGTGGGAGACGGGACGATGCTGCGCTAGCCGCCTGTAATGCATGGCTCTCAAGAGCACAAAGGAAAAGGGCCTGGACAGCTGGTTCGCATTGGATAACCGGTTCGCACAGATCTGGCTGCCGCAGGCTGCTGCAGGGTGGCTGCCGGGGCACTTCTCTGTACAGTCCGGGGATTTTGAGCATAGCAGGCCTACCGTCCCCTTCGGTCGGCTCGCTCCAGCCTATAACTCAATGCTTTCAGGACTGCAGGGCTGAAAAATCCTATAACGCTTGCGTCTTGGCAGCCCAGCCGAAAACCCGGGCTAAAACGGGCAATTCCCACGCTGGCCAAAACTCTTAACTACCGCCTCAAAGCATGAGAGCCTCCGATGGTCGTCAATGAGACGCAGGAGATCTCGCAGAACATAATGAACATGTCCGCCGGTGCCGTGAACACCACCATAGATACCCTGAGGGAGCA
>MVQI01000076.1 GCA_002067795.1 Methanosaeta sp. PtaB.Bin039
TCTCCCATGCAGCCTTCCTAATCTCTAAGGTCTTGTTGTACGTCCAGCGGCACAAGTCCAGCGTTCGATCCATTCTGGTTTTTTGGGACTTCGTTGGATAGAGCCTGAACTTGTATGCCTTAAGCATGGTTATAGTTAAGCTATTATTAAGATATATAGTTTTCTGCTTAACTTACGGCATTCATCCCCTCCCCTAAAGGAGAGGAGTCTTCTGCCTGCTTGGTATAAAGCTCTATTTCTTGATTTTGAGCCGCGTCATATCTCTTTTTGCCTTTCGAGCCTTGAATTATCTCAATTTACCAACGATTAGCTCCAAATTTTAGCTGCTTTTCGCCAAGTCGGATAAATCCGGCTCTGCGGACCACTCGCTGCAGCTAATAGCCAAATGCGATTCGTTTCGTGGCCTATTGTTCTGCCGCAGGCAAGAAAGGGCAGATCTGTGCCGAAAAGCAGACCACCATTACGCCGATGCCATAAGGACTTCTGCAGATCTGGCCTTTGCTTTGAGCTGCGATTGCAGGAAGACTTATATCATATCCCGTGCTTTATTATTTCACACATTGATGAGGGATCTTCTTGAAACGGGCGATGTTTTTGATCTATCTATTTCTTGCAGTCTGCCTGCTCTCATTGGCAAGCCAAGGAAACGATCGGGCCTCAGCTCAGAGCTATGCGGCGCCGACTGCAAACGAGAGCGACCGGCAGGTGCTGGTATCTTTTCTGAACGAAGCAAGAGACTACCTGCTCGAAACCGGGAAAGATGAGGCCTTCCAGGCCTTCAACGATCCGGATGGGGAGTTCGTCAGAGGAGATATGTACGTCTTCGCGTACGATTTCAATGGCACTCTTCTGTCTCATCCGTTCCTGACAAGATTTATTGGGAGGAACAACCTGGATCTGAGGGACATCAATGGAATTCACATAATAAACAATATGCTGAGCGTGGCCAGGATGGGGGACGGATTTGCCTACGCCGTATACCCAGACCCGATCGACAACTACCAGATGAAGCTGAAACTTTACTACCTGCTCAAGGCGGACGACGACATGTGGATCGGTTCGGGGATAAATCTGCCTGGTCAGGCGCCCCTCTTCAGCTTCGATGACCAGAGGAAGCTCAAACGATTTGTGGAAGAGGCCAGGAGCTATGCTCTGCGAGAAGGCAAAGATGCAGCCCTTCAGGTCTTCAACGATCCCGAAGGTGCGTTTGTCAGGGACGGGCTGTATATCTTTGCTTACGACTTCATGGGCAATTCCCTAAGTCTTCCCTTCCAGCCGGACCTTCTTGGAGACAACCGCCTGGACGTCCTGGATGCGAATGGAGTTGCAGTCACCAGAGATAACCTGGAGCTGGCCAGAGGCGGCTCTGGACAGACCTACTACCTATATCCCAATCCGAAGGAGGAGATGAGGGATGAGCTGAAGCTCAGCTATACGACCGCCGTCGATGATACCTGGTGGCTGGCCGCTGGGGTGTACAGCACCCAGTCATCCTCCAACAATGCATCCGACATGAAGCCCAGTGACAGAGATGAGCTGAAGACCCTTGTGGAGACCGCCTTTAGCCACGTGATGTTCACAAGCAAAAAGAAAGCTCTCCGGGATTTCATGGACCTGAACAGCTCCTGGGTAAGAGGAGACGTCTACATATTCGCCCAGGATTTCAATGGAACATCACTCTGTCTGCCGTACCAGCCTGCTGAAGTTGGGACTAATCGCCTCGACATTCAGAACGATCAGGGCGTCTTCATCAACAGAGAGATGCGCTCCATCGCACTAAACGGCAGCGGATATTACGAGTATATCTGGAGAAATCCCATCACGAATCAGAGCGAGGCCAAGCTGAGCTACGTGATGAAGGTGGATGATACATGGTGGCTGGGAAGTGGATTCTACCTGGAGGAGGCTGAGATGGCCTAGCTGAAAAAGCCACAGCCATCCGGCGAGGTCCCGATGCAAGGAATGATCTTACGCAGGCTGATTTTCCAATCCAGCCTGCGAGACATACCTCCAGAGCCACGAAATGAGACCCGGGAAAGTCCGTACTTGATGGGAGGCAAAAGAAGTCCGCCTCCCTCTCAATGCGGGTGCTTCATATCCAGGCCTGATATGGCCTGTAGGCCCAAACCTTTTTCTTCAAGCATCATATAGATTGGCCATGTTCGAGCCAAATGAGGAATCACTTGTCTTGGAGATGGTCTGCCGCTTCTTCAACATCCCTGCCGATGAGATGCTTAGCATAGGCGATCTGGTCAAAAATGTGCTATTCTTGGAGGGGACCAGCAGCGAAGAGGAGGCTGCTGCAAAGCTAAGAGCGGCCCTAAACGACATGTCCAAGGAGCACGCTGTCGTTGCCGGCATGTTCATGTCAGGCCTTCTGCGCTGCAATCTGGCCCAGCAGGTACAGGAGCAGTACGCGAAGGCGATGTCGGAAGGCAGCCAGGAGCCGGAGTGAAAGAAGGCTCTGCTCTCTCGTTGAAAAATGGGCTCATTCTTGCGTCGGCAGGTGGACCCACAACAATTTTTTGGGGTCCCCTATAAGATGGTAAAGCCCACTGGCCCGGATCCTGAGCTTATGTTACGGCGTTTTTCGGGTCCAGGAATTTTCTCGGGAGGGAGACGGTTTCTGCGACCGGAAGCTGGCTGGGAGGGCGAAGCTAAAAAAATCCCGGCCTGATTCTGATGTCCGATTCTCTTATTGTTTTGCAGAAACGCAAGTTAGAGCTGCCTGGATAAAAGGATAGAGGCCGGATCATCTCGTCCTCAGGCAGGCAGTAGGGTATACTCAATCGACATCCATGCATCCGCGAATTCGGAGTGCTTCTTATCCCTGATCTCCAAGAAGATCTCAGTCGTTCCGACGGAATAGTGCGGATAGCCTGGCTGCCATATGAGCACGTTGTCTTCGGACCAGTCCCTGATGCTCGTGTTTCCGGTCACAAATCCGTATTCTATCGGATCACCATCTGGATCGGCGGCAATGGCGGTGAATCTCACTGCTGTCCCAAACGGCTGCGGGCTGGCCGGATCTGCGGTCAGACTGGTCACGATTGGAGGCAGGTTCTCCGGCGCGTTCATTGGAGCCCCGACGGCAAATGATCGATTTGCCTCCAGCTCATCGGACGATAATGCCACCTGTCGCTCGGATTCGATAGACAAATACGCGGTCATCGTTGCATCCGACCTGCCATCTGTTGCATGCTTTCCGTCCCTTACACCCGCCTCCACCTCAATGACCGCTTCTTCAGCCTGACATACTGACATGTTATCGGTGCTGGAGGCTGTGCAAAGCATCCTTACGGCTGGAGTCATCTCGAAGGCATTGGAGCCTGACCAATCCCTTGCCACGATTCCATCCTGGGTGAACCGGTACTCAAGGTGATCGCCATCCGGGTCGCTGGCATGGGCAGTCCAGATGATGGTCGTGCCCACGGGAGCTGGTCCGGCTGGATCGGCCGAGAGGCTGTCCACAACAGGCGGCGAATTCTGCTCCGGCTCGGACTGGAACACATATTGCATTACCATCGACGCATCGGCTCTGCCATCTATGGCATGCTTCCCATCTCTTACTCCCACCTCTATCTCATGACTGCCGATTGCAGATTCCCCTGAAACCAGTGTCCAAGCCTGGTTCGACGACCAGTCCCTGGCGGTGGCTCCATCTATCTTGAACTGGAATTCAAGGGTGTCGTTCTCCACATCCTTTGCCAAAGCTGTCCATGTCACGGCCACCCCAGCCAGCTGAGGGCTTTTCAGGTCTGGCAAAAGCTCGATAATCTTTGGAATTGAGTTTTCCGCCTGAGATGAACCCAGGGCGGCCTCAAGCTTTACAAGCCACATATCCCCACCTGCGCCCTCACCTCCGGTCAGACCGGCCAGGATTATACCATCTCCGTTCTCTATCACGGAATGCGCAGCCTGGTCGTCCGAGCCGCCCAGAGTAGAGTTCCATATGGGACCACCATCAGAGTCGACCTTCACTATCCAGGCATCATATCCTCCTGAGCCCTGAGATGCCGTCCTTCCGGCCAGGATTAGACCGCCGTCTCTGGCCTGCGTCATTGAATAGCCCTGATCCGACTCAGAGCCACCCATGTTCTCCTCCCACTCCAGCTCTCCTGAACGATTTAGTTTGATGAGCCAGGCATCGGGTTTTTCCGGGCGGCCCATTCCTGAATAGCCATATACCGCATAGCCTCCATCCATGGTCTCCTTCACCGAGACGCCTGCGTCATCGGACATGGGGCCGCCAGACCTCTTTGGAGTGCTTCCAAAGGACCTCTCCCATATCAGATCCCCCTCGGAATCGAGCCGCAGGATCCAGACGTCTTTGCCTGCACCAGGAGAGACCTTGAAGCCGGATACGATGTAACCACCGTCCACGGTCTCCTGGATGGAGCTGCCAGCATCAGCCATCGGGACCGAAAAGGTCCTGTCCCACAGCCTGTTTCCGTCCCCGTCAACCTTGATGACCCATAGGTCACTGCCTTCAGAGGTAGTGTAACCGGTCATGATGAAGTTGCCGTCTCTGGTGGACTGAACAGAGAAACCGGCATCATCCTTTGCTCCGCCGAAGGTTCGGCTCCAGTCCTGTTCTCCTTCCTGGTCGATCCTGATCAGCCAGGCATCGGAGCCTCCGGCTCCAAAGGATGCGGTAGAGCCGGAGATTACGAAGCCGCTGTCCTCTGTCCTGTCAATCGACCATCCTTCTTCATCCTTCGGCCCGCCGAACGATTTGTCCCACTCGCGATCTCCTTCAAAATCCGTCTTGACCACCCAGATATCCGTTCCTCCCTGCCCGTAGCTCCTGGTGCTTCCTACCAGAATGTAGCCCCCATCATCCGTGGCCAAGACCTCCTGCGCGCAGTCGTAGTCGCTCCCCCCAAATTCTTTCTCCCACAGCTTTTCCGTTCCCGAGCAGACTGATAGTCCAAAGAAAAGCAATAAGAACATCCAAGTTATCCTCAGATTCTTTCCCTCCAGCGATTTTACGGACGAATAACTGATATTGTGCCTTTACGACTTAGGCCTTTTGGCGAAAGGACACTTTTGTCATGTCTCGGCATCTCACGAGTGGCGACATCGGATAAATCTCTGGATATCATCGGTATTCGAGATCCAAGGTGCTAAAAAAATTGAAGATCGAATGATCTATGTCAGGGGAACTGATCTTCATCAGGCGCCAGATCCCTTTTCGGCAATATTTGCGCTGCTGTGTTTGCAAACAGCTTCGTGATTTTGCCTGCGGCCTCCGGATCTTTTTTGGGCACCGCAGATTTCAGCCGACGCGCAGAGCCAGTCGTCAGCTTTAGAGGCGTCACTCATGGTTGGCCATATCCCAAACTTGCCTCCCCGGTGCAGTGCATTCGATCTCGGCAATCCGGGCCTTCAGGGACTGCTACTCGAGTTCGACGTAAAATGCGTAGGGCGTCTCGTGGCTCTTTCCTTCCAGGTCCATTATCCCTATATAGTACGCTCCGGGTGCATCTGCTCTTGCCTCGACTCTCACAATCTGACCAGGCTCGGCGGTCTGCTCATCGACAAGCCAATCTCCTACTTCATCGAGGATGACGATCCTGGTCTTCATTTCTGCAGGCAGCTCCTCCAAGACAACCGCCAGGGTGCCGGCGGCCGGGACTGCCACCTCGTAGTAAGCCCCAGGCGCAAAATCGACAACCTTCTGTCCAAGCTCTATCGGCTTGGCGTCGCCGGGAACGGAAGCTGATCCTGATAATGCCAAGGCAAATAGGCACATCCCTATCATTAAGCAATTGATTCTCATCTGTCGGACACATCCTGTGCCATTTCTATATTCATTAATCGGTAACTTCTTTGCATTATAAATATTTGCGTCGCCTTTCAGGGCGGATTTCAGGCGAAGCTTCATCCTGCGGGCTTGCAAAATAGATATATCCATTCCCGACAACCACATGAACTTGAGTGGGTCTTCCCAAAGCTAGATCGATGGCCACATTCTCAGGTTTGACCAAAGCCCAGCCAGCTTCATGCCATATCCTACCTTTCCTTCGAGCTTACGAGTCGGATTTTCGGCTTTAACCAGCAATCATTCTTTTCTCATCTCTTTTCTTGCCTTATTCGGCTGCATTCTCCGGAGCTCTCCTTGGGGTCGTTCGTATTGCCGTGGTCTTTTGGCCTCGTCTCTGCATGAGATCCGGCCGAAGCGCAGAAGAGGCGGGCAGCGAAAGAGAAAAGTATCTTCTTATTCCATACATCTCACAGCCACTTCCCTTGGCGCCTTGAACAGGGATTTACCCAGGCCCGGATAGCGCTGCTGGGTCCGGCCTGCCTGCATCGGGGGATTTTGTCGCCAGGAAGGGCCTTGGCCCGACCAAAAGAGGATCGTGTTTCGTGGACAGGTGTTCTATGGTGATTGGCAAATGGTCGTAAGAAAGATAATCAAGATCGATGAGTCTCGCTGCGACGGCTGCGGGCAGTGCGTCACCGCCTGCGCTGAAGGGGCGATATCAATAGAGGATGGCAAGGCCCGCGTGATCAGCGAGAGCTACTGCGATGGGCTGGGTGCCTGCCTTGGCCAGTGCCCCAAGGATGCCCTCAGCATCGAGGAGCGGGAGGCTGTTGTGTTCGATGCTGAGTCAGCCGCCCATAATGCTCAGAGCCGCCCTAAGGGTGGGTATGGAGGTTCCCCTGGGAAAGCCGCCGACTCCGGCGACCGCCTAAGCCGGTCAGGTGGATCTGGCCATCGTGGAGTACATGGAGGGGGTCATGGTCCGGGCTGCTTCCCGGCATTTGATATGGGGATCAGAGAGGCGCCTCGTGGGGAGCGTTCCTCTCCTCAGCTCACAAACTGGCCTGTTCAGATGAGGCTGGTCAATCCGGCAGCCCCATATCTGAACGATTCAAGCCTTCTTATCGCCGCGGACTGCAGCGCGTTTGCCACTCCGGCCGCGCACGATTTCATGGCCGGGAAGGTTACTATGATCGGCTGCCCCAAGCTGGACGACGCCGGCCAGTTCAGGCAAAAGCTAGCCGAGATCCTCAAGAGCAACAAGATCAGAGATATCACCGTACTGCAGATGGAGGTTCCCTGCTGCTCAGCCCTGACCCGTATGGTAGAGCAGGTTGTGAGAGAGACCGGCAGAGCCGTACCGGTGATTAGCCGCACCCTTGGCATAAGAGGCGATATTCTGATCTGAAGGACCATCTTGCCCTGTCCGGCTTGGTCCAGGACGCATCGACGCACAGACGTGATTATCCAGGGGGCGCGCGTTTAAATGGACGAGGTGTCATAGGTGAGACCTGTTGACGGACCAGACCAGTGATAGGGGATTTCGCCGCTTGGTCGCCCTGGTGGTGCTGATTGTAGCCCTGGCTGCCGTTTACGTCACCAAGGAGTTCCTGACCACCATAATGCTAAGCGTCTTCATGACCTACCTCCTGTACCCTGTCCATCAGTTCCTCCACCGCCTGACCAGGAGGAGATCCCTCTCCTCTTTCCTCTCCATCCTCCTGGTCTTTGCGGCCTTCGTGCTGGTGGCTACCAGCGCTCTGAGCGTCATGGCAACCGAGGTCTCGAACCTCTCCGGCTCCGAAGAGATGATAGTCAGGCACGTGTCCAGCCTGACCAGCTTTATGGACGAGCTGGCCGGATCCCGCTTGTCCGGTCCAGCAGCCAGATGGTACGATCAGCTCAGCGATCTGCCTGCCAAGCTGCTCACCTGGGGCCTTTCGATACTTAGCGAGGGCCTCTCTGGGCTGTTGAGCGACCTGCCCATACGCTTCGCCCAGTTCATGATGGCAGTCTTCTTCACCTATTATCTTCTGGTGGACGGTGGCCAATGTGTCTGGAAAGGGGTGGAGCTTCTTCCGGAGAGGGCCCTCGTAGATAGGTTTCTGCTTGAGATCCACTCCATTTATACAAGTCTCTTCAACGTCTACTTCATAACGTCCATGCTGAGCGGTCTCTTTGCGGCCGTCGGCTTCTTTCTTCTTGGCATACCGTACCCGGTTCTGTGGGGATCTCTGGTGGCCATCTTCACCCTGATCCCAATGGTGGGCCCATTGAGCCTGATCTTGCCCATGTCCATCTACTATATACTGGGCCAGGACTACCTCCGGGCTGTACTCCTTCTGATTCTGGGTGTGGTGGTCCTGACCATCATCCCTGAAAACGTGCTTCGCCCCCGCCTTGCTCAGCAGGGCGCATCCATCCACCCTGCCGTGACGATCCTGGCTTATACCGCGCCACTCTTCGTGGTAGGGTTGTCCGGAATCGTTGTGGGTCCGTTTCTGTATGGCTTCTTGCTGGCAGCTTACAGAACAGCTGCCAGCCCAAGCATGGCTGAATCCGGCGGTTCTGTGGAGGCAAATGAGGATGAGCTGCCTCTTTGCCCCGACTCAAAGAGGCCTGCACAATAAGGCTTCACAGCGAAAACCCAAAAAAGACCGAGCATCCCCGGGAACTGTGAATCTCTCGGCCCTCCGCCTCTTAGATTAACATCGTCTTCAACTATTAGGATCTCCTAGGAGTATGGCACCCTTCCAAGCTGGACGTACTTCTTTGTCTGCTCAGAGGACTCCTCAGATGGGGTCTGTTCGGGCGAAGAAGAGGGCTTCTGCTCGGTTTCGTTGATCCTGATCACCTCCAGGGTGGAGATCAGATTTACGGTCTCCTGGGCCGGGAAGGTCGAAACCCAACGGCAGTTGGTCATTCCCACATAATCTTCTCCTACGGTCAGGCCATCCGGGGAGTAGCTGCCGGCAAAGACCACCTGCTCGGATGGCAGAGTCCCCGCGCCAAGTGCCCCAGGACGTCCCTGATAGCTCTCCTCTGTTATCTTGATGTTCTGGCATTCCATCTCCAAAAGGTAATCCTCTACCATCTTTGAGTCGGATTGGTCGAGCCTGAGGACCTTGTCATAACCGGTCACGAAGACGTAGATGTTGCCGCTCTCTCCGATCACTCCTAATCCGTAAGTGGTATAGCTGCGGGATTCAGATAGCAGGCTCTTGACAGGTTTTTCGATCACAACCGAATAGCGTGCGGAGGTGTTCAGGTCGAACGATATCTGGTAAGGTCCCATGGTATGGGTCTCAGGGACGGCCGAGCCAGCCTGGAAGATGGAGATAAGAGCAAGGCAGATCAGGAGGCCTGGCTTCCATCGGCCTTGTAAGGAGAGGTCAGGTCCCGCTCCTGCAAAGACAGATTCCGATGTCCGGTCTGGCTGATTTCCGATTGAAGATAAAGATCCCCGGGATATGAAGTGCCTCATGCCTCCCCTGTATGATACAGGACCCGATTTAACCCTCACGCTCGCCAAATCGTCTCTCTTTGTCTTATTTCGTCTCAGATGCCTGGAGATCGCCATCGTAAAGATGCAGATAGTGATATCTTGCAGCCAGTAATGGAAATTGGAGATTTCCGGATATCTGAAGAGTTGGGACAGGCGTGGAGCAGACATATATAAATTGGCGAGGAAGGGTAGGTTTTTCTCACAACAGCTGCGTTTTCACGCCTGTCATGGGAAACCACTCAAAGGTGTTTCCGCTTGTGGAAGCATAGTGAAGAAAGAACTGTGCGAAAGAGTGCATGAGTGCTCTTATTGCGGTTTCTCATGTAATCGAGACTGCAATGCTTCCAGGAACATCCTCTTCGCAGGGATGGAACTGACCGTTGCGCCCATAGAACCAGAACCTCTACATCACATCTCAGTGATGCAAGTTTTGGCGATGAAGTGGGAAGCCGCGCCCTTCAGGACGCGGTAGTTCAAGAAGCGAATATCCGTGCAGCGAGAAATACACCCCGGATCTTAAAAAGTGCCTTTTCCCCCCCTGCGAAAGCCCGCAGCTTGACGATTTTTTTTAGTCCGGCCTGCCCAGCGACTCCGCGAAACGCAGATAGCCGCACCGAGGAGCGCCTACGGGAACGAAGCGAACCCTGACATTCCCTTCCTCTATATCCATCTCTGCCACGGTTGGCGGGGACAAGCGTGGGCGTGTGGGACTTCCAGGGCAAAGCAGCAGCCGGCCTCCCTCCTCCTTGAGTACCGGCTTGTGGATATGGCCGAAGATAAGGACATCCACATCCATCTCCCTGGCGAGCATGGAGGCCCCGGGCGATTCTTCAGCGTGGGATGCCTGGTGGATCAGGCCTATCGATACATCCTCGACCTCCAATACGGTCCGCTCTGGCAAAAGGCGTCGCAACTGGTGATGATCGGAATTGCCGGCTACCGCCCGCACATCCCCCAACCTTTTCAGGTCATCATAGGTTTGCAGGCTTGCCAGATCGCCCCCATGAAGTATCAGCTCGGCCTGGCTGGCCAGACCGGACAGCACCGGCGGCAGATCCCCATCCAGATGCGTGTCTGCCATCACGATGACCTTCAAAGCAGACACCCTTTATCGCAAGCTCGGATCATACGTGCATTCTCTTCATTCCTGCCTCCTCAATGCCCAGGAACTCGGCTCCCACAGCCACCACGCTGTTTGTGAATATCGAGGTGTTGATCTCGAATATCGGGTAGCGGTACTTGCTGAAAGAGGAGACCAGCCAGCTCTTGGATACCCTGTCGCCTGAGAATATATCCTGGTATATGGGACTTACGGGAATGAACACCACGTCTTTCTCCCTGCCGGTCTCCCTCATCCGGTTGACCAGCTGGGATTGCGGATTTGACGTTATCGGCATAACGTCAGCCCCTCTCTCAAGCGCCCTCTCCGTGCCCTCGAGGATCTCATAGGTGTTACCGCTGCCTGTTATCGGGATATAGACGTCTCCTATCTGAAAGCTCGGCGTGTTGAAGTCACGTTCCCAGTAGCTGATCTTATTCAGGTGAGTTAGCCTCATCTCAAATGCGCGGCAGACCAGACCGGAACGGCCCACACCGCCGATCATGTACCGGCCGGATCGGGGGAACAGCCGGGAAAACCAGTGCTCCAGCGGAGCCTCCTGCATATCCAGCAGGCTTCTTCCGTACTTCTCGAATTCCAGGATCGTCCGGCAGTAATCGGGGCAGTCGTCGCGGCACACCCCTTGCAGCCGGGACTGGATGTCCTTGAACAGGGCGTTTAAGAAGGCCAGGACCTCAAGCTCGAACTCGGTCCCCATGGGGGAGAGGCGGGACCTCTCCATCTTGTCTGTGCTGTACTTGGTCTTTGCCTCCAGGATCAGGACTGATGCGTTTTCGTAATCCTCCACCAGCCGGTAAGCTGTGCCATTCCTGTTGGCGGTTATGAGCTTGATCTCGCCCCCCTGGTCCATCACGTCCTCGATGTACTTGTTCACCGAGGCAGTCTCCCCGGACCCGGATACTGCCAGGCCGAGGTTGTGTCTGCCCGGATCAAAATGCCTCTGCACCGGATCTTCAAGGGTGCAGGGAAAGACGTTATCGAAATGGTTTTGCAGAAGCTGCAGGAAGCTATAGACGGAGAGGGCGCTCCTGCCAGCCGCCAGTCCATAGACAAACTTATTCTTCTCGGTAGAGCGGATGAAGGAGACCAGCGAATCGGAGAAAGCGGATACCTCTCCCAGATCCAATCCGAGCAGCTTGTGGATAAAGCCGCACTGCATCTCGGTGGCCTCTCGAAATGTCTTTATCAGACCGGACATATGATAAAAGACGATCGCTGTGGGCAAGATAAGCCTTTTCGTCCCCTTGTCCGATCATCTCCTGATCTCATCCATGAAATCCAAGGTGCACGATTACATCGTAGGAGTGGCGGCTTCCGGGGCCCAATCCTTAAAAGGAGCGTATGCAAAAAATGGGGGTCTGGTCGGCGTCTGCTGCCGGCCTTAGCTGACGATCTCCGAGAAAAGGTCCTTTTCCCTGGCCAGGCCGACCTCCTGGGCTATGCGCCGGCCAGTGGACAGATCCTTCTCGATGAGGTCGGAGTAGGGCGACCCGCTGATGAACAGGTTAGTGCCCGCCACAATTCTGGCTGAGATCTCGAATACCTTGAAATCCAGGTCGTCGGTGACTATCGTCTCCAGGCTAAACGGGCCGATCATCCCGCCGAAAAGCTCTATGGATGTCTCAACCACCCGCTCGCCCAGCTCGAAGACCTTGGTGAGAAGAGACTCACGCAGCACCAGCGGCAGGTTGCCAGTTACCACAAAGCTCGGATATATGCCGGCAGCCTCAAGCTCGTTTACCGACCCTATCCGGAATATCTCATCGGCATTGGACTCGACACGCCGATCGATTCCCAGCATATCCAGGGTGCCTTTCTTGAGCCGGTATCCCTTCTCCCTTATGGGTGAGTAGAAGAAGTGAAGGTAGTAACGGGTGCCCAGGATGAACTCCTGGATCGTATACTTCTGGCCCTCCTGGATCTTTCCGGAGAACTCATCCTTGTTCTTGGCGATGAAGAAGCCTTTGCCGCCCTTGGCCCCGTGATACTTCACTATTACCGGCCGATCGATCTGATCGGACCGCTCGAACCGCATCGGTATGTTCACGCCTGCCCTCAACAGCCAATCCCGCTCCATCTCGCGATCGCTCTCCCACGCCAGGCATCGCCGGTTGCCAAACGTCGGGACAGGCAGGGCCTCGAACCTGGATATGCCGAGGTACTCCACCAGCGAGCCATGGGGGACTATTATGACGTTTTCATCGATGAGGCGGTCGCTCTCTTCAAGCATCGACTTGTAGCTCTCCAAAGAGATGAACGAGTCCGGCTTGGCCTGAGGAAATGCGTCGTAGAAACGCGGCGGCTGGCCTATGGTTATGCCGAGTGTGCGAAAGCCCTCCTGCCTGGCTCCATGAAATATCTGAAGGCTGCTATGAGAGCAGACGGTGGCTATTGTGATCTTGCTTGGATCATAGCCATTTACGATCTCCATTATCTCTTCTTTGGATATCATGGTGATGACCTTTGGAAATATACTATGAAATTGGAGGGTTGGGTTTCAGGTAGATAATCCCTTTGCCTGGAATAGCAGGCATATAAAACGGGTAGGCACTTTTCAGCCTGTCCGAATCCCAAAGAAAGATCGTTTGAAATCAACCTCGTGCGATTTTTTGAGATCGTCGAAATGTCCTGCAAAAAAAACGTGGCCTAAATCGAGCTCGTTAGGTCCCTCCACTTGGGACCAGGTTTTCTTCCGGCGCAAAGCAAGCCCTGGTTCCCGTTCAAATGCCCTGCAGGCTCGCGAGGCCGAGGTCCCGGGTCAATTCGCCGCTTTTTCCCAACGATGCCTGCAAAGTCAGGGCAGCCAATGCGACGATTTTTTCACTTCTGCCTTTAATTCTCCATGTCGTTGCTGGCCCGGTAGGAGACCCCTTCTACCAGTAATGGGCCATGATAGGTGCGCAGGCAGTGTTTAGGGGAAATATATATTACTTAACGCCGTCTTTAGATAAGCGTGGTCAAGAATGCCAATGGTAGAGATATCTGTGGAGGCCTATTCGGCTCTGGTTGACGAGTGCCGGTCGAGCGGGAAGGAGATCACAGAGGCGGCTTCAGATATAATCCTGGCCTGCATCTCGACTGAGGCACGCTGGAAGGCCCGCCTGGCTTGTATCGATATGATAGAGAAATAGGTGGGCGCAAGGGCCGTATCGGCTCCTTCTCGCCCTTCGGAAACGGCATGCGGATTATGGCCTTACGCAAATCGCCTTTCTGCTGGACCTAGATAGCAGCCAAGCCTTACTGCAATGCAACCACCTTCCCAAGATCAGCCACGATCTCCGTCACCCTCACTGTCCGCCCCAAATCAGTGATCCACGTTTAAGCCCGTCGTTTTCGCTGAGATGTCTCTTTAGAACGGACGGGGCGTTAAGATCTCGTTTCCAGTGTGAGACAGGTACAATTTGCCGCAGCAAGGAAATTCTAAGGATGGGCTAAAGTTTGAACCAGGATCGCGATAGCGCCAGGGTTGAGGCAGGTGAGGCAAACGCCGTCTCATCCACAAATCCCGCTGCTCCCGAGGATAACCATTCGCACGTCTCACCGGATCTCATATGGATAGATGGCCAGAGGCTCGACCTGGAGATAGGTCCTGCCGGTTTTGGTCTGACCAGGGTGACAACGCTCGAGGAATATAGCCGGCTCAAGCGTTGCCTTCCCCATCTTATCGGCAGGTGCTTCCTTTTTATCAATATCGTGGAGGGTTCATGTAGGTTAGTGCTGACTGTCGTAACCGGAACGGAAAAGGAGGTGACCGCATCGCATAGCCTCCACCTTGGCAGGCTTGGCATCTCCGAGGTGGAGCTGTATTCGGCTGCATTGCCAGGCGAGACATTTGCACCTATCAGCGGCAACTTTCCGCTATCGTCGGACCTCGCAAATAGGATCCGTTCCAAGATGAAAGGATGGGAGAAATTGCGGTCCTCCCCGTCTGCCGGAGCCGGTCCCAATGAATGCCAGGCACTAACGTTTTTTTCAGTCGGTGAATGCTCCCCTCCCTAAATGGAGGGGCTTCTATCGTGTTTTGCGAAGAGATTGCATCCCCAATCTCAATTTGAATAAACGGAGGAGGGGCTCTGCATCCACGGCCTAAAGACCGGGGTCTTTCGCCCCTCTACGCTCCCCGTCGAGATAAAGAACGATCCTCCTGGCCAAAATGAGAGATCTCTACGATGAGTCAGATCATACTACCATATGGATTTATGGCCACGAAAAGAGCATAAATACGGATATTCTCGGAGGATAAACATTCTGGGAGGCCGGCCCGGATGGCCAGGGCAGACAGTGCTGCCACAAGCTTCTTTTTCCGGGCCTGCTATCCCCGTCTTCCATCCCGGCATCTCGTCGATGCCTCAGGTGTGGTCGCCGCCGTTATCCTGCTTTTTTCCCCACTCTCCTCTTGTCATTCTGGCTATCTCTTATGGCCTATCTTGTGGCTGAAAGAGCTGCTCGCCGAGTATCCGCTCCATCTGGAGGAGAATCCGTACGATGTCGAGGTCTTGATCGAGCTGTAGTACACCGGGTACGTGACCGAGCTGTAGTAGTACTTTATTGGCGTGTATATGGCCGGGTAGTAGTAGTACAGGTTGGGCGTGTAAGCCAGAGGATCGTAGTAGTACCGGTTGAACGTGTACCCGCCGCGCCACCAGGGCCAGTCATCCCACACATAGTACCAGATATAGTTGCTGTAGTAGACTCCTCCGATCACATACCATACCTTGTAGGCGCCGGGCGTCGGACCGTAGAACCAGGTCCAGTAGCGGTGGTATGGGTATACGTATCCCATATTGTGGCTGCGAATCTCTCCGGACGGGTACTGGTAGTAGATAACCATCTCGCCTTCGGTGGACGGTATGATCTCCTGGTTGGCCCAGCTCGATGAGGGGACGTTTAGGGTTGTGAGCCTCTGGCTGCCTGCGCCATCCGCTATCCACAGCCCGTTCTCGGCTGGGACATCGCTCATTATATACTGGAAGTCTGTGACTTCGCCTGTGTCAACTAGCCGCCCGAAGTCCCTGGGTTCCTGGTTGGTGAAGAAGGCAGCCTGCCCCTCCATCGGCTCGTAGTACTCGGTGGGCGTATCCACCGGATAGTAGTCCGGATACAGAGGATCGACTACGGTCTGCTGGAAGCTGGAACCCTGGAAGTCATATGTGGGATTCGCCGAATTGCTCTGGGGCGATGTCAATGAAGGCAGCACAGAACCATAGTCCCGCTCCTGAGGCGGAAGGGCGTCGCTGGGCATTCCCTCAAATATCTGGTTCCAGGGGATGCTCCCCAGGCCAGACGACTCATACTGCTCGTTGGTCATGGCAGAGGTCGATCCGAGCAAGGCCAGGACGGCCACCACCATCGGGATGAATGGAATTCTCATTTCAGAGAGTCCTCCTTTGTAGGTTTTCAACAACCCTGACTTGTCCCGACCAGCATAAAAGGCTGGCCTATATGTATAATTCAGCTAGAAGTTACATGAATCCTCCAAGTTCCTAATTCGAGTTCCTGACCGGACGAAATAGCCAGGATATCAGGCCCATTCGCCTGCCAAACTTCAGAAAAAAAATCTTTTTGGTTAGCTGTCAGCCCAGGTCCAGTTTGCTCTGTCGTAATCGTTATTGGCCTCATTCTTGCCCGCTTTTTTCGAATGACTTGTCGGGGCTAGCTTTCATGCTTTTCCAGTCCTCGCCTCAGAGGGCTGCAGCAGTCCTTCTTGCCATCGCGAACTTGTATGGCGACGCCATCCATCGTCACGCAATTGTCATCCGATGCCAGAGATGGTGTCTGAGAAGCGAAAAAGAAGCCGGATTTGGGGCGTCAGGACCTGACGGCAGGCTGCAGCAGGTCCAAAACCCACCGCCCACTTCAGCTTTCACATACTCTATATCTTTCACATACTCTATATAATCCGCCGCAACCGCAGCAAGCAGCCTTCCGATCCGAATTCTCCGTCTTGAACCAGTTGGCTGTCTCATCCTTGATATGCAGACGATGACTGTTGACGCGGGTCCTTCAATGGGCTGCCCACCGTGAAATGATACAGGTCTGCCATATCCTCGCCCTCAAGTTCCAGCATATCGTGCACCATATCGTCGAAGAAGCACCCAAGACCGCAGGCCCCCATTCCGATCGCCTCCGCCTCAAGGTAAAGGGCCTGCCCGATCATGCCGCACTCCCAGAAGAGCCTGGGATACATCCATGCACCGACGTCTCGCAAGCATCGCATATCTCCAAGCATTGCCAGGCAGAAGCTTCCGTCTGATGCAAGGTCCTGTCGGCATGACGCATCTTTGGAGAATGCCTGGATGTCGCCCTCCTTTAGCAGGAACAGGCCTTTGGGATAGTCAGGTGACCGCTCCCAGAGCAGGTCTGTTCCAAGTGCCGAACGAATCATTCCCGCGGAAGAGTTTGACCTGGCCAGGAGGTACAATCCTGGGACCAGGCCTTCAACCCGATGCACAAAGAGCGCCAGATGTACAAGCGGCGACCATGGAATGGCCGAGAACGGCGGAGCATTCACCGTCCTCTTAAGCATCACGAAAAAGTCCTCTGATGACAGGCGGCAAGCCGACCTGTCCATACGTTGCGCGCTGCGCCGACGGCGCAGGACGCGGGATAGCAGTGGAGGCCCCTGAGAATAGCTGTGAGCCCATCTGCTATTGCCAGAGGTCTGGCGAGGAAGGCGACTTGCAGCAGTCGAGGGCTTCTGCGTGGCTGCGAACATATCCTCTACCAAATCCCATGACAGGTACTTTGCGCTCAGCCTGTTCGGGCTGCCCACCCACCCAGCCGGCTCAAGGTTCCTCTCTCCCATCTCGCCGCATCTTGGGCCCACCTCCAGTAGGCACTCCGGATGCTCAGCCTCCGCTTCGGTCGGGAGTGGGGGGACAAGCTCTCCCAGGCTTTTGCTGGACATCTGGTCTGCCAGGCAAAACTCCCAGCCCAGTCCGGCTGCTGCATAGGCCAGGGCTGCCAGGGCGTGTCCTAAATCCAGTTGGCAGTATCGATAGGATCTTACTCCATACTTCCAGGCCTCCCTCCATGGTATGGAGCAGAGGACCAGCTCGAACATGGCTGGATTCAATCCCTCAGTATCCAGTTCTGAGAGTACCTCAAGTCCGTGGTGCTGCGGGGTGTAATGGGCAACCAGGCCTTTTCCTTCCGGAGATGAGAGCCCAGGCATCTGACTGCAGACAAGATATGCCTCGGTTGGGTGAAGGTTGCCGCTGGATGGATTGACCCGCAGCGACCAGCTTGCCTGGCCCTGCCGCCTTTTGGCGGATAAGGCCAGGCTATGAAAGAAGAACCAGGAGATGCTGTCTTTGTCAAGAGGCTGGGCAGCGGCCTTCTCGGCGGTGAAAAGGCCTTCATAGCTCATCTTGATGCTATCCTCGTTTCTCTCCAGCGGTATCTGCATAGATCCCAGATAATGCCGGAAAGGATCTGGCTGGTTAGCCCAGTCGAGAGACGACGGGCCACTTGCAAGAGCCGCAGGATGGTGCTTGCTTGCCTGATGGTAGGCCTTCACCATATCGAGATCGCTTATAGGGTCCTGTCTGCTGTATTCCCCTTCCCTCTGCATCGATGGACACGCCCCCTGCTTCTTGATACTGAAAGCCAGGGTATATCGAACTGTCGGACCTTATATCCCGCCGCCCAAGATCTATCTTTCCGACCTTTTCCGGAAAAAGGCCTGGAAATTTTTGGCTTGAGAAGTCCTGGATATCAGAGAGGCAGTCTCTCAGCTTCCTTCAGCCCTTCCTGGTAAAAGCGGCTGGCATACTCCTTCACCATGCGCCTTGTACAGAACTGGGGGCCTGCGCTCTTGATCGCCTCCTTCATGACAGAAATCCAGCCGTGGGCGACGCCATCTCCGTTGTCGATAGCGTAATAGCGGGGAACCACCTGATTCTCTAAGATATCGTAGATCTGGGAGGCGTCCCTTGCATCCCGATCATCTCCTAGCCCTCCGGAGAAAGCCCATCCGTTAAAACCGTTAAATCCCTCAATCCACCACCCGTCCAGGATGCTCAACTGTGGAACACCGTTGATCCCGGCTTTCATGCCACTGGTCCCGCAGGCCTCCATAGGCGGAAGCGGATTGTTGAGCCAGAGGTCCACTCCAGGTATAAGGTACTGGGCCAGCTGCTCATCGTAATCCTCCACAAAGACTATCCTGCCCCCAAATGCCGAGTCCTTTGCAGCTCGGTAGATCTGCTGAATCACCTCTTTTCCTGCATAGTCTTGCGGATGGGCCTTGCCTGAGAATACCAGCTGGACTGGCCGGTCGCAATTGTTGAGGATACGACATAGACGCTTCGTATCGCTCAGGATCAGGGTTGCCCTCTTATAGGTGGCGAAACGCCTTGCGAATCCTATTGTGAGAACCATCGGGTCCAGGAATACCCCGGACAGGAGGACTATTCCCGGATCGGGCTGATCAAGCGTCCACCTCTGTCTGGCACGCTCCCGTACATGGGTGATCAGCTTCATCTTGGATAGGCGATGGGCAGCCCATAGCTCTCCGTCAGGTATCTCGTCCACCAGCTCCCAGATGGTGGGGTCGTCATGGTCGCTCAGCCAGCCAGGCCCGAGATAGCGGTTGAACAGGGACTCCAGGCGTGGATTTATCCATGTCGGCAGGTGAATCCCGTTGGTTATATAGTCCAGGAATGGCTCAGGACTCCCGTTTTGTCGCAGATGACCCCACATCCCCTCCGTTACCTCCATATGTCTTCTGCTTACGCAGTTGTGGAAGCGCGACATGCGCATGGCCAGAACCGTCATATTGAATCCTGCATCCGGCCTGGCCGGATCTGTGCCCATCTGGAAGAAGGCCTCCTGATCCAGGCCGATGCTGGACAGATAGGAGCCGAAGTACTTCTCCAGGAGCGAGAAAGCAAAGACATCATGGCCGGCCAGGACCGGGGTGTGCGTGGTGAATACCGTGGTGTTGCGGACCTGTCCAGAAGCTCCTGTAAAGGAGAGGCCTGCCTCCATCAGCTGCCTTATTCGCTCAATTATGGCGAAGGCAGGGTGCCCTTCGTTGAGGTGCAGCACCAGTCGGCCATATCCCATTCTGGCCAGGGCGGCAGTCCCACCTATCCCCAGCACAAGCTCCTGGCGAAGCCTGTGTTCAGCGTCTCCCACATAGAGTCGGGAGGAGATCTCCCTGTTCCATGGGTCGTTCTCCTCCACATCCGTGTCGAGAAGGAAGAGGGATACCCGGCCGATCTTGAGCCTCCATACCCCCGCGAAGATGGGCGGCTCGATCAGCGGGACTTGGATCACCAGCGGCTTGCCTGTCTCATCGTTCATCCTGGTTATAGGGGCATGGGACTTGTGAAGCTCCTCGCTCTCGTTGGTCTGCCATCCATCCGATGTTATCCGCTGCCGGAGGTATCCACCAGGGTACATGAATCCAACGCCGATCATGGGCAGACCAAGGTCGCTGCTCTCCTTCAGGAAGTCGCCGGCCAAAAATCCCAGCCCGCCTGCGTAAAACGGCATGGAGTGGTGCAGCCCATACTCGGCAGAGAAATAGGCTACGGGAAGCCTTCCCGGGTTGTTCACATTATCTGGGAACCAGCCGCCGAAATTCCTCATCTCGGATCGGAATCTTCCGATCACCGAATCGTAGTGGCGCAGGAAGCGGGGATTGGTGGCAGCCTCCTCAAGCACCTCTCCCTCCAGGTCGTGAAGCAGCTTTACCGGATTGTGCACGCTGAGCTGCCAGGCAGCCGGATTGAGCATATTAAAGAGATCCCTGGCCCTGGGATTCCAGCTCCACCAGAGATTGGTGGCCAGTTCGCCCAATCCCTCGATTCTGGCCGGTATTTTGGGATTTATGCTCTCTCGGTTATCCATGCTCATCTCCGCTGGGGAAGGACCCTCCCCGCAGTGGACTTTGTCGTTCATTAAGTTTGTGATCGCGAAACTGCCGCAATTCATGCTTCCTCCAGTCATTTCCTAATTTTGGCAAAAATCTGAAGATGTACAGCAAATCAATATTATATTTGAATGTATATTTCCTAATTACCAGTTAATAAAATTGTTTTAGAAGCAGTGCTCCTTAAATGGCCTGATTATTCGGGCCTCGAATTATCTCAAATAAATGCCAACTATGGTTATGTGTTTATACTAAATGAAATTACAGGATAAAATATCATTGTTTGGAGAGAGAAGGATTGGGTTCAGTCACCATATCTTTTCGGAGTGCTGTAATCATTGCCTTTCTGTCCCTGATAGTGATCTCAGTTATGCCTTTTGCCCTGGAAGGGCAAACTTTTGCCCGGGCAGCCTTCTCAGACCTTTCCAGCGCCACTGTCAATATAATCGCCACGATATGCCTCTTTTATGCAGCACTGAAGTCCAAGGAGACTGGTAGGCGGGTCTTCATCGGCTGGCTTCTCCTGGCCACTGCAGAGATGATGTTCGCGGTGGGTGACATCCTGTGGGCCTACTACGACCTATGGCTTCAAGAAGAGCCATTTGCCACGGTGGCTGATGTTCCTTACCTCTCGTTCTACCCGGTATTTCTCTTGGGGATCCTTCTGCTCCCCTCCGTTCCCCTGACCCCTGGAGAGCGGATCAAGACCATGCTCGATACCTCGGTTGTTATGATTGGGGCCACGCTATTCTTCTGGACACTTCTCATCGCTCCCACGATCGCCTCAGCCACCCAGGAGGATATGCTCACCCAGGTACTGGCGGTGGCCTATCCTGTCGTCGACCTGGTATTGTTCTTCGCCCTAATCCAGCTCCTCTTCACCCGCATACGCTCATGGGAGCAGGGCCCGTTTCTGCTCCTGGCACTTGGCAGCGCGATCATGATACTTACCGACAGCATATACATGAACCGCGTCTTAAACGAGACCTATGAGGTCGGCGGCCTGCTTGATGTGGGCTGGACTGCCTCGTACATGATATTTGGGCTTGCAGGAATACTTCAGATTGAGATAGGGGCAACTCTCGATCCTGCTGCTCAGGTTCCGAGCCGCAGATCGGAGCAGTTCACCTGGCCTATCTACCTTCCTTACATCTGCGCAGTGGCTGCGTACGCCTTGCTTGTGATCAGCCATAACTACTCCCTGCCTGTCTCCTTCAACGTCCTCAGCTGGGGCGTTGGAGCAACCATCGGACTGATCATCATCCGTCAGATAATAGCCCTCAGGGAGAACAGCCGTCTATATGCCTCAACTCTGGTGGAGATATCAGAACGCAAGCGTGCGGAGGAGGAGACAAGAAGGCTGAATGAGGATCTGGAGAGGCGTGTCCAGGCCAGGACAAAGCAGCTGGCAACGGCAAACATAGATCTGCAAAAGGAGATCCTTGAAAGGAAATCGGCAGAGCAGGCATTGCGTGAGAGCGAGACGCGGTATCGCGACCTGACCGAGATGCTGCCACAACCCGTCTTCGAGACCGATGACGAAGGTCTACTAAACCTGGTAAACCGTCAGGCTTGCCTGCTCTTCGGTTACTCCAAGCAGGATATGGTTGGGATGAACTTCTTCGATCTGGTTGAGCCTTCGGAGCGGGATAGAGCCAGGAAGAACATGTTTTCCCCGAACGAACCGTCAAGCAGTCAGGAATACTCAATGGTGAGGAGTAGCGGGTCGATCTTCCGCACGATCATATACTCGTCTCCAATTGTGCGGGAGGACAGGATCTCCGGTCTGCGCGGGATAGTGGTGGATATAACCGAGCAAAAGCTTGCCGAAGAAGCCCTGATGAAGGCCAAGGATGCCGCTGAAGCAGCCTCGCGAGCCAGGTCGGAGTTCCTGGCCAACATGAGCCACGAGATCAGAACCCCCATGAATGCGGTCATAGGCATGACCGAGTTGCTCATGAGCACCCGGCTTGATGCGGAGCAGCAGGACTTCGTTGAGACCATCCGCAACAGTGGGGAGTCGCTCCTCTCCATCATCAACGATATACTCGATATCTCAAAGATCGATAAGGGGAAGATGGAGCTCGACTCTGCTCCATTCAACCTCAGGGATTGTATCGAGAGCGCTATCGACCTGGTGGCAGCCAAATCGGCCGAGAAGGGATTGGAGCTGGGGTATCGCATGAATGGCGTCCCCTCGGCTATCATCGGCGATAAGAACCGCATGAGGCAGATACTGGTCAACCTGCTCAGCAATGCGGTGAAGTTCACCGACCAGGGGGATATACTCGTCTCGGTTTCTGCCAATGATGAGGGGAACGGGCTGTATGATATCGGATTCGCAGTCAGGGATACGGGCATCGGCATATCCCGGGATCAGATGCCCAAGCTCTTCCATTCCTTCAGCCAGCTCGATGCCTCAACCACTCGCCGCTACGGTGGCACTGGGCTGGGCCTGGCCATCAGCAAGCGCCTGGTGGAGATGATGGGCGGAAGGATCTGGGTGGAGAGCGAGCCTGGAAGAGGAGCTGTCTTCTCCTTTGTGATCAAGGCCAGGTCGGCGCCTTATATTACGGCGATCCCGGATATAAGGCCTGTTGACGGCAAGAAGATACTGGTGGTGGACGATAACGCGATGATGCGGGGCCTGCTGAGCGAAATGCTGGAGGAATGGAAGGCCGAGGTCTCCGTTGCCGGGGGCAGCCAGGAGGCGCTGGACATATTGCAGCGGTCCGGTCCATTCGACATAGCCCTGTTGGATCAGAAGATGCCTGGGATGAGTGGATCCGAACTGGCAGAGCGGATAAAATCCCTGCTTGGAGCAGCTGCGCCCAGGATCGCCGTCATGGCGGAGATGGGGCAGCATATAGCCGGCATGGACTCAATCGGCCTTTGGATAACCAAACCATTAAAGCCCCTCAGCCTTATGGCAGCCCTCAGCTCGATGATCTCCAGCACAACTCAGCAGCCTGCCAGCCTCCAGTCCGAGGCTGGGGAGATGTCTGGGATCGGAGTTCTGCTGGCTGAGGACAATCCGGTTAACCGGAAGGTGGCCCAAAAGATGCTCATGCGTCTTGGTTACAGGCCAGATCTGGCAGCTGACGGCAGGGAGGTTCTGCAGGCGATGGAGAAGCAAAACTACGATCTGGTGCTTATGGATGTACAGATGCCGGAGATGGATGGGCTGGAGGCGACGAGGGAGATACGAAAGCGTTGGGGCGACAAGCCGTGGATAGTTGCCATGACTGCTTATGGGCTTGAGTGGGATATAGAGGCATGCATGCAGGCGGGCATGAACGATCATATCAGCAAGCCGGTAACCTCTGACAGCCTGCGGGCTGCTATCCTTTCCTTCGAGAAGAGCCGAAGGAGAGACTCCACATAAGGCAGATCACCGAGCTTTTAGATGCCGCTGTTCTACGGCCTTGTGTATTGGAGACCGGAAACGAGCTTTTTTGGGCGGCGAAGTGGCATCTCAGGCCATCAAGATGAGTCCCGCGCCCATTATCAGCACAGAGGAGAGCTTGAGAGCCAGCTGGCTGCCGGATAGGTTCTCCCCTACCAGGCCTGGAGTGAGACGGGAGAGCGCCAGCAATATCAAGAGGGTTATGAGCGGCTGGAGCAGGCCGACTGAGCAGGCCTCCGTAGCCGATCCCCAGGAGCAGGAGAATATCCCAAGGATCGACCCCATCATGTGCATCATCTCCTCCATTGCCAGGCTCAGCATTGCTGCACTACCAAGGCCTGGGAAGGAATGGACTTCCCTTCTTATCCCTGACTGGCATAGTAGCGGCAGAGCAGCCAGGGTATTGCCGAAGCTGGACCATATCAGTATCTGCGTCTCCGGCAGAGCAGGAAGCAGCGCCTTTTCGGATATGCAAAACGCCGCAGTCATCAGCCAGTAGGAGAGAAGATAGACCAGACACGGGGTGAACGAGTTCCCTCCCCTCCGGCCTTTGAAGCTCATGAGAAAGGCACCTGCGAGGAGGGCGAATCCTCCCAGGTATTGGTCAAGATCGAGTACCACCCCGAACAGCAAAGCCTCCCCTGCAAATACGAAGACGCAGTAGAGGTTTTCAAGGGATGACACACGGGAAACCTCCTCCATCTGCACTGCCTTCAGGTAATAGATGGTGGGAACGACCTGAACGACCCCGGCCAGAAGAGCGAGCATCGATGCAGGATAGATGAAATTGACCCCAAACACAAGAGCCAATGGAAGGAAGAGGATTTGCTGCATAATAACCTGCAAGACGACATAGGTCTCAGCCCTCCTGGCATAGCTGCTCAGTATAAGCTTGTCGAGGATGCTGGCTATGGCAAAAGAGGATGTTCCCAGCAGCGCAAGCACAAGCCAGTTTATCTCCATGAAATCCTTCCTGAGATGCGGCAGAGGGCAGACCACGAAAACGTCGCGCCCTTTGAAATCAGCGATTTCAGATCCTGCCGACCTGCGTATGAGTGGGGGTAATCGATGAGATTTCAGGGACACAAGACATCATGATCTGCAAAAAAAATTCGCTGCAAGCCCAGATATTCATCCCCTGATTCTTTTACATGAATCCGGTCTCCTTATATCGAATACTGCCAGATTACAATGATCATTGTTTCTATAATAAGCGATCGTACTTAAGATTTTTCTTGAAGTATTGAACGCCAATATATTACCTCCGCAAACAAATATCCCATGATACGGACATCTGCTCCTGCAAGCAGAATCCAGGTTCGCTCTGGAAACGAAGGTGCCGATTTAAGAGTCCCATCGGTCAGGTGACCAGATAGAGACCTGCTGCCACCATGACCACAGCACATAGCTTCGTGGCCAGCGCCGGGCCTTCAGTCTCCTCTTCAAGCAGGTCTGGCAGAATCCGTCCTATGAGGAGGACATATATAAGAACTATCAGCGGTTGAAGCGCGCTGACCGCAGAGACCAGATAGACCGATCCTGCGGCATAGGCGAAGATCATGCCGGCTCTCCCAAAGAGGTCGAGGGCCTCTTCGAGCAGCAGTGTGGCCACCCCTGACCGGCCCTGGGAGACGAATCCGGCCACCTCTCCCCTGACACCTGGAATAAACAGAAGCGACAGGATTGCAAGGTTTCCAAAAGACGACCATATAACCAGCTGCCATTCATCCATGAATTGCAGGAGGTGCTTGGAGGTCAGTGAGTACACGGAGACCGAGATCCAAAAAACTGCCAGATACTTGAGGGCAGGTGAGAATGGCGAGGCAGAGCTGGAGCTGCGGCGATAGGAGATCAGAACTGCGCTGAGAACAAGCGCGATCCCGCCTGCAGCTTTTGCCAAGGTCAGCGACTCTCCGAGGAAGAGCACAGATCCAAGAAGCGTCAGGAGTGGATATACGAATACCAGAGCGGTAACCCTGGAGACCTCCTCTACCTGCAGGGCTTTGACATATGCCGCCCATAGCACCAACTGGAGCACGCCGGCTGCCGCCGCCCACAAGGACCACGGAATAGTCAGGTGCAGACCCTGCCAGGCTATCAGGCCCAGGTTGAAGATCTGCTGAAAGATAATGAGAGCAACGAGGTATGAGGCAGAGCTCTGAAACCTGCGAACCAGCACCCGGTCCAGTATCCCGGCTGCCGCAAACGATGACGTGGCGCCAAGTGCGAGCACCAGCCAGCTTTGCACCACTTCAACGCTTCTCCCAGGAGACTGCCGGGTAAGAGCCCAGGACCTTGACCATCGTGGCAGATGAGCGGACAGCATCCAGCGCAGCTCTTACAGGCGGATCGTCCCGGTGCCCTTCCAGGTCTATAAAGAAGTAGTAATCCCCAAGACCTCGTCTGCTAGGCCTGGACTCTATCCTTGTCAGGTTGATGTCCCGGCTGGCAAACTCGCCCAGGATGGCATACAGAGCGCCCGGTCGGTCCCGGTCCAGATACACAGCCAGAGATGTCTTGTCCCGCCCGGTCATCATGGCTGGCTCGCATGAGATTATGGCGAATCGCGTTGCGTTATTTCCGTTATCCTGGATATCCCGCTCGAGCACCTCAAGCCCGTATTTCTCAGCCACATTTGCCCCGGCGATGGCTGCCATCTCCGGGAACTCCTGGGCGAGCTTGGCGGCGTGGGCGGTGGAGCCGGTGGACCTGATCTCGGCGCCGGGGAAGCTGCGGCGCAGGTACTGGCGGCACTGTGCCAGGGCCTGGGGATGTGATACCACGACCCTGACCTCAGTTCTCTTGCCTCTGCCAAGCAGGCAATGTCGGATGGGAACCACCACCTCCCCCACGATCTTTGGCTTTCGGCGAAGCAAAAGGTCCATGTTCTGGGATACAGCCCCTTCCAGCGAGTTCTCCACCGGCACCACTCCGGCCCCGGCCTCTCCGGACTCCACCGCCTCGAAGACCGCCTCGAAATCGTCCCTGTAAAGCAGTTCGGCTGACCGATCCCACATAAAGGCGGCATGAGCCGAGTATGTCCCTTCCGGTCCGAGCGCAGCGATCTTCAATCTCACCACCTCAGCCAACAATCGCTTAGCCCTGGGTCATCTCCCTTATGATCTCAGATGCGCGGGCGAGGTTGATCCTCTTCTCTTCTGCCATCCTGGCTGCCACCCGCTCGATCGCATCTCCAGTGGCCCCTGCCTGGACCGCTACATTTCTGGCATGAAGCGACATATGCCCCCGCTGAATCCCTTCGGTGGACAGCGCCCGAAGTGCCGCAAAGTTCTGGCAGAGGCCTACAGCTGCCAGTATCCGGCTCAGGTCGTCGGCAGTCTTCACTCCAAGAGTACTTACCGCAGCCTTTGCCACCGGATGAACCCGGGTGGCTCCTCCAACGAGCCCCACAGCTGCCGGAATCTCGATTGTGCCGACCAGGTCTCCATCCCCGTTGATCTCGTAGCGCGTGAGCGACCTGTAGAGTCCGGACCTGGCAGCGTAGGAATGGGCCCCGGCCTCAACCGCCCTTGTATCATTGCCGGTGGCCAGGACCACGGCTGTCACCCCGTTCATTATTCCTTTGTTGTGGGTTGCAGCGCGGTATGGGTCCACCTCTGCCAAAGCGGCAGCAGCAACCACTGCCTGAACGGTCTTTGTGCCGCCTATCGCTTCCGCCTTGAAGACTGCCCTGGCCCGGGCAAGCCTGCGGTCTGCAAGGTTCGAGATTATGCGCAGATGAACCCGGCCTCCTGTGATGCGTTCTATCTCAGGCGCCACGGCCTCTGCCATCGTATTGACGGCGTTGGCTCCCATGGCGTCCCTGCAATCCACCAGCAGATGGGTCACCACCATCGGGCCAATCCGCGAGTCCAGGACATGGACCTCCACGCCAACAACCCCTCCCCCGAACTTCACGAGCATTGGGTCCTTCTGATTCGCCATCTCTGCTATGCGGTCAGACTCCTCCAGTATGCGGTTCTTGGCACCGAAGGGATCATCTATGCCAACTGCCTGGATCTGCGCTCGCATCACCGGACCTGAGGAGCTGGTAAAAAAGCCGCCCCCTTCCCTCGCCATCCGGGCTCCGTTTGAGGCTGCGGCTATGACCGACGGCTCCTCGGTAGCCATGGGAACCAGCACCTCCCGGCCGTCGATCAGGAAGTTGGTGGCAAGGCCGAGAGGCACCTGGAAAAGGCCGACCACGTTTTCCACCATCTTGTCGGCCTGGTCGAGAGATAAGGCGGCTGATCCCATATCCTGCGCTCCTGCATCCGGGCCAGCCAGCTCGTCTATTGTCCGGCGCCGCTCGGCAGGAGAGATCCTGTACAAACCGGGTATTCGGGAAGTCTTCAAATGATCCACCACTGAAAGCAGAATTTGGCGGTATAGCGGAAAAACTTTATTCCATCCGGCCTGCTTCTCTCTTCATGAGCTCCGACTTTCCGGTAGCCAGGAAGATATCCGGCCTTGAAGCAGCTTTGGGCAGGCTAAGCCCGGTTCAGAAGATGCTTTTAGGCACCGACGGATCGGTTACCAGCCTGCTGGAGGTTATCACAGGCGACCAGGTGGGTCTGGAGACCCTGGTCCAGGAGGTGATCCCCGCAGATGAGGCTGTTGCCAGGGACCTCGACATCGCTGTTGGTGATCAGGTCAACTACCGTGTCGTTAAGCTCAAGAACTCCCGCACCGGCGAGACGCTGATTTACGCAGTGTCCCACACACCGCTGAGGAGGCTGGAGCCAAGCTTCCGAGACGACCTGATGAGGGCGGACATCCCCATCGGCGTTATCCTCAAGCGCCATCAGATCGAGTCCCGCAGGGATATCGTGGACGCATCTTACATCTCAGCCGACCAGAGGATGAGCACCCTGTTTCGGATCTTTCCAAAGGAGCTGATGCTTCAGAGGAGCTATCGCATAATAAGGGGCGGCCAACCACTCATATCGATCCGGGAGTCGTTTCCCTACAATCAGTTCCAGGACCACCGCCGCGTTGTAATAGAGACCCCATCCCGCATCCACATAACTCTCACGGAGCTGTCCGGCTGCTCAGGCCGGGTCGACGGGGGGGTCGGATTGACACTGGACTCTCCGAATATCGTGGTGGAAGGCGAGATGTCCAGGGAGCTGCAGGTGGAGGGAGACGAGGCTGAGCGTGCCAGGCGCGCAGCCCAGCTTGTTATGGACAGGTTCGGCCTTGGCGGGGCGAAGATATCGGTCCGCAGCGCCTATCGCATGCATATCGGGCTTGGTGGCGGAACCCAGCTGGCCATTGCAACCGGCAAAGCCCTTTGCGATCTTTACAATCGCCAAGTCTCGATAACCGAGATAGCCTCGGCTGTATCCCGTGGCGGAACAAGCGGCATCGGGACAGCTGCCTTTGAGATGGGCGGTTTCATCGTGGACGGCGGCCATACCTTTGGGCCAGGCAAGCAGAAGGAGGACTTTCGCCCGTCCTCTGCATCCCAAAACGTCAGTCCGCCGCCGGTAATTGCCCGCCACGACTTTCCCGAGAGCTGGAAGGTTCTCCTCGCCATTCCGAACATTGCGAAAGGAGCCCATGGGCAGCAGGAGATGGACGTGTTTCGCGAGTTCTGTCCGGTGCCAAAGAGCGATGTCCAGGAACTCTGTTACCAGATCCTGGTGCGCATGGTGCCCTCTTTAGTTGAGGAGGATCTGGACAGCTTCGGCCAGTCGATCAACCGCGTCCAGGAGCTGGGATTCAAGAAGGTGGAGGTCCAGCTCCAGCATCCCCTGATCAGGCACCTGATGAAGGAGATGGTAGGAGCTGGGGCTGCATGCTCTGGCCTCTCGTCGTTTGGACCTGCCGTCTATGCGATCACCGACAGCTCCTCCCGCGATATCGAGAGTGCTGCAAGACAGGCCATGGGGCAGGTGGGTGGAGAGGTCCTGGTGACCAGGGTGCGCAATGAAGGGGCTCGGGTCAGAACAGCCTGATCGCAGGAGGAGAACGACGAGATATGCAGCCTCACCTGTTGGATTTCCAGAGGCAAATGCGCCGGCAATTGGCTGATGCTCTGCCGTTTCTCGTGGAAAAACCGTTTTATCGATTGATCAAGTAGCTGAGATGAGATGATGGATGATAGGAAGGAAGAGATAAGAGCGCTTCTGGAACGCCTGAGCAACGGGCATGGCATCTCCGGGAGAGAAGGGTCGGTCCAGCAGCTGATAAGAGAGGAGATATCCGCATCTGTGGACGAGGTGAGGATCGACTCGCTGGGCAACCTGATTGCCATCAGGAACGGCAAGTCGCCTTCGATAATGATTGCCGCCCATGCAGATGAGATCGGGCTCATGACCAAGTTCGTGGACGAGCGCGGTTTTCTTCACTTCATCAAGATAGGGGGCTGGTTTGACCAGACCCTGCTCAACCAGAGGGTGATAGTCCATGCCCGCAGCGGACCGATAGCAGGCGTGATCGGGAGCAAGCCACCTCATGTGATGAAGGAGGAGGATAAAAAGAAGCCTGTCGAGGCCAGGGATATGTTCGTGGACGTGGGCGGCCGGGACAATAAAGAGGTGGAGGAGATGGGGATCGGCCCCGGAACCCCCATGAGCATCGACAGATCCTTCGCTTCTCTGCAAGGCGATCGGGTTACTGGAAAGGCCTTCGACAATCGGGCAGGCGTGGCGATGATGATAGAGGCCTTGCGGCGGACCAAGAGCAAGAACGCGATATTTGCGGTGGCCACCACCCAGGAGGAGGTGGGGCTTAAGGGGGCGAAGGTGGGGGCCTTTTCCCTTCGGCCAGATCTTGCTTTGGCAACGGATGTATCGATACCAGGCGACCATCCTGGGATCGAGAAACGGGACTCGTCTCTGGAGATGGGGAAGGGTCCGGTTATCACTGTCGCGGACGCGTCTGGCCGGGGACTGATCGCTGGCGAGGACGTGGTGGATTGGCTCACCCAGACCGCGCGCGAGCAGAATATAGAAGTTCAGCTCGAGGTGTCCGGCGGAGGCACAACCGATGCCACTGCCATCCAGCTGACTCGGGACGGAATCCGGACTGGGGTGATCAGCGTTGCCACCCGCTACATCCACTCCCCAGTGGAAGTGCTCAGCCTTGAGGACCTGGACCGTGGTGCTGAGCTGATAGCCCGGGCTCTTGAGACGGCTGATCGGCACTTTGCCAGATGACGACTACCTGGGCGCGATCTTGGGATGATGAGATACGATGGACACGCGAATCTGTGATTCGATCGCAGCTCCAGGGTATCTCAGCTGCCATTGTCAAGGGGACGGGCTGCAGGGACTGATGAGGCCCCACAATGGCGCCGGCAAGGTCATATGCCCAAAACCTTTTTCTTGAGGGCGCGTCAAGTGGAATTTCGGGGAATAACCATGAGATCAGTTGTGGGTTTGATACTTCTGGCTGCCTTGATGACAGCTGGTACCGCTTTCGCTCAGGGTAACACATCTGCCTTCGACGAAAGCAGCGAAGCCGCCTGGAACGATCAGGGGGTAGCCCTGGGAAAGGAAGGCAAGTTCAACGAGTCGCTGGATGCCTTCGACAGGGCTATTGAGCTCAACCAGAGCTATGAGCAGGCCTGGTACAACAAGGGCCTCTCACTGGCTGTGCTCGGAAGGTTCAACGAGTCTCTCGATGCCTTTGAGAGAGCCATCCAGATAAAGGCAGATAATCCTCTGGCATGGAACAACAAGGGCAATGTTCTCTTTACGCTGGGGCTTTACGCCAAGGCCCTGGAGGCCTATGAACAGGCAATCAAGCTGGCTCCTGAGTTCGAGCAGGCCTGGACAGGCAAAGCATCCGCTCTGGGTGTGCTTGGCAAGTTCAACGAATCCGTAGAAGCTTATGATGGGGCCCTGAGGATCGAGGAGAACGACCCCTGGGCCTGGAACGGCAGAGGCCGCTCCCTGGCAGGCATGGGCCAGTACGAGGAGGCAGTCAGGTCCTTCGAGAAGGCCATCGCCATAGACGACAGCATGGGCTCGGCATGGTACAACAAGGCCATGGCGCTTTCCGCCCTCAACCAGACAGCAGCGGCAGACGAGGCTTTCGCCAAGGCCCAGGAGCTGGGCATAGGAACTGCAGCTCAGTGAGGTATCCGGGTCCCAATGCCGTTGAAAAGCCCCAGTGCGGGGCGAGTCACGAAAGAATAGGTATCTCGAGCTGATTTGCGCGGCCTCTTAAATTCCGGCCGCATTTTTTTAATAAGTCTGTCTGCCCGTCCAGGGCCGATCTTGAACCGCAACTGCTTTTCATCCGAAAAAAACCTAGTCCCAGCCGCTAAGGCGCGGTCCTATTATAAAATAGCCGTCTTGCTGCCAGCAGCCAGTTGCAGCCGGGATCAGGATTTCGGTTGTATGTATTTGGAGAAGCCCGGCAGATGGACTCCTCTGGCATATATTCGATAGCGGCTTTTCTCTCTCCCCTCTTTGCATGATGCCCTCAGGCGTAGTTGGGCAGCATCTCTTCGCCTGACGAGTACATCCCCGCCTTGACCTCGGAGTTCAGGATCTTGCGCAGAGCCTGATCGAAGTCCTGCCGGGTTACGCAGCTGCGTTCTTCACGGATTGCAAACATGCCGGCTTCTGTCACCAGGGCCTTGAGCTCTGCACCGCTGGCGTTGTTGGCCAGGTCTGCCAGCCTGCCGAGATTAACATCAGGGCTGAGGTTTATGTCCCGCGTATGTATCTTCAGGATGGCCAGACGGGCCTCCGGACCAGGCATCGGCACGTATATCGCCCGGTCGAATCGGCCAGGCCTCAGCAGGGCGGGATCGAGCATGTCAGGGCGGTTTGTAGCAGCTATGAGCTTCACCTCGCCGCGGGAATCAAATCCATCCATCTCTGCCAGAAGCTGCATGAGCGTCCTCTGGACCTCGCGGTCGCCGCTGGTGGCGCTGTCCAGCCTCTTGGATCCGATCGCATCAAGCTCATCTACGAATATGATCGCTGGTGCTTTATTCTTGGCAGTCTCGAATAGCTCTCGGACCAGTCGAGCTCCTTCTCCTATGTATTTCTGGACGAACTCGCTGCCAACTACCCGCAAAAAGGTCGCCTCGGTGCTGTTCGCCACCGCCTTGGCAAGCATGGTCTTGCCGGTGCCTGGCGGCCCATGCAGCAAGACCCCTTTGGGCGGCTCGATGCCTACCTTTTGGAACAGGTCGGGCCTCTTGAGCGGCAGCTCGACGATCTCACGCAGCTCGGAGATCTGGGTGTCCAGTCCTCCGATATTCGAGAATCCTATCGAAGGGGCCTCCTCGATCTCCATGCCGAAGACTGCCGGGTCCTTGGACGACGGTAAAACGCACATGATTGCGAAGGTCTGCTGATTGAGCCCGACCTGGGCTCCTGGTTTTAGGGCTTCCTCCACGAACTGGGAGACGGCAACCACAAAGCGGGGCCCTGTGGTGGACTTTATTATGGCCCGGCTCTCGTCCAGCACCTCAAGAACAGTCCCAACCACCATCGGGCCCACACGCAGCCTCTCAAGCTCGGACCTCAGCTTTCTTGCTTCCCTCTCGAACTTGAGCTTCTGGGTCTCTACGATGCGCTTCTCGCCCTCGGCCCGGTCCTTCTGATCGCGCAAGGCCAGATTGCGCTCTTCAAGCTGGCGCATTCTATCCAGGACATAACGCGAGAAATCGGCTCCCGTTGGCGACTCGTTCATCAGATCTCCAAAGCTTATTAAACTCTGAGGCTATTAAAGATTTCCGAGATGAGCGGGATGCAATGCGAGATATGTGGCGCGGATATTCCCGGTGCTTCTACCAGGATAACTATCGACGGGTCTGCTCTGGAGGTCTGCAAGAGCTGCGCACGCTTTGGCAAGCAGGAGGACAAATTCTCCCCCGTTCCCAGGAAGATCGTGCCTGCGGAGAGGGCTTTTAGGCCGGTCAGAAAGCCCAAGCCTCGCGATAGCTTCCAGGATCTCAAAGAGGTGGTCCCTGAGTACGGCCACAAGATCAAGGAGGCCCGTGACAGCCTCGGCCTATCTCTTGAGGAGCTGGCCGATCGCCTGAAGGAGAAGGCTTCCCTCCTGAGAAAGATCGAACGTGAGGAACTGGTTCCAGAGGATGAGATAAGGAAGAAGCTCGAGAAAGAGCTCAAGATCAAGCTGATAGAGGAAGGCGGAGCAGAACGGTGGAAGCCAGGCGCCGGTACCAGGGGCCTGACCCTTGGAGACATCGCCAGCATAAAGAAGAGATGACCAAGAGAAGAGATGCTGCCTGATGACTCAGGAAAGAGACGAGGCTGATGATGGGGCTTTTAAAGGTGTCCCGACAGACGCCGCGATAAGTGCCGCCCGCGTGATACGCTCTGGCGGCGCGGTCATCTACCCGACCGAGACCGTTTACGGGATAGGCGCCGACGCCCTGAGCGAGGCGGCGGTGGCCAGGGTATTCGCCATCAAGTGCAGGCAGATGGATCGGCCGCTATTCTTGGCGGTATCCAGCTTTGAGATGCTCTCGGAGGTGGCGCTTGTTGAGCCTGACGAGATGGCCATATTGCGAAAGCTGCTGCCGGGGCCGATTGCCTTTCTGCTGAGAAAAAAACCACATGTGCCTGATATCCTCACCGCCGGCTCCCCCTTTGTTGGGATAAGATTTCCTGACCACGAGCTGGCCCTGGCTCTTATCGAAGAAGCAGGGCCCATCACATCCAGCAGTGCCAACATAACAGGACACCCGCCTCCAGTCAGAGCATCTGAGGTGGACCGAGTCCTTGCCAGCAGAGTGGAAATGGTCATGGACGGCGGACGCTGTCGCTACGCCATCCCCTCGACACTGGTGGACCTGGCCAACAAGAAGATCCTTCGAGCGGGCGCTCTGGCTGACCGAGTGAGGGAGGAGCTGAGATGAGAGCCCGAATAAGGGACTTCGTCCGCACAAATGACGACTGGATATTCGCCGTGGCCGATTATGTGCATCCGGATGGCCTGCGCTGCCTGCTGCGATACGTTCCAGATCCCGGAGGAGAGAGGGAGATGGAAGGGCAGCGATTTCGAAAGGTGGATTTCGAGGAGGCGTTCACCCTTCTTCGAAAGGAAAAGCCCAGCTACGTCAAAGACCTTCATATAGTGCCTGCTGAGGATGTCAAGAGGATATATCGGCCTCATGAAGAGCTGAGCAGGACTGCCGCCACCGATTCGCGTCTGGCCAAGATCGTCGGGATACTTGAGGAGGGCGGAATTCCGAGAGAGCAGATGGGCATCACAGGGTCCATGCTGCTGGGATTGCATGGCCATTCTTCTGATATCGATTTTGTCGTTTATGGCGAGCACTGGTGGCAGGCCAGGGATATAATATCGCAGGCGAAGATGAGAGGTGAGATCCAGGAACTGGATCGGGACATGTGGCTTCGCATCTATAACAAGAGGAAGCCGGAGATATCCTTTCAGGAGTTCGTGGCCCACGAGCAGAGAAAGGGAAACCGAGGCATGCTGGGAGACACGTACTTCGACCTGCTCTTTACCCGTGACTGGGAACAGATCTCTCCACGGACGCCGGGCCAGAGCATCGGCAGGAAGAAGATGGTGGCCCAGGTCACCGAAGCAGCCCTATCCTTCGATGCCCCTGCCATATTCAAGCTCGATGGAGAGATAGGAGAGCTGCTATGCTTCTCCCATACCTATGCAGGTCAGGCCTTGCCTGGAGAGACCATCGAAGCCAGCGGAGTTCTGGAAGAGACGGCAGACGGATTGCGCCTAGTGGTGGGAACCACAAGGGAAGCCAGGGGGGAATGGATACGGTCTTTGACCCTCCTTCGAGAGCAGGGACTGATCTGAAAATGGTGTCTGCCAGGAACCGCTCCAGGCCCCAAGCGTTTCCAAAGATGGGCGAATAAACGGCCAATGGGCACATCTTCCGGTCGCAGATACAAAAAGGACGCTTTGCCAGGATAGTTCTTAAAAACGCCTGAAGAGATCGCAGGAGAGGAAAGATATGTTCGAAGTTAATCCGTTTGATATCGATATAGGCCAGTACAAGGTAATGCTGCACCAGAGCGATGCCCGGCAACTGGGCATCAATTTCGGAGATCGGGTGAGGGTTCGGACCAAGGGGGCGGCCGTGACTGCCATCCTCGATGTGACCTCCCAGATGGTGGAGCAGGGACATATCGGCATATTCAACGAGGCGATGAAGGAGCTCAAAGGGGCCAAGACCGTAGACATAATGCCGGCGCCAAAGCCAGCCTCGGTAGCTTACATAAAGAAGCTGATGGACAACCAGAAGCTTACTGAGGATCAGATCCGGGCCATCGTTCGGGACATCGTGGACAACAACTTGAGCGAGGTTGAGCTCTCAGCTTACCTCACAGCCTCCTACATCTACAACATGGATGCACAGCAGACCGAGTGGCTGACCCGGGCCATGATCGAGACCGGGGATCGAATATACTTCGATACTCACCCGGTGGTCGACAAGCACAGCATAGGGGGTGTTCCAGGCAATAAGGTAACCATGCTGGTTGTGCCGATTGTGGCGGCAGCCGGGCTGCTGATCCCAAAGACAAGCTCGCGGGCCATAACCGGCGCCGGAGGCACTGCCGACCTGATGGAGATCTTAGCCCCCGTGGAGTTCACGGCAGATGAGATAAAAGAGCTGACAGAGACGGTTGGAGGCGTGATAGCCTGGGGCGGAGCCACAAATATCGCACCTGCCGACGACAAGCTGATCAAGGCCGAGTACGCGCTCTCCATCGACCCTTACAGCCAGATGCTCGCCTCGATAATGGCCAAGAAAGGAGCGGTGGGAGCAGAAGCGGTAGTAGTTGATATGCCGACAGGTCCTGGAACCAAGCTGGCAACGGCCGAGGAGGCGCGCAAGCTTGCCAAGGACCTGATGGATCTGGGAGAGCGCCTGGGAATCCGTGTGGAATGCGCAATGACCTTTGGCGGCTCACCGGTCGGCCGCACGGTTGGGCCAGCTGTGGAGATAAAGGAGGCTTTAGCTATGCTCGAGACCGGCACCGGTCCGAACAGCCTGCGAGAGAAGAGCCTGGCGCTGGCCGGAATACTTCTGGAGATGGGCGGGATGGCAGTCAGGGGAGATGGCGGCCGTATGGCAGAGGAGATCCTGACATCCGGGCGGGCTCATAAGAAGCTCATGGAGATCATCGAGGCCCAGGGTGGCGATCCCAATGTCAAGAGCAGCGATATCCAGATAGGCGAGTTCCGTCAGGACATACTCTCCCCAGCCACCGGCTACGTGGTGGCGTTCTACAACAAGCGCATAATCGAGATCGCCCGCCTGGCAGGCGCTCCGGCAGACAAGAAGGCCGGGGTGATAATCCACAAGAAGATGGGCGAGATGGTTAAGAAGGGCGAGCCCCTGCTGACCATCTGCTCGAGCAGCGACTGGGAGCTTGAGTGCGCCACCAAGGAGTGCGCTCTCATGGATTCCGGACGCCAGATGCCCATAGTTGTGGAGGGCATGCTCCTTGAGAGGTACCCGCGCTACACCCAGATCTGAAAGGTGCTGAGATGGCTTATCAACGAGAGCGAGATGATGACGGCATGACGAAGGTCGCGGTTGTCTATCACCACGATTTTCCGCGGTATGGTTATTCGGTCCTCAAGGACCGCATAAAGCCCGGCTACGACTCCCTGATGGAGTCGGGCCTGGCAGACGGAGAGGATGTCAGGGTGTTCCAGCCGGAAGCGGCGCCCCTGTCTCTGGTGGAGGAGGTACATACTGCTCATCACATGCAGAACATGTCGTCGGAGCCCTACCGCGACGTAGCCCTGCTTTCGGCAGGCAGCGTAATGCTGGCTGCAGACCTGGTTGTTTCTGGCCAGGCCCAATCGGCCTTTGCGTTTACCGGAACTGCCGGTCACCACGCATCTCGGGGTGGCTGCTGGGGATTCTGCTACTTCAACGACGTGGCCATAACGATTCGCCATCTGCGCAAAATGGGGCTGAAGCGGTTCCTGATCATCGACGTAGACCCGCATTTCGGCGACGGCACCCGTGACTTCTTCGGGGAGGACGCTGACGTCTTTCACATAAACTTCCACGCCGGATCAGGAAAGGAGTTCGACAGGAGCAGGAACAACTACGATTTCGGGATAGGCTGGGCTGCCAGCGATGTCACGTTCCTTGACGAGTTTTCATCGGCCCTTGAGCTTGCAAGGGACTTCGACTACCAGATCTGCTTCCTGATCTTCGGCCACGACTCCCACCAGGACGACTACGGTGGCTTCGATCTGACACTGAGCGCTTATCCACGGATGGCCGCCCTTCTGAAAGAGGCGGTCGGCAAGAAGCCTCTGGTCGTGGTCCTAAGCGGCGGATCAAACCCAGATGTTGCCAGGCGGGCCATACCGGACGTTGTGGCGGTCATGGCAGGGAAGTGGCCGATATGAGGATGGCTTCAGACTGCTATGTCTGCATCCTCGAGAGGGCTGGCTTTGAGTGCGAGCTGGCCATGGGGGACCTGGAGGAGGAGATACGTGAGGAGCGAAGCCGCGAGGTGATGGAGGAGCTGGTCGGCGCAATAGCGAGGCAGGCCGGCGGCGTTCCGGCCCTCGTGGGAACAGATAGGGAGCGGATCGTAAAGAGGGTGAGCGAAGATCCCGATCCGTACCGGAGATTGAAGGCCGAGAGCAATCTGCTCGCAAAGAGCCTCCTTCCGTTGGCAGAGCAGTTCTACATGTCCAGCCCTGACCGCACAGAAGCCCTCATCAGGATAGCTGCCGCTGCTAACTCCATGGAGTTCGGAGTAAAAGGGCACGACTTCGACAACCATACATTCGGAGAGGTCTTCTCAAAGACCCTGAGAGAGCGCCTCGATGGCGGTTTGGAGTGTGTAAAAGAGCTGCTTTCATCCTTCCAGAGGATCTATTACCTGACAGACAATGCCGGTGAGGTGGTATTTGACCTATTTGTGGTCGAAAGACTTGAGGAGATGGGCAAGTCGGTTATAATGGGACCCAAGGCCGAGCCGGTATTAAACGACGTGACGGCGGAGGAGCTGAAAGGGCTAGCCGGTCGCCGGATGGTGGCGACTGGCGACGTGGTAGGCCTATCCAGGGAGCGGTCATCTCCACAGTCTCTGGCCCTGCTCGACGACCCCGACGTCCTCATCATAGCCAAGGGAATGGGCAACTTCGAGACGATCTCGGAGTTCGAGAACGATATGAGGGGGCGGCTGGTCTATATCCTGCGGGCCAAGTGTCTTCCTGTGGCCCGACACCTGGGCGTGGCCAAGGGCACCCTGGTGGTTCGGGCAGTCACGTAAATGCAAAGCCTTTGGACAAAGGAGGGCCTGACCGGACCAAATCGTTCCCTCTACTCATTTTAGAGATCCACATGGTCCGGGCATCCCCGAGCAAAAAAGGCAGGCAGTCATTTTTCCCTGCTGTCTCTGAAAAGGGGAGTGCTCGATGCTGAGCTTGAGCCCGTGACGCGCACAAGCTGGTTGAAATGATGATGCGGACGCAAGCCCTCCATTCATCCGATAGCCCTATGCCTGGCGGGGCCGAAAACCCGGACCGCCAGGTCTCACAGGTAAGAGGGGTCGACCTGATCGTCCGGCTTCTCCGGCAGGATTTCCTCATCTGCCATCTCCTCTTCTGAGGCGAAGTCGAGCAGAGGCATATCCAGCTTGAGGATATGGGAGACTGCCGAAACAAGGTTTCTGGCCCCTTCCAGGTCCACGAGCTCCTGGCCGCTGGTAGTGCCCAGGAGGCAGAAGCCGCGCATCCCGTGCTGCGGTGCCATGCCAGCCAACAGGCCGTTCATTCCACCAATGAAACCCTGGCGGATTATGGCCATACCCTCAGCCTCAAGCAGGGCAACGCCTGATGGATCGGTGGAGGCGGCCAGGACCTTGTCGCTCTGCCCTCCTACATAAGCTCCCAGGGTGATGACGTCTCTCACCCCACGCCCGGCGAGCTCTTCCAGTATGTCCCCGGCCAGGGCGTTCATGTAAAGCCCGTGCAGCGGCTGAGCATCGCAGGATATCAGTATAAGGTCGTCGCGCCTGGCCGCCTGACCCAGGTGGGCCAGGAATGGATGGGCGATATTTCCTGAGATTATTACCTGAGGCGGAAAGCCGGGCGAACCAATGGATAGAAAGGTCTGGCACTCCAGGACCTGGCCCAGGTAGTCTGAGGCGAACTTGCCAACGCTACCTATTCCTGGAAAGCCGCCCAGGCAGATCTTGCCGAAGAATGTCATGATAAAAAATGGCTCGGAAGCCGGATCAGCTGCCGGCCACCCGGATCAGCCAGTTGACTGGCATTGTCTCGTTATCAGGGAGCGGCAGCTCGGCCGGGTATATCTTGCGGTTGCTGCGGTCGAATAGCTGAGAGCTGTTGGTGAAGCTGTCGGTCTCTCCCAACACGGAGATTGCTCCCCGGTCGTAGAAGCAGACGTAGAACTCATCGGTGACCTCAACAGGGGGGATCTCCAGTATTCCCCAGGTTGGCCCTGTAGTGTTTCTCTTGAAGTTGAAGTACGGGATCTGGGAATCCACCGTGCGATAAAGAAGGTTCATGTCCACGTCCCGGATCTCTGCCAGCACCATCTGCTCTATGGGCACAGTATCATCGGTGCCGTTGTATCCGTCGAATCCCAATATGAGTATGGCCTCAACCTTGAAGCCTGCATTTGGGGCCTTGAACTTCACCATCTCGGCAGTGTCCAGCCCCTCTGCGCCGAAGAGTCCCAGGGTGCTGAACAAGGTCAGGTTCATATCGGTGACATTCCTTCCGCTGTCTGAGGTCAGGATAACCTTATCCTGAGCAAGGCCACAGCCAGCCAGTGAGACGGCGGCACAAAGAGCCGTCAAGATGAAGATGATATTCTTCATGAGGATCGCTCTTGTGATCTTTTCTTGGATTTAAAAAACTACCCCCCCTGACAGACCTCTGACCAAGGCGTGCGCAAAAACGCCTCCTCTCCGGAGATATGATCGGTCTTTTTTGGGATCAGCTGGACTTTTCGCTTGACAAAGCTCGATCTCTACGTCAGAGAGCTATTTTTCAGGGGAGAGGCCGGCCTTCCAATCAGGCTTGAACCGATGATCTCCTTCGATACCAAAAGTGGGTGAAGAAAAACGTCTCGGAAAAGAAGTGATCTGGGGAGATCTTGGCTTTCCCCAGTCACGATCATCTAGTTCCCGAAAGCCCTGATGACCCAGTTCAGGGGGCTCGTGGTGTTGTCCTGGTTGATGACCTCGGCAGGTACCAGCTTACGAGTCAGCCGGTCGAATATGAAGGAGTTGCCGGCTGACTCAGATTGATTAAATGATACCGCTACCGAATCTCTACCATAGAAACTGACGTAGAAGTCATCGTTGACGGTCACAGATGGCAGCTCTATCTCCGAGAGGAAGGGCAGACGGAAGTCGAAATAGTCCACCTGGACATGGGACGTCTCGTATAGCAAGTTCAAGTCCTTGTCCCTAACCTCCAGCGCGATTATGGACTGCCCGGGAAGTGTCTCATTCCTAACGTCAGAAATTGCCCATCCTGCAATCAGGACCTTCTGAAGCTTCCAGCCTGCCTTTGGCGGAGTGAACTTGACGGTCTGAGCGGATATGAAAGAGCGCAGGGTCATCATATCGGTACAATTTACCGCGGAAAGATTGCCTTCATCATCCTCATAGAAGTAATATGCCGGTGCGTCTCCTATCAGGGGCGTTATGTCGTAGGCCAGGGCCTTCTCTTCGGCAGCCGTGCCGGTGCCGGCCAGGCAAACAAGGGCAAGGCCGATGACAGATATTACAGATAGTAGGGATCTCATTCTTGATCAGTTCATCTAAATATTGTCCCTCACATAAATACCTGCTGGCCAGTTAAGCGGCTGAAAAATCGGCTCTTCGCGGTGGAACTATCCGTTTCTCAGCCAGAGGAAATTCCCGGCACAGCCTGGCCAAAGGAAAGCCAAAAGCCCCATCTCAAGTGAGGTGACTCTCTCCAACTTTGAGCATAGATCTCGCTTCTGACTGCCCCGGCCTTGGTGCGGAGGCCCCTTATGCCAGTGGATAATCAGCTGCTTTCCACCTGGTCTAATAGTACTGTCCCGGATCCGGGTTGATCGCCCTGCCAGTTGTAGATTATGAAGTTCATGCTGCCGACGCTGTTGGAATACAGCTTCTTTCCCTGGCACTCTGTACCATCAAGGCGGCGGAGGCATTCGAAATCGTCCAGACTTGCCTCCAGTACCGTCCACTCTGGGGCGGAGGTCTTGGCATTCCAGGGATATCTATAGGTGGTTCCGTCTCTGTCAACCAGCCGCAGCTCAAGCGTGTTGGGAGCTCCAGAGCCGCGGTAGGAGAACCTGATCTTCTCCCCGGCACCAAGGGATTTCAGGTCGAGGTTTCGGGATATTCCGATATAACCATTGGGGACGAGGTTGAATGAGACTGAGAGGCAGGTGCCTGCCGGGTCTGGAACTGAGGATATCTGTGCAAGGGAGCCGCGGCCATCGGTCTTGACCGTCCAGGAATCCGACTTGTCCATGCTGTCAACAGTGACCGTTCCTTCGTCCAGGTCGGTCTCCAGGGATATCGCACCCTCTGAAGACACCATGATCAGAAACAGGAATAAGAAGGGCCGCCAGAACACTTCCCGTATGATGGATGAGCTGATCTTTCCTGCCATGCCAATACATCTCTGCTGCTGGCTCTGTATGCCACCACTAATAAAGCATTTCTTTCAGGTACAGAAGTGCTCGCAGGTTATCTCTCTTTCACCTTTTGGCATCCCGCCATCTGGCCAGCCCAAGGGCGATGGCGGATACGGCAAGGCCTGCCAGGGCCATGGCCGCGCCTGTAATCATGGCCCACCGCTGTAGCTGCAGCATGAGAAAGGCGGTGAGCATTATGCCCAGAATCGGCAGCACAGGCAGCCAGTGGAAGCTCACAGGTACCTTAAAGGGCCTTGGGCGCTGCGGCTGTCTGTGTCGCAGTATGACCAGCGAGGCATTGACGATCATGAATACCAGAAAGACAGTGAAGTTTGCGACGCTGGCGGCCAGGCTCAGGTCCCCTGCAAGCAGAAAGAGAGCGGTCAGAACGCTCACCGCGAGTATGGCAGCAGCGGGGGTCCGCCTGCCCTCGTGCACGAGCCCCAGAATTGACGGCAGAGACCCGGCCCTTGCCATGCCGTAGGTGATGCGTGAGGCGGCAAGTATCATCAGCAAGGCGGTGTTGGCTGTGGATGCCAGGGCTATCAGGGAAACCAGCACATAGGCCTCCTGGCCAACTGCATAGCGTGCGATCTCGGCGAACGGAGCGCTGGAGCTGGCCAGCTGCGACCACCCCAGCACGCTCACCGAACATATGGAGACCAGGACATAAAGGCCGATGCTCGCACAAATGGCAACCAAAATACCCATTGGCATGGTCTTTTCAGGTACCCGGGTCTCATCGGAGAGCTTGACCATCTCCTCAAATCCCTTATAAGCGAAGAATACCAGGGCGGCTGCAGCAAGGACTCCGCTGCCCCCTTGAGGCATCTCCATGTAATCGACGCTGCCAAGCCTGGGAAGCCCCACGTATATCACGAGAAGGAGTCCTGCGATCTCCACAAAAGTCAGCACTACCGCTGCCCTGGCCGACTCCTTGATCCCCAGAAGAAGGACGGCTGTCATGGCAAGGAGAAGCACCAGGCCTGATGTCGTGGGATCAGCCCCGGTAAGCGCGGTCAGGTAGCCTGCAAATCCAAGGCTGACCGCAGCAGCTCCGACGGCGCCTCCCAGGATGATGAGCCATCCGGTCATGAAGGCCAGGTGTGGTCCAAACGCCTCACGGGCGTAGAGGTACTCTGCCCCCGCCCCCGGCATCATCGATGAGAACTCGGCATAAGACAGGCCGGTGAACAGCGCCACAAGAGCAGCCAGCACAAACGACATCCATACGGCGTTGCCGGCAAGGGCGGCAGCTTCTCCAAGCAGCGCATAGATGCCTGCTCCAAGTATTATGCCGATTCCAGATAAGGTGACCTCAATGAGCCCCAACTCGCGCTTCAGGTCTTCAGCCATGGGCGATTTCCGCTATTTAGACAGACTCGATCTTCGTTTCTGCTCTTCGAACTGAAATGGCTGTTTGAGGATGACGAAAGTGCCCCTGGACGATTGGGTCAAATGGCAAGGATCGTTTGAGCTGTGTCATCCATGGATCCCACACAGACTGGCACAGAGACAGGGGCCCATGGTCCGGACGTGCAGCCGGACCTCTGCCTCCGTCTCCCTCAGATATTCACGCGCTGATTGGTGGGGTCCACAGGGTACCACTTCTGATCCAGATCTCGGCCGAAATAATCGCCGCTTGCCCTGTCGCCCACATACAGATAGAGCGGCCAGCCTCTGAAAGCTGTCTGCGATCTGCCGTCGGTGCGCTTTTGAGTTGTGAAGTCCACGCCTCTCAAGCTATCTGGAACACGGATATTTTCTGCATAAAAAGGCGGCCAGCTCTGGGCACAGTCTCCATAACATTCGCTTCCAGCCTTGCCGGCGTCATCGGTGAAGTAGTAGAGGGTAAATCCGCTCTGGTTGACCAGGTAAGGCCCAAAGAACTTGTTGTACGAGACGTTGATGGTGTAGTTGTCCTGGGCCAGGGCTGAGGCTGCCAGGAACCATACTGCCAGAATCGCCAGGCCCAATTTTATTGTTTTGGACAAAATATATCACCCCTTACCCCAATCAGCGATCAGATTATTAAATCTTTGCCGGCATCGGTCGAAGAGGCGTCATCGGCCCGACCGCGCGATTCAAAAAGACGTTGCGAATGGCTTGTGCAAAAAAAATGTGCAGGTCCGGATGAGATATCCAGTCCGGACTTTTCAGGCGTAGATATCCTGTCGCTCAACCTCCCGGGACCCGCTCTTTCGCAGCACGTCTGCCAGCTTGGAGTAGTACTTCATCGTGTCGGGTGTCACCGATGGGCCGATCTCCTGGATGGCTGCCAGGAAGTGCTTCTGGGAGACTTTTTCCGATGCCATGCTCTCCCGCAGCGCCAGGCGGCCGGCTTTCCGGCAAAGAGCTGCTATATCCGCACCTGTATATTGATCGGTGGCATCAACCAGGGCGTCCAGGCTGACGTCGTCGTCGAGTGGGATGGACCTGGTATGAACCTCAAGGATCTTGCGGCGGGACGGGGATTCTGGAACCGGGACCATGATCAGCTCGTCGAATCGGCCGGGGCGGAGAAGTGCCGGATCGATGATGTCCGGCCGGTTGGTTGCACCAATGACCACCACGCCATGCAGCTCCTCCAGGCCGTCCATCTCTGAGAGAAGCTGGTTGACCATCCTCTCGGTCGCATGAGGCTCCCCCATGGACCCACCCCTGACCGGCACAAGCGCATCCAGCTCATCCAGGAATATCACCGCTGGCGAAACCTGTCGGGCTTTGCGGAATATCTCAGCGACCCTTTTTTCGCTCTCTCCGTACCACTTCGAGAGCAGATCGCTTCCCTTAGCCGTTATGAAATTGGCGTTGCTCTCGTTGGCAACGGCCTTCGCAAGCATTGTCTTGCCGGTTCCCGGAGGCCCGTAGAGTAAGATCCCCTTGGGAGAGTCTATGCCCAGGCGCCGGAATGCGTCTCCATGGCGCAGAGGCCACTCAACCGCTTCGACCATCAGCTGCTTGACGGCTTCCAGCCCGCCTATATCCTCCCAGCGCACTCTGGGCACCTCGATCATGATCTCTCGCAGCGCCGAGGGCTGAACCTCCCGCATAGCAGCCTCGAAGTCCTCCCTCTGAACTATCAGGCGGTCGAGCACCTCTTTTGGTATGGTGGCCTGCTCAAGGTCTATCTCCGGCAGGATCCGGCGCAGCGCGTTCATGGCCGCCTCACGGCAGACGGCGGCTATATCCGCTCCGACGAAGCCGTAGGTCAGGCTGGCAAATCCGTCGATATCCACGTCCTCGGACAGCGGCATGCCCCGGGTATGGATCTGGAATATCTCATGCCGGCCGGTGACATCGGGGACCCCAAGCTCGATCTCCCTATCGAATCGACCGGGGCGGCGCAGAGCCATGTCGAGGGCTTCTGGCCTGTTGGTTGAGCCTATTACTATGACGTTTTTGCGCTCCTTAAGACCGTCCATGAGGGATAGGAGCTGGGCCACCACCCTTCTTTCCACCTCGCCGGTAACCTCACCTCTCTTTGGGGCTATCGAGTCCAGCTCGTCCAGGAAGATAACTGCGGGCGCGTTCTTCTCCGCCTCCTCGAACAGGTCCCGCAGGGCTTTTTCGCTCTCCCCGTAGTACTTGGACATGATCTCCGGACCGTTGATGCTGATGAAGTAGGCGTCGCTCTCGTTGGCAACCGCCTTGGCGAGCATGGTCTTTCCTGTTCCCGGCGGGCCGTGGAGCAGGATTCCCTTGGGCGGATCGATCCCAAGACGATCGAACAGCTCAGGGTGCTTGAGGGGCAGCTCAATCATCTCTCGAACCTTGTTTATGGCCGGCTTGATGCCGCCCACGTCCTCATAGCAGACCGAAGGCACCGGTCTTTCCGCCACCTCGACCGCCTGAGGAAGGAGCTCTACCTCGGTCACATCGGTTATCTTGACAAGGCCTGGCGGATTTGTTGATACCACTCGCAGCTTGATCTCACCAAGCCCAAAAGCCTGGGCTCCCAAAAAACCCCTGAACAGCTCCTCGAACATGGTCTCCCGGCCGAACGAGTCGGATGGAGGCCGGCGGACGCTCGTCGTGCTTATCACGTCGCCCTTTGAGACCGGGCGGCCCTGGAACACCTTTATCAGCACCTCACCCGGCGCGAAGATCTGCATGCCCTTGGTCACCGGTGCCAGTGTGACGTGCTTGGCCTCTGACCATTGGGCCTTCTTCACATCAACATACTGCCCGATGCTGGTCCCGGCGTTGGAACGGATCAGGCCGTCCATGCGTATGATGTCAAGGCCCTGGTCTGCTGCGTAGGCGCTCACAACCAGGGCGGCAGTCTCCCGTGATCCGCTTATCTCGATCACATCCAGGGGGCGTACCCCCATCCTGGTCATTATATCGTCGCCAATCCTGGCGATTCCCTTTCCAACGTCCCTCTGATCTGCTTCAGCTACCTTTAAACGGAGTGACTCGACATCAGTCATCTCTCATGCACCTTACCTAGATTGGATACGTGATCGGCCGGGGCAGAGACCTTCCAGATTCCGGACAGTCCATAGCCGGCGATTCCCTGCCGGAATGGACAGGCCGCATGGGCACCCCCACCCAAAGCCCCATCGTTCTGTCTAAATCCAGTTTGCCTCGGGATGGCCGCCCGTTTTTATAGGGCGCTCTTCCTGGCATCTTCGGTCAGCAATTAAGGCATAGATGACATGGTATATGGTCCTATGTGCTCTTTAAATATTTCCCGGATTGAGAATGTCGATTGCTCCGGCGGATCAACGGATCATATGCCACGTTTTAAATCCTGATACCTCTCCAGCAGAAGCTATTGTGGTTAGGAGGCTTTTGGTCCTATGCTGGAAATATTGAAGATGTCGCTGAGGGAGGCACCGGTTTTCAGACGGGGTGAGTACAATTATTTCATCCATCCGATAACCGACGGCGTTCCCCAGGTCAGGCCGGCCCTGATAAGAGAAGTGGTAGGGCATATCATACGGATCGCCGATATGGACGTGGACAAGATAGTTACCGTTGAGGCCATGGGGATACCCATAGGCATGGCACTTTCCCTGGCCACCGACATCCCGCTGGTCATCGTGCGCAAACGCAAATACGGTCTCCCCGGAGAGATCGAGGTTTCTCAGGTAACAGGCTACTCGAAATCCCAGCTCTTCGTAAACGGCATAGAGAAGGGCGATCGCGTGATAATGGTCGATGATGTGGTCAGCACCGGCGGCACTGCCCTGGCAGTCTGTCAGGCCCTGTCGGTGGCTGGAGCTATCGTAAAGGATCTGGTGGTTGTGATAGAGAGGGGATCAGGAGCCGATCTCGTGAGGGATGCGGGATACCCGCTCAAGACCATGGTGAGGGTGGAGGTGGACCCGAAAAGGGTCTATAAGGTGGACGAGGTCAGCTCCAGGCCAGGCAGATGATAAGGCCATGCAGCAGACCTGTCTGAGACGACGCCGGCAACCGAACCGGTGTTGCCTGACAACAAGAGCGGATGCGAAATTGGCAGAAGCAAATAACGAGGCAAGATCTGATGCCAGATATCAGTGAGGAGCTGCTCGCGGAGACCGAGAAGTGGAGGAGGCGTGCCCAGGAGAGGGCAGCTCTTGCCAAAGGCGATCCAAAGTTTATGGAAAACGTGCTTGCCTACATCGATGACAGCGGATATTTCCTGGAGAGGGGCGATTTGGTTCGGGCTTTTGAGGCAGTCATATGGGCATGGGCCTGGCTTGAGATCGGTGAGCGGCAAGGCATCCTGACGAGCCTCGACTAACTTTCTTGTCCAGTTGTCAGGCATTTCGGGATCTGCAGGACGGGAAATGAAAAGCTTTTAGCCATGTGGTTTGATCTTCGTTATTTATGAAGAGCTATGCCAAGATCATCCCCTGTCTGGATGTGAAAGTTGTGGACGGCATCCCCTCGGTGGTCAAGGGGGTCAAGTTCGTCGACCTGAAGAGGCAGGGCGATCCGGTGCAGTTCGCCAGGCGCTACCAGGAGCAGGGCGCTGACGAGCTGGTCTTCCTGGACATAACCGCATCAGCCGAGGGACGACGGACTATGGTGGACGTGGTCAAACGGACGGCGCAGGAAGTGGACATACCGTTTGCAGTAGGCGGTGGCATATCCAGCTTAGAAGCCATAGGCGAGATCCTGGAGGCTGGAGCCGATAAGGTGGGAATGAACACGGCCGCTGTTCTGCATCCAGAGCTGGTGGAGCAGGCAGCCCAGGAGTTCGGCAGTGATAGGATAACGGTCGCTGTGGATGCAATGCGAAATTTCGAGATACGCAAAGCAGAAACTGCCTACGATCTGGAGGATGGGCGCAGGGCCTGGTTCGAGGTCGTGATATATGGTGGGCGCAAGGCTGTCGGGCTGGATGCTGTTGGATGGTCCAGGAAGATGGAGGAGCTCGGGGCCGGAGAGATACTGCTTACAAGCATGGATCGCGACGGGACCAATATCGGCTATGACATACCACTCACTCGTGCGGTCTGCCAGGCGGTGGGGATTCCGGTCATAGCCAGCGGCGGAGCTGCCAACGCCCAGCATATGCTCGAGGCCTTTACGGAGGCTGGAGCGGATGCGGCTCTGGCTGCCGGGATATTCCACCGGGGAGAGGTCACAGTGGGCCAGGTCAAGGATTACCTGAGGTCCCATGGAATTGAGGTCCGCATATGAAGCTGCAGGGGGGCATCACTGGCTGATCAGTCTGCGCTGCTTCCTTCGGGCGGCTCTGGTCCCATATCTAGGGCCAATTTTTCTTATATTTCCGTCAGTGGAACTGCAATTTCGCCGGAAGCAAAGCCTCATGGGCCCATCTTGAGGGCCTGGAGCAGTCACTCTCTGGGGCTTGAGGATATGCGCACCAGGCCAGGGCTTTCGTAGGAAGAGGCAGCCATTTCCGCGAGGAAGTGATAGCTCTCTAAGAGCTGATTCAATGTCATCAGCCTCTTCTCCGATTTTATCTCTCCGATCCAGATCCGAACTGCGAGCATCCTTCCAGCAGGCTCTATCTCCAGCTCCATGCAGTCGCTGGCCAGCCCTCCTGGCCAGACCGCGATCCTCGATGTTGCCTTGCCTGAGGCATCCATAAGCAATGGAAGGACATGGGCCCAGATCTGATCATTGGACAACCAGCGAAAGCCCCGGCTCCTCAGATAGCGTGCAGCGCGAGGGAACCTGGATTCCAGGTTACGGATACAGGGCGGCGACCTGGTCATGATCCAGATGGAAGGACGCTTATGCCAACCCCTCTCAGAGGCACATTCCAGGCAGAGGAGTCGCAGCCAGAGCCGACTTTGGTTCTGGCCTTCTCAGCATACAAGGCGCATCTTAAGGGTGAGAGAGCGGCAGAAAGGTCAGCGTCTCTGAGCTCTTCTATCCTGTCGGAGAGGATAGGCCGAGGCATCTCTCCGGCTGTGTCAGCAGGCCTATCCAGGAGACGAGAAAGCACTGTTTCCTGGCGGCAGTCTCTCGTATGAACCGAATTCTGGTTTCTTACTATCTGCGGACGCATCCGTTTTATCAGATCCTCTCGGTCTCTATACCAGATGGATCTGAAATTCTCCCTGCAGCAGATCCAGGCAGCGCTCTGCTCATACTCTTTTCTGCGGATTTTGGACGTCATCATCTCTATCACTCATGAGCCCGCGTTTTTGGCCAGGCCTCTGCCAGCACTAATCTCGGGCTTTGCACTGGCATATCCGATACGGCTTTTATTCTGGGAATAAGACCCGAAAACTCGGTGGAAGGCCACAGGCGGGTTTTGGTGATCCTTCAAGTGTGCTTCAGATAGGCTGTCCTGTGGGATTAAGGCTATTAATCGATGGGGTTCCCTTGGGATCAGCGGCATAAATGCCGTATCCCGGACTCCTATGCCCCAAGAACGGGGGCTGAATAGCCGGCCGGGGGAATCCTGTCATCCGGATCACATCACACCCGCCTGGACCATATCCTACTTGGATTACTGAGTATATATAAGTTGTTGACCTGCGAAATAGCATTATTGCATTGAAATGGCGGCTGCATCTTCGGCACGAAAATGCCTTGGATCGACCGCAGGTCGCCGGAATAAGGTAGGCAGCGAAAAAGAGCTCGAAAATCGCATGACGTTTATCTCGGAAATGAGTCATGTATCTCGGAGAGGAGTCATGTATCTCGGAAATGAGTCATGTTTTCACATTGCAGGGCAGCAGCCATGCAAATTTTCCTGCATGACGTCTATGGGTGCATCCCATGGACTGTTTCCGATAACAAGGATCACCACGACCGCCTCTCGCTGTCGCAGCAGTTTCCACTGGAAGAGGGCCCTTTGCTTGGATCGAAATTGGTCTAAGCATATCGTTTTCCCAAGACTGTGCAAAAAATATATTTCCACGAATCAACGACAAACAAGGTTTTTCGGAAATAGCAGATCGAATATCCCATGGGAAAAAAAGGGGTTTATATCGAAAATTTGTGTAAAAGATGATCTGGCAGCAGCGCTCCCGAGCTGACCCCCATCCCCTTACCCATCTGCTTTCTTCTATTCATGCCACAGTAATAAGCCTTTGGGTAACGATCTGATGATCCTACATGAAGAAATAGTTTTGTATTATCATGAAGGATTCGGCAAGGGCCAGACCCAGAGCTGAGAATAAGAGGAGACCAGATATCTGCGCCGGGGCCAGACGATCTTTTCAGTCATGAGGCCTCAAAGAATCTCGATCTCCCGAATGCGGCGCGGAGATGGGATCATGTCTGATCCGATCACCAAAACCACTTTTTCCGAATCGAATCGATCCGACCGACCTGATCCTGCATAGCAGCAGCGACAGAGGAGACGCGACGGAGGCAGACGGGATGATTCAGAGAAGACAGGAATCATTCAGACTCAGAGGCGCCACCTGAAACGATCGGTTCACCCAGCCCCTCCAACAGTGGCCATGCCTATCCGCATATGAGGGGCCCCATCGCCCACAGGGACGGTCTGCCCGGACTTGCCGCAGCCGCCGCTATTGAACTTGAGATCGTTGCCAATCGCCCTGACCCCCCGCAGTATCTCCAGGGTCTGACCGGATAACGATACGTCCCTCAGAAGGCTGGTGATCTCTCCCTTCTCCACCAGGTAGCCCCGTTTGGCATTGAACTGAAAGACGCCTTCCGCCGGGTTGACCTGGCCGCCCCTGCTGCCAAGAAGATATATTCCGTCGTGCAGCTCCTCCAGCAGCTCATCGAAGGGGCGGTCGCCATTGGCCACATAGGTGTTCGACATGCGGACATGCGGTTCGCTGTAACCCTGGGCCCTGGCATTTCGGGATGACCCGCCTAGCCTCGAGGCGGTCTCACGGGAATGCAGGTAAGACCTGAGAACTCCGCGGTCCAGGATGACCGTCTCCCTGGCTTCTGCCCCCTCCTCGTCGAAAGGATAGTGCCCGTAGTATGGCAGTGATGGATCGTCCTTGACCGTAACCAGCTCAGAGCCGATCGCCTGTCCCATCTTTCCCTCCAGAATCGATCCGCCCTCAAGAACTATATCCCCTTCAGCTCCATGCCCGACCGCCTCATGGATAAAGACGCCTCCCAGCTCCTGATCCAGGATAACCGGATACCTTCCTCCCTTTGGGACCCGGGCGTCAAGCAGCTCAATGGCTGTCTTGGCCGCCTTTTCAGCCAGCAATAGCGGATCGTCTCGATCCATGATCTCAAGGCCACCCACTCCCGCCCGGATCTCGCTGCCCGACTGCAGCAGCCCCTCCCTGGCAGCCACTGCAGTTATGCCAAAACCGGTACGGCTAAAGCTGCTGCTCAGGGATAGACCTTCCGAGTTTCGGTAGCCCACCGTGCTGTGGCTCTCGAAATAGAACGCCTGAGTGCTCTTGATCCCCGGCAGCCTGGCACGCTTCTCGACCTCCCTCAAGATCTCCACCTTCTCCTCCAGGCTGAGAGAGGCGGTATCCCTGGCCATTGGAAGATCCATGCTCCTTCCCGGAGAGATCTCTGCAAGCTCCAGAACATCCTGGCGCCCTATGCTCCTGGCAAGCCGTCCTGATGCCTCCAGGCTGCTGTCCAGTCCATCCAAGCTATCGGTCTTGACGAAACCCCATGCCCCGTTTAAAAGGGATCGGACAGCGGCGCCTTGAAAATAGCTGTCAGCTACCTCTTCTACCTTGGAATTGTCCAGAACGATGCTGGTTCTTTGCCCTTTGACAGTGCGAATATCGTAAAAATCTGCCATAATATCGCTTCAGAGGCTACGGCTGGGATTTATGATGGGATCGGGCAGTGGAAGCCCGATCTTCTTCTCCGTTGCAAACCTCTTGAGCTTCTCGAGCAGCTTGGTGCGCTGTCCGGCCAGACTATGCTCGAATACGTCTCCGATGGTGGATACCGGTATTATCTCTATCTTGTCCCTGTAGGTATCGTCGATGAGGACATCCCCGACGTTGGACTTTGGGATCAACACGGTCTTTATCCCGGCCTCTGCAGCAGCCTCTATCTTCTGGGTGACGCCGCCGACAGGCAATACGTCTCCTCGCACCGAGAGCGAGCCGGTCATGGCAACGCTCTGCTTGACAGGGATGCCCTCAAGAGCCGATACCACAGCCGTTGCTATCGATATTGAGGCACTGTCTCCCTCAACACCCTCGTAAGTGCCGATGAACTGAATGTGGACATCCTTGCTGGTTATGTCATCCCCTTGCAGCTTCTTGATCAGGGCAGAGACATTGGTCACCGCCTCCCTGGCAATCTCCTGCAACCGACCGGTGGCGATAACCCGCCCCTCCTCCTTGGACTGGGCAGGGGTAACCTCGGCCATGATGGGCAGCACGATTCCAGAATCACCCATCACGGCAAGTCCATTGACCCGCCCGATCTCATCACCGGCAGAACGGTACATGCTGTAATCCTTGCGCCGCTCCAAATAGCGATCAGCAAGCTGCTGCTCCAGAGATCTTGCCATCTTCTTGGCTGACAGCACATGGTGCGCCTCGGTCAGGGCCGCGCCTTCCGACCTGGCAACATCGCCAGCCACACGAATCAGCCCTCCGAGGTCCCGGAGCATGAGGGTCAGATGTCCCTTGCGGCCGGAACGCCGCTTTGCCTCCCTCATGATCTCGGCAACGGCATCTCTGGTGAAGTGAGGGATCTTCCCGTCCTTGACCACTTCCTGAGCCACGAATCGGATGAGCTTGTCCCGGTTCTCCAGGGTATCGTCCATGGTGTCCCTCATGTAGACCTCGTATCCGTAGCCCTTTATGCGGGAGCGCAGCGCCGGATGCATTCCCTGAACTGCATCCAGGTTTCCTGCGGCGACCATAACGAAGCTGCATGGGACCGCCTCGGTGCGGACCAGAGCTCCGGAGGAGCGCTCGCTCTGTCCTGTTATCGGATACTCACCCTCCTGCAGTGCAGTGAGCAACGACTGCTGGGACTCAAGGCGCAGTGTGTTCACCTCGTCGATGAAAAGGACGCCTTTATGGGCCCGGTGAATTGCACCGCACTCCACCCGCTCATGGCTGGGAGTCTCCAGGCCGCCGGACTGGAACGGATCATGTCGAACATCCCCCAGCAGAGCTCCTGCATGGGCTCCGGTCCCATCCACGAACGGAGCGGTCTTCTTGCCGCTATTGTCAACCAGGAGCTTGGGAATTATGGCGTCTTCTTTAGGCAGGAGGTAGCGCATTGACAGGAATATCAGGGCGGCTGCAATAATGCCGAATAGCAGCTGCCCGGTATAATAAGCATAGACTATAAGGCCCATCACTATGAGCATGAAGAACATGTTCCTGGTCTGAACCTTCTTGCGGGCCTCTATCTTCTGCGATTCCACAATCTGCTTGCCCCGGCCTGCCTGAACCACGCGAATTCTCGGATTGTTGTTGTCCTCTGGATTATGGTAGACCAGGATGTCCTGCATATCCTCCACAGGCAAAAGCTCGCTCATCGCCTTTCCCATCATCGACTTCCCGGTGCCTGGAGAGCCGATGAGCATCACATGACGGCGCTGCTGGGCCGCTTTTCTGATGACCTCCACCGCTTCGTCCTGGCCGATCACCTGATCGATCAGGCTGTCAGGTACGGCGATGCCGCTGGTATCTTCAAACTTAATGGTTCCCAGCAACTCGTTTGCCTCTTCCATCTTCAACCTCGCCTCTCATTTGATCCTTCTGATCTAAATAACTGATGCTTAAGCCATCGATAACCGCTGATGCTGAACTATTCCAATTTTGCCGTTTCTGGATTGCCTGTCCGGACCTTTCAGCTCTGACTGCTGTCCAAAATTCCTGGGGAATCGGTATGCTGAGATGAAACGCTCTGGCCGAATTCCTGCATCATCTGCATATACTGACCCAGCATCTCCCGGGTCAGGTGGGGCTTGACGTTACGGTAGGCATGCACGAAATCCTTCCTGCCAACCTCTATCCTGCTGAGCATCAGCATCTCTGGTTTCATTCCTGGGGAGATTCGACTGCGAAGGGCCAGCATCCCGGCCTCCCTGCAGAACATCTCGATGTCCGCTCCGGAATAGCCCTCGGTCCAAGCCACCATCTCCTCAGCGTCTACGTCTGGAGCTAAAGGCATGCGGCTCAGGTAAATGGAAAAAATCACACGCCTGGCCGATGCATCTGGCATTGGGATGTAGATCATGCGGTCGAACCTGCCGGGCCGGAGCAGCGACGGGTCTATCAGGTCCGGGCGATTTGTTGCTGCCAGGACCAGAACCTCCTTCAGCTCGACCAGGCCGTCCATCTCGGTCAGAAACTGGCTGACTACCCGCTCGGTAACGTTTGTCTCAAGACCTGAGGTCCTGGAAGGCACTATCGAGTCGATCTCGTCGAAGAAGATCAGCGACGGGGCTGCCTGCCTGGCTTTTCGAAACACCTCCCGAATCGCCCTCTCTGACTCGCCTACCCACTTGGACATGATCTCCGGGCCCTTTACGCTGATGAAGTTGAGGTTTGACTCCGTGGCCACAGCCCTGGCGAGCATGGTCTTTCCGGTGCCTGGAAGACCGTATAGCAGGATTCCCCTTGGGGGACGGATGCCCACAGCCTCAAATGCATCGGGGTAGAGCAAAGGCCACTCAACCGATTCCACAAGCGACTGTTTGGCCTCGGCAAGGCCTCCGATCTGGCTCCAATGTACCTCCGGAACCTCGATGGTTATCTCCCTCATGGCACTGGGCTCGATCTTTCGCAGAGCTGCCGAGAAATCCTCCTTGGTAACCCGCATCCGGTTGAGCAAATCCTCCGGGATGTCCTCCTCCACGTCCAGCTCCGGGATTGTCCGGGAGATCGTGTGCATGGCCGCCTCCTTGCACAGGGAGGAGAGATCCGCACCAACAAAACCGTGAGTGATATCGGCGATATCGCCCAGATCCAGGGCCTCGTCCAGGGGCATGCCCCTGGTATGCACATATAGGATCTCGAGGCGACCGGATTTGTTCGGGATGCCTATCTCGATCTCGCGGTCAAACCTGCCGCCTCTGCGAATGGCCGGGTCGAGGGCGTTGGGACGGTTGGTGGCGGCCACAACTATGACCTCACCCCTGGAGGCCAGGCCGTCCATGAGCGCCAGCAGCTGTGCGACCACGCGGCGCTCGAGGTCCCCAGCCACCTCCTCTCTCTTTGGTGCGATCGAGTCGATCTCATCGATGAATATGATGGACGGCGCCGAGCTTGCCGCCTCCTCAAAGAGCTGGCGGAGCCGCTGCTCGCTCTCCCCGTAGAACTTGGAGACGATCTCCGGCCCAGAGATCGAGGTGAACGTGGCGTCGGTCTCGCTGGCCACCGCCCTTGCTATAAGGGTCTTTCCGGTGCCAGGAGGGCCATGCAGAAGAACGCCTCGGGGAGGGCTGATGCCTAGCTTTTGGAAAATCTCTGGATGTCGGAGTGGCAGCTCAACCATCTCCCGAATGGCCCGGATCTCCTTTCGCAGACCTCCGATATCCTCGTAGGTTATCTCCCTGAACTGCAAGCCTTCGATCTGTTCCTTCGAGATGTTGATCACGGTATCCCTGGTTATGACAACGGATCCGTTTGGGGTAGTGCTGACCACGATCAGGGCCAATGTGCTTGAGATCATATCCACCCTGATCTGCTCCCCTCTCACCACAGGACGGCCTTCAAGCAATCGCAGGAGGTACTGAGGGCCGCCAATCAGCCTTATCTTTCTGGTCGGGGCAAGCAGCACTCGCCTGGCTGGCCTGACCTCGGTCTTCCTCACAGTAACCCGGTCGTCTATGCCGACGCCCAGGTTTGACCTCAGGTTTCCGTCTATCCTGATTATATCGGGCTGGTCCTCCTGGTTGCCTGGCCAGGCCAGGGCGCATACCCGGTTCTTTCCCAGGATCTCAACCACATTGCCGTTCTCAAGATCCAGAGCCTTGATATATTCAGGGCTGAACCTGGCCATGCTCCGTCCAACATCACGATGATTGGCTTCTGCCACTCTAAGGACGATCTGATCCATCATTTTAACCGCCCAAGATCCCAGATTGACAACTGATCACAAGAATGCCCCCCGGACAAAATCCATGAGAGCGATCACCAAATATCGCCTGTAAGTATAGCCTACACTAAAAGCCTGCCTGACGCCGAAATATCATATTCTCCAGCCGCCAGGACCTCCCCTGATTGCCCCTCTAGCCTCCAGACGGGCCAGGATCTCCTTTACCACGCCCTCCGGCATCTCGAGCCTTCTCGCCAGCGTGGGCAGATCGGATACTCCAGAAAGCAGCGCCCGCAAAATCTCCATCTCTCCGACGTCCTGAGCGCAGGTGCGGATGGCCTCCGCAGCTATCTTCTTGATCTCGATCTCCTTCGAGTCGAGCTCTGCCATGAGCTGACGAAGCTCGATCCTCCTGCTCTCCAGATTTCCCAACTCCTGGTTTAAGAACTGCAGATCCGGACATTCCAGCAGCTGGGAAGAGGTCATGACCGGAGGCCCTCCATAAGCTCTGACCCCATACGAATAGGGCGATAGGGCCACCTCCAGCACCATATTGCTGGCTATTCTGAAATACTTTCGCCTGCGTTCATCGGTGTAGCACTCTACGATTCCCGCCTCTTCAAGCATCTCCAGATGGTCTATCACCGCCTTGGGCCCCACATCCAGACGCTTTGCTATCTCGTTGAAGTAGAAAGGGCGGAACGATAGGAGCTGAAGTATTCGCCTCCTATTCTCGTTTCCCAGTATGTCGAGAAGCTGGATTGGATCCAATGCGATACACCTTAGATCTCTTTGGGAGTAATATACAGTTACTAACTTAGAGTTAGATATAAAGGTTTCGGTGATCTGAGCACCGGACATCACCATCGACGAGCAGCCTGATGCCCGAAGACTACCCAGAAGACGCGTGTAGAGGGAACGAACGTTTTTTTGGTGTTATTATATCCCGTTCTTTTGAGACGAAAGAGTATCTGGATGCCTGGATAACCAGAACCATATACATCCCCTGATGAACGGCTGCAATGTGGCCAGGGACGAGATCTCAGATGGCTGGAGATTGCATGAAGCGAAGGCTTTCCATGAGCATCAGGGTGCAGTTCTTGCGGCATCTTGATGCCACAAGGCAGAACCGTTTTGCTTTGCCGCCTTCCTGGTCCAGTGCCAGCGCTCCAACCCGAACCTTCTCCTGATCCGAGCTTGTCGCATTGACAATTGCCCCTCTGTGGCGAGTCAGATTCAGATCCCCGCTATCATATGTCCAGCCGTCGGGCAGCAGGCCAGATGAGCGGATGATGCCCTCGAGGCCGTCGAGGCTGCTGTTCCATGGTTCCTGCATCTCATGTATCTGTACCACCGCATCAGGCCGGTGTCCGATATGAGCTGCATAGACCACGCAGAATACGTCCTGATCCGGGCTGTATGGATCTTGGTGGACCTCTCCGTAAGGTGCTTTAAGCTCCAGGAAGGGATCCGGGACAGCTGCCATATCAAGGTAGAGTCGAACGGGACCCAGGTCGAGGAACTCGGCATCGGCAATGGCTATCATCGATAGATACAGGATCACGAACAGGAACGCGCGACCGGTCATGATGAGCCCCTCCAAGAAGACGAGAAACTACCCCTCTTCCCAGAATAAAAGGCTTTCTGGAAGATCTATCCGCAATAGTGGGATTGATCATTACTGCATGAATGACAGCTCGGAGTATCTGAGGGTTTCCCAAGAGGCGTTACGATCACGGCCTCCTTGTACCCGAACAAAGGCATAAACCGCCCTCAATAATATTCAAAGGCGGCATTTTCATCCGGGGCCCCAACGATTCTTGGCGCTATCCGGCCATACAGACCGCACTTGCCTGCTCCTGTACCCGCCTCTTGAATTCAAACGGCCTCGATACCGACGAAAAACGGTGCATCTCTCCGCTTGCTCCAGGAACCACAAGCGTCCCGTATCCGAGGATACTACCAAGTGCCCCCTGCTCCACGTCTATTCTTCCTACCTCATCCACCGGCCTGTTGATAGCCTGCCGTCTCAGGATACCGGTTTGCAGTGACAGCCTCCTGTTGGTGACAACGAACTCAGATGTGATATAATTGACCGTGACAAGGATAATCCAGGTAATGCCGACTATCAGGAGACATGGAAATGCAAGAAGGAGCATGCTCAGTATCACGGGCCAGAGTATTACGGACCGGTGCAAACTGGTCTCGTAATAGATCTGCTCCCCCTCCATCAAGGAGTATTTGAGATACTGCATGAAATCCACGCCGAGTCTGTTATAAGAAATTCGTATACAAAAAAACCTTTCCCCGAGATGCGAGGAGAAGCTGGCATCGCGATCTAGCCGATCTGAAGGCCTTTTCCAGGCAGACGGACTATCGGGAGACGCGAAAAGATACCAGATGGATCCATTGATTGTCATAATTCAAAAAATCTGCTGAAGGTGTAAAGAAGATCGCTGGGCTCAGGGCAAGGCCTCCTTCCACATACGAACCGCCCAGCGTCCTGGCCCATAGTAGTCTCTGAGCGCTTCCTTCTCCACGTAGCCTGCCTGTCTGTAGAGATGTCGCGCCACGGGATCGTCTCTGGCTGCCTCCAGGCGAAAGCGACGGGCTCCGCAGCGCCCGAGCTCAACTTCAAGGCTTGAGAGCAGCAACGTTGCCAGACCTCTCCTGCGAAAAATAGGGGCCACGTCCAGGGTATATATTATCCCGGTGCGGCCGCTGGGATAACCAATGATGAAGCCAGCCACCTCCCCTGTATGCTTGAAGGCCACCAGCGTCCGTGCGTTTCTTATGAGAAAGACGAACATCCCCTGAGGAAAGGCCGTCTCCTCTGGAAAACACTGGGCCTCTATCTCCATGAGGCTCGGCAGATCTGAGAGCCGTGCCTGCCTGACAGAGAATTCCCTGCTGCAAGGCGTCATCTGCCCTGAGAAACCTGTCTCACCACCTCAGTATAGGCACCGAACACTTCCGGGATGTCAATCGTGCCGACCACATCCACAACGCCTACAGCAGCCACAACCTGATCTCCAACCTTGATCGGTGCCACCGATACCGGGACACCTTTGAATGCCCCATCTCCAGGGATGGTCCGCTCAGGCCTGCCGGACTGAAGAACCTTTTCGAGAACTGGGCCGGTATAGCTCTTGTCCACTATCACGCCCTTTTCCACCCGCACGCCAGGCGACCGGGCGCTGCGAATGGTTACAGGCAGGCTGATTATCTGGTTGAATGCGAGGGCCAGAGGTGCCAGATCATCTGCCCCGGATTCCTCGGTTATCTCTATCCTGGTCATGCCAGAATATCCTGCATGGAGATCAGATAAAGGCTTGCACAATCGCGCAAAAAGAGTGAAAAGCGGGTACTTGAGAGACGGATCTCAGGAGGCATAAAAGCGCCTCCTGAAAAGTTCCGATCCGGACTTAAGCAGCGTGCTCAGGCCTTCACTTATGGCGCAGCAGCCTGGCCTGAAAACCGTGGTACTTGGCGAATCCCTCGGCATCCCTTTGGCTCAGCGTATGCGAGTCGAAGGATACCATGTCCTGCGAGTATAATGCGTCTGGCGATTTCCGGCCAACTGATATGGCGCTTCCGCAGTGCAGCTTCATGCGAACCGTCCCGTTGACCCTGGAGCTGGCCTGGTCGATGAACGCGTTGAGGTCGGCGTAGAACGGGTCGTCCACCAGGCCCATATAGGCCATCTCAGACCAGGCCGCATCCACTCCAGCCTTGAAGCGCAGCTCGTTTCTGGAGAGGACCAGAAGCTCGAGATCCCGGTGAGCAGTCAGCAGCACTGTTGCCGCGGGGTGCTCGTAATTCTCCCTGGCCTTCAGCCCCAGGACCCGGTCTTCCACCATATCTGTCCGGCCGACACCGTGCTCTCCGGCTATGGAGTTCAGGCGCGCGATCAGGTCCATGCCGTTCATCAGCTGGCCGTTAAGGGCCACAGGAACGCCCTCTTGGAACTCGATCTCAACGATCTCCGGGGCCAATCCTCGACTGGGGGACTTGGTCCAGGAATAGATCTCCTCCGGAGGCTCGAAGAAGGGATCCTCAAGATGCCCACCCTCGATTGACCGGGACCATATGTTCTCGTCGATGGACCATGGCCTCTCTTTTGTCACCGGGACGTCGATGCCATGCTCCCGAGCATACTCGATCTCCCATTCCCTTGCAAGATCCAGATCCCTCATGGGCGCGATAACCTTCATTTTCGTTGCCCTGAATACCGCCTCAAATCGCAGCTGGTCGTTGCCCCGGCCGGTACAGCCGTGAGCAAGCGCCTCAGCAGCCAGCCTCTCTGCAACCTGGGCGGTCTTCTTGGCGATAAGCGGCCTTGCGATAGCAGTTCCGAGCACGTAACCCTCATAGCTGCCGTTGGCCTTTATGAGTGGAAAGATGTAATCGTTTACGAACTCTTCCCGGGCGTCGATGTGGTAATGCTCGTCGCTCAGCTTCTCTGCCCGCAGGTTTCCCCTTTCGATGTCCGACGCAGGCTGGCCTACATCCACAAGAACGGTCACAACCTTCTTGACCCCGTACCTCTCCCGGAGCAGCGGTATGCAGACCGAGGTGTCCAGTCCTCCCGAATATGCCAGGACCACTGTGGACGGGGTATCAGCTCTAGTATCGGTCATTATTATCACCTAAGCAGAGAGGGATCACCCTTATTTCAAGGTTGTCGGCAGTCACTGATCCAAGAGCGCCTTCTCATATGTGGATTGGATAAAAATCACCATCGAAAATCGCGGTTATTCGCAGATACAAGATTTGCCGGAACTGGAAAGATACATGCCTGGCCGCTTGATTGCCGATCCGAGGGCAGCAGAAGTGCGACGACTCGGATCGCAGTCTCAAGATAAAGGTCTCAATCGCCATGAGCACATCGCCATGAGCACACCGCCATAAGCCACATCGCCATAAGCCAGGTCTCTTAGTAGCTCAA
>MVQI01000077.1 GCA_002067795.1 Methanosaeta sp. PtaB.Bin039
GGGTCTAAGGTGACTATGATAGCAATATTCAAAGACGGTGATGATATTATACCCTAAATTGCGGAGTTAAGGTTAGAATTGAATTACTGAAATCCAGTTTGCCTTGGATATGTGAATTTGTTATCACAATCGAGGACTTTACCAGCTTTACATCTTCTTTCAAACCAATTCTCTTTTGCCAATCTGTTCTCTCCACACGCTCGGTAGGTAGATCCAGCTTTGAGATATCGAGATCGCCCTCGATGACAACGCCATCATATTTTACAGGCTCGCCCTTCTCGATCTTAGCCAGGATCTCGCTGGCAGGGATCCTGGGCCGGTTATCTTGGGACCGTTCGTCCCCGCCGGCTGTCCCCTCGTCTTCTGTACCCATAACCTACCTCCTGCATATCTGCAATCGGTGGCCAAAGAGAAAAAGTTTGGCCTGAATGCCCATAGGCATCAATCCCAAGATGGCAAACCAGCATCCAAATAAGAAGACATCTGCCATGATCGCGTCTACTAATCGGTCCAGGCATTCCAATTATCGTCCTGTCCATCGCAGAAAGGATACCATTCGTTAGGACCGATCATTTGCCTGTATGCCTCTGGGCTTCCCTGGTCACATGATGGGGTGGCCGCCAATCCTGGCCATGGAAGTACAGCCGCCCGCATGCATGGCATCGAAGCTGAGGGCTGATCCCACACCACCTAATAGGCCTTCCAGGATGTCCACAGCACGGGCAGCAACCTGGCCGGGGCGGGATGTCGGCAGGAGAAGCAGCCCCATCCCACCCCCGATGAGAAACGTTATGCATAGTCGGCCAGAAGCTCCCGAATCTTGGACAGTCTGGTTTCCATATCCTTAAGCACCGGACCGCACTCATCCTTTACCTGCTTGAGACGGTTGTAGGCCTCGGACACAGTGGGCACTCTTTGAAGCTCCTGGAGGTCAGCGCCTGGATGAATCTGTATAGCATGCTGCACGGCTGCAGCAGCCTGCATTTCAGCACGGCTAATCCTGTTGGAATTGACATTGCGATCACCGACAAACTCGGTTAGTGTAAGGCGGCCATCGGATAGGTCTAGGAAGGCTGCTATATCGTCCGCTATCGCTTCCAGTTCACCGGACCATCTCTCTGTCTCAGATCCGATATTCGCGGCCTCGTCAATCGTATCCGGTCCAAAACCAGGAACCCACGCACCTTTTGCATTCTTCACAGGCTGGATAAGTGATAAGGCTGAAGCTCTAAGCGCCTGTATTCGCTCCACTGCATCCTTGTGAGCTGCATAGAGTGCGTGTGCAGGGTCGGATGTTTTCCCATTTCCCGAGGCCCAGAAGGCCAGAAACGAATCCGGGGTGGTCATCGCTTACCACCCTTCTTCCGCTTTGCACCGGATACCTTATCCAACTGGCCCAGAGATCGCTTATTCCCGGCCAGGATAGCCTTCTTCCTCTTCGCAGTTACTACCATTCAGGACAGCCTGCCGAATAACTTGTTCTGTTCCTTTACTAAATCGAAGGAAGCTTCCTTGACGATTGCTTCAGCGGTCTCACTCCCCACTTTGTCTGGTATAAGACCGGACAGGGAGGCCGCCACCTTCAGAAGATTTTCCGCTGTAGTCTTCATCGCATCAATTGCATGTTCAATCTCAAGCCGCCGAGCGGCGTTCATATCGTCTAATGGTTTCATTTTATATTCACCTAAACATGATATCGTCATCTTCTCTGCAGGCCTTGCCTTTCACCGGGGAAATGGTGGCAGCCAACCTGTCCAGCTCCTGGAATACTTCACCATCCTTGAGCTCAGCTGCAACAACGGCAAGATCCTCCCTGATTGAGTTCAGCAAGCGCTGCTGCTCCTGAAGAGACCTGATCTGGTGGAGCAGAAGAGCCTCAGAGCTCATCCGTGGAGCGCTTGGCCGGAAATGCCGCACGAGGACCGCTTTCAGATCATTCAGGAGTGGAGTGATCCGGATCATTGTGCCTCGGACAACGGCTTCACGACGAATCCCTCGCCACCTGACCAAACCACAGCTACTGGACCGGATAGTAGCTTGCCAATTTCTGGCGGGATGGACAGGTGGTAGTATCCGCTCGACGATCTGCTTATCACACGTTTAAACGACAATTCAGACATTGTTACGCAATTGGTGATACAACCGTATTTAAAGAAAATGACATGGCTAGAAAGGTCATTGCCTCGCCCGTTATCGTCTTATATGTTCACAATCGCCGCGATATGCATATAAGATCAAGCCGGTGGTCTCCAGCATGGAAGGCCGCTCTTATTGGTGGTCAGCTCCCAGCCGGCGGCCCGAAGAGCCGCCCTAATCTCTTCAAGGTGGTTCAGACCGCACCGCCGGGCCAATCGGAGGAGCTCGCCACCGCCACGATCTAGGACCCCTCTCTGTCTGGCCCGTTTCGATATGGCCTGCTCAAACGAGACAATCCCACCCGGCGGCCTCCCAGGCTTGGACTTGGAGAAGTCGGTGAGTGTCAGCTGGCGCATCCTCTGGGCACCCAGCTAAGCATTGCCATATCGAGGTTGCATCTGATGCAGTGATGCAGGGTGATGCAATGATTCATCGGTGATTCAAGAGAGGGGCGATAGGTCATGCCCGGCCCTCCGCAGCCGCCCGATTAGGCCAGCATGGTATGCAGTACCAATGCAGGCTTTCTGGATCCTGCCTGGCGCCGATACCCGCGAGGTGAGTACCGCACCTATGGCAGCATTTCTGCTGATGATCAGCAACTTCCACCTGGGATGACTCTGAGCCAGGATCCGGATTGATCGGAGAGGCCACCCCACGAGTGATCAAGTTCTTTGCATGGATCACTGGGAGAGATGCCACCTCATCCGCCCGGAACGGCCCATAGATATGGCCGTCAATTCCTGTGAACCGGTCCACCTCCGAGAGGAGACGGATAATCTTGAGATTTGTCAATTTTTGTCCATTTGTCAATTCAATGGACTTAGGCTCAGGTGTCCGCTTCCTCGCTTCGTCCTGCCTCCGGCGCTCCTCAGCTTCGGACAGATCCTGGGCTATGCTGGAGACCTCAGCAACATGAGAATTGCCTTTAGCTACAGGACATTTTTCTGCCGTTGCTAAATAATTCGGTATGCAGCGGTCTTTAGCAACAGCAGCAACGGATGCAACAGCAAAATCGAGGTAATTTCTCCATGTAATATCTTGGGGAGATTTACACGAATTTATAAAATTGTACATCCTGTAGATCTCCTCCAAGATCTCCTCTATAGCTACAGATGACCAATCTCCTGTTGCTGCTGTTGCTATCCACTCACTGATAGGGATTTTAGTATCTATGTCATGTTGCTGTCCTGTTGCCGTGCTGTAGCTCCTGTTGCGAAGGCAGTTTTCAGCGTAAGCTGTCTTAGCACTCTTGGATACCCACAGGCCCGGATAGTATCTGATCCCTTGATTACCTATCCTGGTGGCTATCGAAGTCTGACCGAACCGCTCTCTGATCTGCTTCCCAAACGGACTCCTGCCCGCCGGGGTTGGGATGTTGAAAAGCCGGCAGTATTCCAGGTACTCACCATAAGCCGCCTCCGTTGTCAGCCGTTGGCCTGGCACATCCGGTGTCTCTGTGGTCAGGCACTCGTCGCAGAAGTAAGCTAGGGAATGTTGCTGCCTCTTCAGAATCGACTCTGTTTCCTCTTCAGACATCCGCCGGTATATCCGCCGGTCTTTGAGGAGTGACGGGGCCCGGATGGAAATCAGCCGAACGACTCCGGCCAGGGCTTCAGGAGTGGTCAGCTTCTCCAGCAGGAGAGGATCTTTGGGCCTGTCAGTGAGGCCACGATCGAAAGTGAACGGGAAATCCAGCTTGATCAATCTCCGCCGCCTGCCCTTGCTGTCATCCCCGAAGTCGAAGGCGTTGTTGGCATCCAGGATCGGGAGAACGTGGGGTTGCCCCTGTTTGCGGCCACCGTATTTCACATCGGTGTCTATCAGCTCGCCGGTGCTGACTCTCTTTAATGCCGCGGTGGCATCCTTCGCGGTCTCCACCTCGGATACTACCCACAGCTCCTTATCCAGGAGAGCGCCAGGGCCAAACCTTGATCTGGACAGCTCATCGAACTTCAGGGCGGTGGTCCTGTCGTGGGTGAGGAGGTGCTGGAGTACCTTCTCAAATATGCCTTTCCCGTTGCTTCCTCCACCGAAGAGGAGGACGAATACCTCAAATGGCAGCCTGATAGCTGCTGCTGTGTAGAGATCTATTGCGGTGAGTACGTCCCGGGGATCGGGCAGGGAGGTGCATAGGAACCATAAAAATGGCCTGAAATCGGCGGCAGGGTCATAGCCGGCGTTATATCGAAACGTCATGTGGTCGGAGCGGTCCAGCGCCCGGAACCGACCTGTCCTGAGATCGACCGCCCCGTTGAGGAGTGGCATCAGCGCAGGATCGGTGTTAAAAGCCACTTGATCTACCCTGGCCCTTACCCTCCGCAGAGTCTCCCTGAGCCCTCGCTCATAGCTCAGATCTCCGACCGCTTCATCAATGGCGTTGGTTATGGCCTTCTCCCCAGTCGGAACCCAGATCCCTCGGTCGTACTGCCAGATGACCGGCTCTTTGGCCCTATCGGTGGCATCCAGACACAGATCCATATTACCAACTACGGTTGCTGCCGCTTTGGTGGGGGATAGGGTATAATCCGGCTCCATGACCGCCTGGCCGGCCTCGTCCAGCACAGACCCACCAGTTATGGGATCTATGGACTTCTTGCGTCCCTTGGCCTTGAGCAGATCCAGCCGTTCTAGCGTGGGAGAGTTCTGAGGCAAAGATACCGCTGGCACTTTCCCCGGATCGAACCAGGCACCGCCCATGACTGCCGGCGGGAATTCGCATTTATCCTTTTCACAATAGCCGGGAGGGCAGGGACAGTTATTCAGGCAGTCCACCGGCTCCATCGCGGTCTTGGCCACCAGTTCCCGGACCATCCCCATATCGAGGGGGTAATCCAGGCCGGCCTCTGGCCATTCCTCTACGACTTTGATCACCTCGGCTTGGCTCCACCCGTAGCCGAACCAGCCCGCGGCAACCGTCCTGATGCACTTCTTTAGCTGCTCGGGCTTATCAGCCTCTGAGACCCCGTCAAAGATCATCTCCGGGCCGTCATCGATCTGCTTGGCGCAAAGAGGGGCATCGTCTGGCCACTTGAACGGAGGAGTCAAGGCCGCCCACCGGTCCCAATCCGACTGCGGGAGATGCCCCAGTTCCAGTGGGCCAGGTCCCTTTCTTTGCACCTCGGGCATGAGTAAGGCCACCAGTGGTCCACCAGCTGATGACGCCGGCTCTCGGTAACGGTTATGGTCACGGCTGCCCCAGGTCCCTGAGCCTGTAATCGCTATCGGTTCTGAGAACACCGACCTTCTGTCCGACAAGTGCTTGCAAGCGGTCTCTCAGCCCATCTGGGAGGGCAACCCCGACAGGACCTATACGGGCAACAAGGCAGCTTCCGAGGTCCTCCAATTCGTGGAGAGGACCGCGGGCTTCCTCCCACGGCTGGAGCCAATAGGCCTCCTTTGGGAACGAGCTCAAGGTCAGCACCTCAATTTACAGGCCGGGTCCGAGCTACGTTTCGAATCGATAGACGGCTCTGACGGGCGAATAGCCTTATATTTGGCATAATTGCTTATCATATGGAACTCCATTCAAGCAGTGGATGTTCCGAGCCGGGCGGTGCGGTCTGGACAACTCTGCCGCCCGGTTGTGCTGATCTTGTCATCTGCCGGCCCCGGATCGCTTCATCGCCTGATCCAGGATGCTTCTAGCAGCTTCGCAAAGCCCTACGTTCATTTCTTCCGAGAGGGCTTCCAAGTAGGCTCTTTGAGATGCTGATATTCGATATGCGATTGCATCGGTGAGCCTTTCAGGGCCTTTTTGATTTCCGCGGCTCCTCATATTTTCTATCCTACTGTAGGAAATAAATTATCCCACACTATGAAAGCATTTATACCAAAACTATATTAAAACATCGACCGAATATTGGAATAACATGAGAGAAAATCCAACCGATCATACACGAAATCTAAAGCGAGACAGGATCCTAACCGAGAAGGAACGGGCGCGCCTAATAAATAGGAAAGAGGATCCAAAACGCTCTATCAACGACGCACGCGTACGGAGGAAGCTGTCGAATTGGCTCAAGACCTTAGATGAGGCGTTCCTGATCCTTAACCATCTACCATCGGACCAATCCTGGGATATCATAACCAACGAGGATGTTCTTGAACTCTTATGCTTAGCTGGAAGAGCGATGAGAATCAAGAGTTATTTTCCCGTATTCGGTGAGGCGAATGATCCATTTGCTTGGGAAACTGATATCGATAAGTGTGAGCCATTGGATGTCGAGAGATGCAATTCGGAACTGTATAAGGTGAAGTTTGGAGGAATAACCGCGCAGGGTCGAAGCGGAGCGTTTAGATTTGATATGCAATTGCTAGACATCCTGCGGACGGGCGATGCGATTGATATAAATGACCTATTGATGAAGCTCAAATTGGATCCAAACAATTCCGATGTGGTAGCAATCATTGAAGAACAAATTAGTCATTTGCAGAAATATGGCCTCGTAAGAAAAGTGGAAAATAGTTGGCAGTGGGTAGGCCCAAAAGAATCGGAAAAATCATAAGTGGGATGCATTTATCGAGAAACACTCTTTGATGAATATTATTCTCAGTAAGAAACAGGCAGGAATTGAAATGAATGTTACAATGCACGCCAAGAATAATGAGATAGAGCTAGCTCGGCATATTGCATCCCATGCAGCCTCGACGAATTGGTCACTTGCTGGGGACGGAACACGACTAAGAATTTATGGGCGATTTCAAGAGATTCGCCGCGCTGTCGAGTATTTTTTTCCTCTGGCGGCCATTTGGCTGCAATAAAACCGTGTGCTAAGGTCTCTGCCGGGATTGTCGCTACCGAAAAAAAAGTGGGATTAAATCTTGTCTAGCGTGATTTGCCCAGGGATTGCATGAATCCTTTGTGGCTCTGACCTACAATCTAGGCATTAGGAAACCCATGCGACTGCTAATCCGGCTATCTTTTGCTATCCAAACCTCGAGACCACGGCACGGGTTCCTCATTCCAGCTATTGTGGTTCAAATATTTTCCGTTGTACCCAATAATTTTTAGTAGAGCTAACAAAATGTAATTTAGACCGACCGCCCTCGCAGCGTATTTTACCTCATTTCCAGCACTTTCAATTTTGGATCTCTTATTTTTTCTAGGATGAACTATAGCATTTCGGAGGGATGTGATGGCTGTAGGACCGTCTTTTGGCGTATCATCCGTTATAATCTCATCTAAATATTGATTCAGAAGGGGGATACCATCAATATCCGTGGGTATTGATAGCCTTTTAAGAGTATCACGTATCTTCTCGTGAGCTTTCATCTTATCGAATGACTCAAATTTTGTCTTGTCCGGAGACGTTTCTTCCAGAATTGCCCAGCTAATCAGTTCAAGATCTAGCTGTAGTAGGGCGATAGCACCTTCTAAAACTATCGTGCTTCTATTGACCTCAGTATACCAATGAATTGCCTGGAACAAACAAGGCCGCCAATAATCATCCGTTGATTTGCGAATAAATCCCTGAAACGCTTGATTTATGGCCGTTTCATTGATAGTGGAGTTCTTACTAGACATCCAACCATGCGTCCCTTTCTTCCAAGGATGTTGTAGAGGTACATTCCAAGGCTCCCATGTTTTTATGTTGTTCAGCGACCCAATATATAGCATGGGCCCACAAACACTTCCTCTGGCAAATGAAAGGAACCAATAGAGTTTAATCAGAATTGTTTCTGCATCTGATGCTTTAAATGTCGCCCCATCTAAGCGGCGTAAAATTCCAAGATGAGTAATTCCAAATCCAGCTGTGGATTCTATCTTCTCTTTGATATCCTTATAATTAGAGACCTTAACTGACACGATCTCCCAGGTATTATCAGTTAATCGTAACTCACTTGGATAATTATCAATATAATTCGGAATATGGAATACTACCTTATCACATTCTATTTGTTCATTTGAGAGATCAAGCGTTAAATCGCCTTTACAATGATTGAAGATGTCTCCTTCCTCATTGTTGTAATGTGAGATAGAGTCGAGACGGGTTCTGCCTCTGCTTAATAAAGCGCCGATTGAGCCCAATCGCAACTTTTCACGCCTTTCAAACACATCATCAATTCCAATTCCGATATTACCTTCAAATTCGATACGAACGTCTGGAGATGGCAACATTCTGGCAAATACCTTACCAGTCGTTTTGTGGACGTCGGGAGTATAATATTCAAATTCCCCATCCCATAGAGGGATATTCTCGTTTGGTATGGAAATGGGATAAGCAAAGCTTTCTAGTGGTGAATCCATGATCGGTACATACATTACATCTATAAAATCTTCGTGATTATGAGAAGATAAGTGAAAGGATGTTCTACCATACTTAAATATTAATTAAATGAATGTTTCATATTTATGAAAATATAAAATATTTAAGTTTCTTGTCCAAAAATAATGCTATATCCCCAGCTGCGGTATGCAGGCCAGGTAAGCCTCTTTAAGCTCCATGAGATCTATATGGTCATAAATGTCTATCGCCTCCCTCCTGGCATCGCCCCGCAGCTCCTGGATGAACTCGCGCCTCATCCCAGCCCTCCGAAGATGCGTTGTGAACCAGTGCCTGCAGCAATGAGGGCTGAACCTGTCTTCCATCCTATCTGACTTGGGATCATGCAGCCCTACCCGCTTGGCAGCCTTGACAACCACCTGGTAAACATCATTCCGGGATATCCGGTTTCCATGGGTGCTGATGAAGAGGGCTGGAGATCTCTTTCGATTCATCCCCTCCCTGACCCTAAGCCATCTTCGCAGGATGAAAGCCGTCTCATCATCTATGAATAGGGTGCGATTAGTCCTCTTTGGTGTCGGCTTGAGACGGATCTTGTTTTCGACCTGATCAAAATCTGAGGCATCCAGGCTCATCAGCTCGTTTCTCCTCATGCCCGTCTTGGCCAGCAATGCTATGATAGCCCGGTTCCTGATATCGATCTCGGAATTGATCAGCCTGGCCATATCATCCACCGAGATAAGCTGCCTCTCGTGGCCGTCTCCATTGTCCTTGTAGCGCCGAAGATAGCGTTTCCGGACGACCAGGACCGGATTGGCGGACACCATGCCCTCGTATGCCAGGTACTCATAGAACGAGCTGAGGACAGAGAAGAAGAGCTCGATAGTACGGGGTGACAGCCCCCGCCCCCTGGAATGCTCCAGAAATCTCCTAAGAACGTCCCGATCCACTGCAAGAACTTCAATGCCCCGCTGATTCAGATACAGGTCGAACATCTTCAAGGCTGACTTATAACCAGGCAAGGTCCGGGGACTCATGCCGCGGGTGTTGCAGTCCTGAAGGAATCGCTCCATCAAGCTATCCAACGCCAGGACCTCCCCTCAGCCGCGATAATGCCGTATTCCTCCAGCTCCTCCAGCTGGTGGGAGACAGCTCGGACCAGTTCATCCTCCCTGGGATCTACGCCGAGCTCTTCAAGAAGCTGATAGCCATTCACCTGGCCTCGGGCCTTGATCAGGTCCACAATCTCCCTGCTAAAGCGCCGCGTGCCTAAGAACTCCTTCTGGGTGAACGCCTCGCTCCGATACCGCCTAAGATCTGCCTCATATCGTTCCAGGACTATGCCTTTCTGGCGGATTTCATCCCGGAGCCCTTTGTTCTCATTGCGCAGGCCTTCCAGCTCCCGGACTATCTCCCGCCGCGGCTGGAACTCCTCGTTTTCGTCAAGTAGCCCATCCACGGCCGCGATTATAAACTTCGAGAGAGACGTGTGAGCCTTCGCTGCCGCCTTCTTCCATCGCTCCTTATGCGGTCGCGAAGGATGATAGACGTAGGTGTATCGCTCTTTGTCCGGGATTGGCATGGCTATAAATTATCGCTATGCTATAAAGCTTTTACTCAGTAAGACGACAAATTTATCCCGGTCGGCGCATATCCCCTTTCCGTCTATCTTCCGGTGGCCATCACTTCCAAGGCTCTGCGTTACGTTAAACGCCGATGGTCTTTTCGCCAGATTTATATCCTAGTTCCGCGAGATGGATTCCTCATGAATCCTGGGGGAGAGATCTCCAATATCAGGGGCCTGCTTGCGGAGAAGATTGCCGGAGAGATCACATTATCTCAAAATCCGGGAGAGACACTCCGAAAATGGCGTCGCAACTTCGGGATAACCCAAACCGAGCTCTCCAACTATCTGGGAATCTCCCCCAGTGTAATCAGCGACTATGAGAGCGGGCGCCGAAGGTCTCCAGGCATAATGATTGTCAGCAAGATAATAGACGCCCTCCTCAAGATCGACGAGATGCGTGGCTGCAATGTCCTCAGAGCCTACGAGTCCATGTTCGGGGACATAATGGGTTTAGGGGCGATCTGCTGCGTCTGCGATTACGCCAAGCCGGTCATCTTATCAGACTTTCTTAACGATATCCAGGCGACAGTGATATTTGGTGATACCGAGATCCCAATCAACGGCTATACGATTATAGACAGCTTCAAGGCGATCCTGGAGCTGCTTCCCGACCAGTTTTACAAGATATACGGCCGGAGCACCGCGAGGGCACTGATATTCACCGGAGTGCACCGCGGAAGATCGCCCATGGTGGCCATACGGGTTTCAAACCTCAAGCCTGGGGCAGTTATACTGCAGGGGATCGATCCGGACGAGGTGGACCCGATGGCAATAAGGATCGCCGAGGTGGAGAACATACCGCTCATCTCAACCAGGATGTCTCCGGAAGACCTCTCCAGCACGCTCAACAAGAGGTGATCCCTTGCCGGCGGGTATCGTCAGTTACGGGGCTTATATACCCAAGTACAGAATACGAGTCGACGAGATAGCCAGGGTGTGGGGAGATGACGACGATATCGCCAGAAACCTGAATGTCTACGAGAAATCGGTGCCAGACAGCGACGAGGACGCTGTGACGATGGCGGTGGAGTCGGCAAGAAATGCGATCTCCAGAGGGGAGGTTGATCCCTGCCGCATAGGGGCCATCTATTCCGGCTCAGAGAGCCATCCCTATGCAGTCAAGCCCACAAGCACGATCGTCGGAGAAGCCATAGGCTGCTCCTGCAGCTACACCGCGGCTGACTTCGAGTTCGCCTGCAAGGCAGGCACTGCCGCCATTCAGGCTTGTCTGGGATTGGTCGGCTCCAAGCTGATCGACCTTGGCCTGGCCATAGGCACCGATGTAAGCCAGGGAGCTCCAGGAGATGCCCTGGAGTACACTGCTGCTGCCGGAAGCGCCGCTTATGTGATAGGAAGAGAGGATCTGGCAGCAGAGATCGAAGGGACCGTTTCGTTCACCACCGACACCCCGGATTTTTGGAGGCGGGAAGGCATGCCGTATCCGGAACACGGTGGGAGGTTCACCGGGGAGCCGGCTTACTTCAAGCATGTGACATCTGCTGCCAGGGGGCTGCTCGAGAAGATGGGCGCCCGTCCAGAGGATTACGATTACGCGGTCTTTCACCAGCCCAACGGCAAGTTCCCCATCCGAGTGGCCAGAAAGCTGGGATTCTCCAAGGACCAAATAGCGCCCGGCCTGATGGTACCAATGATCGGCAACACCTATTCGGGAGCCGCACTGATCGGTCTTGCCGCCACCCTTGACCAGGCCAGGCCAGACGATCGCATATTCGTGACCTCATTCGGATCTGGGGCCGGAAGCGACGCGTTCAGCATCAGGGTTACCGACAGGATCGATGAGATACGGGATAAAGCGCCCTCAGTACGGGACTACATCGGCAAGGCTGAGTACCTGGACTACGCCAAGTACGCAAAGCACAAGGGGAAGTTGAGATTATGAGGCCGGTATCGATCATCGGTGTGGGCTGCACCAAGTTCGGAGAAAGGTGGGACGACTCACTGCGCGACCTGGTTGTTGAGACGGGGGTGGCGGCCATAGAGGATTCCGGAGTCACCGGAGAGGAGATCGATGCTCTTTACGTGGGTAACATGAGCGGCGGCCGGTTCGTTGAGCAGGAGCATATCGGAGCGCTGATCGCTGATTATGCCGGACTCTCAAGGCTGCACATACCATCCACAAGAGTTGAGGCAGCCTGCGCCTCTGGAGGCCTGGCCCTGCGGCAGGCCTTCCTTGCTGTGGCCAGCGGCTACTGCGACATAGTGATCGCGGCTGGAGTTGAGAAGATGACCGACGTCTCCAGCGGGGTGGCGGCCGATGCGCTGGCAGCGGCTGCAGACCGGGAGTGGGAGTGCTTCTTCGGGGCCACCTTTCCCGCCCTTTATGCCATGATGGCACGGCTTCACATGCGACGGTTCGGCACCACAAGGGACCAGCTGTCTCTGGTTGCGGTGAAGAACCACCATCACGGCTGCTTGAATCCCATCTCCCAGTACCAGACCGAGATCACGGTCGAAGACGTCTTATGCTCACCAATGGTTGCCGACCCCCTGCACATACTGGACTGCTCGCCGATAACCGACGGAGCTGCAGCGCTTGTCCTGGCGCCCGCTGAGATTGCCAAGAAGTACTCAGATACGCCCATCCGAATCCTGGCCAGCGCCCAGGCCAGCGACACACTTGCACTGCACGACCGCAGGGATCTGACAACCCTGGACGCCACCGTGCATGCCGGCCGCAGCGCCTTCCAGCAGGCCGGCCTCACTCCACCCCAGATCGATCTGGCTGAAGTGCATGACTGCTTCACAATCGCAGAGATCCTGGCCATTGAGGACCTGGGGTTTGTGCCAAAGGGCAGCGGAGGGAAAGCGGTGGAGGATGGGATGACTGCGCTTTCAGGCGCTCTGCCAGTGAACACGTCAGGCGGGCTTAAGGCCTGCGGCCATCCGGTGGGGGCGACGGGAATCAAACAGGCGTACGAGATCGCGCTTCAGCTGCGCGGAGAGGCAGGAAAGAGGCAGGTGGACGAGGCGGAGTTCGGCCTCGCCCACAACGTCGGAGGCTCTGGCGGAACCGCAATCGTGCACATATTCTCTAGGTGATCTCATGACCAGCAAAGCCCCACGATTCTGGAGATGCATACCTCAGCGTTACAATCTGATTGGGACCCACTGTCACAACTGCGGAGAGTATTACTTTCCGCCCCGCACCCTCTGCCCCAACTGCCGGCGCGACGCCAAGATAGAGGATTATAAATTCAAAGGCACCGGGAAGGTGGTCACCTATACGACCATCTACAATGCCACCGAGGATTTCGACCGCATGACGCCGTACAGCCTCGCCATCATCCAGCTGGATGAGGGCCCCCGGCTGACAGGACAGGTGGTGGCAGCCCCGGAAGAAATGAGGATAGGAATGAGGGTGAAGCCGGTCTTCCGCATCCTGGGCAAGGAAGGCGAGAGGGGCATCATATATTACGGGACCAAATTCGTACCTGCAGAAGAAGAAATCAGGTGATACGAGATCTGCCTGGCTGTGGCGCGGTGCCGGCCTGGCAAGGTTCATAAGGACTGAGGATTAATCTGTAACTCCCGGGAAGTCTCCGGGTAAAAGGCAACTTCTAGTGAGCCATTAAGGGGGAAAATCAGGTTTTGAGCGACCCAGTCTACGATGCCAGCCACATTCATGTCATGGAAGGCCTGGAAGCGGTACGCCGCAGGCCAGCCATGTACATAGGCTCCACCGACTCGATAGGCCTTCATCACCTCGTCTACGAGGTGGTGGACAACAGCGTGGACGAGGCACTGGCAGGATACTGCCATGAGATCGAGGTGATCCTTCACAGCGATGGCTCGGCCAGCGTCAGGGACGACGGGCGGGGCATCCCCGTGGACATACATCCCCAGTACAAAAAGCCGGCTCTGGAGATAGTGATGACGGTCCTGCACGCCGGCGGCAAGTTCGATCACGAGTCGTATTCCGTCTCCGGCGGCCTGCACGGTGTAGGCGTCTCCGTTGTTAATGCACTCTCGCAGTGGCTGGAGGTCGAAGTCTCCAGAGACGGCGCTATATACCGCCAGAGATACGAGAAGGGCAAGACGGCAACTCCGGTACAGGAAGTGGGCACTTCAGAGCACTCCGGAACCATGGTCAGGTTCAAGCCGGACCGGGAGATTTTCGAGGAGACCTCATTTAGCTTCGACACCTTATCCCAGCGACTGCGGGAGATGGCTTTCCTCAACCGGGGCCTCAGGATATCAATAAGGGAGGAGGAGAGCGGCAAGGAGAAGGCCTTCCAGTATGAGGGAGGGATAGTGTCCTTCATCGAGTACCTGAACAAGAGCAAAGAGGTTCTTCACGACAAGCCCATATACTTCTCCCGCGTTCGCAACGGTACAATGGTAGAGGTGGCCATACAGTACAACACCTCCTATAACGAGACAGTATTTTCCTTTGCCAATAATATCAACACGCGGGAAGGTGGGACACACCTATCCGGATTTAGGGCGGCACTCACCAAGACTGTGAACGACTTCGCACGTGAGAGCAAGGTCCTCAAGGGCGAGGTGAAGCTCAGCGGCGAGGACCTTCGAGAAGGACTCTCCGCCATAATCAGCGTGAGGCTTCCGGATCCCCAGTTCGAGGGGCAGACCAAGACAAGGCTTGGGAACAGCTCGATTCGGGGGATTGTGGAGTCCCTTGTCTCTGAGGGGATGGCAGAGTTCTTCGAAGAGAATCCAGATGTTGCCGCCCGGATAGTGGAGAAGGCCGGCGAAGCGCTGCGGGCAAGGGAGGCGGCAAGAAAGGCCAAGGAGCTGACCCGCAGAAAGAGCGCGCTCTCTTCAGCAGGCCTTCCCGGAAAGCTTGCGGATTGCTCTGAGAGCGATCCTGCAGCGTGCGAGCTTTACATCGTGGAGGGGGAATCTGCAGGAGGGTCGGCAAAGCAGGGGCGCAACCGCCACTTCCAGGCCATCCTGCCCCTCAGGGGAAAGATCCTCAACGTGGAGCGGGCACGACTGGACAAGATGCTCAAGAACGCCGAGATCAGAAATCTCATAACCGCTCTGGGCACCGGAATAGGCGAGGACTTCGACCTGATTAAGGCGCGCTACCATAAGGTAATCATCATGACCGACGCCGATGTGGACGGATCCCACATAAGGACACTTCTGCTCACATTCTTCTACCGATACATGAGGCCGCTGATCGAGAGCGGCTATGTATTCATAGCTCAGCCGCCCCTCTACCAGGTGAAAAAGGGAAAGTCCGTAACCTACGCCTACTCCGATGACGAGCTCAACAGGCAGCTGCAGGAGGGAAAGGCCACGGTGCAGAGGTACAAGGGCCTGGGAGAGATGAATCCGGAGCAGCTGTGGACAACAACGATGAATCCGGCTGACCGAACCCTGCTCAAGGTCTCCCTGAAGGACGCCATAGAGGCAGACGGGGTATTCAGCGTCCTCATGGGCGAGCCGGTAGAGCCGCGGCGTCTCTTCATCGAGGCTCATGCGAGGGAAGTGAGGAACCTTGATGTCTGAGTCAGGAGGGCTTGCCATTGAGAGAAGTTGATGTCGATATTACCGAGGAGATGAAGTCCTCCTACATCGACTACGCCATGAGCGTAATCGTTGGCCGGGCTTTGCCTGACGTGAGAGATGGCCTCAAGCCGGTGCACCGCCGCATACTGTATGCCATGTACGAGCAGGGGGTCACATTCGACCAGCCCCACAAAAAGTCTGCTCGCATAGTGGGAGACGTAATGGGCAAATACCATCCCCATGGTGATGCCGCCATCTACGAGACCATGGTGCGGATGGCCCAGGACTTCTCCATGCGCTACCCGCTTGTGGACGGCCAGGGCAACTTCGGCTCCATAGACGGCGATCCGCCGGCAGCCATGAGGTACACCGAGGTCAGATTGGCCAAGGTGGCCAACGAGATGCTGGCCGATATCGAGAAGGAGACGGTGGACTTCGCTCCTAATTACGACGGATCGCTAAAAGAGCCTACGGTTCTGCCAGCACGCCTGCCAAACCTGCTGGTCAACGGCTCGACCGGCATTGCCGTTGGGATGGCCACCAATATCCCGCCCCACAACCTGAACGAGGTGGCAGCGGCGATAATCCATCTGATCGAGGAACCTGAGGCCACCCTGCATGACCTGATGCAGCATGTTCAGGGACCGGATTTTCCAACCGCCGGCTACATAATAGGACGGCAGGGGATTCATTCCGCTTACGCCACTGGAAGAGGCAGCATCACCATCCGATCCCGCTCGGAGATCGAGGAGAAGCCCCGAGGAGGGGAGCGGATAGTATTCACTGAGCTGCCATACCAGGTGAACAAGGCCAAGGTGATGGAGGATATAGCCGAGCTTGTGAAGTCCGGCAGGGTGGACGGCATAGCAGAGCTACGAGACGAATCCGACAGGGAAGGGATCCGCCTGGTGGTGGAGCTGAAATCCGGCTTCAACTCCCAGGTGGTGCTGAACCTGCTGCACAAGCACACCCAGCTTGAGACCTCCTACGGCATCATCAACCTGGTGCTGGTCGACGGCCAGCCCCGCACCCTGGGACTGAAAGAGACGCTTGAGCAGTACATCTGGTACCGCCAGGAAGTGGTGGTGCGGCGGACCAGCTTCGAGCTGCAGCAGGCGGAGAGGAGGGCTCATATCCTTCAGGGACTGCTGGTTGCTCTGCATAACATCGATCAGGTTATAGCCCTCATCAAAGCTTCAGCCTCGCCGTCCGCGGCCAGAGAGGGGCTGATAGGCACCTTCACCCTCTCCGAGGAGCAGGCCAAAGCCATCTTGGATATGCGACTGCAGCGGCTCACTGCCCTTGAGCAGGACAAGATCGCTAGCGAGAGCCTGGAGCTGGAGCATCTCATCGAGCGGCTGAAAGGGATTTTGGCCGATCCGAATCAGGTGCTGAAGATCATAAAAGAGGAGCTAGCCGAGCTTGCCCAGCAATACGTCCAGCCCCGCAGAACCGAGATAATGGACGCTGAATCGGATTTCTCGGCCGAGGACCTCATCCACGACGAGGAGGTGGCCGTCACCATCACCAGCAACGGCTACATCAAGAGGCAACCGGTGGATACATACCGCATGCAGCGCCGTGGGGGAAAGGGCATCATCGGTGCTGAGACCAGAAGCGAGGATTTCGTGCGGGACCTGTTCATTGCCTCCACCCTCGACCATCTGCTCTTCTTCACAGACCGTGGCAAAGCCCACTGGCTGCGGGTCTATGAGGTACCATCCATGTCCCGCACCTCGAGGGGCCGGCCTTTGTCAAGCCTCATCCAGCTGGAAAGCGGCGAGAGGATCACAGCCGCCATACCCGTCAAAAACTTCGATGAGGACGGTTTCATAGTGACCGTCACCAGCCGCGGAAACATGGTCAAGACGCCGATTCGGGCTTTCTCCAATCCCAGGAAGGGCGGCATCAAGGCGGTCAACCTGCGTGGAGACTCGCTTGTGGCGGCCAGGCTGACCGACGGCAACCGCGAGCTGATAGTGGCCACAAGGCACGGTAAAGCGGTACGGTTCCAGGAGGACGAGGTGCGGTCAAGCAATAGGGGCGCCATGGGGGTTAAGGCGATCAACCTGGGACTCGGCGACCAGTTGATCTCAATGGACGTGGTCCAGGACGGCACAACGCTTCTCACCGTCACCAGGCAGGGGTATGGCAAGAGAACGGAGCTTTCGGAGTACCCGCTGCAGCGCCGGGGCGGCAAAGGGGTCAAGAACATAGACTCCAGAAAGGGTGAGGTTGTGGCAACTTTGGGCGTCTCTGAGCAGGACGAGCTGCTGCTGACCACCAAGGACGGGGTTGTGATAAGAATCCCGACCAGGGAGGTTCGGGTGCAGGGCCGGGCCACGCAGGGAGTCCGGATAATGAACGTCAAGCCTGGAGACGAGGTGGCCGCTGTGGAGCGGATAAGCTGAAAAAAACGAGCAGGGTGGAGAGGGTCCTGCATACCGGCTCTGCGCCATATCTCGGGGGCATGTGCCGCCCGCAACCAGGATCGCTGTAGCGGATCGGTCCTCCTGCAACCTGGATATCAATGTCATTGAGATTGCTGGGTCGGCCGCCAATGAACCGGCCCAGCAATCTGGCCCATCCCCAATAATCTGCCAGTCTTCACCAGAAAGGGAGGAAAAGATCTCCTATTTTCCAGGACAGGGGCCGTCCAGCCAATCGCCGTAAATTGGCTCAACGTTCTCCGCCGGGTCGTCGCACTTCTTTATGTAGCCACCGTAGCGGTGGACCTTCTTATCCGAACCGGATATGAACTGCTCCTGACACCATACCTTGATCCCGCAGCCTTCGGCCAGGGAGAGCTTTACCAGCATCTCTTCCTCAGATGCCCCTTTGCTCAATAGCTCCTTGAGCCTCTTCTGGGTCTCGTCCATGGTCATAATGATAAATAATGATCCTTTGGCGGAAATACCTTTGGTCGGAGGATGGTTTATGGCTGGAGAAGAGCACCCGGAAAGAGGCTTGCCTGGTGAATTCCTCGAACCTCAGGTCACAGCTCCAGCATGACCTGAGGAGAAACCGAAAGGTCCTAAAGGTGGTTTTGGAGTGGGGAGCTAATAGAGACTATCTTGATTTCGCCGAATACGTGCCGCAGATCATGCTAGCGATGATTCTCGGCGGCAGCCAATTATAGTTTTTGGCGTTTATATGTCAAATCTTCTTTTGGCATTTCGGGTTTATATGGCATCCAGTATTCTGGCATTTCCTACAATCTAAGAGATAGTGTGTGGCTAGAAAGGCAAGCGTTAGGACCGAATATGATATCATTAAAGAGAAATTTTGACTCGATAGATAATATAGTGGAAATGATATTGTAGCTGCGAACAACCCATAGACGATAAAGCATTCCATCTTACCCATCTTCTTTGTGTTCTGTGGAAATAACGAGGACGCCACCACCCCGCTGAAACCAAAAGAGCACGGCTTGCCGAAATAACAGCACCGCGTACATAACAGCTTTGCATTGACGAGATAGTACAAAGAGAACATAACGACGAAGAAGGCAGCAAGTTCAGAGGACGAGGACATCAAGATGTAAATGACGAGTATCATCCAGATGAAAAGCGGGATATTTTTCAGGGCTGCGCTGTATCCTTTCATCAACGTCGAATCTGAAAAGCGAAATATATATGTCTTATTGGACTCCGCGTATCGGATCGCATCTAATTCTTTCTCAAGATACCGATTCAGTTTTTGCTCGTAGTTATTATGGGCTGCCTTTGGTGGCGGTGTGCGAAGCATGAAACGCCAATAATGCAGCCGATCACCCGACGTCTGATCTGCCGCAGCATATTATCTTCTTGCAGTGGCATCTTAGCCTTTACTTTGAAACTCTGGTCTTTCTAAGCCGAGGACTTTTTTAGGCCACATCTTCAGCCGCCAAAGAGTGCTGTGCCCAGCCAGAACAGCACCATCCCTGTGATCACGGTTCCGCCAAGGGATCGCGTCTTCAGCGCGAAAATAAATGTCGGAATGGCCACCACCGACTTGAGCTGCAGGACCTCCAGCTTGCGCGGATCGCCCATCAAAAATAGATCTGAAAATATAAGCGAGCCGATGATGGCCACGGGTATCAGATCCAGCCACTCGACGAGCCAATGAGGCATCTTTCGCTGCGAGAGGCAGAACAGCGGAAACCAGCGCGGAATGTAGGTAACAAGCCCCATGGCAACTACCAGAAGGATGTACTCGGCCTCAAGCATGAGATCCCCCGTCTCCTTGGCCATATCTCTTTAGGGCGAAGCCTGCAGTGGCCCCTAAAACAGATGCTATGACCACATAGGAGTTGCCAGGCAGCAGAAGAGAGACGGCAATGGCAAGAGCTCCAGATACGAGAGCAGTCAATGCATATATCCTTCCACGGAGCTGAAACGCAAGCAGACAGAGGAACATGGCGCTAAGAGCATAATCGATCCCAAAGCTGCCCGCGGCAATGAACTGCCCGCCAAAGCCTCCCAGGACGGTGCTTGCGATCCAGGTAAAATTTGCTGCGTGATTGACCGCCAGTGCCTGGTAGGGGTGCCAGCCGCCATCTCTGAACCTGACAATATTGACTGCGAAGCTCTCATCAGTTACCCCATAGGCGAAGAGAGATAGAAACCACCGGCTGACGCTGTGCAGATGGACCGCAAGAGCAGAGCTCATCAATACATGCCTCAGATTGACCATGAAGGTCGTCAGAACTATGGACGCCGGCGCTGCTCCGGCGCCGAGCATGGCAACTGCGATGAACTGGGAGCTGCCGGCAAACACCACAACCGACATGAGAGCTATATCAAGCATATCGAATCCTGCCTTTTGGGCCAGGATGCCAAAGGCCAGCCCCAGCGGGATGTATCCTATGCATATGGGCCATGCGGCCCTCACGCCACCCATGATCAGATCCCAGGTCTGCGCTCTTTGCACCTTCCGGCAGATCTTTGTCTGGTCAGGTTCCCCACCGTCAGTGGATTTTGCGGCCTGTTGCCGTTTTCCAGGAGTTCGGGCATTCACAAGGCGTAACCCTTCCGTCCAGGTGGAGATATCCTTTTGCATCTAAAGGGGGAGGCCCTTTTGGCCAGTGACGGCTAATGCATATCGCGCCTTTGATCCAACCGGCGGGGCATAGTTAATAATTATATATAATGTAATAATAAAGAGGAGTGGGGCCCTGCAAATTACAGAACACTTGGCACAATAAACACAGATTTCAATTATATACTATAAAAAAATGAATTGGAGTGCATGTCTGCAGTACCTATTCTTCAAGAGATACCATCCATATGCCGCTATAGTCCACTGGCAGGAATTTCTCATGGAACTCTTTGATGCTATTCTCTGGATCCAAATCCTTGAATTCCTCTGGATAGAGGCATTTGGCAACCGCCTGCAACGCAGCAAATTTATATATGCGATCTGGCAAAGTGTGATAGATACTGTAGACTCTATCTCTCTTTATGGCACTGAGGGTATCCCATCCATGACGCTTTGTAAATGTTTCTAAGCGACCTTTGGAGTCATCCGGGTCTGCGTAGTATCCAAGCCTCATTGAATCAGTAACGGCTGGCCAATGAGAGCCTGTTATAATAATTACATCAGGATTCTGCTTCAGCAGATACTCTGGGCTAATAACTGGCCACATATTAGCTTTCGACATATCATCTATAATATTTATCCCGCGACATTTTTCAATGACGCGATCCCATGCAATGCCCTTGCCGAAGGAGTTGCTATATTCAGAAGGGCCCAGATTTCCACATTCTGCGTATACTTTTGGCACGGGTGCGCTTATACTCTTAAGCCTGGAGAGGACTTTATCCTCCTGATCCTGATGATATTTCACGAGCTCTTGAGCCCTCACATCATTATCTAAAATCTTGCCTAGCAGTAATGTGCTCTCTGCAAAGTCATCATATACGTAATGGTCCAGGTAAATCGAGGGAATGCCCACCTGTTCTATCTTCTCTATATCGTCATCTACACTTCCTATCAACCACGTCGGAAATATAACAACGTCGGGTTTGAGTGAGATCACCTTTTCAGTGCTAAACGTCCCCTTGCCCGGAGAACCAACATCAGGTATCTCTTCTAGCTCGGGGAATCTTTCGCTATACTTTTCATAGGTATCCTTGTCGGACGCTTTCAGCTCCGGTCCCCAGCCAACAACCTTCTTGATGAAATCTTTACCACCTCCCACGGCCACAAACTCTTGGATATTTCTGGAGGCTACCAGCACTATTCTTTCGACTGGTGTTTTTATCGTTACTGCCCTATCTGCAAGATCAAGAACTGTAAGCTCCGTATTGTCTCCACGAATGATCTTCTCAATTTGATCGATATCATCGGCATCGATCTTGCCATCGTAATTGGCGTCGCAAAATCTTGTGGCAGCATTTGTTCCTCTAATGACTCCCTCAAGATAGGTTATGTCTTTTGAATCGATATTCTCATCCATATTCGCGTTTCCGAATACTCCAAGCACGTACTCAGATGCGGATGACAGAGTCATGCACAACATCAGTACCAACAGATAAACCATCGCTCTCATTTCCAAACCTCTTACGCCAAATGCCCTCTGACTTAGAGCGCGTCACCTTTCTTTGCCTCAGCAGTTTGACGACGTTACAGTCTTCTTCAGTCCCTAATTGACGATGGACCAAGGATTTGCACAAACAAGATCTGTGGCATATCCTAGATCATCACGACATTTGTAGCATTATTTTTTGTAATAATGTGAGTATATAAGCCTTTTTAGACGTTAATGTTATATAAGTTAAACTCTTTACCCCAGTGAAATGATACTAATATATTGGGATGATGAACTTTGAGCACAAAACAAGTATCCTCTAGGGACATCCGCATACATCCGCCGGTGGAGTACCCATGGTTATGGGCAGTATCACTTCGATCCACGTCGTATTGACATGACAACGATGTCAAGGGACGCCTATGATAGGATCACCAGGCGGAAGATAGTCTATCTAATTGTTGTGATTGGTGCCATGATCCTCACCTTTTTTATAGATATCATGACCGGCCCGGCCTGGCTCTCCATGAAAGAGGTGATCCAGGCCATATTCTGGCCTGGCCAAAGCGATCCGATGGTCGAGGGCATCGTGTGGATCATAAGGCTTCCTGTGGCCTTTATGGCCATTTCAGTAGGTGCTGCCCTTGGAGTAGCCGGAGCAGAGATGCAGACCATCTTGGGCAACCCTCTGGCCAGCCCGTATACACTGGGGATATCAGGAGCTGCAGGCTTTGGTGCAGCCCTTGCTATGGTTTTGGGCGTAGGAGCAGTTCCATATGCGCAGGAATTTTTGGTGCCTCTAAATGCCTTCATATTCTCATTGATCACCTGCATGACCATCTACATGCTCGCCAGAGGAAGGAAGAAGAATCAGACTGAGACCATAATACTGGTGGGAATCGCTCTTCTATTCTTGTTCAATGCTTTTTTGGCACTGCTACAATATATGGCTTCAGAAAATGAGCTGCAAGCCGTCGTTTTCTGGTTATTCGGCAGTCTGATGAAGGCAACCTGGCCAAAATTGGCAATAGTCACCGTAGTATTGATCCTGCTGATCCCATTGTTCGCCCGTGACGCCTGGAAGCTCACTGCACTTCGGTTGGGAGATAGCAAAGCCCAAAGCTTGGGAATAGATGTGAGGAAGCTCAGATTAAGAGTATTCGTAGGAATCTCTTTGATAACCGCTACTGCAGTCTGCTTTGTGGGAACAATAGGTTTTGTTGGCCTTGTGGCCCCACACATCTCCAGAATGCTAGTCGGGGAGGATCAGAGGTTCTTCCTTCCGCTTTCCGCCCTGAGCGGAGCGCTTCTTCTGTCAGCTGCATCGGTAGGCAGCAAGATGATTATCCCCGGGAGCATATTTCCTATAGGAATAATTACATCCTTTATTGGAGTGCCCTTCTTCCTGGCCCTCATTCTTACCAGAAAGGAGGGACACTGGTAATGCTTGCCGTTCGTAATCTATCTTTCAGCTACGGCCAAAAATCCGTACTCCTTGATATAAACCTAGACTGCAAGCCCATGCTGACTGCGATAATTGGCCCAAATGCCACGGGCAAGTCCACCTTTTTGAAATGCATCGCGGGATTGCTGAAGCACCGAGGAAGCGTCATTCTGAATGGAAAGAGGATTTATGATGGAGACTCCACCGGGCAGGTAAGTTACCTGCCTCAGGATAATGGCACCCCGATTGCCCTAACTGTACTCGAGGCCGTGCTCCTGGGAATGCATCAATCCCTCTCCTGGAGGGTGAGCCAGAAGGACCTGGACCTAGCCTTTGGGGTTCTAGAGGATTTGGGAATCGAGGAGCTGTCCACTAGGTTGTTGAATCAGCTGAGCGGAGGTCAACAGCAGATGGTCTCCATTGCCCAATCGCTGGTAAGAGAGCCACAGGTTCTCCTTATGGACGAGCCCACAAGCAGTTTGGATCTTTATAGGCAATTAGAGATATTCAATTTGATAAAAAAGGTTACATATGAGAAGAATATCATCACACTCGTGGCTTTGCACGACCTAAACTTGGCAGCCAGATATGCTGATCGCATGGTTGTCATGAGTAAGGGCACGATTTACGATGCGGGCGAACCTTACGCGATCCTGACGGAGGATATGATAAAGACGGTATACGGGGTTCATGCGGATGTTTATATGGATCGTGATGGGCTGCCCGTAGTAGTTCCCAAGGTATCATCGAGTCCTGCAAAGCGGATACAACATAGAGATACTCTTGGTCAAAGGCAGCCAGAAAAAGCTTTGGGAGGCGTCCTGACTCCTTAGCTCTCGATTTGCGGATCGTCCCCGCCGCTTTCAGCGGGGTTGCGCCGCTGAGATTGACTTCCAACAAATTTATTGCTTAGTTCCTGTGACGAGAAAAATATCACCCCAGTAGCCGTTCTTCAGGTACTCTAGCCAGCTCTGAGTCCTAGATCTAATATTATTCATAACTCTGATATCTTTGAATCCTGCGTTAGCCAGAAAATTGACATCCAAATCTGGTCGTTTTGCCTTCACCGACCACAATTTTTCCTTAAACTCTTTATCTAAATCCTCTACTCTAGGATCTCTGTGCTCTGTCACTAAAATCAGGAACTTGGAGAGATACTGCCATACATTTCTTTTTAGGGATTCTTCATTACGGTACCAGTTTCCGTCTACGATCACAATTCTGCCACCTGGTTTCAGAACCCTTTGCCACTCGGATATGGCCTTTTCTGGCTTAGTCACTATCCAAAGAACGTGTCGATTTACCACGGCATCAAATAGACCATCCTGAAAAGGCAAATTCTCCGCATCACCTTGTCTGAATTCCACGGGCAGACCGTAAGCCAAAGCATTTTTTTTGGCATTGGAAAGCATCTCATATGAATAGTCCATGCCAGTGACATTATGACCAAGCTCGGCAAGAAGAAGAGCAATGACTCCAGGTCCGGTCCCAACATCAAGGATAGATAGATCTTTTTCCCCGAGCACTTCAGTGAAGAGTTCTTGCCAGGCGTTTCTGGCCTTCTGAGATTGCATGGTACTCAGTATCGACCTATTGTAGCTATTTGCATCATTGCTCCAATAATTGCGGATGTATTCCTTGGATGCGAGGTCGTTAAACATATTCTTATAAGAAGTTTTATTTGTTAATAAATCTTTTGATATTGATGTTATTATCAAATTCCTATAAACAAAGCGATCTGCAAGAACCGATTCAGCTTGGCCGAGATAGCGATCCTTATCTCCGAACTGCTCTGTAATCGCTACGCATTCGTTCTTCCTTAACGCGTGATGGACGAATTTTCGAATCGTCCCTGTTCAGACTTAAGGTCAGCTTGCAACAAATCCCCTAAATGATTGGGTATATTCCCTGAAAAAACCATTCATGACTTCCCTGAAATCGCGCCGGAAATATGAAAGCCTAGCTCGACGCTAAGACGTTCTTGGTATGGGCAGTGCAGGCCGTGTTTGTTTTTTTGGGACCTTCGATCCCGAGAAAAAACTGGCCTACTCTTCGTGAGCGCCTGAATGCGTCTTTCGAACGCGTATGGTAATTTGCCTCACATGCTAATCTGCCCATACCAGGACAGAGACTATGATGTCGATGGAAAGGGAAGTAGTTTGCGGAGCAGATATCCACAAGCGGTTCTTAGTAGCGACGATCCTTTCCCGAGATGGACAGAAGATCCAGTCCCGATTCGAGACGGATCTTGAAGGTCTTCTGGACTTCAGGGACTGGTTGTTAGCTCATGGTTGCCAGAAGTTGGCAGTTGAATCGACTGCCAACTACTGGCAGCCAATTTTCCAAGTTGTGGCGAATGATATCGACTTTGTTTTGGCAAATGCCTATCAGATCAAGCACATCCCTGGGAGGAAGACGGAT
>MVQI01000078.1 GCA_002067795.1 Methanosaeta sp. PtaB.Bin039
TCAAGGTTGGTCTGGTTCAGACCAGGATGAGGGACGACTTGGACCACAACCTGAGTCGAGCCCTGGTCATGGCAGAGGAGGCGGCCAAGAAAGGGGCGGATGTAATCTGCCTCCCGGAGCTGTTCCGCACCCCTTATTTCCCCCAAAGAGACGGGAGGCCAGACCCCGGCCTGGCAGAGGCGGTGCCTGGCCCCTCCACCAAGGCATTCTCATCGCTGGCCAGGAGGTGGGGGGCGGTTGTGGTGGTGCCGCTATACGAGAGGTGCGGCCAAAATTTCTACAATACGGCTGCTGTGCTGGACAGGGACGGCCGGCTGCTGACGCCTTACCGCAAGACCCACGTCCCACACGACCCAATGTTCTACGAGAAGAGCTACTTCCTGCCAGGGGACCGAGGGTTTCTTGTCTATCCCGCAGGCTTTGGCAGGGTCTCGGTGCTGATCTGCTATGACCAGTGGTTCCCGGAGGCTGCCAGGTCGGCCGCCCTTCTTGGAGCTGAGCTGATACTCTACCCGACAGCCATCGGCAGGATCGCCGGCCAGGCCGCAGAGGAGGGGGACTGGCAGGAGGCCTGGGAGACGGTTCAGAGAGGACATGCAATAGCCAACGGTGTGGCTGTGGCGGCGGTCAACCGCTGCGGCCGCGAGGGTGAGCTGGAGTTTTGGGGCGGCTCTTTCCTGTGCGACGCATTCGGACGGGTGGTCGCCAGGGCCGGTGATGGGGAGGAGGTTCTCGTGGCTGAGGTGGACCTGGACCTGACCGAAACGGTGCAGGAGGGGTGGGGTTTCTTGAGGAACCGCCGCCCTGATGTCTACGGGCCGCTGCTGGGTTTGGGCCAGGTGGCGCATCTGCTGCCAGGTCCGGCCACCCCGCGGAAGTGCGGATTTCACATGCCTGCTGAGTGGGAGGAGCACGAGTCTGTCTGGCTCTCCTGGCCGCACGACCTGGACAGCTTCCCGGACCTGGCTCAGGTGGAGGAATCCTACATGGCCATCATCTCGGCCCTCTCCGGAGGCGAGCGTGTGGAGCTTTTGGTCAGGGACGATGAGATGCTCGACCTTGTGCTGGGCAGGCTGGAGGAGAGGGGCCTGGCCGGCCCAGGGGTGCGGCTGCATGTGCTGGACTATGCCGATGTATGGTTCAGGGATTACGGACCCACGTTTCTCGTCAACCGGGAGATGGGCACCCTGGCAATGGTCAACTGGACGTACAACGCCTGGGGCGGCAAGTACTGCGAGCTTTTGGGGGACAACAAGGTCCCATGCGCAATCAACCGGATCCTGAACGTCCGGTCCTTCTATCCCGGGATGGTGCTTGAGGGCGGTTCCATCGAGGTCAACGGCCGGGGAACGCTTCTCACAACCGAGCAGTGCCTCCTCAATCCCAACCGCAATCCTCACCTCAAGAGGGCTGATATCGAGCTGCGGCTGCAGGAGTACCTGGGGATCGACAAGGTCATATGGCTGGGCGAGGGCATAGCCGGCGACGACACCGACGGCCACATTGACGATATCGCCAGGTTCGCCGGCCCACGAACCGTGCTTTGCGCATTGGAAGATGACGAAGACGACCAGAACTTCGGTCCTCTTTTGGAGAACCTCGAGATCCTGGAGGCTTCCTGCGACCAGGACGGCCAGCCTCTGCAGGTGATAAGGCTGCCGATGCCAGGCCGCGTGGGCAGCGACCGGCGTCTGCCAGCCAGCTACGCGAACTTCTATATCGGAAACCGGGCTGTACTGGTGCCGGTCTTCGGCGACCCCAACGACCGAAGGGCGCTGGAGATAATCTCAAAGGCCTTCCCAGGCCGCCGCACTGTTGGCATCGAGGCTGGGGCACTTGTGCACGGACTGGGCACTCTGCACTGCATCAGCCAGCAGCAGCCCTCGGTCTGATCGGCTGCCTGAAGCAGCCTTTGTGGCTTTCTGGTCAGACCTGCCCCATTATCCCCCGGATCTCTGAGAAGCTCCACAGCCGGCCCCGGCCGATGCCGGGGCATCGTGTCCCCTCTTCTTGCCAGCTCTCGCTGCTTTTCAGGATCTCCAGCCAGAACGGATATGTCCGGCACTGGATTGGCCTGCCAGGGTAAGCCCGGCAGGCCCCTTCCTCCAGCATCACGCAGTCGCGGTTCAGCCGGTCACGCAGGAAGTAGCCCTGTTCAGCCTCCACAAGGAAGTCGAGGCGAAACCTCCAAAGTTGCAGAGCAAGCGTTGCTGCCATCGCCTCAGCCTCCTCCTCCGAGAGCCACACGACCCCGGCCGACCGGCAGCATCGGCCGCAACGCTGGCACTGGAAGCGTAAGCCCGGCCGGTACCACGGTGATGTCTGCTTGCTCACAATGGGTGCAGTCTTTTCCCTTTCAGCCATTAGCAGCTTTTGGTTGGCCGAAATGTAAAATAGGTGGCATCTCATGGAGCAGGTAAATGGCTGCGGCGTGGGAGATTCTGAGCGTGGCTTGCCTTGCCCTGGTGGAGCTATGGGGGGCCATACCCCTGGGCCTGGCGATGGGGCTGAACCCGGCCCTGGTCTGCGTAATCTCGGCAGCAGGCGCCACCTTTGGCGCCGGCGGGGTGATCCTGGCCGGCGAGAGGCTGCGCTCATGGCTTCTCTGCCGGACCGGTCGAAGCCCCGGCAAGGACGGCTGGGCCAGGCGCATCTGGGAGCGGTTCGGCGTGGCTGGTCTCGGATTGTCTGCCCCACTGATCAGTGGGGTTCCCCTGGGAGCAGCGATAGGCGTGGCGCTGGGTGCTCATCCTCGCTCGCTGATGCTCTGGATCTCCGCGGGAACGATTATCTGGAGCGTGATCCTGACGATATTATTCTCCGCAGGACTGCAGACGCTCGGCTGGGGTGGATGAGAGCATGGGCGAGGGCGGCAGCAAGGCCAGGCAGGTGGCGCAGATGCTGAAGACGGCCACGTCGCTGTGGGGCGACGTTCGAGCCGAGGAGCTCTCGGTTCCTGCCATCTCGCAGGCCGACTACTACCGGCTGGCCTGCCACCTGCTCTTCGAGTGCCAGCGATGCGGGACATGCTGCCGGACCGGGGACCCGATCCGACTGCTGCCAGAGGATGCCCAGGCCCTGTCACGTCACCTCAAGCTCCCTCTCAGCCGTGCATCCAAGAAGTACCTCTCCCGGGACGAAAAGAGCCTGATCTTCAAGAAGGTCCGGCCCTGCCGTTTCTTCGATCCGTCCGTTTCAGGGTGCCGCATATATCCGGCCCGCCCCCACTCCTGCCGCATCTTCCCGTTCCTTGGGGTCTATGGCGGAGATGAGAGGGTCACATTGCATGCTTCATGCCCAGGGTCGGTGGAGGCGGTGCGATCTCTGCGAGATGCGATGGAGGGATTAAATGAGGAGACCGATCCGGAGAAGGTCAGGGCGGCACGGAGATGGTTTGACCAGGTACTGGCATCTCTCTGACCTCCATCTTATGAGGACGGGATCAGGAGAAGGATGAGGCAGGCCAGGGCAGGCTGGTGCAGCAGGTAAGCGGCCAGCGAGTGCTGTCCAAGCCAGATCAGGCATCGGCCCGGCCGGGTTTCAGGCAGCCTGCCGGCCCAGGCAGGGAGACGAAACCGACGGCGGTAACCGGGATAAGCCCATGCAGCGGCGCTTGTGCCAATCAGGAACACGCCTGTCCAGGGCAGTATCGGCAGGTAGTCCAGGCTGTAGAAGCCTGCAGGAGGAAGCCCGAGCGGTATCAGCCATGGAGAGCCGCCCGGCAGCCCGTCTAAGGCGGCTCCGATGGCCACTGCCGCAGTCCCCACCAGCAGCGACGTCTGCGGCAAGCCCAGGAAAGGGCGGCATAGCACGATGGATATGCCGATCAGGTGAAGCACGCCGAAGATCACGAAACCCTCTCTCGGGTAGATCCAGGTGGCAAGTGTGACCAGCATCCCCCATCCAAAGATCCGGCTGCCCCTGGCCAGCGATCTGGAGAGTGGCGGAGGTCTGCCTTTTATCTCCTGCCGCAAAAAGCTCAAGTAGAGGGCTGCGCCGGCGAGCAGCACGAAGCCGAATGCCACCGATCTCGCCAGGGCGAGCAGGGGGCCGGCAGCCGGATCAGCCCACCCGCGGAGGGCGTGCAGGTCGAAGAAGGCGTGGTAGGTCGCCATTCCCAAGACCAGCAGGCCTCGTATCAGGTCGATCTCCCAGAAGCGGTCCTCGACCGGTCTGCCTCTCATCGGCTTTCCGCCAGTCGCGCTTTCTTAAGCAGCTCAAACCACAGGACGGAGAGGCCGGCTGCCAGCAGGCAGAGGCCAAGGTCGTCTGGGTGCAGGCTCTCGAAATGAAATATGCCGAGCAGAAAAGGCTGATACAGGACCATCAGCATCAGCAGCAGGGTGCCTGCGAATATCCACCACAAGGCCCGGTTGGGGGTGCGGATGCTGTCCAGAATAGTAGCTGACCAGGAGCGGTTGGTCAGTATCAGGGCCAGGTTGGCCATCACGAGCGTCGTAAAAGTCATGGCACGGGCCTGCCCTTCCTCAGATCCAGAGCGAAGCGAGATGTAGAATACCGCTGATGTGATTGCCAGGACTATTAGGCCCTGCAGAAGCGAGAGGCAGATGGCAGATGGCCGGAGGAGGGGTTGGTCAGGGTCTCTCGGAGGGCGCTTCATAATGCCTTTCTCCTCGGCCTCAGCCTCGAAGGCCACCGAGCAGGCGGGATCTATGATCAGCTCCAGAAAGGCTATGTGCACCGGCAGCAGTATCAGAGGCCAGCCCATGAGCACCGGCAAGAGAGAGAGGCCGGCGATCGGAACGTGCACCGCCAGTATATAGGACATGGCCTTTCTGATGTTGTCGAATATCCTTCTTCCTACCCTCACCGCCTCCACGATCGACTTGAAGTCGTCGTCGAGGAGCACCAGGTCTGCTGCCTCCCTCGCCACATCGGTGCCCCTGCCACCCATGGCGATTCCTATGCTGGCCGCCCTGAGTGCCGGGGCGTCGTTGACGCCGTCCCCGGTCATTGCCACGACCTCGCCTCTGGCCTGAAGGGCCCGGACCAATCGGAGCTTCTGCTCGGGCACGACCCTTGCAAACACGTTTGCCTTTGACACCGCATCCTGCAGGGCGAAATCGTCCATGCGGTCGAGCTGCAGACCTGTCACGGTCTCGCCGCCGGGCTGGCCGATCTCTGAGGCAATGTGCCGGGCAGTGGCAGGGTGATCCCCGGTTATCATTATCACCCGGATTCCGGCAGATCGGCACTGGGCCACGGCCTCCTGGACCGAGGGGCGGAGCGGATCGGCGAAGCCCAAAAAGCCCTGAAATGAAAACTCGAATTCGTGCTGGTCCAAAAACAGCTGGCCGCAGCAATTGGATGCAGAGGCGACGCCAAGCACCCGCAGCCCCCGGCTGGCCATAGCGACGGAGGCAGAGGATAGCTTTTCCTCATCGGCCGGGGCGAGGTGGCAGAGGTCGAGCACGTCCTCGGGCGCCCCCTTGGCAGCAACCAGGCATGAGCCGCCAGGCCCGGTCTGCCAGGCCATCGACATCGCTTTCAGCTCTGCGGATAGTGGGTACTCCCTTATGAGCGTCCAGTCAGGATGCAGGCGGCCCAGAGGCAGAAGCCAGGGCCTGCCCACCTCCAGCAGGGCCTTCTCCATGGGGTTGAAGGGGTCTTTCTCCCCGGCTAAGATCCCCACCTCGATCACTTTTAGGGCTTCGTCCGGCAGCCGGGATGCTGTGCTGTAGCCCTGGCCGGCTGCGAATACCTCCTGAAGGGTCATCCGGTTCTGGGTCAGCGTGCCTGTCTTGTCGGTGCATAGCACCGTGGCAGCCCCCAGGGTCTCCACAGCCGGCACCCGACGGGTCAGGACCCGGCTCTTTGATAATCGCCAGGCTCCCAGGGCGAGGAAGATCGTGAGCACGACCGGGAACTCCTCAGGCAGGATGGCCATTGCCAGGGTTATGCCGGCCAGAAATCCGCCGAGCCAGTCGCCTCGCCCCTGGGCGTATATCACCATCACCAGGAGGCAGAGGACTATTCCGGCCAGGCTGAGGGTGCGTACTATCGCTCGGACCTCCTTTTGCAGCCTTGTCTCGCCTGGCGGTATGGATGAGAGGGCGGTGCCTATCCTGCCTATCTCCGTGTGATTTGCAGTGGCGGTCACCTCAGCTACCGCGTGGCCCTGGACAACAAGGGTTCCGGAATATACGAACGGCGTCCCGTCGCCTCCAGGCCGCTCGTGTGCAAGGGTGTCCTTGCACCAGGTCTTGCTGACAGGGACCGATTCACCGGTGAGCAGTGACTCGTCGATATGCAGGTTGGCGCAGTCAAGGAGAACTCCGTCTGCTGCTACGCGGTCGCCTTCCCCAAGGACCATCAGGTCGCCTGGTACGACCTCCCTGCCGGGAATTCGCACCCGCTCCCCGTCCCGGATCACCAGCGCCCGAGGGCTTGAGAGGTCACGCAGCGCCTCGAGGGCGCGCTCGGTCTTTCTCTCCTGGTATATGGTTATGGCTGCAACAACGAAGACGAATCCCAGGAGTATCAGGGCTTCTCGGCGGTCGCCAAGCAGGAAGTATATAGCGCCGCAGGCGAGAAGGAGAAGCAGCATGGGCTCTCTGACCACATCCTTCGCCTGATCAAGGATGCCCTTCTTATCGGCTGAGGGCAGCTCGTTGTAGCCGTGGGACCAAAGACGGGACCTGGCCTCCTCCCGGGTAAGCCCGCTCCTCTCGGAGGTGATGTTGGTCGTGGCCATCTCTCCTTACCTGTAGATCGCCTGGGTGGCGTATTAGCCGTTGCGGTTGCCTTGCGGCCGCTTCATCGCAGATGCTGGTCGTGGCAGGTTGAGGGCAGCGGCCTGGCCAGGGAGGCCAGGATTGAGAGGAGCAGGATGGCCGCCACCACTCCAAGGGCCAGGGCTGGGGGTATGGGCAGCACTTCTGAGAGCATCATCTTCGAACCCACGAATATCAGTATCAGGGTGACTCCGCGGTTGAGGTAGCAGAAGATCTGGGCGCAGCCGGCGAGGGCGAAGTACAGGGCCCGCAGACCCAGGATGGCGAAGACGTTTGATGTATAGACCACGAAGGGGTCAAGGGTGATGGCCAGCACAGCAGGTATCGAGTCCATGGCGAAGATCAGGTCGGTCACTTCTACCGCAACAAGGACCAGCAGCAGAGGAGTGGCCATCCTTGCCCCGCTCTTCCCCGTGATGAAGCGGCCGCCGTGGTACTGGTCGGTGGTGGGCACAAGCCGCCGGAAAAGCCTGACCAGCGGATTTCTGTCGGGGCAGAATTCGTCCTCCTTCTGTCGTGCAATCTTGATGCCGGTTATGATCAGGAAAGCCCCGAAGATGTAGATGAGCCAGTCGAAATGGGATATCAGGGTTATGCCGGTGGCTATGAAGATCCCTCGCATCACCAGGGCAACCAGTATGCCCCAGAACAGCACCTTGTACTGGTGATCTTCTGGCACCCGGAAGTAGGTGAAGATCATCAGGAAGACGAAGAGGTTGTCAACAGAGAGGGCTCTCTCTATCATGTAGCCAGCCATGAACTCAAGGGCTGTGTCGTAGCCGTGCCACAGGAATATGCCCAGGTTGAAGGCCAGGGCAAGGGCGGTCCACACAACGCTCCAGATCAGGGACTCCCTGATGCTGACCCGGTGCGATCCACGGTGAAATACTCCAAGGTCCAGGGCCAGTAGCAGGAGGACAAGTGCGTTGAACAAAATCCAGAGCAGAGCGGTATCATCTATCAAATTTCGACCTTCACAGCCCCATTTGGGCCGATTGACGAACTCCTCTCATCCTTTTGCCGATATTTAAGGGCTTCCCGCCGTGGTCGCCAGGTACCGGGCCACTTTGAGAAAGGAGGGGCAAAAGCCGTACATGATGTAGGAGGGAGAGAGAAATCATCCGACTTTTGCCGATTGGCTCTACGTCCTGGGTCGAATATAAGGATTTCGGTTAAGACAATCGACGTATGGGGCCAGGCGTCTCGACCTGGAGGATGCGATGCTCACCTGCTCGGCACTGCAGCCTGGTATATTTGCTGTCTTGGTAGATTTCGATTTCTGGCCTGGCTTCCTGCACCCAGTTGGGCCCCGATCTGCAGGTGGAATAATATAGCAAGCAGTACTGGGAGCAGTCCCCGGAGATCGGTCCGGGGATTGCATTGAACCAAAAGGAGGGGGCAAAAGTCGCGTGGGATGTAGGAGGGAGGAAAATTAATCCGACTTTTGCCGTATTCTAGTTCGCACCGCGACGAATATAAAGATTTCGGTTAAGGCAATCGACGTGATACGCTATCCCATGGCTATCTGCAGGTCCAGGACTATATTGAACCAGTGTGGGGAGTAGCTGCGCACAACTCCCCGGTACAGGACCTCAATTTCTCGGCCGAGATCCTGCGCCGCGGCATTTGCGGCTTTTGCGTCCCTGTACAGGTCGTCCTCCGGGGCGAAGGCGTAGTAGTGGATCACCCCGCCAGGCGCAGCTGCCGCAATAGCGGCTGGCAAAAACCTGGCGGAGCTGTGTGGCAGGTTCATGACGATGTGCCTTGCTTTGCCTGCAAACGCGCCTGCAAGAAGGCCGGCGTCGCCCTCCAGTATCTCCAGTTCCAGCCTGTTTTTGGCGGCGTTGTCACGCAGCAGCTTGATGGCTGAAGGGTTCTTGTCTATGGCGACGACGCGCCCGCCCCGTCTTGCCATGAGCAGCGCAAAGGGCCCAACCCCGGCGAACATATCCAGCACCATGTCTCCTGGCCTGACCTGATCTGCCACCCTCTTCCTCTCGGTGCCCAGGCGTGGGGTGAAGTAGGCCTTCTCCAGGTCAACAGCCAGGGCCAGGCCGTTTTCACGGTGGACTGTCCAGGTGCGATCTTCGCCTGCAAGTTTGCAAAACCGTCTGGTGCGAAACTCGCCCTCCACTTCCGATTCTGCTGCTAAGACCACCTTTATGGTCTTGTGGGCCTTTTGAAGGGCCTGCGCTGCTGCTTCCGTCTGCGGGTCCTCGAGTATGGCGATGTCGCCTATAACCTCGAAGCTGACAGGCCTGCCCAGCAGGTCCTCTGCGGTCAGCCGGCGCCGATCAGATGTGAACTCCATCTGCACTGTTCGGAAGGGGATGTCAATAGCTGCTGGTTCGGCCAGGACGGGAAGGAATACCTCTTCTGAATCGGAGGTCGCACGCCTGGATTTGTCGAAGAGCCCAAGCTCAATCAGGCGGCGGCGGGCGGTCTCTCCAAGATGGCGGGGCACGGCGATTCCGGGTGTGAGGGACATGTATGCTGTCAAGGGCGTTTGGGTGGAGGAGGGTTATAGAGGTAATGGGAGCAGCCGACTGTTGGCCTGGGCCTATAAACGGAGCGGCTTACATCTTTTTGAAGTCATTGAGCATGTTCTATTGAAGCGGCAGTCCATCTTTGCTGGAAGATCGATAAGCTTCCACACAAATCGCTTGGATCAGGTCAATTTATCTTGTCCGTCACCTGCCAAAAGGCTTAATTTGCCTTGGGTATTCATGGAGGCAGAAACCTCCATCAGTCTCCCGGGTGGCCACATGTTAGAGACCAGAGCTCCTCACATCTTGGCATGGTTCTTATTATCAGCCCTCTTGCTGGCAGAGCCCAGTGCGTCCCTCTCCGCCAGCTTTGGCTCGGTTGGCTCCGAGGGCGGCGTCTCCTTGACAGGCCGCTACCTACTGGATAGCTCAATCTCCATGCGGATGGAGGCCTCTTTGGGAGATGGTTTCCTATCCCAGCGTGGGCAAGCCTCCGGCATGGGTGAAAACAGCATCCATCAGACGGTATCTAGTGGCGTGGCCTCTGTTCACAGCAGCATTGCAAGCGAGGGCTCATTCTCTCTGCAGCTCTCGTCGCAGGCCATAGATGACGGTGCTGGCCTAATCCAGGGCGTTTCCGGAAGTGGCGATCTGGTGGCAGGCATCGGGGGCCAGTCCGGCATATTTGCTGCCCAGTCGGCTGCTGTGGTAGGCGGCGATCTTCAGACGGAGCAGGCGGTGAGTGCTGGAGTCGGGGTGCTGGCCACCCAGGATACAGATATATCCGGCCAGACCGGCCGGATCGGCTCTCAAACACTTTCCTCCAAGGACCAGATGAGGGTGTGGGGCAGCTTCCAGGGCCAGGGCAGGCTGGGGGCAGACCTGAGCGCTGGATCAACCATCGGCTCTTATGTGGATGGTCAGGTGAGGGTGGACGGGGTTGAGTGGATGGGATCAGAGGACCTCTCCCGCATCGCCGGCTCCGACCAGGGCCTGGCGGTGCAGGGACTGCGGGCGATGGAGGATGGTGTGGGCACATTCGGGGTAGTGGCGGAAAGCAGGGCATCTGCCGACCATGTGGCCACGCAGGAATTGGGCGGCTCGTCGTCCTCCTATGCATTTACAGAACCAAAATGGCGGTGGAATACCAGGGATCCAAAGATCCAGCTATATCTGCGGACCGATGATCAGCTCACCGGTGAAGGTCTGACCGCTGACCAGGCCCAGGCGGCGATAACAGCGGCGGCGAACACCTGGGAAGACGCCGTTGGCCAGAAACTCTTCGCCTATGGGACAGTGGTAATCCCCAGCGGCACGGTAAGCGCAGACGATCCCTATGATGAAGTGAATGTTCATGCCTGGAAGAAGCTGACCAAAGCTCCAGGGGCCTTAGCCTACTCTCGGACCAGGTACAATACGCCAATTGTTGACGGCTACTACTCGGTGATGGAGTCGGATGTGAGCTACAACACAGATGTCGATTGGTCAACCAGCGCAGATGACGGCACGCTGCGTGCAGCCGGCCAGCCCTTCGACGTGCAGACGGTGGCCCTTCACGAACTGGGGCATACCATAGGTCTGGGGGATCTATATACGTTGCCCGCCAGCGATCCGAGATATTCTGATTGGAGTCAGATAATGAACAGCTACAACGACGTGCAGAGGACGTTGGGCAGCGGAGATACTGCGGGGGTTCAGAAAATGTATGGAATGCCTGAAGTATTTGGACCTTCAGGCACACTTACTCTGTATCGTATGTATAATCCTTATGCCAGAGATCATTTCTATACAACCAGTTTCAACGAATATAGCACAACTGCAGTGTACTATGGGTATAAACAAGAGGGCGCCTTGGGCTTTATTTCCGGGAATAATGTTGCCGGAACAATTCCTTTATATAGGATGTATAGCCCCAAGGCCAGAGACCACTTTTATACAACAAGCTATAATGAATATAGTACAACCGCTGTAAATTACGGTTATTTGCAGGAGGGACTTGTGGGCTATCTGTACCGGATCAATGATGTAGCTACTGCATTAGTATATAGGATGTATAGTCCAACTGCCAAAGATCACTTTTATACCACAAGCTTCTCTGAATATACAAGAACTGCTGTGAATTATGGTTATGTGCAAGAGGGTTCGATAGGATATGTTCGTACTTAGGTTAATATTTATTTATCTCCAGATCTTTGGTTGCCTCCACCAGATCAGATGACTCCAGCTCCGCATAGCGTTCCCAACTGATACAAATAGCAGGCGATCTCAGTGAAAATCATCTTGATATGGGCTCTTCTAATTGTGGTAACGAGCACATGAGCCGCCTTGAATATCGTCTTAATCACTGCAAATGGCCTCTCGCCAGGCGCTCTTATTATTGCTGATCCTCAAATTGCGTCTCTTGTTCCAGGAGCTCAAGGGGTGGCCTCTCTTCGCCCTCCACATGGTTACAGATTTGCCTCTCGCGGGTGATACAAAATAGCCTTTGTCCCTGTAGATGGTCTCACTCACTCTGGATAAATCTACCTGGCGGTCGTGGACCGAAGCGGTAGTGGTCTCAAATTGCTCGAATCAAACCATACTGCGTGTCAACATTTTCATGCAGCTTATACCAAAATGCAATTCGTTGCCCTTCTTTGCCTAGGTCTCATCCTTGCTCCGTCGAGTTCTTGATTCGTCACCGCGAGGCTTATTGCCGGATCTGCCAGGATCTGATGTGATGGAAGTGTCATCCTGGATGGAAACCTTCTTTGACGATCAATCCTTTCAGCATCAAGGAAGATCCAAGCTGATGGCGAGTCTTCGAAAGATCAATGCGGAGAACGGTATACGTTTCCCGGAATAATTGGCCGATGAATTTGGATAGTTATGTCCCTTGAGGAACTGATCCCAGATCCTGGAAGCGAGTTGGTGCTCATCGAATTCGTGAAGATGATGCCTGGCATAGCCAATCCAAGGATCGCCTGGAAATGCATAGCATAAAGCGTATTCTGGCAAGAGCAAAGCATCCACAGAAAAACGATACGCTTGAAAAACTGTTTTACATATACAGGAGACTTAGATGTGATCTCGCATTATTTCACGAGTCTCCAGACTGACATAACAATAGGCCCCATGGAAGCTTGGACTTCAATAGACTTAAGACTCCTGATAAGGCGTTCTGGAGAAAATACCTACCGAAGCTATTTTTGGAATAGGCCATAGATTGTTTGGGTTGTGATAATGTATGAATCCGCAGGTAATATGACTACCATGCCTCTCGTGAAAAGCTCACAGGACTCTACAATTATATAAGGTCTTGAACAATCGATTCGGCCATTTCTGGCTGCGCAGGATTATTTAGAGGCGCTACATTAAAAAGCCGTCTCGAGCTTCGAAGATATCGATTTTGCCGTGCACGGGTTTTGAATCAATCTTTAAGATTTTTCCTTTCGCTGGCAACCTTTCCCCTGATAGACAATATCTTTAAATCTAATGAAAAAATATTTAGAATGGGATCTATATTAGAGCTCTAACTGATAAGACGGGGGGACGATAATGATCGGCAGATAGCAAATTTAATCAGAGTTACATTATTGTGTTTTCAAATTAAATGTAGGTGATAAATATATGAATAATAAGAATTTACTGACTGATAGGCGCCGTAGAGATGATAATACGAGCCATATCGGCATCGGGCTTGCGGGCATCTTGCTCATTGCTGTCATGATGCTTGCGTTGCTCGTGTCGACAAATTGTACTGCTGTGCCCGACAACGCGATTCCTGACAACGCTATCCCTGACAACATCGTACCTGGCAGCGCCGTCCCTGAGAAGGCCGACAGGGCGTTTAACCTATCTGCTCTGCCCGATATCGGGGCGAATGTCTCATCATATTCGCAGTACTACATGAGATTAAGAATGGCATTGCCTGAAGAGCGGAAAGCAGCCGCAGAGCGCTACAAAGAGGCTTTGGCCGAGTCCAAGGCTCTGGAAGCTGAGGTCGGCGTGGACGTGGGCGCTCCTGGTGCCGCGCTTCCCCTTACTCCGGACGCACAGATCCACTACTTCGGACCGTATCCGAACTATGCCAACAGCCCCATGCCAAGAGGTCCGATAACCGGCATCACGGTGGATAGCGGAGGTTCAGGGTATTCCGGTCCCGTTGTCACTATCGAGGATGTCTACAACATCGGCTCGGGCGCTACCGCATCGGCTACGGTTGTCAATGGCACTATCACGGCTATCACAATAGGCTCTCCTGGTGTCGATTACATTGCCCCCGTTGTGACAATCACGGATTTGACTGGAACAGGCGCTGCGGCCACTGCCACAATAGGTCTAGGTTCGGGGTCGCTCAGCGGCGGAATCCGGAAATTCGTCGATCCACTGCCACTTCTCACAATAGGCGTTCCTGACACAACTACGTATACTGGTAGCGACTATTACGAGATCGAGCTGCGGCAGTACACCCAGAAGATGCACGCAGACCTTCCCCCAACAAAGCTGAGGGGATATGTGCAGGTCAAGAACGGTGCTGACGTCGCCCCAATATCCTACCTGGGCCCAGTGATCCTGGCCAAGCGGGACACGCCGGTGCGCATCAAGTTCACCAACAAGCTTCCGGTCGATGCGGGTGGAGACCTCTTCATACCGGTTGACAGCACGGTGATGGGCTCTGGAGCCGGTCCGAATATGGCCATGCCAATGATGGCGATGCATGTGGCCGGAAACACGGTGGAGATCACGACCTCTATGGCCCATAGCTTCAAGGTGGGCGAGAAGGTCCTGCTTCACGGCTTTGAGCCTCCTGCCTATAACGGCGAGTTCCGGGTGACGTCGATCTCCGCTGACAAGATGAAGTTCCAGGTCCAGCTCAAGATGAATCCGGGAGGCGATGCCACAACTGTCGGACACGTCATGGCTATGTACCCCCAGAACCGGGCAACGCTTCACCTGCATGGCGGATACGTCCCGTGGATAAGCGACGGGACTCCCCATCAGTGGATCACCCCGGCAGGAGAGACGACATCCTATCCAAAGGGTGTCAGCGTCAAAAATGTCCCTGGCATGCCTGATCCCGGCGACGGATCGATGACCTTCTACTACAACAACCAGCAGAGTGCCAGGCTGATGTTCTATCACGACCACTCTTACGGCATCACCAGGCTCAACGTCTATGCCGGAGAGGCGGCCGGGTACCTGATAACAGATCAGGTTGAGGAGGATTTGATTAACGGAAGCAATCTATCAGGGGCCAACATCCCCGGTTCTAAGGTGCTGCCGGACGTCGGAATCCCGCTGGTGATCCAGGACAAGACCTTCGTGGATGCGGACACCATCGGGTCTCAGGACCCCACGTGGAACTGGGGATCGACACCGGGAACTGCCAACACCGGCGATTTGTGGATGCCCCAC
>MVQI01000079.1 GCA_002067795.1 Methanosaeta sp. PtaB.Bin039
GGCCTGGAACGATCCTGATGAGCACCAGTTCTTCGTGCCGGAGCGTGCTCGCTGGGAGAGCATCAGAAAGGTCACGAGCCAGATCGGTGACAACCTGAACAAGGCTTGCAGTGCTCTGGAAGACCAAAACCCTATGATGGAAGGGGTCCTGAACTCCATAGACTTCAACTCTGATAGACTGGGCGATGTCAAACAGCGAGATGGCACTCTCCTCCAGCTAGTACAGCATTTCTCAGCCATTCCCCTGAAGAACAGCGATCTTGAGAACCCGGATGTCCTGGGCGATGTCTATGAGTTTCTGATCGAGAGGTTCGCAGACGATGCCGGCAAGAAGGGCGGCGAATTCTACACACCCCGAATGGTGGTGAAGCTGCTGGTAGCCATCCTCGACCCCAAGGAGGGCATGAGGGTGAGCGACCCCACCGCTGGATCCGGAGGCATGCTCATCGAGTCCGGGGCGCACGTGAAGAGGAACGGCGGAAACCCCAAGAACCTCTCGCTGTTCGGCCAGGAGAAGAACATAGGCACCTGGGGCATCTGCAAGATGAACATGCTCCTCCATGGTCTGCCGGATGCCGATATCCGAAAGGGCGATGTGATCCGGGAGCCCAAGCTTCTGATTGACGGCCAGCTGATGCTCTTCGATCGGGTTATAGCCAATCCGCCTTTCTCTTTGGATAAATGGGGCTACGAGGTGGCGGAGAGCGATGGCTACGGCCGGTTCCACTATGGGGTGCCACCCAAGACCAAGGGCGATTTTGCTTTCGTGGAGCACATGATAGCCACTCTCAACCAGGAGGGCAAGATGGGCGTGGTGGTGCCTCATGGCGTGCTCTTCCGTGGTGGTGCCGAGGGCCGGATCCGGGAGGGTATATGCAAGGAGGATATCATCGAGGCTGTGATCGGCCTGCCTGCTCAGCTCTTTTATGGCACGGGCATACCTGCGGCCATACTGGTCATCAACAAGAACAAGCCGCGAGAGAGAAGAGGCTCGATACTTTTCGTAGACGGCTCTCAGGATTATCTGGAGGGCAAGAAGCAGAATAAGCTCCGGCCGGAGGATATCGAGAAAATCGTGGGGGCATACAGAAGTTATCAGGCCATGCCCAAGTACTGTCGAGTGGTGCAGCTCTTTGAAATCGAGGAGAACGATTACAACCTGAACATCTCCCGCTATGTGGACACCGCTCCCGAAGAGGAGCAGATCGATGTGGCCGAGGCGCTTCGAGAACTAAAGCAGCTGGAGGCCAGGCGCAGGGAGATCGAGTCGCAGATGGATGGGTACCTGAAGGAGCTGGGTTATGGGAATTGAAGTATCATCTGAGACGCAACCCGGCGATATTTTAGGCGATTATAAAGAGACTGTACTTGGGATGATTCCAAAATATTGGAATCTAACTAAGCTGGGGGACCATGTCGAGGATTTGATCGTTCCGATGAGGGATAAACCAAAACAATTCCGTGGGCAGATTCCTTGGTGTAGGATCGATGATATTAATGGAAAATATCTTTGCACTTCTAAAAATGGATATTTTGTTGACAAGGACACAATTTCGAAAATGAATCTTAAGGTATTTCCTAAAGGCACGGTAATTTGTTCATGTAGCGCAAATTTGGGAATTTGCGCAATTGCAGAAAATCCTCTTATCACAAACCAAACTTTTATTGGTATCGTTCCCAAGAACACATTTGATACAGAATTTTTATATTACTTAATGATAAGCTACGCAAAGCGATTGCAATTGCTTTCAACTGGAACAACAATATCCTATCTACCTAAGGATAAATTTGAGAATTTTATAGTAGTGAAGCCTCCATTGAATGAGCAGCGCAAGATCGCCGCCATCCTCTCCGCCGTGGATGCGGCCATCGAGCAGACCGATGCCATCATTACCCAGACAGAGCAGATGAAGAAGGGCCTGATGCAATATGTCTTCGTCACAAAGGCTGCCCAAAAAAAATGGGAGATAACGAATTTATCCAGGTTAGCTCAAATAGAGATGGGGCAGTCGCCGCCCGGCAGTACATATAATGAAATCGGGGATGGGATGCCGCTAATAAATGGTCCCACTGAATTTGGGCAAAGTTGCCCTAAGCCTATCCAATGGACCACTAACCCCACCAAAGTCTGCAAGAAAGGAGATATACTATTCTGCGTTCGGGGCAGCAGCACGGGACGTCTAAATTCAGCGGATAGGGAATATTGCATCGGCCGAGGTGTTGCAGCGATTCGTGGGAAGTCCAACAAAGGAAGTACTCTTTTTATAAGGCATTATCTGATGCATGAAGTGCCGCGGATATACAAGCTCGCAGCTGGTGGCGGGTCAACATTTCCTAACATAACAAGTACCTTGTTAAATGCATATCCTTGTTGCTCGCCTTCATTGCAGGAGCAGTGCAAGATAGCAAACATCTTTTTGTCAATTGATCAAAGGCTCGAATGTGAAAATCAATACCGTAATAACCTTTGTTTAATTCAAAGAGGCCTCATGAGGGATCTCCTCACCGGCCGAGTTAGGGTAAAGGTGGACGAACATGCCTGACGCCAAGGAGCTTCTGGAGGTCGAAGATCCGGCTGTCGAGGTCCTCACTCAGCATCTGGGGTGGAAGGAGATCGACGCCAAAAAGGCCGAGGAGATGCGAGAGTCCCTCAAGCACGTAATCCTCACAGATCCTCTGCTCGACGCCATCAAGCGCCTCAACCCCTGGATCAGCGAGGATAATGCCCAGCGAGTCGTCCGGGCCATTGCCAGCGTCCAGGCCACCTCTGTAATCGAGGCCAACGAGAAGCTTCATGGCATGCTGGAGCGAGGCACCACCGTCCTGCAGGATCTTGGAGACAGCCTGGGCAAAAAGAGCCAGGATGTGTTGCTCATAGACTACCAGCATCCTGAGAACAACGTGTTCAACGTCGTCCGCCAGTTCAGAGTCTTCAATTACAAAGAAAATATTCCCGATCTGGTTTTGTTCATCAACGGCCTGCCTGTAACAGTGATAGAGTGCAAGAGCCCTACCCTTAGAACCCCCTTGGAAGAGGGCTTGACTCAGGTCTTCCGCTACCAGGAGATGGATAACGAATATCACAACCTTGGCTGCCCCCAGCTCTTCCATACTGTGCAGATCATCGCCATAACCCACCGGGACAAAGCCAAGTATGCCACCAACTTCACGCCTCCACGCCATTGGTCGGAATGGAAGGATCCTTACCCCTGGACGCTAGACGGGATCAGAGACGAGCTCGGCCACACCCCCACATCCCAGGATGTCTTCCTCTTCGGCGTCTGCTCCAAAGAGAACCTGCTTGACCTCATCCAGAACTTCGTGGTCTTCGAACGAGAGCAGAACAGAGTGATCAAGAAGATTGCCAAATACCAGCAGTTCCGGGCGGTCAACAAGACCGTAGAGCGCGTGACTAAAAAGGACCGACAGGGAGGAGTGATCTGGCACTGGCAGGGCAGCGGCAAGAGCCTGACTATGCTCTGGACGGCAGTGAAGCTGAGAAGACGGAAGGAGCTGGCCAATCCCACTATGATCATCGTCACCGACCGCACCGACCTGGACCGCCAGATCCATGGCACCTTCGAAAGATGCGGCTTTCCCAATCCAACCGAGGCCAAGTCATCCAAGCACTTGCAGGAGCTGCTTGGCAATCCCGTGGGCCAGACGGTCATGACCACTATCCAGAAGTTCCAGGATGCGGCCGCAGTTTATCCCATCCTGAGCCACAACGCCAATATCTTCGTCCTGGCCGACGAGGCCCACCGGAGTCAGTACAAATCCCTGGCCGCAAACATGAGGCGAGCTCTGCCCAATGCCTGCTTCCTGGGGTTCACCGGGACTCCGCTCTTCAAGAAAGACCGGGACACCCGGCAGACGTTCGGTGGCTACATCGACCGCTATGACCACAACCAGTCTGTGGCCGATGGTGTCACTGTGGAGATACTCTACGAGGCACGTATGCCTGATCTCAGCGTATTCGGGCCGTCTCTTGAGGAGCTCTTCAATCGCATATTTGCCAATTGCACCCCCGAGGAGCGGCGAGAGATAAAGAAGAGATACGCCACCCGAGCTGCATTGGCCATGGCCAAACCCAGGTTGAGGGAAATTGTGCTTGATATCATAAAACATTATAAGGAACACATCCTGCCAAACAAATTCAAGGCCCAGATAGTGGCCGTGAACCGCAGAGCGGCGATACGCTATAATGAGATATTAAATGAGCTGCATGGTCCCTCTCATGAGGTTCTGATATCAGCCGTCCATAACGACAGTACATATTTCCAGCCCTATCAGCACTCCAAGGCAGAGGAACAGGAGATCATCAGGAAGTTCAAGGAAGAGGATGACCCCAAGATTCTGATCGTCTGCGATAAGCTCATCACCGGTTTT
>MVQI01000080.1 GCA_002067795.1 Methanosaeta sp. PtaB.Bin039
CGAATCTTCATCTTGGCCAAGGCTCTCTCACCACACCGAATTGATACCTCAAAGTAGTAGCTCTTTTCCGAAAAAGACCTATCGAAGTCCAGTATGGATCAAGGGCCTTCCCGCGCGCACCGCCGCTTTAAAGATCTCTTCCATGATCATAACGACCTGCCTGCCTCCCTTGCCTTCTCGAGCAGGTCTCCTCTGCCCTTTACGTCGTCTGGGGCGATGCCGCTTACCATCTTGATCGTATCGATCACCTCAAAGCCCAGCAGGCTCAGGGCTTTGGCGAACTCCCTGGGGACGTTGTCGTAGGCATCGGGGTCTGGGTCGCCCTGGCTGGTGACTATCACGGCCTTCTTGCCGGGACTGAGTCGGGATTTGAACTCCTCATCAATGAGTGAGTACATCCGGTCTACCATCAGACGAAACTGGCCAGTAAACTGGAAGAAGTATATCGGAGATCCGAATACGACTGCATCGGCATTTGAGATTGCGCTTAGAAGCCCTGATAAATCGTCATCCAGCCTGCAGTTCTCGTGGCTCTTGCAGTAGTTGCATGCCTGGCATCCGGAGTACCTCATATCATTCAGATGGTATTTCGTCGTCTGATATCCGGCCTCTTCGGCACCGTCCAGCACGGCCTGAACAAGCGTATCGACATTTCCGTTCCTTCTCGGACTTCCGACAATCCCTATAGCTTTCATAATCGACTCACCAAATCATTCCTCTCACCCTCTCCTATATTTAGACCGCGGAAATCTCGAGAAGGATTTGGGGCTCATGCCAACAGGCCGGAGTGCTGGTGCGGAAAAAAAAGACCCTGGCCGTTCTGCTGAGCAGCACCCGGTGCCTGACCGGAAGCGCTGGCTGAAAAATCCTCACTGTTATATACCCGTGTTCTTTGGCATGAATATATATGGGACTGCTCGAAGCTACTGCGATATTTCAGGATGAGCTGGCACAACGTCTTCTTAAAAACATTTGAGACTCCCTCGATGAATGGACCCAGCTACTTTCGATCTGAAAAGATACATCATTCGAGAGCATCCTGTCTTCTGCTATCGAAGGATTTTGGTCTTTGTGAATTCAAAAGCCATTGTAATATCCATTATGTTTAAAATAAATCGTATATGGAAAATTTAAAATATCTCTCTGCGCTAACTATATCATTTAATCATACATGTATTCGAGACGATCTCCATGGCCATAAAAGGTAAACGAGCCACCAGAGCACTGTCTCTGGCTTATATAATTTCTTTGATTTATTTAATCAGCATAATCTCTGTATCAGCGATAACCATCGATTCCGACCTGGATCTGAGCCAGCAAACTGCAAACGGCCACTTCAGGATCCACTACACTGATGACTGCACAGCTCATCCGGACAAGTGCATTACAGGCGCTAACGTCAACGATCTGGACAGCCAGCTTGAGGACATCTACGGAATATATACCGACACCACCGGAGATTTCCGTTTTAGCGATCCGACATGGGGCGCGGAGTTGCCGATCCAGATCCATCCGACCGACGGAGGCGGGATGGCTTACTGCGACGGAACAGGCTGCGGAATATCCCTCGCTCCCCAGATCTTCGTAAACAACCTGAACCTCGAGGCAATTCCCCTTCATGAGATGCTACATCAGGTGGAATGGAGATACGGTGGCTGGAGCGGGCTTGTGACAGATGGCACTGCCAGAATGATGCAGGATAAGATCTATGCAGATCTGGACGGCAGCAACGGCGCAGGCACGATGGCAGCGTACTTCCCGGAATCCAACTGGTTCCTCATGGCCGGCACAGACAAGCCTCTGATAGATCAGTCCTACTCGTCATGCCTATTTTGGACCTACCTGACCGAGAGATACGGCGCAGTGACGGCTGAGCCTCAGCGCGGGATCGACTTTATCCGGGAAGTCTACTCCCGCAACGGAGGCGGGTCTGATGATCGACAGAGGATCAACGCCGCTTTAGGCCAGCTCAGCCCCGGCACCACGTTCACCGACGCCTTTGCCGACTTCATCGTGGCCAATTACGCCAAAGACCTCACAGGATCAAATGTCCCTGCAGAGTACCGCTACATCGATGACGATCAGCAACCCGGTGCCTACAGCTCTCCGAAGCTATCCCTGGATCGGACCATGCCGGTAGGAGACTCGGTCACCGCGACCGACGAGATCAGAGACTGGTCTGCCAAGTATTATGTGGTGAGGCCCAGCGCTGACTCGCCGATCGTGAGCGTTGATTTCCGCCAGACTGCCGCCTCCAATGTGCAACTGATATACAATCTGCTGGTTATCGACAACGACGATCTGATCATGGGCGCCAGCGAGTTCGATGTCAGGGGCCGTGATTTTATCAGGAGCTTCCCCAACCACGGCTATGACAGGGTCGTCGTTGTTGTGGGTGCGGCTGAGCTGCCGGCCGCCTATAGATATACGTTTAGCACAGGAGGCGGGCTTCCCACCTTGAACATCCTGTGGCCCAAAGGCTCTGATCCAGCCAGGGTGGACACTGGCGACCTCAACAATTTCCAGGTCCATCTTGAGGTTTTGGGACCCGGAGGATCGATGAACGGCCTTGATCCAGAGGACTTCACCGTCACCGTCGGAGGGACGGACTTCGACGTTGTCACGGGGACTGAGGTCATGGGCCAGTACTGGCTTGCGGTCCAGCCGGCAAATCTGGCAGCCGGAACATACGACCTGCAGGTCAGCATGGCTGGCGGCAGCATATCCGATAGCGAGGCAAATGCTGTCGTCTTCGAGGACGTGATAAACTCCGACAGCATGCTTGTCATCGACAGGTCGGGGACGATGCTTGAGCCAGCATGGACTGGACCTGCTTATGAGACGCCCGATCCGACTGACAAGATCTACGGGGCGATAGACGCCGCCACGCTCTACCTGAACTCCTTCCGGACCGGGGACATGGTTGGCCTGATCTGGTTCAGCAGCGATGCCGTCACATCAAGGGCGCTTAGCAGCTTCACAGAAGCAAACCGCCTTGACATAACGAATGCCATCAACGCCCTCGACCAGGACGAAGCGGGAGCCTGGCTGGCCACCTCTATCGGAGACGGCATCTACAGCGCCCAGGACCAGCTGGACAGCAGCGGTTCTGCGGATCACAACTGGTGGATCGTAGTCCTGAGCGACGGCCTTGAGAACACTGACAAATGGATAAAAGACGTGGTATGCGACAGCTGCAAGATCGACTACGACGCATCCACCAACAATCCTGCCAAGATAAAAACCCGGATTCATTCAGTGGCTCTGGGGTCCAACGCAGATAGAGAGAGGCTTGAGCAACTGGCATCTCAGAGCGGAGGCCGGTTTGAGTACGTAATAGAACCACATAGCGGCGACCTGCCAAACGACCTGGCAGACGTATACAGGGCGTTTGCAGAGACAGCTCTCCTCGAGCAGAGGATAGCCGCCATCAGGGGATCGTATATGTGGAACGACTCCTCCATCAACCACACCATAAACATGGAGAAAGGGGCAACGGAGGCCACATTCGTCGTCAATTACAACTGGAGGGGCGTGCCTTCGGGCGGGCCGCCTGCAGTGACCCTGTGGGATCCCGCAGGATCGATCTTGAGCCCCACAATTACGGACGATACCCATCAGATATTCAAGGTCCCCTTGCCAGCTGACGGTCCATGGACAGTGAATATCGGTCGTGCAGGGCCTGTGGAGTTCCCCAACCAGGGCAGCTATCTGATCGAGGCCTCTGTCAAGAGCAAGGCCACACTGGAAGTATTCCTGGGACTGCCTCCTGAGAAGCGGAAGATCGGCTCGTCCCTGCCAATCCTTGCCTTCCTGACCGACACCGAGCCAATAGCTGGGGCCTCAATAAGCCTGCAGGTGATGACACCTGAGGTTGAGACTGCGCTTGTCGTCCTGCCATCTGAAGAGGTGAACATCGGCCTGTATGATGACGGAGCTCATGGAGACGGCAAGGCAGATGATGGGATATACGGCTGCATGTTCACCAGGACAGCACGCACTGGCGTATACGATGCGAGGGTTAGGGCAGATGCGTACTCGCCGCTTGTAGGGAACTTCCATCGTGAGGCAAGACTGGCCTTCAACATGAGGACTGACGACGATGGGGACGGGGACGGACTTCCCGATGGCTGGGAGGAGGAGCATGGTCTGAACCCAGCTGACGGCGTCGGGGACTCTGGCCCCGGTGGCGATCCTGATGGCGATGGCCTCACAAATGCCGAGGAGCTAAAAGCTGGTACCGATCCCAGGAATTCCGATACAGACGGTGGAGGTGAGAGCGACGGCTCCGAGGTCTCTGGTGGCAGAGATCCAAACGATCCTGGCGACGATGCGGTTTTGCCTCCGACGAGCCTGAGGGCAATCCCGGGCGTAGGTTCGGTTATCCTGAACATCGGGGTGCTTCCTCTGCACGACTATCTGGTGCTATACCGGTCGAAGAGCCCGTCCGGGCCTTGGGACCCAATTGTCATCGATCCTGCGGTCTTCAGCTACACCGATTCGGGGCTGGAAAACGGGGTGACATACTACTACCGGGCAACAGGAGTGGTCAAGAAGGCGCAACCTGTGGAGAGCTCTCCAACCAGGACGGTATCGGCGACTCCCGGAGCAGATCCCATCCCGCCATCGGGATATCTGATCATCAATGGGGGCGAGACCTCCACGAGGTCGGATGATGTGACGCTGAACATCTGGGCAGATCCCGACACGGTTGAGATGCTGATCTCCAACTACCCTGACCTGAGCAACTCGACGTGGGAGCCGTTTGGCAGGGAAAAGCAATGGTCGCTGATCCCCGGAGACGGCCTGCGTACAGTCTATGTTATTTTCAGGGATGGGGCTGGAAACATCGGGCCAAGGAGTCCCAACGATCCGTCGGTGGAGCTCGAGCCTGCTATGGCCAGCATAAATCTGAGGCGTGACCTCCTGGCTGAGATAAGGGAGGATTGCTCAAGAGCATGCTGAATATGAGCTGATTTCCAAGAGGTTTCCGAGGAGTGGGTACGAGGGGCCAGCCAGCCTTCTGTCCAGCACGGCAAAAATATGCCAGGTGCGGGCGTTCGCTGGCGGTCTCATCAATTTTTCCATAAAATAGTTACGTTCACGGAGATCAAGGCGCGACGATGCAAGCGCTCAAGTTTCAGTGCCGTCATTTAACCGACTTTGTCTTAATTTATTATTATGATTTCGTATGTATGTAGCTAGATTTATTACTAATGGCAGCAGTATCATGAATATGCGATCGCCAAAGCTCCTTTCCATATGCTTAGAGGTTTCCGGCAAATCCATGAAGAATATATGCTATCTTGCTGTGCCCCTGATCTTAATGCTGCTAGCTTGCGTTCCCACAGTTGCAGAAGATTTCGTGCTTGAGATCTATGGAAATGCCAATATGGACGAATATCTGAATGATGAGGACCTACGTTATCTTGAAGGCGTAATTGCAGGCACAAATGAGGCCACAATGCTCTGCGACGCCAACTTCGATGGCAAGATAGACGAGTCCGATCTGGAGCAGGTCTCGGCTATCCTGGAAGGACGAGAGAAGAGGCTCACCTATGTGGATATTCTTGGCGAGCCTGAGACGGTCAACAAGCCCATAAAGCGGCTGGTAAACGTGGGATATAACGGAATTGAGATGACCAGGATACTGGGGGCAGAGGACATCTTAGTTGCCGGAGGAGAGAACAGGTCAGCCCATAAGAAGTTCTTTCCAAAACTTGCCCAGTTGCCTTTTGTTGCCGGGGGCTCGGGAGCCAAAGCCGAAGGCCTGGACTTCGAGAAGATAATCAGCCTGAAACCCGATGCGGTTCAGACCAATATCGAGCGGGCAGAGGCACGTCTGGGTGGGCTCGCCCAGAAGAGCATATTCAAGCAGAAGCTGCCAAAAATCCCGATTATCTCATTGAACATGAGAGAGCAGGATACGCTGGTGAAAAACGTAAGGACCTATGGGTATATCCTTGATCGAGAGGCCGAGGCTGAAGAGTTCATAAGCTGGTACTCTAAATATTACGATCTATTCAGGAGCAGAACCAGCACCATTGCGGAGGACGAGAAACCGACAGGCTTCTTTGAGTACACCCCATATTACTGCTATGCCTCTGGCAGCAGGCTGGGACAGGTCCTGCTGCTTGCCGGAGGAAAGAACATCGTCGACAAGGAGGTGGGTCCTGACGATTCGATGTATTCTGCGATGCTCGATATAGACCCCGAGCTGGTGGTAGAAGAGGATCCAAGATACATATTCAAAGCTGTGTCAAGTTGGGATACGGGTTATGATATAGATGATCCAGCAAAAATGGAGGCTAACCATGAGTCGGTCATCAACCGCACCGAGCTTGGCAATACCAAAGCGGTTAAGGAAGATAACGTGTACTGCATCAGCTTTTGGATTGTTAGCGGCGCCGGAAACAACATAATAGGCACCGCTTACCTGGCCAAGCTGTTCTATCCTGATCTTTTCTCCGATATCGATCCCGAGGCCATACATCAGGAGTACGTGGACAGGTTCTGCCGGATAGACTTCGACGTGAAGAAGAACGGGATCTTTGTGTATCCAAGCTACGATCGATGGCAGGCTGGTGCCTGACCGATCATTTGAATTTTTTTTTTCAATGGAGCATATTCAATGAAAGATAGAATAAAGGGACACTGGAATACGAGATCCAGAGAATACGATAAGAATGTCCGGCAGGTGATCTATTTTCGGAGGGACAAAAGGGTGTGGCAGAGGATCCTTGCCGGGGCGCTGGGAAGTGAGCCTCTCAGAGTGCTGGACGTGGGAACCGGGCCTGGAATCATGGCCAATATGCTTGCCGAGATGGGCCATCAGGTCACCGGGATCGACGTCTCTGAAGGGATGCTGAAGAGGGCCAGGGATAACTCCTCCTCTCTCCATAATTCGTTGGAGTTCGTCTTGGGCGATGCCGAGAACCTGCCGTTCGAAGGCGAATCGTTCGATGCGGTGGTAAATAGGTACGTCTTGTGGACCATTCCCGATCCGAAGAGGGCCCTGGCAGAATGGCGGAGGATTCTTAAGCCCGGTGGCCGCATGGTGATTATCGATGGGACATGGTATCTGCGTACCGCGGACAAACCCCTGAGAAATCGGATATGGCAGCACTTATCCGTGCCTTTGATAATGCTTACTGAGAGGCGAGTGCCTCGCTATCAAGATATGGACGACGATCTGATGGCCAGATTATGGTCGAGCAACGCAAGACGGCCGGAGGCTGACATAGGGATTCTTGAGGATCTCGGATTCGAGGAGATCGACGTTGATGGCGAATTCAGCAGGAGGCTGATGACGAATCTGGATCATCTGAAGAACGGCCACTGTGGGGAGTATTTCCTGATTAGAGCCGTAAAATGAACAAATGATCGGCAACCTCTGCCACCATGGTGATTGGCGTTCTTTACCATCAAGAGATATCAGCGCTGCCGTGGAAAACGCCATTTTTGGAATAGGACGTAGATCGTTTGGGTTGTGACGACGTATGAATCCGCAAGGTATACGACTATTGCGTCCCTGCGAAAAACATACAGGCCTCTGCAATCGTTCCGCCACCTCGACAAAGTCGGGCGTAATTTACCCAAATTCGTTAATACGATTTAATATTTATTATATAACAAGCCTTACAGTATCCTGCCTCATCCACGCGATAGCGGCACACGTTCCCGGAAGAATGCGGTGAGTAAACATAACCTCGCATTTTCCCCGCACATCTTTGGGTTCTGTGGTGGATTATCAACGAAAGATGGCAGGCCCAATATTTATATAAAATGGATATCCGATAGGGTATTGGATGAAACGGCCTCATCTGTCAATCTGCGACAGAATCGCTGCTTTCCCAGCAATCACGGAGGTCGGCCTTTTCGGCCGAGAGCCTCCCGGTTCTTGCTTCGCAGATCCCAGAACAACGTCTAATCACAGGCCTGAGGGTAACTCATGAATTTTATCGGCAAAAGACAAGAACTCCGGAATCGAGCCGTCCTGCAGAAGATCGCCAGAGGCACTATGCTCCTTCGAGGGCTTATGCCCGACTTCTCTGCTGAGTGCATCTCAGAGCTCGCACAGATCAACGCTCCGGCAAAGGCAGAGGGTGTCCCGCAGGCCCGCGACCTGAGAGATCTTCTCTGGGCATCCATCGACAATGACGACTCGGAAGATCTGGATCAATTGACCGTTGCCGAGACCCTCCCGGATGGAAGGACAAGGATCCTCGTGGCTGTGGCAGATGTCGATGCTCTGGTCAAGAAGGACTCTGCCATCGACCGCGACGCCCAGCACAATACCACCTCCGTCTACACCCCTGCCCAGATCTTTCCCATGTTGCCGCCAAAGCTCTCCACCAACCTCACGTCGCTGAATCCGAACCAGGATCGTCTGGCAGTGGTGGTTGATATGACAATTGCCCAGGACGGATCTCTCGTCGAGTCAGACATCTACAGGGCTGTGGTGCGCAACCATGCCAAGCTTGCCTACAATAGCGTTGCTGAATGGCTGGATGGAGATGCGCCCATGCCATCTGCAGTCGCATCAGCAGACGGCCTGGCAGAAAACCTGCTACTCCAGGACAGGGCAGCTCAGATGATGAAGAGCCTTCGGCATGCGCAGGGCGCCCTCAGCCTGGAGACGATAGAGGCAAGGCCGGTCTTCAAGGATGACAAGATCTGCAATCTGCTGGTCGAGGAGACCAACCGGGCAAAGCAGATAATCGAGGACTTCATGATCGCAGCAAACGGTGTGACGGTCCGCTACCTGGCAGAGCATGGCTCTCCTTCCATTCGCAGAGTGGTGAGCGTCCCAAAAAGGTGGGATCGAATTGTTGAGATCGCCGCTGAGAACTTCTTTAAGCTTCCAAAAAATCCCAGCTCCAGAGATCTGGAGATATTTCTGACCATGATGAAGAAGGCCGATCCGCTTCGTTTTCCCGATCTATCATTGGCCGTGATCAAGCTTCTTGGAAATGGAGAGTACGTGGCAGAGATGCCTGGAGAGGAGGCAGCCGGTCATTTCGGCCTGGCGGTCAAGGACTACACCCACTCCACTGCCCCCAACAGGCGCTATCCAGACCTGATCACCCAGCGCCTGCTCAAAGCGGCTATTGAGGGGAGGCCGACGCCCTACACAATGGACGAGCTCGATCTACATGCCGATAACTGCACGAGAAAAGAGGATATAGTCGCCAAGGTTGAGCGCCAGGTAGGCAAGTCTGCCGCTGCTCTTCTCCTCGAGCCGAGAATCGGCGAGAGATTTTCAGCCATTGTTACAGGCAGCGCCGAGAAGGGTACATGGGTTCGGCTGCTGGACGTCCCGGTGGAAGGGATGCTCAAGCGCGGTGCAAAGGGCATCGACGTGGGAGATCAGATCACTGTCGAGCTGATGTCTGTTGACGTGACGCTGGGATTTATCGACTTCAAGCGAGTGGAGGATGCGCAGGTTAAAGCATGACTGAGACTCGCCAGCCACGGCTGGCATCCGGCATGATGCCCTTTCGTTCCTCTCCAATACGGGCCTTGCCAGAGGCCCACTTTTTTAAGCACTTATAGGCCATCGATCTCTTACTTTGGATATCTGATGTTACTTGATGCAACAGGTTTATTAATAGATATGCACCAATACCGGCCCCTGTATAATAACGGAGTCAGAGGGCAGCAGATTTGAAGGGACTGATCGACGGCAGGATTTTTCAGTTCAGCAAGGGGGCCAGACGCTGGATCGCCCTCACATTCTTCTCAGGCCTGATCGGATCGGCTGCCAATATCGCCATGCTTCTGCTTGCAGGCAGAATCATTGTTGGGGTTTACGACGGCCGCGATCTGCCTTCAATGGCAGACATGTTCTTCGGCATGATCCTGGCACTGGGCATCCGTGCCCTGGCTGAGGCTGCCAGGGATATCACCAGCCAGCGATCGGCTGCATCGGTCAAGGCTGCAATACGCAAACGCCTCTGCCAGCATATCTTCGATCTGGGACCATCCTTCCTTGAGAACAGAAACACCGGAGCCCTTACAGTGACGATAGTGGACGGGGTGGAGGCTTTAGAGTCCTACGTGGGGCTTTACATCCCTTATATGGCGCTGTGCCTGGTGGTTCCGTCGATGCTCTTCCTGGTCTTTGCGGTCTTTGTGGACATGGTATCCGCAGTCATCCTGATGGCCTTCGTCCCTCTGGTCCCCATCTCACTTCTGATCTTCACAAACCTGGAGGAGTGGAAGATGAGCAGACGGGCATGGGAAGCATACCGGGATCTGAGCGCATACTTTGCCGAGAGCCTGCAGGGAATGACCACTCTGAAGCTCTTCCACCAGTCAGGCGTCCGGGGGCAACAGCTGCATCAGCGATCGGTGAATCTGGAAGGGTCCCTGGTGAGGAGCCTGCAGCTCTACTTCGGCGCCAGCCTAGTCTCCGAGGTTGTACCAGTTCTCGGCTACTCGGTGACGCTGATCGCGGCCTCCTTCCGCCTGAGCCAGGGCAGCCTGCAGATGGACCAGCTGGTGGTGGTCCTGCTCCTGGGATCCCTCTTTTACGAGCATGTGAGCAATCTGCTGCTCTACCACCACTTCAGCCTGCTCGGAAAGAGGTCGGCAGACGCGATCTTCGAGATCCTGGACCAGGAGCCAGATATCCATGACGACTCAGCCAATATGCCGCTGCACTTAGATCCGTCAATCGAGTTCGAGGGCGTGCATTTTGCATATGATCAGAATAGGCCTGTGCTGCAGGATATCTCCTTTAAAGTGGCACCCCGTTCAACCGTAGCCCTGGTCGGAGCGACTGGTTCTGGGAAGAGCACGGTTGTAGATCTGATCTACCGGTTCTTCGATCCTCAAAGGGGACGGGTGCTCATAGGCGGCCAGGACGCACGCAGCCTTCCTCTGGACTTCCTGAGGTCTCAGATGGCTCTGGTGGCGCAGGAGCCATATCTCTTTTACGACACCGTCGAGAAAAATCTGCGGCTGGGAAAGCCGAGCGCCTGCGCAGAGGAGATCGTGGAGGCGGCACTTGCCGCCAATGCGCACGAGTTCATAACGGCGCTTCCGAAAGGATATCAGACGGTCATCGGCGAGCGTGGCGTGCTTCTTAGCGGTGGCGAGAGGCAGAGGATCGCTATCGCCCGGGCGCTTCTTCGGACAGCTCCCATACTTCTTCTGGACGAACCCACGTCAAGCGTGGATGCAGAGAACGAGGCATCAATTCAAAGAGCCCTGAAGGCACTATGCAAAGACCGCACCGTCTTCATAATAGCGCACCGCCTCAGCACAGTTCGGCATGCTGATACCATACTGGTCATGGATAAGGGGAGGATAGCGGAGGCCGGGACCCACCAGCAGCTGCTGGATCAGGGAGGCATATACAGTCGCATGGTCGCAGCCCAAAGCCGTGGCGTCCAGATCTGCGAGGCAGACGATGCGAAATTCGAGCATGCAGGCAGCAGAATGACGGCAGCACAGGGGGCTTTTCAGGCATGACCCGCAGATGGATTAGAGAGCATGGATTTCTCAGCGACGATTCTGAGATCCTCCGCCTGCTCGATCCAATCCGGCCTCATTTGCGGTTGATGGGGCTGGCTGTCTTCTCCGAGGTCTTAAGACAGGTCTCAGGCATCGGTGTGGCTGTTCTTGGTGCCGTCCTCTTCGCCAGGGCGGTTTCAGGCGCACCCACATCGGAACTCTATCCGCTTGCCGGATCGATGATCCTTTTAGGCCTGGCCAGAGGCGCATTCGGCTATCTTGGCCCATATCTTGCCCACGTTGCAGCCTACAGGATCCTGGTCTCGTTGAGAGATCGGTTCTACAGCGTAATGGAGCTGCTGGCACCGGCAAAGCTAAGCCCCAGACGGACCGGAGACGTGGTATCCACAGCAGTCTCAGATATCGAGCTGCTTGAGCTGTTCTTTGCCCATACGGCAGGCCCTGCCGTCGTGGCAATTGTGGTGCCGGTCCTGGCCTTCTCAGCACTTGCAGCCATCAGCCCGCGCCTGGCTGGAGTGCTGCTGGTGTACATGATGCTGCTTGCCACACTTCCCCGCTTCGCCTTCTGGATCGGCTCAGCTCTTGGATCCGAGTTGAGAGAGCAGATCGCTCATCTCAACTCCCAGGTTCTGGACAGCCTTCAGGCCATGAGAGAGGTGCTGGCCTTCGGCTACAGGGATAAGCAGATGGATGAGCTATCCGGGAACTCGAAGGCGCTCATAGCCCTTCAGGCCAGGCAGGCCCGCAACATGGGGCTGCAAGGAGCGCTTGGCATCTGCATCGTCTCGGCCGGAGTGATCTCGGTCCTTCTTAGCGCCTCCCTCCTCGTCAGACAGGGCTCTCTCTCGCCAAGTTACCTGCCGGTCTCGGTGATCCTGGCAGGAAGCGTCTTTACCTCGCTGATGGGCGTTGTTGAGACCTCAAAGCAGCTCTCCCAGACGATGGCAGGAGCCAGGAGGCTGTTTAGGCTGCTGGACCTGCAGCCGGCGGTGAGGGAGGGAGCAGCGGAGTTCTCAAATGTCCGGGCCAAACCCGGCCCGACCAGCCAGGCGGTCGAGCCTTCCATCGCCTTTGAGGATGTGTGTTTCCGGTATTCTCCTGCCGAGCCAAGGGTCCTGTCGAAAATGAGATTCGACGTTCCTGCCGGCTCAACCGTTGCGCTGGTGGGGCAGAGCGGGGCTGGAAAGAGCACGGTTGTCAGCCTGATGCTGCGCTTCTGGGACCCGGAGGCTGGCAGAATACTCTTGGGCGGCCGCGACATCAGATGCTATTCGCTGGATAAGCTTCGCCTTTTGTTCTCAGTGGTATCCCAGGACGTATTCTTATTCAACCAGACCATCAGAGAGAACATCAGGATTGGCAGAGGCGATGCGAGCGATATGGAGGTTGAGGATGCTGCCAGGAAAGCTCGCCTTCACGATTTCATAGTCTCGCTGCCACACGGGTACGATACCATGGTCGGCGAGCGGGGAGTTGGCCTTAGCGGTGGCGAGAGGCAGAGGATGGCCATTGCAAGGGCGCTATTAAAAGGAGCGCCAATCCTGATCCTGGATGAAGCCACGTCCAGCCTGGACGCAGAGAGCGAGAGCTATATCAGGGACACCCTCAGGAACGCCCGGGCCGGCCGAACCACATTCATGATCGCCCACCGGCTGAACACTGTTGTGGATGCTGACATGATACTTGTGATGAAAGATGGCCGCGTTGTGGAGCAGGGAAGGCATGGCGATCTGCTTGCTCTTCGTGGCGAGTATGCAAGGCTTGTGGCTGCACAGAGGTGCGCTGCAGATGGGGGCGGCCAGCATCCATCTCCTGAATAGACGCCTCATTATCCCCCGCTTTAGAGCATATCTATTCTAAATCAAGTCATAATAGATAATATTTTTATCTACGAACGTCGCCTGGATGGATGCATGCTGCCTGGTTTTTCCAGGTTGCGAGGATGATTTGCGATGAGATGGATCACTATAGCCATGTTAATGGCGTTTGCAGCCCTGACGATTGGCTCAGCCTCGTCAATGGAAAAGGCCGCCCCAATTGAGAGCTTGGGCGAATCAGGTGCTTATGTCCTGAAGATCTTCGGCAATGCCAATCTGGACAAGGATATCGATGAAGAGGACCTGGTATACCTTCAGGAGATAATCGACGGGAAAAGGACGGCCACAGAGCTTTCTGACGCAGACAACAACGGAAGGGTCGACCAGGCGGATATCGCTCTTGTTAGGCAGATCATCAACGGGACTCAGACCGAGATCACCGTCATCGACTCGGACGATAAGGTCGTGACCGTCAGGCAGCCGCTAAAGCGGCTGGTCGTCTACACTCATCAGTGCGCCGAGATACTGCAGCTCCTGGGAGCCTATGATCGGGTTGTAGGAGTGCGAGACACCTTTGCAGCCCAGCACAACCGGTTCCCGGAGATCAGCATGGTCCAGGGGATAGGCAGTGGAGGCGAGCCTGATGTGGAGGCTGTCCTGAAATGCAGACCAGACGCCATTTTGGCTTATACATTCTACCCCAAGGAGGAGGCGCTGGATGCAAAGCTTCCGGCAGAGACGGCGGTTCTCAGGTTCGATTGCGAGTGCAGCGGTCTTGGGCCTGATGCAATGCGAGAGAAGGTCAAGCAACTGGGGTACCTTCTGGGTGCGAGGGACAGAGCTGCAGAGTATCTAAATTGGCATGACCGCTGCCTCTCCATGGTTGAGTCGAAGATCAGCGAAATTCCCCAGGAACAGCGGGTGCGGGTCTATCTCGAGAGCACGCCGGAAGGCGATAAGCCTCTGAGCTCCAGGACTGCGATTGGCAGCGGCCATGCTGCCCACAAGCTGGTGGAGATGGCCGGAGGGGTGAACGTCGCCGCAGGCCATCTGCCGGGGTACGAGGACACTCCAACTGAGTATGGCGAGATAGAGACGGAATGGGTGCTATCGCAGGATCCGGAGGTCATCGTCGGCCGTGCCATGGGCAAGGGAGTCAGGCCTTATGAGAACGAGAACGACAGCCTCCTTCAGAGATATGCCTTGGAGATCAAAAGCCTTCCTGGGTTTGACAACGTCTCTGCCGTGCGAAACGACAGGGTATACATAACCACCAACGACTACGCTGTGACCCCCAACTATCCGTCAGCCCTGATGGCCATGGCAAAGTGGTTCTATCCGGAGTTATTCGAAAACTTTGATCCCCAGGCAGCTCATCAGGAGTATGTGAATATGATGGGACTTGACTTCGATGTGAGAGAGAGGGGGGCTTTTCTCTACCCGCAGCCGTGAGGCAGGCCTCTTCGAATAGGGATTGTTTTTCCCGAATGGCGATCTAGGGATGGTGGAGACGCTGCCATCCCAACTTTTCTGGACGTCCCCGAACCGTTTGACATTCGTAAATCGCCGTTATCCCCAAAGCCAAATTCGGGCATGCACCATCTCCACAATCACCCTTTGGCAAGCAGATATCTATGTCGTGCTCCTGTCCGGCTGCTGCAGAGGCGGCCCGCCGCGGCTGTATGTCGTCTCATCCAGGACAGCAAGCCAGTCGAAGTCGGTGAAGCTCTGGGGGGTCAGGGGTATGTAGGTCGGGTTCTTCATGCTGCCTCCGCGTACTGGAAGAGAGGCGATTTCCTGGGATGCTATTCCTTGGCCTTTGTGGGTTGGGATGAAGCGCGCAGAACCCGGCAAGGCTGTCAGCCTGGCTTCTAAAGTCCCCGGCTGTGGCCGACCGATGCCGTTAGCCTCAGAGACGCCCACCGCCGAGCCGATGACGGCATAGCGCTTGCCGAACATCCGATCGAGGTGCGATCCGGCTGGCCACCACGTGGCCCAGGGCAGGACAGCTTTTCCTCTGCCCAGGTGGCTGTTGTGGGCGAAGGCCAGGACCTTTCCCCGTCGGCGTTCGCGGGACACGATATACGCCAGGTTGTCTGCCATCGAGGCATCTCGGATCCCAAGAAGACGGGAATAGATGTCGTCAGACTTTCGCGCCGAGCCTGCGTGAAAGGTCAGCAGGTCCCGCGCGACTGCTGCATAGTGGACCGCCTCCAAGTAGCGCTCTTCGTCTCCCTTTGCCACAAGCTCAGGCCGGCGTGTCCGCAGCTCCATGATCAGGTCCTCTGTAGCAGCTCGAAGTGCGGTAGAAGCAGGCGAAAGTCCAATCGACTTCTCCGGGTCTGCCATTGCAGCCGGATTTTCCCAGTCGAAGTCGGAGCCAAGCAATGAGTCGATCGTGTGCCTGTGCGTCTGGCCGCTGTCGCTGTCAATCGAGGACAGGTAGTCCAGGACAAAGTGGAGAACCTGACTTGGGCTGGCTATGCCGGCAGCCAGCCCAGGAATGTCGAAGCCGTAGAAGCGGAGCTTGACGCGGGTTGAGGGATCGGAGTTGTAGAGCCGCATCCACTCCACGAGCTCCCGATTGGCCTCGAGCCTGCCAAAGCCGTGGCCAAAGCCTGCATCCTGCACAGCCTCAAACGATTCCGGGCCACGGCCGGACACGTAATCATCAACAGCACGCGCCCTTGGAAAACTGCTTTCAATAGCGATGGCAGAGTAGCCGTGCGCACTTGCCAGCCGCTGAAAGAGCTGATTTCTGAGGCGGAGGATCTCCTCGCCGCCGTGGAGAGCCTCTCCGATTCCCAGCAGCTCCACCGACTCGTCGAGCGATGCGACGACCCTGTCAATTGCGGCGGCCAATGTCTTTTGCGAATCCAGGGAGAACGTGATCGATTCCGCCCGCGTCCAGTCGTCCAGCGTTGCATGTCTCATAATTGATATGCACACTCAATCAATTCATCATCCTTTCCCGGCGCCGCATAACCGGGCATCTGGAAAGATCTGAACTCTGAATGATTTGAATAACTATCTGCAGAATATAATATAAAGGAGTATTAATGAATATATCCATATATATTGATCATATAATCGTCTTATGACGTGCTTCAGGATAGAACTCTGGCGATGCGAAGCTGGGCTGAACAGTGGTCCCCCCTCGTCAGAATCACCAGGAAGCCCGAGATGTCCTATCCATCGAAGAGCTCTTCAACCTCTCTTCCCTCTGCAAAAGCCAGGCCATTTGATAGAGCGTACTCCCTGGCATCCTCTTTGCCCAGTGACTGTCCTGTTCTTCCGTCCAGCATCTCGCACATGACCATAGCTGGAATTACCTTTGCCTCTCTTGCCAGAACGATGGACAGCTCGGTTTGGCCGCGCCTTTCCTTAAGAAGGCCCGGGGCCGTCCTCAGCAGTGGAACGTGGCCGGGGGATCGGAACTCTGAGCCAAGATCGATACGGCCTCCGTTCAGCGACCTGCGGGTCGCATCTGCCAGCTCCCGAATTGTCAGTGTCCGGTCTGCATCGGTAATGCCGGTGTACGTTCCCCGATGGTTAACCCATATCGAGAAGGATGACCTGGTGTCGTAAGGGATGTCGCCATCCTGTTCGCATAAGGACTCTATTGCCAGCAGATCATGGCCAAGATGGCTTGCCTGCCTTAAGAGATCGGCGAAGTAGGGCAGGCCGAGGGCTTCGCAGGCCAAAGGATCGATGGCCACGCAGATCAGACCTCCTGCATCCTTTCTCATCTGATATACCATCTGGGGAGTTATGAACTGGGCTGCTGTCATCAGGTCGGTTTCCCGCTCTCGATCGTCGAAATCGTATAGCAGAATGGGCTCGCCTGCTGCAAGGGAATCGATAGCGTCGTCGATCATCTTCGTTTCTCCTCAATAATGCTTCTCAATTTTGAGATGCATATCAATTCTGGCCAAATGGAGCGATCCGATATTAATGGTCTTCGGAAGAAATCGATTATATGTATGCAGGGTCGGAATCGTTCTTAGTTGGAAGAGGATGACCAAAACCCATCTTTACGGGATCGATTAAAGGCAGCTTACCAGTGCGGAATTAGGCTGGGCGCAGCCTGAACGCGACATATTTACATAATTTTATATTTATACTCATCACAGAAAGACCATTTAATCCCCACATGAAGGCAAAGAGAAGGCAAGCAAGCTATCAGATATGATTGCAGCGGATGGATCGATAGGCCGACATCGCTCAGGTGGGGGATCGTCAAAGGGCACAAGACGGAGACCACGATCATCGACTCTGATAATTGCGGTCATTACCTCAAGTAGCCTCTTTTGGTGCAAATCGAAATATGAGTCCTTGATCGGGCTGAAAAGGTCCCTTTCGCCAATCCTCATTGATAGCACGATTTTCAGCAGTCTTTCCTGCCATCCGCAGCCAGTTGCCGCAGAGAAGCTCCCTATGACACAAATATTTAATGATTGAAGGGTTGTATTTATTGTGAGGAGTGATCTGGTATATGAAAAATTATATACTATTTTCAGTCCTGTTTGCAATCTTGATTGGAACAGGACTCGCTGAGAATGCGGACTTGGGTGATGTGGATGCCTTTCGACAAGCTCTGGAGCATGATGGCTTCATTGTTCAAGAAGGTGAGCTGGGCGTCTTTGACCTGATCAAGATCTATAACGAGGGATTGATACCATCTGCATATGGTAATAATCCGTCCACCCGATACATTGCGTATTTCATACCGCCGGCTCCTGGTGAGAACGTAGACCAGTTGGGTTATACCATTGCCAGAATTCTTGGCAAGAGCGGGAATGCCACGCCACTGATCATGAAGCTTCGTTTGGATGAAGCTATCGTATTCGTGGGTAGAACACCACCTGAGTGCAGATACTTCAGCTACGATGCTAACTTGATGTTTAGCGAATTTGGAGACGAGATCAGATGGATCTGGATAAGCTTGGGCGATCCAGTAAATAACCTGGTCATCAAGACTACAGGGACTCCCGATGGAATGGCTGGGAATCCGTTCAATCAAACTGCTGTGATAATCACTACAGCTGATGAGGACATTGATCGACGCATCCGAGCTGCCGCCCGATCCGCGGGGTATTCAGACAATATAACCAATACCCAGGTGATCCCCTCAACCATATTGCATATGGGCTCAACGAATAATTCCGATATATTTTCCATATACATCCGCCCAGCTTTATTCCGGGACCAGGTGGCAGGCGACGCTTACCTAGCAGATATACCCGCGACTGTTCTTAGGATAACTCCAAAAGAACCTGCAAAGGTCGAGCCTTATGATGTGCCGGATTTGAGGATCCGTGGAACAGGAAAGACGGAGTTTGACCTAATGGACGATCTCAATGAATTGCGGCAGGCTATCCTCACCAAATACGAAGGATTGAAGGCAACCCAGCTTCCAACCAGCATATGGGTTCCAGAAGGGTACGATAGCCTTCAGAGAGGAATCAATGCATGGGGTCCCAACCGCGACGCGTGCTATCTGTGGACAGCGAATCAGACTGTCTCCTCGCCAACACCTCCATTCTGCAACATCTCGCAGTTATATGATTTCATGCGAGACTCGGAAGTTACTCTGGGCAACGATAGCGACGAGTTCATAATCGTCTATGGGGTCAACCATGTAGCTTCGGGAAAGGCGGCATATTCAAACATAGCCGTCTATGGAGCGGAGATATGGAATGGCGTTGGAGCAATTAACGATCTGGAATTTTCTGGGACTGCTGAGGAATACCTTCCCGACAATCCGAATGCCAGATACCTTTATGTCTATAAGATCTCCAGGAACTGCAGTGGGGATACGCACTGCTTTGAGGTTCCCACCGGGCCAGGAGCCTATGGCATAGCTCTGGATCAGCCGCTCTTCATTTCCTGGAGAAGCTACATGGAAACTGCTTCAAAGGCCGGGCCGTCCTACTCGGAGATCGTGTACGATCGGGCCATAAAGTTCGATCCAAAGGATTGAGGACAAAGGAAGCTGGGATACCAACCTGCAAACCTTCTCCTTCAATTTTTTTATCTGCAAATCCAGATCGGTATGTGCTCTTAGCAGGTGATTTCACATCAATAGACCGGATAGGGACTAAATCAGGTGCCTGCTGGCAGAATTCAAAGCCTGATTGCAGGAGCGATTTGCATTGTCGTGTCACGCTTCAAAGATCTTGTCTCTTCGTTGAAGGCCACCTCCATTTAACAATTTTAAGACTCGATAAGATTGGCCCAAACCGGACAATTGGGATCTGGCCAAATGCTTCCAAGTAGATGCCTGCTAAGTCCAAACGCCTTTAATTTAGATTGAATTCCCCGCAGCTTGAAGCGGGGTGCTCCGCCGCAATTTGACTCTTGGATATCGATTTGTTCCCCATACACATGCCGGTCAAGATTTTGGTATAATGCTGAAGTCTCCGTATCTGGAATCCTGCTGCCCAAGCTCTGAGTCATTACTGCCATGCACAAGCAAATCTTTCCGCACGAATGCAATTGCCATCGGAGAGATCATGCCGAAGTCGGCTTCGGGCCTTCCCTATACTGCTCGGCGGCCGAGGCGCGTGCTTTTTTTTTCACAGTCTCGAAAGTCTGCAACCACCAGGCTCAATTCCTGCGATATCGATGCTTCTTTGATGGCGGACTTCACCTCATCACGATCCAATGGATCGTCGATGAAGTATACGTACTCCTCGTAACCGAGGAGGATGCGCTCTATTAAGCCGTCTGGGATCGTCTGGCCGCCCGTCGTCTCCGCCTTTCCATTGTAAAGCAGCAGGACCTTGAGTGGGATGTGGCGCTGTACAGCCTCCACAAGGCCCAGGTTTCCTGCTGCGATGAAGGAGAAGTCGCCGCTAACAGCCCATGCCGGGCTGACGCCGGCCATGTAAGCGCCCAGGGCCAGGGGGATGCTGCCCCCCATGTAGGTGGTCACATCGATGCAATCGAACGGAGGAAGGGCAAAAAGTGTGGACAGGCCGGTGTCTCCAGCTACAATTTTTCCTTTAGCCGATCTGAGGGTTTCAAAGACGACGGCATACTCATCGGCTACCCTCCTCCATCTCTCTGGCAGAGCTTCGGAAAGAGTCGGAAGGGATGGCCTGGCCGTGCGCTTCCAGCTACTTCCAGAAAGCTTGCTTTGAAGGACGTCCCTCTGATACCTGCAAAAAGGCGGACAAAGCACATGCTGGGTGATATCTCTGCTGTATTGCTTTAGAAGAAGGTTTGGCCTCGCCTCCGATATATGGGATGGCTGGCCCAATTCGCTGGCATCGATGATAAGCGCAAACGGCAGTTGAAGCTCTTCCGAAAGCGCAAAGCCGTCCAATACGTCATTGAAAGCTGTCTCTACATTTGCTATTTTGTGAGGGATGCCCAGGCCTTTGGCAAATCCCGGAGCATCTGCGATGCTGTCCGATTGTATGCCGTTCTTATCATCCACGACTACGGAGACGAAGCCGGCGACAACTCCGGAGTAGAGAGAATCGCTTACGCTATTTGCCGCCTTGAAAAATCCGTGCGCTTTGTGGCACGTAAAAGCTCTCTTGCCTGCAAGCGCAGCCCCATGGGCGATGGTGTAAGCCACCTCCTCGTGAAAAGAAAAGACCGGCCTCTGTGATTTGAGCGCACAATAATCGCAAAAGATCTCCGTTGCTCCAAGGCCTGGCACGCAGGTTCCCACCTCGGAGCCTGCGGCACTCATGGCAGCGGCTATGGCCTCTTTAGCCTCAACCTTCATATTGATCACAGTCTCTCATCTGCATAAAAAGGTTTAACATCCTTTTTCTTAGGGAAGCTTGACCTTTATGTGGCGTGGTTTTGGCAGATATCGACCTCGTTGGGCCTGAGGCTATCACTGCTCTGGCTCGAATGTGCGATGCTGGCAAGAGCGGTTGAGACTTCTTTAGCCATGGCAGAGCGGCCAAAAGAAGCATATTGTTTGGGAAGGGCTTTCGAGTATCCGGATTTTACCGAATAACGGTGATCATCTTACAAAGTGTCTGGGATGCTATCTGAGAATCCAGTTATCCAGATGGGATAAATTTAACAACTGATGTGGCCTTTCTGCCATTTAGAAAAAAATGGGTCGAATTGCTGAGCGAGATTCCGGAGCGGTCATGAATAGATATCTTGAAGCTTCAAGGACGTCGAACTATGGCGCAGATATCCGTCAATAAGGAGGCGGTTGCGGCCTTTTGCCGGAGACATCATATCAGACGACTAGCCCTTTTCGGGTCTGTGCTGCGGGAGGATTTCAATCCAGACAGCGATATCGACTTGCTGGCGGATTTCGAGCCAGGGCATTTGCCTGGCCTCTTTGGTATTGCCCGAATGGAGCGGGAGCTGTCAGCAATCTTCGGCGGTCGAAGGATCGATCTGCTGACCGCCGAAGATTTGAGCCGCTATTTCCGCGATGATGTGCTGAGAGAGGCGGATGTTCAGTATGCGGAAGGATGATCAAATCCGCCTGCGACACATGCTTGATGCGGCGTGTGAAGCAAGGGCATTTGCCAACGGCTGCACCCGCACAAGCCTGGATCTGGATAGGATGCTGGTTCTGTCGCTGGTGAAAGAGATTGAGATCATCGGCGAGGCAGCCAACCAGGGTATCTGAAACCACCAGACAACAAATATCTTCAATTCCATGGGAGGATATCATCGGGATGCGAAATCGTCTGGTCCATGCCTATTTCGATATCAACCTGGAGATTCTCTGGAGAACTGTGCAAGACGACCTTCCCCCACTGATCGCTGCCATTGAAAGATGCATTAAAAAGATAGTCTGCAATGGATATGCGGGCGTGGTGATGCTGAAGGGATGGCTGGTGATCATTGTCTCTCCCGTTTGCCAGGGCCAGAAAGGCCCAGCCATCTATGAAGACAACCTTGTCAGTAGGCATAGCTGTCGTGTTTCTCGGCTAGATCAGGAGGACCTTCGCATATGCCTGTGACCTGAGATAAGACATGAGGCTTATGCTTTCTGGATGCATTTTTCGTCT
>MVQI01000081.1 GCA_002067795.1 Methanosaeta sp. PtaB.Bin039
CGGCTGGAGATTTGCGCCGTGTAGCCCCGCCATCCGAGGGTCAGCTAAAAGCACTTGGGATGACCAAGAAGAGGGAGATGTACCCACTCCTCAGGACCCCGGAACGCATGTCGTTCCTGAGCCGCCCCCAGGACCACGCCGAGGCATTCGTTGGACTTCTCGAGGACTGATATTGACTGATCCGCGAGCCTACTGGGAGCTCCTTCGGCCGCCCCTGGCACCAATGGACCTGGCCATGCCAGGGGCTTCCGCTCTTCTGGCAGCCTACGCAACCTCAGGACATCTGCCACCAGCATGGCCTTTTGCCATAGCCACCCTGGGAGCCTATGCAGCGATAACCAGCTCCTACGTCCTAAACGACTATGTGGACGTTGACGTGGACTCCGTGGCCATGCCAGGCAGGCCACTGCCATCTGCAAGGGTGACCCGCAGGGCAGCCGGGGCTTATGCTCTGCTCCTCTTTCTCCTGGCAGCTGCTGTAGCCCTCTATCTGAATCCTGAGAGCGCAGTAGCCCTGGCAGCTGCCACCATCATCATAACAATTTACTCGGTTTGGGCCAAGAGAAATACCCCCTGGAGCTGGATACTCGTAGGCCTGGCCTTCGGCCTGGTGCCTGTCGGCGTCTGGCTGGCAATGGCGCCTGCAGGAGTCCTCAAGGACGGCCCTGGATGGCATAACGGAGCCCTGATACTTGGATCGATGATCTGCATCACCGATTGGGGATTCACCAACTGCGATGCATCCAGGGACCTTGCAGGAGACCGCAAGAAAGGCGTGCCTACCACTCCAGCAACCTACGGGGTGCAATTCACCTCCCGCCTGGTCTTCTTCTTCTGGGCGGTGGGGATTGCGATGTCGCTGGCCCTGGCAACCAGCACCGGGCTCGGATGGATCTACATGGCTGCGGCCATCGCAGCAGGATCTTGGATGCTTGTCCAGTCCTGGGACTTCCTGCGCAATCCAAGTCCTGGGCGCGGAGAGAGGCTGTTTTACCAGGGAGCCAACTACAGGGCTGTGCTCTTCGTCTTCCTGATAGCCGACATCCTGTTCTTCGCCACCGTCATCTGAAACGGCCAGGCGCACGGCGCTCGGGGAATGACCAGGCATCAGGATTATGCATCCCATGGTCAGATGGGCCAAAAGATGGATCATTAAGGGGGAGCAAGAAGATTCGCAATCCTGAGGAGACTTCCGCGAAAAAAAGCCTGCCGCTGAAGAGACGTTCTATGCCGCTTGCGAGAATGATATACAGCAGAGGATCAGCACCTGGCATCAAGCGGCCCCAGGACAAGGACACGCGATAGGAATCCCTGACACTACATTGCAGTTTTGGCACTACATCCGCATGGCGAATACGCGGAATTTAAGGACCGAAAAAAAAGGATTTGCCCAAAAAATCCTCACATACGGGTCGGTTTGGCTAGAGGATAGTTATCCACCTGGCCTTCAGTTACGTTGCGAGGCTCATCGCATATGCCGTCTTTATTTTGATCGACGCAGCCTTCGGATTCCTGGTCAAAATCGGTATAATAGTTGCCCTTGCCCTTAAAACCCAGAAAGCCGAGAGGAGAGGGAGACTCGTCCCAGGTGTTATTCCCCTCGTTGTAGGTGCTTATATCGTTCTCGATGAGATCGTTAGCCCAGATGGCGTTTCCGTCGCCTATGCAACGGATCCCATACTTATTCTTGAAGACCCGGTTCTCGGTAATGATGCTGTTGTTGGCTTGGATGCTGATGCCGGAGTTGCCGCATCCGCAGTGGCCGGAGTTGGTCACGTTGAAGCCCTTGATTTCGGCGTCGTTTGCGTTGACCGTGACGGCACTTCCGTAGCCTCCAGCGTCTATGACCGGCATGCCGTCTCCGCTATTGATGCCGATCAGTTTTACCGCCTTGTTGACATCGAGATGTTCGTAATAGATCCCGCTGCGCACGCTGATCGTGTCGCCCGGGCTGGCTGCATCTATGGCAGCCTGGATACTGGTGAAATCACATCCCTCGCTGCATACGGTGGCAGCCTGGGAGATGGTCGTCATGAGACCCAGGGCTACCACCATAAGGACCGTTCTTGACGGCCCTCTTGATTTGGTAGAGCCTCTTTGTTGCGGCATGAATCCTCCGGAAATATGCTTCATGGACTGGATGGCCCCGGCGCAAATACCCATATCGAAGGGCTGATGCCTCCGTCAGAAGGCCAGTACGGCCTTCAAACATGCAATACACAGGGAGGCATCCATCACGAGACTATTCTGGAAACCTCCAGGTCATGCGGCATTGCATCCCAGTCAATCATCTGGATATCCGTTACTATATCTAGTACTCGATATCCGACCGGGCCTGATAAGGCCCAATCTGGGCCTGTTGCCAATTATTCGCAGCCGGCCGTCTGACCTGACGCGGCGGCAAACTGCTATTGCCTTGTCCTTAATAATTATTTTTCTGCACAAGGTTTATTTCTCATTAGCCGGAGCTCTAGATCCAGGAATCAATGAGGAATGGTATGCGACTTTCGATGGACCTGGAGCTACAAGATGTCCCGGGGCAGCTGCTGCTTGCCCTGCAGCCTTTGAGGGATAATAAGGCCAACATAATCAGCGTTGTCCACCATAGAGATCGCAAGACCCCCCGGGGAAACATTCCCGTGCGCATCACCGTGGAGATGGACCGGTCCCGGCTGGACCGGGTCAAGAACCAGCTCGAGGGCAACGGGGTGGTTGTGGTGCGGGCCGGAGAGGAACGGTTCAAAGAGGAGGTATCTTTGATCCTGGTGGGGCATGTTCTGCACAGCGATCTGGGGGATACGGTCAGTCGCGTTGACTGCACCGGTTTTGCCGAGGTCATGGATCTGTCATTGTCCATGCCTGGCATAGACGAGCCGTCCTCGGCTTATATGCGCATCAGGGCCACTGGAAAGGAGGAGATACACAAGGCGATCTCCATACTGCGCGAGGTGGGTGCTCAGAAAAAGCTCCTTGTGATAGAGCCTATCGAGCTGGAGGCGGCATGAGAGAGGTCAAGATCTCCCTTGTCGGCTACGGCGTTGTGGGCCACGGAGTGGTGGAGGTCCTGGACAGGAAGCGCAAGGCTTTGCGCGATATGGGACTGGACCTGAAGCTGGTCTCGGTAACCGACCACACTGGAAGCGTTGTTGCGGATGACGGAGTTGAGGGCCAGAAGATCCTTGGAGAGAGGACCCTTCAGCAGGTCTCCAACTGCGAGATTAGCAGCAAGGAGATCATACGCTCTGTTGAGTCTGACCTCGTCGTGGAGGTCACCCCAACAAACATAGTGCATGGTCAGCCCGGGCTCGGCCACATGGAGGAGGCCCTGTCTCAAGGCAAGCACCTGGTCACCTCAAACAAAGGTCCTCTGGTAGTGGCATACGGCCGTCTGAAGAGGCTGGCCGAGGATCACGGCGTCTCCATGAAGTACGAGGCAACCGTTGGCGGGACCATGCCGCTCATAAGCCTGATCGAGAGGACGCTCGTAGGCAACAACATCCTGGGCATTCGCGGGATCTTCAACGGGACGTGCAATTATATCCTGACCAGGATGACCGAGGAGCAGTACCCCTACGCCAGGGCTCTTAACGAGGCTCAGGATCTGGGCTATGCAGAGGCGGACCCAACTTACGATGTGGAGGGAGTTGACACCGCCGGCAAAGTGGTCATACTGGCCAACTCCATATTCGATATGAACGTCAAGTACGGAGACGTCAATGTGGAGGGGATAACCAGGATCACTCCGGAAGCCCTGCTGCTGGCCAAGAAGCGGGGGTATGTCATCAAGCTGATAGGAGAGGTGCCGGCGCTGACAGTGCGGCCCATGCTGGTGCCGATAGGAAGCCCACTTGCTGTAGGCTCTACGCTCAACGCTGCTGCCATCTATACAGACCTGTCCGGAACCATCACGGTGACCGGGCTTGGTGCAGGCAGGATAGAGACAGCCAGCGCCATATTGAGCGACATAGTCAGCATCTACCGCACAAAGAGCATCGACTCCATATCTTGAGGTGGAGATGGGCAGCTTCCTGGCCTTCGCACAGATCTGCCAGAAGGCGGCAGGCATAGGAAGCTCGCTTGAGAAGGTGGAGATCCTGGCCGGATACCTGCGAGATCTTCAGGAGGCCGACCTTGGGATCGCCGCCACTTTTCTGATCGGAGAGGCCATACCTGGCCAGGAGCTGGGGGTCGGCCCGTCCATCCTCTACGATGCGCTGGCCCGGGCGATGGGATGCACGCCCGGCCAGGTGGCAGACCTTATGCGCAGCACCGGGGATGTGGGCCTGGTTGCAGCGGCAGCTGCAGAGAAGAAGCGGCCGCTTTCCCTGGCAGCCTTTGCAGGCAGCGATGGGCTGGAACTGGCCGAGGTTCAGGGCCGCTTTATGGCAATTGCAAGGGCCAGCGGCAGAGGTAGCCAGGAAGCTCGCGTCAAGAACCTGCATTATCTCTTCAGCGAGGCGTCACCGCTGGAAGCCCAGTTCATTGCCCGCCTTGCCATGGAAGACATGCGAATAGGGGTTGGAGAGGGATTGGCGCGCGATGCCATCGCCCGGGCCTTTGATCTCGATCCGGAAGAGGTGGAGAGGGGGTACAACCTGACCAGCAACCTTGAACTGGTGGCGAAGCGGGCCAGAGAGGGACGCCTTGCAGAGCTTGGAGTGGCGATCAACAGGCCGGTCAAGATGATGCTTGCCCAGATCGGAGAGAACATCCCCGCAGCCCTGGCCCAGGGAGCTGTCGCCGTAGAGTGGAAGTATGACGGAGCCAGGGTGCAGATCCATAAGGACGGCCCAGCTATTCGGGTCTTCTCTCGGAGGCTGGAGGATGTGACCGCCTCGCTGCCGGAGATCGTGCAGGTGGTCAGGGAGCGGGTCTGGGCCAGAGAGGCCATCCTGGACGGAGAGGTGGTTGCCACAGGAGGCGACGGCCGACCAATGCCTTTCCAGGACATATTGCGCCGCTTCCGCCGGAAGTACGACGTCGATAGGATGGCCAGGTCGGTGCCCCTGAAGCTCAACCTCTTCGACATATTATATCTGGACGGAGAGGATCTGCTGAACCGCACGCTTCAGGAACGCCGCAGGCTTCTGACCAAGGCTGCAGATCAGGGGATCCTGGCGGATCAGGTGGTCTGCGCCGATCAGGCAGCCGTTCAGAAGATCTACGATGAAGCCCTGGCTGCCGGTCACGAGGGCTTGATGCTAAAAAATCCCAGCTCGCCATACGCGCCTGGCAAGAGGGGAAAGAACTGGCTGAAGATCAAGCCTGTGATGGAGTCACTTGACCTGGTTGTTACGGGGGCAAGATGGGGTGAGGGAAAGAGGGCCAGCCAGCTGGGATCTTTCCGTCTGGGATGCCGCGATGTCCAGACAGGCGAGCTGCTGGATGTTGGGTGGGTGGCCACAGGACTCTCCGAAGATCTCCTGGCCGAGCTGACAGGCATACTCAGGGATCTGATCGTAAAGGAGAGCGGCATGGAGGTTGAGGTAGCACCTCAGGTGGTATTCGAGGTGGGCTACGAGGAGATTCAGAGAAGCCCATCATACAGTTCCGGTTACGCACTGCGCTTCCCCAGGCTTATCGCGGTGAGGGATGATAAATCGCCCGAGGAGGCGGACAGCCTGGAGCGCATAAGCGAGATATTCCGCATACAGCGGGGCCGAGCCGGCAGTTAGAGAACTGGATATCGTGTCGCAAGGCGGGGCAAGATCTTTCTATTCGGCCGTCTCTTCTTTGGATATCTATCATAGCCCTCATGATTTGCCCGGACGGTGGGATATGGGCATTGTCCTGAATTTGTCAGGATGCCGGCTGATGCAGGATAAGGGGACCTGAGTTCGCATGATGATCAAGAAGCTATCTTCGCTAAACGAGGAGGATCTGGACCGGCTGCTGCGCCGGGACGTGGGGATACAGGACGTGATCTCCACGGTTAACGACATTCTGACCGACGTGGCCCAAAACGGAGATGAGGCTCTCCGCAGGTACACCAAGCGTTTCGACGGGGCAGATCTGGAAGAGATCCTGGTCAGCGAGGATGAACTTGGATACGCCGCCGAACAGGTGGACGGCAGGACTGTTGAGGCTCTTGAGGCGGCCGCTGAGAACATCTACTCCTTCCACGGAGAGCAGCGCAGCCGCGATCTATGGTTCCATGAGGTATCCCCTGGAGTTCTTGCCGGACAAAAGACGGTTCCTCTCGACTCGGTTGGCGCTTATGTGCCAGGCGGCCGAGCTGCCTACCCCAGCTCTGCTCTGATGAACGTGATCCCGGCTAGGGTGGCGGGCGTCCCCAGAATAGCCGTCTGCACTCCGCCGGCCAGCGACGGCACGATAAATCCTCTGACCCTCGTAGCGGCCGATATCGCAGGGGCTGACCTGATATACAAGGCAGGCGGGGTCCAGGCCATAGCCGCCCTGGCTTTTGGCACAGAGAGCGTGGAGCGGGTGGATAAGATAGTGGGTCCGGGAAACGTCTATGTCACGGCAGCAAAGATGCTTGTCAGAAACAGCGTGGAGATCGATTTTCCGGCCGGACCCAGCGAGGTGTTGATCGTGGCGGACTCAAGCGCCGATCCGGCTGCCCTGGCCGCAGATATGCTGGCGCAGGCCGAGCACGATCCCTCGTCCATATCGGTCCTGGTGGCAATTGGAGAGCTGGTGGCGGAGGCTGTGGCCAGAGAGGTCGCCCTCCAGACGTCCCGATCGTCTCGCAGGGGGATCCTGGAAGTGAGCCTCGAGAGGTCGGCTTTCCTGGTGGCTGAAGATGTGGACGAGGCCATGGACTTCTCCAACCACTTCGCACCCGAGCACCTGGAGCTGGTAGTAAGAGATCCGATGGAGGCCTTTGAGATGGTACGCCATGCCGGATCGGTCTTCTTAGGACCTTATACGCCGGTTGCAGCTGGGGATTATGCAAGCGGAACGAACCACGTTCTGCCCACGTCTGGATACGCCAGGGCCATCTCCGGCCTCAACGTGGACCACTTCGTCAAGAAGATAACAGTCCAGAAGATCAGCAAAGACGGCCTGATCAGGCTTGGGGAGAGCATAATCACCCTCGCAGAGGCGGAGGGGCTGACCTCCCATGCCGATTCCGTACGCAGGAGGCTTCAGCAGGACTGAGCAGTCCTGCCTCACCCCGCCCCTGTTGAAGGATTCGACTGCTAAATCTCGCTTTATGTGTTAAATATACGATATCTTCACCAGCCAGGCGTCGATCTTGCCGGCACTGCGGAGAGTCGGTCTGAACAGCGATGGCATATCCGCCATCTGAAGTCTTTACGAGATATGCAAAGGAATCGGCTGTGGGACCGCCAATGGTCCTATTTCCACAGCTCATTGCCATCATTGTCGATCTTTATCAACCAGACATCGCCGGCCTTGGGACCATTGTCTCTTGACCCGCCCAGGATAACCGCTACCTGCGGCAGGAAGATTGCCGCCACCAAGACCGTCGCCAGGTCAGCCGAAATGTCTTATCCCATGCCAGATCGCCATCGACGTCGGTCTTATCATCCAGAGATCAAGGCCGCCAGAGCCAGATAAGCCAGATCCCCATCCGTCCGAACATCCCACCCAAATCCGTCTCCACCTTTTCCCGCGCCTATCTCTGGGCACGGTCGATATCGCTCAGATCCGGGTACGAAGCGCAATTTGCCCCGCATCCCCACTCTGCCGTAATAGCTTACGACATTCGGCGGTATTATGCTTAACTGATATAA
>MVQI01000082.1 GCA_002067795.1 Methanosaeta sp. PtaB.Bin039
CTTTTTAGAAAAGTCGTTGTCCAAATATGATATCCAGTGATGGTCACCGTCCGAGCCCAGCATGAGGGACATATCGCAACATAATGGATCAGGGGATTGTCGGCAGGTCCATCAGATTGGTCAAGGCCTCAGACAGGGCATTTCTCAAGTTCGTGGATCGCGGCCGAATGACCGATTCGATTCTCGGCCTTCTTGGATGTGCAGCCATTAGCAGACGCGTCCCATGAGGAGCCGACAAGACGTCATTGAAAAAATAAGAGGCAGGTGGCATAAGCGCCACCCTGTTTTGGATTTATTTCTTGAATGCGGACTCGAGTGGCGGGATCACCTGCTTCTTTCTTGAGAGGCACTTCTCCTTGTAGATGGAGTTGTTGGCGAGCTTTCCGCCAAACGCCTTCTCAAAGCCTGCCGCTGAAGCAGCATTGCCCACGAAGAGCAGGTCGCTGGCTTCCTTCATGACATCGGTGAGCATGAGAACGATCATGTCCAGCTTCTCGGCATCGGCCTTCTTCTTCATCTCATCGAGGATCGCCGCCCTCTTGGGAGTCAGGTCTGCAAGGTCCATGACCTCGATCTGGCCCACGCCTGCCTTGGTGCCGCTGAAGTCGAACTTCTTGAAGTCGCCCATGAGTATGTCCAGGGCAGACTTGGACTTTATATCGCTCTTGGCCTTCAGCATCTCCATCCCGAACTTCATGGGGTCCTCCCCGCAGATCTGAGAGAGCTTGGAGACTGCTGCCTTGTCCTTCTCGGTGCACGTTGGGGACTTGAAGAGGACGGTGTCGCTCAGGATGGCAGACATCATGATTCCTGCCATTGCCTTAGGTATAGCCACGCCGTTTTGCTCATAGAGGCTCGCGATGATGGTCCCGGTGGCTCCAACCGGCTCGTTGTGGAAGAATATGGGCTTGCCGGTCTGGATATCGCCGATCTTGTGGTGGTCGACGACCTCCACGATATCGCCCTGCATGACATTGTCCACGGCCTGGCCCACCTCATTATGATCCACCAGGATGACCTTCTTTCCGGCGGCATCAGTCAGAACCATGGGTGCTGCCAGCCCGAAATGATCCAGAATGAACTTGGTCTCGTTGTTCACGTTGCCGGCGGCCGCAGCCACCGCCTCTTTCACACCCAGCTGGGCTTTAAGGTTCGCATAGGCAATGGCAGAAGTCACAGAGTCGGTGTCAGGACTCTTGTGCCCGACGACGTAGATGTTCTCGGTCAAGGTTCACACCTCAGGGTTATTAGTGTACAACTTTCACTTAAACCTTGCTGGAATAGACTGCGGCACCTCACCCACAACCGTCATCCGTCTATCAGGCGGCCGCCCCGACTAAAAAGAAAGTATTTAAGGGAGGAAGGCGACATAATCTGGTCCTCTAAAGAGGGCTGGCCAGAGCACGACAGGCTGTCGCCATGATGGCCAGTGCAATATGGGGACTACATGCCGCGTTGATAGGTCCTTGGGATAGGATATTGACATTTGCGTCTACCTGTGACCTCAAGACAACCCAGATGCGGTACAGGGCCCGTTGCGAGGGTTACCGGACCGACTGAGGGCGACCGGCGGATGAGGCACCGGAGTTAGCACCGGGCTAAATTATATTATTTAATTATAAAATTTTGCGAATGCGATGGGTTTTCATTTGGTCACGTCTCAAAATCCTTTCCAACAAGCAGCCGTCCCTGTAAAATCCCAATTGCAGAATTCGGGCGCGACGGCCTTCTGCTGCCCGAATATCCCGCTTTGCCCTGGCCAGCCCAGCAGGGAAAATCCCCAGGATGGAAAAGGATTAAGGCACTGGAAGGGGGACTTTTGGTATCTTTGGGGAGCTTGACTTTGAGAGGTATGCTGATAACCCTGGAAGGCATAGACGGTACCGGCAAGACCACGGTCCTCGACTCTCTACGAGAGCAGCTTAGCAGGTGGCCTGACGCCGTATTCACAGCCGAGCCCACAGGCGGGGAGGCTGGACAGCTGGTCCGCAAGATGCTGTCCCGCGATCAGAGGACCGCTGAAGAGAAGCTGGAGCTGCTCTTCCTCTTTCTTGCCGATCACGCCCATCACCTGGACCGAACTGTGATCCCGGCCCTGAAGAGAGGCGCAATCGTGGTATCCGACCGCTACTCCGACTCGCGGGCTGCGTATCAGGGAGCCACCCTGGAAGGCCTGGTACCGAACAGCCTGGAGTGGGTGCAGTCCCTGCACCGGCCATGGTCAGCAGTTCCCGATCTGACCCTGCTCTTGGACCTGGATCCAAGACTGGCAGTGCAGAGGTGCCAGGGCCGCCTGGATGCGGCATCTGCCGGCCAGGAGGCCTTTGAGAGGGTGGAGCTCTTGCGGGAGGTGCGGGCCAACTTTTCCCGACTTGTCGGTCAGCAGCCGCATCGCTTCCACGTTATCGATGCCTCGAAAGATCCGGAGCTTGTGGCCGACGAAGCCTGGGCGACGGTCAAGGACCGTCTGAAGAGAGACCGGCCCGGGCAATGAGCCGCCTGGCCCAGTCGAGCTTCTTCTTCTTGCGAGGGGTGACTGACGGATCGTCGAGATCGAAGCCCACGAGGCGGATATCCCGGCATCCCATGGCCAGCGCCATGAAGACGCAGCGATCCCCGTCGGTGAATCCGCCGAAATTGTGAAGCGGCGGTACTGGAGCAGACTGTGCAGTCCCCACGACCAGAGGGAGTCTGGGTAAGAACTCACGGAGCCTGTCCATGTTGTCTCCATGTGCATGCACAACCACCACTGCGCCCCTCTGACAAGCAGCTATAATGGCTGGCACGTCCCCATCCAGGTCGGTGACGATGGCGTCTGGTATGAGGCCTCTGTCGAGCAGGACCGCTGCTGCGCCATCTGCGGCCACCAGAGCCCGGCCATCCAGATCCCGACCTTCAATTAAGGCCTGCAGCTCCCCCGGGAGAGAGGGGGCATTTCCAAAGATCGTGGCACTTCGTCCCTCCAGACGGGACCGCAGCAGGACCTCCTGGGTCTGCCTGCCAGCCAATAGGGCTGAGAGAAGACAGGCTGCCTCCTCGTCTCGCTCCCGGCCAAATCCGAAGTCGTCCAGGATCTCCTGGTAAATGGGCTCCCACTCTTCAAACCGCATGATAGAGGGGGTAGCAACTGCGGATAATTAGCCTTTTCCAATGGTCGCAGCTATCGATGGAGCCAATGACGAAAGAATCGCCCCACAGCAATCTATTTCTTTTCCGAAAAAGAGGGTGTTTGAGGGGGGGTTACCCCCCTCAACTTATGTTGAATTGAATCTCGGCTACTCTCCCTGGAACTCAGCCTCAGAGGGCACCTTATAGCAGGTGCAGTCGAAGATGGGCTTCATACCCTTGTACCAAGCAGGCTGTCTGTAGTCGAAGTCGTCGTAGCCGCCATCGCACAGGCAGGGCAGCCAGTCGGGGTTCTTCTGAACCAGCTTGTACGGGGTCTCCAGAGTCATGTTCTTCACTATGTCGTAGGTACCGAAGTAGTCCTCATCGATCTCGATGGCCGGGTTCTTCCAGGCGTTCTTGGCGAAGAAGGACTCAGGAGTCCTGGACTCATAGGCAGCCACGTATGGTTCTGCAGTCCTGTCTATTGCTCCCTTCAGCACACCGAAGTGGATGCGGCCGTCGTCAACGTGCTCGTTGACCTTCATCTGGATGTAGCCTACGCCGAAGAACTCGGGATCATAGGTGTGGTTGAACTTCTCCTTGGCCAGCACATCGACCTCCTTGTCGATGCCGTGGGCGTACTCGATCTCGTGGTGCATCGAGGTTGCAGCGCGGTAGTTCTTTATCCAGATCTTCTCCTTGAGCAGGGAGTCGAACAGGATTGGGTTAGCGGCATAGTAGCCGGTGCCGATGGCGATCTGCATCGGGGAGTAGACCATCACATTGTCTTCCTTCAGGGAGATGCAGTTCTCCAGGTAGTCGTTCCAGTCGGCGTCGTACGGGTGGGTCTCGGTCAGGGAGTCCTGCACGTACATGACAACCTCGTTGTCTATGGATCCGGAGCCGTGTACATAGTCATGAACAGCCAGGGCGCCAGCCTTGGCATAGCGGTAGGTCATCCAGTAACCGCTGCCCTGGACCGACTGCTCGAAGTTGAATGTGACATTCTTGTAAGCTCGCTCATCGGGGTAAGCACCTGCAGTATACCAACCCTCTGGCCTCAACAAATCGCTAACCGCAGCCGCTGAGACCCCAATGAGAGCCATAATCGCTAGCAGCACAATAACTTTTCTCAAATCTTTCCCTCCATCTAACGCTGATATGGACTATTCTCAGTATGAGCCTGTAATCTTTAATGCAAACCACCTATTTTAATCTGTTGATTGGCGCCACTAGAAGCCTTGCCGGCATCGATATCTATCCGTGAAGAGACGGGATCGCCCATAAATTCAGGCGATGTGAAAAATGATAAATTATTTTGTATAACAGAGTGAATATGATTTGAGCTATGCGACCTTGGGGATATTAGCATCGAGGATTCCCAACTCAAACGAGATGAACGACGAAGAGATGCGCCCCGTCGATTACGGCGTCAATGATGGGTTTATGCTATATTTTATATACTTATTATATTATTTTAAATATATATGTGCGTCGGTCTTACTCACATCAAAATTTAAAATAAATAATAATGTTAAACATTAATTTAATAATTTATATAATAATTTTCCAAAATCCTGGATATGAGGATAGAAGATGTTGCGGATAGGGAGACAATAAAGAGAAGAAGGTAAAGAGAAGAATGAGACAAATAAGTGGCAATAAGAGGCAATAGATGCAATAGATGCAATGAGGTGGTAATAAGGTGGCAATGATGGCTCAAAACCATGCGCCTCAGCGATTTTCAGGCTCTTCGCTATTTCCTGTGGGTAACTTCAGAATAGCAACTAGCGGATTCATGATTTAGAGTCATCTGAAGTCGGACCAATAAGGCGAATGATATCGATTAGTTGCTCATGAACAAGGACATTCAGGAATCACTTCGCAGATACGAATCCATTGATCTCTGGATTTAGCCACACAAAACAGCGAGGAGCCGATCTTCAGACAGCATCCCCTAAGCAGAGGGGGCTTTATTAGATAAGATATCCTCACGGACGAGGGATACGCAAATGCATCAGAAAACACACAAATATATCTTAAGGCCAGTGCTGTGGCATAATGCCCCCCTTCTGGCATGAAGCCCGTCTCCTCAAGCGCAGATGGCGCCACACAGCAGCCTCGCCCGCACATCCTGCAACATAGCTGACCAGCCCTTAACCAAAAGCTTAATACGTTAGTGGAGGTTGAAAGAATTTTAGCGTAATTACCAGCATCGATCTGGCGAACGGGGATATCTTTTGTCAAGAAGGATCTCGTATCAGCCGGCCAGGCCTGCCGGAAGTATTTCGTTCCTTCCCAGCAGTGCTTTTCTGGCGCCGATATCTCGCCGGGTCGGGCTGATATGCCGTGAAGGGAACCCCACCTGTTAGCGGCACACAATTGGGATTTGCGGGTGAGATAATCCCCGGATTCACGGACGAAAACACCAGCATATTGCTGGAACAGGAGGACCAAAGGGGGATGCTTGCAGAACTGGAAGACAAGAAGGCCAAGCTGAAGCAGGAGTCGCTCGTCTTTAAGGATAAGCGCAGCCAGCTCAACGCCGAGGCCAGCAAGTGGGCGGCGAAGAGAAACGAGCTCAACAAGAGCACCAAGGAGCTCATCGAGAAAGCCCAAGAGCTCAAAAAGCTTCGCGACGAGGACAACAAGAACGTGGCCGAGGCCAAGAAGCAGCGGGACGAGCTCAACGAGAAGACGAACGAGATCTACGCCAAGATAGACGAGATCAGGAAGCGGTACAACCTCACTGGAGACCGCTCCATCCGTGACCTCCGTCGGGAGATAGACCACCTCGAGTTCCGTCAGCAAACCGAGGTGCTCAGCCCGGACAAGGAGAAGCAACTGGTGGACAAGATCGCGTCGCTTCACTCCGAGTTTAAGGGCCGCAAAGAGCAGCTGGAGAAGAATGACGAGCTGCGCAGGCTTCTGGATGAAGCTCAGGCCCTGCGGGACCAGGCCTCCCAGTTCCATGAGGCAGTCACCAAGTACGCAGAGCAGGCCCAGGAATATCATGACCAGATGATCGGCACATTCAAGGAAGCCGACCAGAAGAGGGCGGAGGCCGATGCCGCCCATAAGGAGTTCGTGAAAGCCCAGGAGTCCGCCGACGAGCAGCACAAGGAGTTCATACGGACCCAGCGGGAGATTCGCGACTTCGATAAGGTCATAGTGGGCCTGAAGAAGAAGAACCGGGATGCCAGAGAGGACCGGGCCAAAGAGGTCGCCAAGCGCGAGGCCGAGGAGATCCTCAGCCAGTTCCGGGCTGGCGAGAAGCTTGATACATCCGACCTGCTCCGCCTGCAGCGGGCCGGGCTGGTGTGAAGGAGGACCCCCCGGGGCCTCCTGCAATTTTCTAATAGAACGGTTCTAAGTGCTTATCGGCCGGCTGCCCTGAGCAGCTGTCCGAGGTGTCGTTTTTCGTCCTTGTCGCGATGGCTGTAGCCCTGGTAACGAGACATGCTGCATATTTTTGCATGAGTTTTCCCAACGCGGCTGTCGTGGCTCTAGACGAATGGATCGCCGCGCGCCCCTGATTCTGCCGGTAAATACAACACGTACCTCCGATACGAATCCCGACATGCAGTACCGATTCGATTCCCCCACCATCAGCAGCCGCCCCAAGCATCCCACCCGGAGGAAAGCCTAAGGAGGCATCAGCTTTAACAGGAGTATAACCAACAATGAGAAGGCATGAAGATCACATGGCACTCTCATTCCTGTTTCGAGCTGGAGGACTCTCGCAGGATTGTCATCGATCCCTATCTAGATAACAATCCTGCTGCCCATGCCAAGTCCGTCCAATTCAATCCGGATCTGATCGCACTGACCCACGCCCATGCCGATCACCTGGGCGATGCCGCCCAGATAGCCAGGCGAACAGGCTGCCTGGTGGTGGCAATCTCGGAGCTGGCCAGATACCTGGACAGGCTGGGCGTCAGGACCGAAGGGATGAACCTAGGAGGCTCGCTTCGGGTGGGAGAGATCGTGTTGCGCATGACTGCTGCGCTGCACTCCGCAGGAATAACCCAGACTGACCCGCCCCTCTGCGGTGGCCACGCAGCAGGCTTCGTCATCGAGGACGGCACATCGGTCTACCACGCCGGAGACACCGCGCTCTTCTCAGACATGAAGCTGATCGGGGAGCTGTACCGGCCAGAGGTAGCCTTGCTGCCCATAGGCGGCCGCTGGACCATGGGGCCAAGAGAAGCTGCCCTGGCAGCCAGCTGGATCAGGCCGGAGGTTGCCATCCCCATGCACTACAACACAAGTTCTGCCATAGCGGCTGACCCGGCGGAGTTCCAGGAACTGGTTGAGACCCTTTGCGATACCGAGGTTGTGATCCTTGAGGCAGGGGACTGCCTGGAATATTGAGATCCCCAACCAAACCTCCATGAACCTGCATCCAATCACGGTCAAAAGCCAGCAGTAAAAGACGAGCGGCATTGGGGATCCGCCAATAGCTCGACAGACTTTACCTGAAAGATCAAGAGCCAGGACACCAGTTTAGCCTGTGGCTGATGCTGTACAGGCGCTATTGCCGACTTCGAGAGCTTTTGTGGGACAACAAGATTTTAAACGAACCAGCCAAGTCTTGGAGAGATGAGAGTACGTCTGATCTTCGGCCGGCCATGTGAGGATATGCTGACGGCAGTCAAGAGACTGCGAAGCCAGGGATACCTGATCCAGGCGTTCGACGCCTCCCTGGTGGTCAGCGCCGACCATCTCTGGTATGCTGCCCAAAAGGCAATGCAGGCAATGTCTCAGGGTAGAAATGTTGCCAGGGACCTGGGGATCGAGATCCTGCGATACGCCTCCGGCCAGAGGCAGATCGGAAAGGCTCTGCAGATGGGCATCACTCAGGAGACGGAACGGGTTGCGGTTGTTGCAGTTGGCGATATCGAGGAGGAATTGCTGGCCGGACTGGTGGAGCAGGACGGACGTGATATCTCCTTTGACCGGGGCAGGGTGATGGCGTACTTCGAGATATCGGACATCGAGCTCGAGGCTGCCGGAAACGAAAGAATTGCCGACCTGGTCTTGGAGAGGGTAGCCCTGGTGAACGCCTATCGTTAGGACCAGGGCCAGATCCATAACCGTGGCAAATCGTGCATCCCGGGCGGATCTGATCCGATGTCTGAGAGGCCAACGCCGGAGTTGGGAGGAGAGAGGTTGAAAGAGAAATCGAAGGAAGAGTTCTACACCCAGAAGCGCTGGACGAACTGGATGAACAAGGTCAAGGAGAGCAAGTTCGAGCTGACCGATTCTGAGCAGGACGCCACCGGGGCGGTCTTCGTCTATATAATGGACGACGTTGTCCTGGCCTGCCTGAAGGTCATAGCCCGCAAGGAGAAGAACCTGATCACTCAGGAGGAGGCCTTTGCAGCTCTGCGGATCATCCAGGAGATCGTCTCATCAGAGCACGAGAGCCTGGGGCAGGATGCCGACATGATGCTGGAATCTCTGCAGACCGGGCTCTTTGCGGTATTCATATCCTGCCAGCGATATCTGGAAGGGGATTACGACCAGCAGACCAGGCTTGCGGATCTGGTGGAGCAAGCCAGGCAGGCAGAGGGTGAAGAGAGAATTGACGATTGCCTTGGGCTGGTGGGAAGCCTTGGAGCCAGGGTGATCGGCGGAGAGAAGCTGCCTGAGATGCCTGAGATGCCTTACAGCATGGTGGCCGAGCTGATGGACGGAGTAGATGCCATCGCTGCAGCCATGATGGGTGATGATAGCTATAAGGAAGAGGACGGGTCCGATCTGGGAGATGAAGCCTGAGAAAAGAAGCCGTCGATGTATGCAGGCGGCAATCCGGTCCCCGTCTAGCCCCTCCCAAGCCCCACCTTGCTGCAACCTGAGATGGGCCCCTGAAATGCCCGGAGATGTCCTCTCTCCAAACGCTTTTGTTCCAGATAGATATCGGCGTTCAGCGGATTTGTCAAGGGATGTCTCTAGCGATATCGGCAGTTCCTTTAATCAAACGAGGATATTCTTCATTGTAATATAGTATTTTCCATATAACATAGTATCCTTAGAAATGGTATCCTGGAAATGGCATCCCGGAAAAGTAATATCTTCGAAAGAGCGGATTCTGAAGAGATCACCGATGAAACAACAAACGGCAGAACATATTGTCCTGGACGTAAGTTATCGATTGCGGCCTATCGAAAGAGGTCGGTGAACACCTGAAGCCATCTCTTGAACCATCTCAGAATCTGTCGTTGAAAACCATCATCGTGGACCGGACAATTTGGATACCGATCTTTCTTGGCCTGGCATCCTCATGCAGGCAGTCGACAATGGCCGTCCGATTATCTCGCCGCCTCAAGATCTGCGTGTCCCTCGATTGCTCTCATGGGGAGACGTCTGGAGTCATATTCAGGTATCGACACTTCAGAGCCGTGTCGCTCAGCGAGTTGTGACCTCTTTGCCGTCCTCAGTCACCATAACGGTGTGTTCGGCCTGGGAGACCAGAGCGCCTTCCGCCTCCCACAGAACAGGGAAGCGATGCACGACACCAGCCCGCAGCAGCTGCAAGAGGGCGTAATCCGTACGCTGGCCTGATAGCCAGCGGCGGGCAAACGGCATGCCCAAATAGCCCTCGATCTCCTTTAGAAGGGCTCTGGCCTCAGCTGCCCTGACAGGCCTGCGGCATGCCAGTCCGTAGATCTCTGTCACCGGTGACTCGCTGATTCGGCCGATGCCATCGGTGGCAAAGGGCTCGATAGCTATCACGTCCCCGGCCTGCAGGATTATCCCGACTTCCGTTCCCCTGTTGGGTATGGACGGCTCGGCGTGAGGTCGGAACCTGGCCAAGCCGTGACCGGTCAGGTTTGATACAGGTCGAAATCCGTATCCTTCGATGGCATCCTCGATGGCCGATCCAAGAACAGAGGTGGATACCCCCGGAGCCACAAGCTCGATTGCCGCCTCGAGGGCGGCTTGTGAGGCCTCAACGAGCTCGGGGTGCCCGCTCAGATCGACTGTCACCGCGGCGTCAGCGATATAGCCGTCCAGATGTACGCCCACGTCGAGCTTGACCATATCCTCACCAAATAGAAGGGCGTCTGCGGGCGCCGGAGTATAATGAGCCGCCTCCCTGCCCCTGGATATGTTGCAGGGAAAGGCCGGGCTGGCTCCAGCATCCCGGATAGACCGCTCCACCTCTTCTGCCACCTCCAGAAGGGCGACGCCCACCTGGATCTTGGGCGCTGCCTCCCTCAGGACCTTGGAGAGTATTCGGCCAGCCACCCGGTACTTATCCGCATCCATGTCGTCAGCCCGATCCCACACCTCAGACCACCAGGCTCTTCTCAAAACAGGTAAGATTGCGGTGGCCGTTTTCGGAGATCACAACCAGATCCTCAAGCCGCACACCGCCGATCCCCGGAAAATAAAGCCCAGGCTCTACGGTGACCACATTGCCGGCTCTTAGCACCTCACCGCATAAGCCAAGGGACGGCCTCTCGTGCACTGCCAGGCCTACGCCGTGGCCAGTGGAATGGATGAAGCCCCGCTCATCGCCCACCGGATAGCCCATATCAAGGAAGGCCTGGCTTACGGCCTGGTGGACCATGGAACCCGAAATCCCTGGCTTAAGCGCCCTTTGGCCGACCTGCAAGGCCTCCTTCACCGACCGGTACATCTCCAAGACCTCAGGAGAGGGCTCCCCCCGGACCACGGTCCGGGTCATATCGGCAAAATAGCGGCTGCTGCGTGAGCGTGGGAATATGTCTATGACGATAGGAGAGTTTGCAGGCAGGACCCCTTCCCCCCTCCGATGCGGATCGGCCGCTTCAGGTCCGCCGCAGACTATTGTATCGACGGCCTCGCACCCACCCTGAAGCAGCCGCATCTCAAGTGCAGAGCGAACCTGCTCAGATGTGAGAGGCTGTCCGTCAAGCTCCAGGACCTCGCCCCGGGGAGATGAGCGTCTTATCATGTCCACAGCTACGGCCATGGCCCCCTCGCCCTGCCTCTGCACATCCTCTATGGCCGCAACCTCTGAGCCGCTCTTCTCCACTCGCCAGTCCTGAGCCGGACACTCGAGCAGCCGGACGGAGAAGTCCTGGCAGAGGCTCTTGTAGATCTTGGCCGGCGCATTATCTGCCAGCCCGAGGCTATTTACACCCTGAGACTGCAGAAAGTCACGAAGCACAGCTGGATATGCCAGGGTCCGCCCCAGTGCTTGAAGTTTTTCACGGTACAGGTATTGGCCTGTGGTCTTCACGCAGTCCACCGTGGCCTCGGCCAGAGCCCGGCCGCGCTCCATGGGCGATACCAGTATGGTCCTCTGCTCTGACAGGAGGAGGGCGAAGCTATCCGAAGACAGGAATCTGGAGAGATAGAATAGGTCGGGATCGCTTACCGAGTCGCCAACCAGCAGAAAGCCGTCCAGGTCCTCCCTGCGCAGAAAATCGCGGACCTGCGAATCAGAGCCTATCAGCATAAAAGACACCAGAATCAGAATCGAACTCGATCTCAGGGAGGCCTCTGGACCTTTCCTGGTCCGCCACTGCCTTTGATGGCCGAGGTCAGGCCTGAGACGAAGGACGCCACATCGGCAGTCCTCTCGACCGCCGTCCCCGTAACCAGAAGGTCAGCCCCTGCTTTGACCAGATCTGAAGCTGCCTGGCTGCTCTTGATTCCGCCGCCGACAACCAGCAGGCTATCCCCAAGGACTCCCTTTACCGCCGAGACCATCGGCAGTGGAACCGGTTGATCCGCCCCGGAGCCTGCTTCAAGGTACACCAGCCTCATCCCCAGGAACTTGCCGGCCAGGGCATAAGCCGCTGCAATCTCTGGTTTCCTGCGTGGAATCAGCCTGGCATCCCCCACCCAGCCGACAGTTCCGCCTGGCTCCACGATGACGTACCCCATGGGGATGGGCTCCAGCCCATATCTCAGCACCAAAGGCGCTCCAAGGGCCTGGTTATCTATCAAGTAGCTGCTGCTCCTGGAATTTAGCAGGCTCATGAAGAAGACGCCGTCTGCCCCGGGACAGAGGCCGGCCGCGCTGCTGGGGAAGAGGATCACCGGAAGGTCCACACGGGCTTTTATCGCCCTCACGGTCTCCTCCAGTACCGAGCCGGTGGCTCCCACCGATCCGCCGACCATGATGGCATCGGTTCCACCCTGCATAGCAGCTTCTGCCTTCTCGGCAGCCTCCTGAACCGTCTGAGAAGCCGGGTCCAGGAGTGTCAGATGGGCAGCCCCTTCCGACGCCACAACCTGGCGGAGGTGCATCTCCACCAGGCCAACCTTGACTGACATCAACAACTCGATCGCCCGCAATCGCAGGCGTATGGAAACGACAGTTCCGCCGATGAAGCGGCGGCAGGTCCGATTATCCTCTGCTCTCCTTGGACTTCATCCGCAGCCCTTCATAGCCGCACTTGCGGCACCTGGTAGCCTTGACAGGGTTGCGAGCGTTGCAGCGCATGCATATCTTCAGATTCAATATTCTGTTTTCAGCCTCTGGAAACCTGGCCATGGTATTGCTCCTGATATTCTCCTTGGATCTGTCGGCATCAAAGCCGAGAAGCTTGAATTTAAGCGCCGGGGTAGGGATTTTCCTGGCGGAACATGGTGGTTGTCCAACCCTTTGCCGCCAATTTGAACCCTAGCGTCCCTGGAAGGGACAACAGGTCTCGAGCCTGCCGCGTTTGGACTGCCGGTCGGAGGAGCGCGGCTCCCCGGCCCGGAAATTGTCCGCTCTGCCACCCCGGCCCGGACCTCTGGTCGTGAATTAACCTTTATATCCCTTTGCTTGGAGGTGGAGAGTCCCGGCCCAGAACCCCAGGGAAGACCTTGCAGCAGGATCTCCAATCCGTCATGTGGCGGTTCGTCCAGGGCTTGGGCTCACCGTCCGGTCCTTTTCCGCCTTGCCCTTCGATAGGGCGGGTCTGAAAATCCCATGGCTGGACAAGATTTATCTGGGAATCCCTCCTCTGACTACCGATGTCTCTCCGAGAGGAAGCCCTGGAATTTCACCGGGTGGCTCAAGGCAAGATCGCCATCCACAGCAAAGTACCCTGCAGCACCAAGAAGGACCTGAGCCTGGCCTATACCCCCGGAGTGGCCGAGCCGTGCCTGGAGATCGAGAAGGATCCCGACCAGGTCTACCAGTACACCTCTAAAGGAAACCTGGTGGCAGTGGTCACCGACGGCACGGCAGTGCTCGGCCTGGGAGACATAGGACCCATGGCCTCTCTGCCTGTGATGGAGGGAAAGTCCATCCTTTTCAAGAACTTCGCCGGCATCGATGCATTTCCCATAGCCATAGATTCCCAGGACCCCGACCAGGTTGTGGAGACCGTGAGGCGCATATCTCCGGCCTTTGGTGGGATCAACCTGGAGGATATCAGCGCACCTCGCTGCTTCGAGATAGAGAATCGCTTGAAGCGAGATCTGGATATCCCGGTATTCCACGACGACCAGCATGGCACAGCCGTGGTCACACTCAGCGGCATGATAAACGCCCTGAAGATCGTAGGCAAGGAATTCTCGCAGATACGGGTGGCCGTATCAGGGGCCGGGGCTGCTGCTGTGGCTGTGACCAGATTTCTGATGAGCTTTGGCACAAGAGATGTGGTCATGTGCGACCGAAAGGGTGCAATACATCCAGGTCGGACCGACCTGAACCCGGCCAAGACCGAGATCGCCAAGATAACCAATCCGCGACAGGTAACAGGATCGCTGGCAGATGCCATGAAGGGCACCGACGTCTTCATAGGGCTTTCCGCAGCTGGCCTGGTCACCTCCGAGATGGTCAGCTCAATGGCAGCCGATCCGGTTGTCTTTGCAATGGCCAATCCGGTCCCTGAGATCATGCCAGACCTGGCCCGTGCAGCCGGCGCACGCGTGATGGCCACCGGACGCTCGGACTTCCCCAATCAGGTCAACAACGTCCTGGGTTTTCCCGGAATCTTTCGCGGCGCCCTGGACGTGCGGGCCAAGGACATCAACGAGGAGATGAAGATGGCCGCCGCTCGTGCCATCGCAGGGCTGGTAGAAGACGTCACCCCGGACTGCATCATACCCTCGCCACTGGACCGCAGGGTGGTTCCCGCTGTCGCCGAGGCAGTGGCAAGGGCAGCTATCGAGAGCGGTGTGGCCCGCCGCCCTCGCGATCCTGTGGAGGTGGGCCGCAGGGCTGCTGAGATGGTGCGAATTGCGGATGGGAATCCGGCCTGCTAAAAAAAAACGACCGATGCCAGCCGGAGATTATCATCCCTCGCAAAGCCCTGCCTGGACCCTGACGAGGATCGTGAAAGGGCGGTACGAGTCCGGAAATCTAACTGGAAGCGCTCGCACCCGGGAATCGGATCAGGGCTGCTCCCATTCGCGCAGGCCTGTGACAAGCTCCCCTACCCAGTCCCAGTCGTGCTCGTATATGTGTGCCGAGGCGCTCAGCGTTGTGATGCTGCCCGGAATAGCCCCGACCTCACAGGCGACATAGGCGAGCACCTCGGAGAGGCCGAAAAGATTGGCAGGATAGGCCCCGGCAAAGTCGTGGCTGCGGAAGAATGCGGTTAGATGCAGCCGTCCGTCCCTGAGCTTGAAGTCATCGACGATCATGCAGGGCACCTCCTCCCTGGAGCAGTCCACCGGCGGGATCCAGGTGACCGCCGTTGCCCGCCGTGTCTGAGGCGACGCCCGCAGCCGCTGTATGGCCTGGACAAGCTGGTCAACTGACGAGCCGTCCTGGCAAGACCAGCTGCGCAGCCGCTCTCCGTAAGTGTACTCAAAGCCCGGATTGTCCCCAGACAGGAGCTGAGAGGCATACTCATCAAGGCGGTCCTGGCTCCAGGCATATTCGGCTGGCACCCGGTCCTCTCCCGGTCGCTCCACCACCACCTGGAGGTTCAAAAGCTCCTTGATGCGGGTCCTCCTCTCGTCCTCTATCTCCTGCCCTTGACGCCATATCAGGTACAGTCCGCGGCGCCAGGCCTTGGTGATTGTTGGGGCCCGTATGAACCTGCCAGACCGCATGATCTACGCCGCCCCCCGATCCATCCGGGATTCCATACGCGTGGCGCTCGCGATATCGGTCCTCCTTAGGCCTCGGGATGACGGTGTCCTTCGGTACTTGGCCAGATAAGCGCCATCTTTCATTTTATCCTGAGCTGCCAGATTCTCCGGGATCATGCCTATCATCATCCTTCTGGGTGACTGAGAGATTAAGCTCTTGCCCCACATTCGGTCCTATCGCCAGCGCTGAACCCAACCGTGGAAGGACAGGGTTCCTGAGGTCTAATGGGGCACTGGCAGGTCCCGCAGTCGCGAACCTGAGCGTTTCCATGAGGATCGATTCCGGCCTGGTAGGCCTTAAGTCCTCCCACAGGCCATGCAGGTATCATGAACTTCGAGCACGCCCTGGTGCGGGCTTTCAACCGCTTCTTCGAAGAGGCAGGGGTCCATGCGGTGGCCTTTCGCTTGAAGCAGTCCCGATTCGCTCCCCAGGTCATGGACGTGCTGGTGGACTCGCGCTTCCCCGAGTATTATCTAGCAGTGGAGTGCAAGAGCCTGGACGCCCGAAAGGCCGGATGCCTGTACTTCCGCCAGCACTTCAGCGTTGCCAGTGGTGAGCACCAGCTGGATCGGGAGGACCGTTTCGTGCAGGCATCGGGCCGGTCCGGGCTGCTGGCGGTCGAGCTTCGCTGGGGCGGTGGGAGAACGAAGGAGGCCCACATGCTCCCCTGGACGGCTGTCATGGATGCGTATCGCTCCGGACAAGCCGGCCTGACTATGGAGGGAATCGTCAGCTACCCGGCCCTCGGGAGGCAGGCCGGGCAGTACCTGATATCGCATGAGCTCATCTCCAGATTGCACTCTATCCGACCCCCCGATCCGCAGGAGGAGATCGAGCCGGATGGGGCGGATGCGGACTGGTGATCAGGCCTTGATGAGATTGCCCACATGCTCCGACAGCCTAAGAAAAGCTATCTTTCCTTGGATCAATTAATATTGGATTAACCTTATATCCCCCAGCCCCCACCCTATGCCCATGAAGCTGCCGGGAACGGCTACCCAGCCGGAGAATATCTACATAGCCCTGGGCAAGCTCGGCCTTGGTCCCGGGATGGTATTCTTGGACCTGGGCTGCGGTTCAGGAGCAGTCTGCCGTCAGGCAGCCCTCTTTACCGACCGGATATACGGCGTGGACCGGCGGCCGGAGGCTGTGCAGGCCTCAAGGGAACTTGTCCCGCAGGGGACGTTCGTGCTTGGGGAAGCGGCAGATGTGCTGGACAGCCTGCCAAGACCAGACCGGTGCTTCGTGGGCGGGACCCGTGGCATAGAGGACTTTCTGCCGGTGCTGGCAGGGCGGGCGGCTCCTGGGTTTCGGTTGGTCGTCTCCCTGGCGAGGATAGGTGCGGCAGCCCGTGTTGCCGGACTTGTAAAGAAGCATTTCGTCGAGGAGGAATTTCTCCAGATAACCATTAACCGGGGATACGAGCTGGCCGGCGACCTGGCGCTTCGGCCTGTCAATCCCATATTCATGGTGGTGGCTAGGAGATGATGGTTTGTTGATTGGGGTGAGCCTGGGTCCTGGAGATCCGGAACTGCTGACCCTCAAATCCATAGCGGCTCTGAAAAGCAGCCACAAGGTATTCGTACCCGGTGAGATGGCTGCACAGCTGGCCAGGCCTTACTGCCAGCCGGAGGTTTTGGAGTTCCCCATGATAGAGGACGAGACAGCGCTTGAGAGGGTCTGGGAGCACAACGCCGATATAGTTGCTCAGGCTGCCAGTGCAGGCCAGACCGCTTTTGCCTGCATGGGTGATGCGAACACGTTCTCCACCTTTACCCACCTCAAGCGCCTGGTAGAGGAACGGCATCCAAAAGTCGTCGTGGAGAGCATCCCTGGCGTTGGCGCCGTCCAGGCCCTGGCTGCCCGCCTGGGTGCCGGACTGGATCGCTCTTTTCAGGTCTCAGACGGCTCCCCACTCGATGCTGTCATCCGGCTCAAGGCCACAAAGCCAGCTCAGATTGCCGAAGAGCTGGCTGCCCAGGGTTTTATCGAGTTCGCCCTTGGAGTGCGCCTCTGTACCGAGGAGGAGCAGGTTGTAAGGGGGAAAATGCCTGAGCAGAGCGGTTATTTCAGCGTGCTATTAGCCAGGAGGGCCAGATGAGCCAAATTCCGCCAAATCAGGCAAAGATAGTCGATTCTGCCGGACATCCGCATTGCGGATCTGCCGGTCCCGTATATTTTGTGGGAGCCGGCCCCGGCGATCCGGAGCTGATCACGGTCAAGGGCCGGCGACTCCTGGAAGCAGCCGACCTGATAATATACGCTGGCTCCCTGGTCAATCCGGCGCTGCTGGAAGGCCTGAAAGGAGAGACGGTGGATAGCAACGGCCTCTCCCTTGAGGAGACTACGGCCAGGATAATTCAAGCACTGCACGAAGGGCGAAACGTGGTGCGGCTGCATAGCGGAGATCCATCGCTCTACGGGGCGATACTCGAGCAGATCAAGCCGCTGGAGGATGCGGGAGTCGATGTTGTGGTGGTCCCCGGAGTATCCTCCCTATTCGCAGCGGCTGCCGCCTTGAAGACCCAGCTGACCCTAAAGGGCGTATCTGAATCCCTGGTTGTGACAAGGCCGGCAGGGACAACGCTTGAGGAGGACCAGGTAGCTGGCCTCTCGCGACATGGGACGACTATGGCCGTCTTCCTGGGCACTGAGAGGCTGAGGGAGGTCTTAGCGACTCTCGAACGCCCCTTGGACACGCCGGTAGCTGTGGTCTACCACGCGTCCTGGCCCGACCAGAAGATCATCTCGGGCACGCTGGCCGATATAGCCCAGAAGGTCGAGAGAGCTGGCATCCGGCGCAGCGCCATGATACTGGTAGGCGGAGTGGTGAGCCGCAGCGGCTTTAGGAGGTCTCATCTATACCGAAATCGGTAGCCGTTTTTGTCTTTCCTCGCGACAAAGAGCAGGGGGAGAGCCTGTGCCAGGCCCTGGCAAATGACTACTCCCCGCAGCTGACCCTGTATTCGTCGGATAGGCCAAGGACGGGACAGGTGCAGGATCTGATGGAGAAGGCCGACATAGTCGTGGCGGTCATGGCAGTAGGAATTATCGTGCGCTGGTTATGCCCACTGCTGAGGGACAAGTGGACCGACCGCCCGGTTGTGGCGGTAGACTCCGCTCTTCGCTGCGCTGTGCCGGTGGTCGGCGGTCACCACGGCGCAAACGAGCTGGCGAACACCCTGGCACGCCGAATAGGCCTCTTTCCGGCAGTGACCACGGCAACCGAAGCGGCTGGCAGGCCCCATCTGGAGGCCCTGCAGGACATGCTGAGTGCGGATCTGGAGAACAGGGAGGCATCCAAAGCGGTCAACCTGGCTTTCTTGAGAAAGGATGTGCCAGTGGCGAGGCTGACCGGCCCGCTGGTGGTTCTGGTGGACAGGGACGTGGCTGTCCTAAGAAGTCGCGAAGGGGTTGTGGTTGGCCTGGGAGCCAGGAAGGGCGTATCCAGCGAGGAGGTGCTGAAAGCTGTATGCGCAGCTCTCTCGGAGGTTGAGAGGAGCCCAGAGGAGATCCGGCTGCTGGCCACTGCCGATCTGAAGCGTGGGGAACAGGGCATGATCGAGGCAGCCCGGGCTCTGAAAAAACCCCTGATATTCTTGTCGCAAGATGTCCTCAACGCCCAGGCACCGCCCAGCCCTTCCAGGGCACGAGATCTGGGACTTTGCGGCGTGGCAGAGCCGGCCGCCCTTGCCCTGGCAGAGGGTCTGATATCTCCAAAGAAGGTCTACGGGAGGGTGACGGTTGCCCTCGGCTGGTAAGCTGTCCATTGTGGGGATAGGCCCGGGAGACCTATCCCAGATTACCAGAGCCGCTGCCCAGGCGATCTCCAATGCCCATTTCGTGGTCGGATACCGCCCGTATCTGGAGCTGATCGGGGATCTGATTCCTGGCAAACAGGTAGTGGAGAGCGGCATGGGCCAGGAGGTTGAGAGGGTCAAGACGGCTGTCGAGCTGGCCGCAGATGCCCCGGTGGCCCTGATCAGCAGCGGCGACCCAAACGTCTACGGGATGGGAGGGCTTGGAATGGAGATGGCCGGCGGAAAGGCTGAGGTCATCCCAGGCGTCACATCGTTCGCTGCAGCCGCCTGCCGGGCCGGCCTGACATTCTCTCGAGGAGTGGCCGCCCTCAGCCTGAGCGACCTGCTGACGCCCTGGGCAGAGATACTGGGCCGGGTGAGGGCGGCTGCGGATCTTGATCTGCCCCTGGCCCTGTACAATCCGCGCAGCCGAAAGAGAGATTGGCAGCTTGTCCGTGTACTTGAGGAGCTGCAGGAGGCTGGCAAGGGCGGCCGGCAGATGCTGGCAGCCAGGAACGTGTACCGTTCGGCCGAGGAGATGTTGTGGACCTCGGTTGATGAACTGTTGGCAGAAGAGGACCTGCGGTCCAGGGTGGATATGTTCACGCTCTTGATCGTAGGCGGCAAGAGACGACCGTCAGACGTGCATTTTGGCTGCCCGGGCCTGCCGGTGATCGGCATCGGACCCGGCAGCCCGGACCACCTCACAGCCCTGGCCGAAGAACGGATCCGCACCTCGACCCATCTGCTTGGACCTGCCCGTTACACTCGCCTGATAGAGGGGCTACAGACAGGCCAGGTCATCGCCGCAGACGGCCCCTGTCCAGAACGATTGACCAGGCGGATTGAGCAGGCATTGGCAGCCTTGCGGCAGGGCGGGCAGCCCGCCCTCCTTGTCGGCGGAGATCCCAGCATCTTCAGCTCAGCCGGCCGGATAATGGATCTGACCTCTGGGAAGGCGAGGGTGGAGATGATGCCGGGGGTAAGCGCGTTCTCCATGATGGCTGCAAGAGCAGGCGCGCCTCTGGCCAACGACTTCGCTGTCATCTCCGGGCCAGGTCACGAGTTTCAGAAGCTGTTGGACTCAGGTTTCGCTGTATTCTTCTACAACCTGCCCGCAGATAGCATAAGAGAGGTGCTGGCAGGCCTGCCTGAGAAACAGCCTTGTGCCCTGGCCAGGGATCTGACAAGGCCAGGAGAGATGCTTCATGCAGGCTGGGCAGCGGATATATCTATTCCGCCCGGAGAAGAGGCCTCCCGATGCACCCTGCTGGTAGCCTCCCCAGGGTCCGTTCTGCTGGGAGACAAGATCGTGGCAAGCCGGGGTTATCAAAAGAAGTACAGGTTTTAGAGAGGATGTTGATCATGAAAGGAAGCTACTTGGACCTGGGGGCCACGACTCCTCAGGCTCTCGACATATCGAGGAAGAGCCGGGAACTGATCGCCGGTCTGGTCGGCGATGAGACCCTGGAGGACAGGATTAAGCAGCGCTGCGTTATCGCCACCGGCGACCCGGCAATTGCCGAGACGATTCGTTTTCGCTGCGGTCCAGTCGAGGCCGGGCTGCGTGCCATTGGCTCCGGTGCACACATATTCGCTGATATAGGCATGGTCGAGGCAGGCATTGTCAAGATTGGCCACCGCTCCCCTATAACCACCTTCCTGGGAAAGGGGGACGAAATCGCCAAGAGGACGGGCATCACCCGCACCTCAGCCGGAGTCCTGTCGGTTCTCGATGAGCTTTCAGGCTCTATTGTCGTGATAGGAAACGCCCCTTCCGCCCTGATGGCCTTATGCGAGAGAATGGAGAGAGGGAAAGCAACCCCTGCCCTCGTGATAGGTATGCCCGTAGGCTTCGTCAACGCCGCAGAGAGCAAGGAGCGGCTTCGTCAGATAGAGATCCCTTCGATCTCCAATGTGGGGACCCGGGGGGGAACGCCGCTGGCGGTGGCCTGCATCAACGAGATCATCAACCTGCACTTCCGAGAAGATCAAGGGATGGATGAAGGCCAGGAATGCTGAGCCGAAGGAGGCTTCATCGACCGGTGACGGGATAAAAGGCTATCCTCTGAGGGACCCTGTGAGCGGATTTTCCCTTCCGTATGAGTGGGCTAAGAGATCTGGGGACCCGCTGGTAAGGGAGAAGGTCCTCTCCGGGCGATGGGTGCTCCTCTCAGACGGACGTATCCTTCGCCGTGGTCTGACCACAGGAACTACAGCCGCGGCGGCAGCCAAGGCAGCCATCCTGTCCCTGGCCAAGGCCGTGGATCGGGTGGATGTTCCAACACCATGTGGCGTCAGGGTGACCATGGATGTGCAATGCCAGCCTGGGCTCTGCCAGGCGGTCAAGGATGGTGGGGATCACGAGATGGACGTCACATCCGGACTGGTCATCGCTGCCTCAGCTGCCTCAGCGCCGCATCTGGAGCTGGCCTTCGGCCGAGGAGTGGGAAGGATTCAGAGAAGGGGCCTGTGCGACACGCCTGGGCGGCCAGCCGTCAGCCCCACTGCTCGGGAGCAGATCTTGCTGTCGGCTGTAGAAGCGCTGCAAACGGCTGGACTTCCCGGCGCCCGGGTTGAGATTTCCGTGCCGCAAGGCGAGGCCGCTGCCTCCCGCACCCTCAATCCATCACTGGGGATTGTCGGTGGCCTCTCCATCCTGGGGTCAACAGGTTTTGTCGAACCATGGAATGAGCACCTGGAATCGGACTGCCTGCAAGGGCTGAAGCGTGAGAAGAAGGTGATAATCACCACTGGCAGAACCGGCCTGCGATATAGCCGAATTCTCTTCCCGGGCCACTGCGCGTTCCTGCTGGGATCGAAGCTGGACCGCCTGAACCTGTCCCCAGACCAGGAGAGCGTTCTCTTGGGCCTTCCAGGGCTGATCCTGCGCTGGGGCGATCCGGCCTTGCTTGAGGGGACCGGGTACGCCACCGTCGCGGAGATGATGAGCATTGAACCTGACCACCCCGCACTCTTCTCGGCTCTGGAATCCGTCAGGCAGAAGCTCCCCTACACTACAGTGGTCCTGATAGATCGTGATGGCAAAGTGATCCTCCAGGCCCATCCGATTGACAAAGGCCGCAAGGCATCTTCTGAACTCTCCAAGGAGGCGGATGGGTGAAGGTGGTGGGAGTGGGTGCTGGCCCTGGCCTGCTCACCCAAGAGGCCATTTCGGTCCTGCAAGGAGCCGACCTTGTATATGGCTCGGATCGGGCCATAGAGCTGGCCCGGCCATATATCAGAGACGGGTGCCTGGTTCACCAGATAGAAGACTATCGATCTTTGAGAGATCTGCCAGGCAGTGCTGTGGTCCTATCCACCGGCGATCCTATGCTGAGCGGCCTGGGGTATCTGGGCGGCCAGATCGTGCCCGGAATATCGAGCCTGCAGTTGGCCTGCGCCCGGCTGGGAGTAAGCCTGCTGCGCACAGTCCCGATAACATTCCACGGGCGCCGGATGGAGCCAGAGTCGGTGGCTGACGAGCTCAGACGAGGCCGCTGCGTTTTCCTGTTGACTGACGAGAGCACTGATATGGCTGGCCTGTGCCGGTATCTGGAGGAGGGGGGCCTGTCCCGCAAGATCGCGGTGTTGACAGACCTTGGATACCCGCAGGAGAGGATACAGCAGGGATTTACCTGCACGCCCCTGGCTGTGCCCGGTCTGTCGTGTGTGATGATCGGAGACTGGTAAGCAGAAAAGCCCATCAGCACAGCAGATCTGTAGGACACCAGTCCGGAGCGAAGCATCGAAGACATCTTTAGCGAAATAGGATTTGGCGCGGTTGTCGTGACAGGCGGCTGGCGCCCCAGCGGGCCTTTTATCGATGAGATTTGCCGCGCGAGTGGAAAAGCCCTTGTCAGGGCAGGCACACTTTGCATGGAAGGTATCCCCTGGCCTCCGCGGTTTGCGCATCTGGGAATATGATCGTTAAGTCAGACCGGATCTTGGCAGCGTAGCGGCATGATGGCAGATGATACTTACGGGAGCTCTTGCTGGCAATATAGCCTGCAAGAGATCGGCTTTCGCCCGAGGTGTCGCTGGCATGATCCAGCGGCGAGAAGAGCGCCAGATCTTCAGGCGCCTGGTTGCCAGGATGCAGCAAATCCTGGGGCCCGGGTGCCTCATCCTCGCCGCCTATAGCCGAGAGATCCGGGGAGGAGAGGCCCGCGTCCGAAAGGCGTCCTTTGTTATCAGCCAGTACATCAGCCGTCTCCTGAACCAAACGCATGCGTGCAGGTTTCTGACCGGCATTCGGATCCGAAGCAGCTCGATCATTCGGCTTTGACCAGGATGGCGGCAGATATCTCCGCCCCAAATCCCCATCATCGATGGCCAGGCATTGCCTCTCCTCCTGGTGAAGCGGTCCGGCCGGGCTTGAGACCTCCAGCCTGCAGATGTAGTCTCTGCCCATGGCGAGGTTCCTGGTCCTCGCCATCTCGAAGCTGCGCTGCCCCCGAACCACTCCGATCATCAAAAAACGGGAGCTGTCAACCAGAGCACCCGATCTCCATAAGGAGGCGTTGAGCATCAGGAAGGAGTAGTTATTCTGCACCTCCAGGCGGCCCCATGTGCGAAATAGGGTCGGGCTTACAGATGACTGGAAATCCAGCACTACAGGCCTGGAAGTCCGGGACCCTTCATCCTTCATCAGGCCTGGGGCCTGGCCGCCAGCATCGGAGATCCCAGCGGCCTTTGGACCATTCTCAGATGCCGGCACATCCCCACCTGGCTGAATACATCCTTGTAAAAATATTATTAACAATATCAATAGAGTTGCAGTGATCTTCAAGTGTATCTCGAAGATATTGGGCGACAAAAGCTCGAACCCCTTTATTTCCAGTGGAACAACTGGAGCACGCCGGTTAGGAGGCGGAGCCATCCCATCGTAGGATTGCCGGCCTTTAAGAGGGCTGGCAAAAATGGCGTGAGCCGTCTCGTATCTTCCATCGCAGTCTTTCTCCCTTGCGAAAAAGCCCCTCTTGAATATCCGCTCCATCACTCCTTATCCAGGATCTGCAATGCCCTTAGAGCAGCCTCCAGGCAGTCCAGCTGGCTGCGAAGCTGGTCGTAGTCTTGCTCCTCTCTCACCTCCGAGGCCAGTCCCTCCATCCTGGCCAGCAGAGCATCCCTGACCTGCCTGAGGATATGCTCGCGGCTGCGCCTGTCCGGATAAGTCCCGATTGCCTGCCGATCTCGCGCTTTGTCGGAAACGCCGGATTCATCAGGCCGTGACTGTGATGACCTGGGGGGTTCAGCCGCCTCATCCGCCCTGTTCGAATCCGTGGCCTTTGGCGTGATATCAGGCTGAGCCATCTGACTGCTCTGTCCCTGCTCGGAAAACGAACATACTGGGCACACAACCTGTCCCTGGAAACGGAAAAGCGGCGCTCCACAGTCGTGATGCGTCGCCAGCATAGTGCCGCCCTTTTCTAGAAGGTGGGTAATCCGGTCCAAGATCTCCTCTTCGTCCATCTTATATTCACCATCCAGGACCTCAGCCTTCACCATATAACCGTCTTCGCAGGCAAGAGACGTCCCAGGCAGAAGGTCAATCTGCCAGACTTATAACCTATCTCTATTCCTGCCCATATCTCAAGACCAGACCCGCCGCGAATACAATGGGACGTCGATGCAGATCTCAGATAGAGCCGCTTTTTCTAGCACTGAGACAAGACGATCTTGACCACACGATACCCCAAGGAAGTGAAAAGGAACTCCGGCCATGCCAGCTGGGCCGGCAGCCTTTGATCTGCTTGTCTCTTGGCTCATGAAAATCGACCTCTTGCTCCTGAGCTCCTGCCTTCGCCCCATGATATCAGCATCTCAAGAGATCTGAGCAGCTGGCTGAAACGCCGCGAGGATGGGTTAGCCTGAAATGGATCAGGAAATCTTGCCCTAAGATATATTTTCTTGATCGTGTTCTTTATCATGCCTGCAGCCGTTTATGATATAACCAAATTATAATAATATTTCTGCCTGTTCACCATGCAATGCACCGATCTCTTTTCTCCCATTCGATCTTGCACCTGTTAGCCTCTCTTGCCGTATAACCGGCAATTCCAGCCGTTTGACTTCATCTATTTCTTTTGCCCTTCTGGTTTATCAAACCTACCATGTCAGAAATTGACAATTTTTGGAGATGATGGAAATGAGCATGGCCGAGAGCACCGATCTCACCATTCAATTGCTGCCCGTCTGGCGACCTCACGGAGGATTATGAAGGGACTATCGCTTTCCAATATCGAGTTCAAATACCGCTTTCCAATATCGAGTTCAAATACCGCTTTCCAATATCGAGTTCAAATACCGCTTTCCAATATCGAGTTCAAATACCGCTTTCCAATATCGAGTTCAAATACCGCTTTCCAATATCGAGTTCAAATACCGCTTTCCAATATCGAGTTCAAATAATAACTGCATGATTAAAAATCCTACTTTAATAGAGAGTGAATGGAGAGAGCTGCTGGGAATACGGTTCGAATACTTTAAATACGACCTTGAACTGATGATTGAGCAGACTAGGGCAGGAGTTATGGACAACCCTTTTGCCGCCCTGGAGGAATAACGGTGGTGGTTTTATTTCGGCTGATAAGGTCATCAAGCAGTGCATCGAGGTTTTAGAAAGGATTATGGGGGACGACGCAGTTCCTAGAAATATCCGGCGGTCTGCCGAGAACGTCAAGGCTATACTCTTGCAGGAGGGCCTGACTGAGGCAGTTAAGGCTGCCTCAGCAATATCGGTCCTGGACGAGATCAGTAACGATCCTAACATTCCTCTCCACACCAGAACCCTTATCTGGAACGTGGCCAGCCAGCTGGAGACAATTCCAGTAGCTTGAAAGGTCAGAGCAGCACTGATGGCGAGGATTTTTCCGGAAGCAAAATAGGGCGCGTGGTACTGGATATAGGCACGCCCACATTAAGGCCGCCTGATGTTCAGCGGCTTATGCCAGGCACGGCTTAACAGGTCTGCTGACTTCTATTGCATGTCAGGAGCCTGTCCGGATACCATCAATCACCCCTTTCAGTCCATCTCCGCAGCAGAAAAGTCCTGGACTAAATTGGGCTCGTGGCGAGTTCGTAATACCTATAAGGAGCAGAGGCGGCCCTGGCAACAGGCCCAATCGGAAGAAAAGGCGAAGTGATTAATGGGCCGCACGAGGTAGCCTGAGCACGATCGGGAATAAAGACATCAAGTATGTGAGCATATCCGGATGTCAAACCGCCACGGATCACGTTTTTACGACGGATTCCTTTTTCATTCCATTCTTTTCTGCGATGGCATATTTGGGGCAGCGAAATCAGGTGGACGACAGGCTCACAAATATGAGCGATTATATTATGATATCTCTGAGCCATAATATTGTGATATGCAAGATATTGCGTTACATGCGATTTAATCAGGAAGGGGGGACCCATTCATTTCCAGTGGAGATTTTCGTCGTGACCGAAGCTTGCATGCAGAGGGTCATAAAGAGCCTGCATAAATACAGTTCGTATGTACCATTTACAGAGATAAATCCGAGATCGGAGGTCATTAGGAATCCTCCAAATAGACTTATAAAGATTATATGTAATAATAAACAAATAGAATAATTTAATTATAAATTTAATATCATTTAAAAATATTTAATATAACTGTTTCATAAATATCGGGCATGGGGGTATTGGAGATATTAAAATAGATGTATTATTGATGGAAGTTTTATCAGTATATAGATTCTTGGATAAAGATGTTTATTATTATATGAATATCAAAATGTAAGAGTCCATCGGGAGAATTACATATGATCGTCAATTGTAAATTCATCGCGGTAATCAAGAAAAGATTTAAGTAATTGAAATGTCCATGGTTACATCGGATAAATTTTTTACAAATATCAATCAATCAAATAAAAATTTTTATCTCACCTCCACTGGAAGCAATGGGGTGTCCCCCCTCCACTGGAAATTAAGGGGTCATAACCATAACTCTTAATTAGCGGCGGGCCAAGTTTAAAAATGTCCGAGGGAGTTTTGGTGTCAACATCAAGCGGGTTATTCGCGGGTCTTTTGGGGCAAGCAGGCATATTTGAGTCGAGGGATGTACTTCGTCCATCCTATACGCCCAGAGAATTGCCCCACAGAGAGGATCAGATAAACAGCTTGGCCTCAGCCCTGGTCCCTGCGCTGAGGGGCGAGACGCCCTCCAATATCCTGATTTACGGAAAGACCGGCACAGGCAAGACTGCCGTGGCAAAGTACGTGGGAAAGGAGCTGGAGGAAGCAAGGAGCGAAACCCGCTGCACCGTGATTTACCTCAACTGCGAGGTGGTTGACACCCAGTATCGTGTTTTAGCGCATCTTGCACGGCATTTCGATAAGGACATACCGATGACCGGATGGCCAACTGATCAGGTCTATTCTGAATTCAGAGATGCTCTCGATCAGTCAGGCCGCGTTGTCGTCATCATGCTGGATGAAGTGGATAAGCTCGTCCGAAAAGGGGACGATATCCTATACAACCTCTCACGCATCAATTCGGATCTTGTCAGGAGCCGGGTAAGCCTCATCGGCATATCCAACGACCTCAAATTCACCGAGTTTTTGGACCCACGGGTGAGGTCGTCACTGGGAGAGGACGAGATAATTTTTCCGCCCTATAACGCCGAGCAGATTCAAGATATACTACAGCAGAGGGCCTCGACAGCTTTTCGTCCGGGAATCCTGGAAGACGACGTAATACCGCTCTGTGCAGCCTTCGCTGCTCAAGAGCACGGGGACGCGAGAAAAGCCTTGGACCTCCTGCGCATATCCGGAGAGCTGGCCGAGCGCGGCCGCAGCTCGGCAGTATCTGAAAATCACGTCCGGCAGGCTCGAGAGAAGATAGAGCAGGATCGCGTAGAGGAAGTTGTCAAGACCCTGCCTACCCAGAGCAAGCTGGTCCTCTATAGCGTGCTGCTTTTAGAGGAGCAGGCTGTGCGCAACATCACGACCAGCTCCGTCTATAACATGTACAAACTGCTGTGTCCCCTGGTGGAAACCGATCACCTGACCCACAGGCGCATAACCGATCTTATATCGGAGCTCGATATGCTTGGGATTTTGCATACGGTGGTCATCAGCAAGGGACGCTACGGTCGCACCAAGGAGATAACCCTCAGCGTATTTCCGCCCAAGCTAAAACAGGTCCTACTGCAGGACTACCGCCTTAAGGTACTCTCCTCTATGACCGTCCCCACGCAGGCCAGGCTCGGGATGGGATAAACAGAGCTCGTGGCATTTTGGCGGCTATCCCATCATGCACCCTGCCAGGGCCTATCCATCTTTTTGGGCAGCGATGTTCGATACGCGAACGAGCGATTCGGATTTGCGGCCTCCTGGAAGTTTAGCTTGAGGTGCTTTGAAATATACGGCTGGGAAATACAGGCGGATGGAGGCTCATGAGGCGAGTTTCGTTGTGAGGTACATGTCAAAAACCGCGACTTTTTCTCCGACATCATGGATGGCCAGATTGGAATTCCGCTTCAAGCGGCTTATGTGTTTGCGGTAACTTGCGGCTTTTGCATCGTCGCGCAGATTTGCCCTTTCGCAGGCGAGCGGAGATGTCTTTGGTGCAATGCACAGATCCGCTGCGAAAGCTATCCGAGATGCGTTTGATCTCTGGAGGAATGCGTTTGATCTCTGGAGGAATGCGTTGGGTCTCTGGAGGATATGCTTTGGATCTCTGGAGGATATGCTTTGGATCTCTGGAGGATATGCTTTGGATCTCTAGAGGAGATAGGTCCATCTGGCAGTCGCCGCCCCCATTGGCACCGAAAAAAAAATCTCGATAATGGCGAGATCACGACAGCTTCGGAGCAGAGCGGAGCTCCTTGGCCAGCTGGCAGAAATAAACGCTCAATCATATCCAATGAGCTCTTAAGTAATTATGGTCATATGCTTGAAGAAGGAAGAAAACTAATTAAGCATCATAATTCCTATAATTACGGAACTGGCAATGAAGGAGCGGGAGTCGATTTGCAACCCTCCGTGCTACAACTCGTTACTTCCGCTTCTGAGCTGGTTGCAATTACTTTTTCCAATTATAATAATTTCCATCAGCTCCTTTGGCTTAACGTTCGTCGATGATGGGTAAGACATCTCCTGGATACACGCATCTGGCGAGAGTACGGAGAGCTCTGATGATGCCGACCTTCCTTCGCCTTTCGCCTGTAAGGGCCTTCAAGTACTGCCATATCTGCCGATTTGGCCGCTAAAATGCTTAAATTTGCATCAATATATGTCTGGCTCTTCATTATTTTGAATACCCCGCAGCTCTGCTGCGGGGCGCGCCGCCGCCGTTTAACTCAGCAGGAACTATGAATTGAACGGAAATATGTCCGGAGATCCCTGGCCATAACGACCATATTCCGGTTCGTGTCTTAGGGGGTATTCTTCTCAGGGCGTCGGTTTCCTTGTGATGAGTCCTGGATTGCATCTTAAGGCCGTCATTATCATCCTGCAAATCCATGGCCTGCGCCAGGTCCAGATGACGCCAGTAATGAGAGTGATGCGTCATATTGCTAAATAAAAACTTGTTACTTAGTGATAATATGCGCCGATCGGGATTCGAACCCGAGTTTAGGCGTTGGCAACGCCTAGTGATAACCGCTACACTATCGGCGCGTACGACTCCCTCCCATTACCTTCTAAGCTAAAAACATTGCGGGCGAGCAGGGGCGGATGTCTGGCTTAAAAGAGGATCTCCCAGTAAGAAAATGACTTTCTGCCTCACTGTTTTATAGTATGAGCCGTGGAAAGGGATAATGGTGTTCCCAATTGCATGATGTCGTCGTCGTGGGGGCCGGCCCAGCCGGTCTGACCGCTGGAATGTACTGCGCCAGGGGGGGCAAGAGCACCCTAATCCTGGGCAACCTGTACGGTTCTCAGCAGTCCATGGGTGGGCTATACGAGAACTACCCCGGCTTTCCGGAGGGGATCCAGGGAATAGAGCTCTCAGAACGGATGCTGGCCCAGGCCCAGAAGTACGGGGCGGAATATAAGCAGGAGATGGTTGAGAAGGTGGTCCATCTCGGGGACGTATTCCGGATCAAGACGGAGAGCTGGGAATATCAAGCCCGTGCCCTGATACTGGCAACTGGCGCATCCCACCGGAAGCTCGGGGTTCCGGGAGAGGATCGATATATAACTCGTGGGCTGTCCTACTGCGTATATTGTGATGGTGCTCTATTTCGCGGCCGCACCACGGCCATTGTCGGCCATGGAAATGGGGCGGCCCGGGCAGCCCTGTATCTCTCGGGGATCTGCAATAAGGTCCACCTCCTGTGCCCCAAGGACAGGCTGGTCGCAGAGGCGGTTTATCTTGACCGTCTCAAGGGCACGTCCAACCTGTCCTCCACGTTTGGGGTGGAGGTAACGGAGATCACAGGAGACGACTTCGTTGGTGGTGTGGAGTATCGAGTTGGGAGCACACCACGTTCGGTAAAGGTGGATGGTGTATTCGTTGAGATGGGCGTGGCTCCAAGCGTCGGACTTGCCCTGGACCTGGGGCTGGAGATGACACCAGGCGGTTTCGTCAGGGTGAATCGCCTCAACCAGGAGACTTCAATGGCAGGCATATTCGCCGCAGGGGATGCCACTGGAGGACGGATGCAGGTTGCAACAGCGGTTGGCGCGGGATCATCTGCGGCGATTAGCGCGATGCAGTATCTGGACCGGAAATGAGGCCGTCTCATCCGCCGATTGACCTGTCCAGGCCGGTTTCCTGCTGGCAGGGGCAGGATCTCTTGGACGGCCAGGCTGTCGGCTCGCTGACGGTTATCCTGCGCACAAGGGGCTGCCGCTGGAGGAGCTGCAAGATGTGCGGCTATGCCCTTGAGGGGGCTGAAGCCACTGGCCAGGATCTGCTAAACCAGATGGAAAACGCCCTTTCCAGGGCTGCCCCGGCTCGGATGGTGAAGATATACACAAGCGGGAGCTTTCTTGATCCCGTGGAGGTGCCTCCTGATGCTCGGGATAGGATCCTGGAAATGGCAGCTTCCTGGGGCGCGCAGCACCTTGTACTGGAATCCCGGCCCGAGTTCATCACGTCAGAATCCGTTTCAGGATGCGTCCGAATACTGCCAACCACACTTGGAATAGGGCTTGAGACGGCCAGCGATCTGATACGAGAGCGTATCATCAACAAAGGCTTCTCATTCCAGGACTTCGCCGGCGCCTCCAGGGTAGCCCGGGATGGTGGAGCCACGGTCAAGGCCTATCTGCTGATGAAGCCTCCTCACCTCTCTGAGGAGGAAGCCCTCGCCGATACGATATCCTCAATTAGGAAGGCAGAACCGCATTCCGATCTCATATCACTGAACCTCTGCAATGTGCAGAGAGGTACCCCTCTGGAACGAATATGGGCACGAGGTGGTTTTCGTCCACCATGGCTCTGGTCAGCGGTGCAGGTGCTGAAGGGCGCTTCTGGGCGGGCTGTCCCAGTTATATGCGATCCGGTAGGGGCGGGCTCCAGCCGTGGTCCTCATAATTGTGGAAAATGCGATAGCGATTTCGCCTCAGCTATCCGCCGTCATGCACTGGAGCAGGATGGGAGCGTTTTCGATGATCTGAATTGTCGATGTCACGAGGTGTGGAGAGCCGCCCTTCGCCTTGAGCAGCGCGCCTTCGGCAGTCCGCTGGGCATGATGATCGTATAATCCTTTCATGCTTGGCACTCCACCTTCCCATCCTATAACATGACTTGCGCCCTTGCGGCCGTGTGCTACCATCTGTTCACATCTCGATAAATCTGGTAGCCAATCAGAATTCATGATATTATATTCTTTTAGGAGGATGCATTGGCGAATTGGAGATGATTCACTTGCCATGCGTCATTTGATAGAAATATTCTTACCTTATTAGCTCCTAAGTACATCTGTTAGTTTATGGAGGATCAGCATATGTTTGAAAAGATTTTGGTGCCAGTAGACTTTTCGACGCACTCAGCAAAGAGCGCTCAATGTGCCGCCCAGTTCCCCGGAGTAAAAGAGATGGTTCTTCTTCATGTCATGGTGAAAGATCCCCTGGCCAGGATCTGGGATCCTGTAGAGGACTTGAAGAAAGCCCGGTCCAAACTGGATGCCATGGGCGGGGAGATAGCCAAATCGGGGGTATCGGTCAAGACCCGAGTGGAGACGTTGCTCGGTGGAGACGCCTACCACGCTGTGCAGAGGGTGGCCTCCGAAGAGGGTGTATCCATGGTGGTAATGGGTGCCCGGGGCAAAGGGGCTGTGAAGAGCCTGCTTTTGGGCAGTGTATCCCGTGGGATGCTAACATATGGCAAGGAGCACCTGCTGATCATGCGCTATAAATCACTGGAGGGAGACCTGCATGAGTTCTGCCCGCAGATTTTCTTCCGAGTGCTTGTCCCCACAGATTTCTCCGAGCCCTCTATAGCTGCTATAAACTTCATCAGCAAGCTGCCTGGAATCAATGAGTTGTCCTTGGCCCACGTGATAGCCAGCGGTGAGAGTCAGTCGGAGATAGACGTCAAGAGCGGAGAAGCCTCCAAGACTCTTAATGCTATGGCAGATGAACTGGCCAAGAGCGGGCTAAGAGTCACCGTACATGTCTCGAGCGGAGATGAGGCCAAGCAGATAAATGCCATGGCTGAGACAATCGACGCCTCATTGATCGCGCTTAGCTCCATCGGCTCTGGTTCCCCCCATGGTGTAGAGATTGGACGGACCGCCTACGACACAGCCAACCAGGCCAAGCGGCCAGTTCTGATACTGAGAGCTTCCCGGGGTCTCAAATATCAGTTCTAAACGTGGGGGACCCCCCTCCCCATTTATTATTTAACTATAATTTATACAAATTAACTCATCTGCCGTCATCTTGGGCATTTTATATCACAGGATCGCGTGCCTCTCAGGGAATAGCGTTAATCCACTGAGATCTCCCTGTTTGAGCCTCTTTATTAAATGAAAAGAAGGGAAGAGCGATCTCGTCGCTCTTTACATTCCCAGGGTCGGATTGATGCCAAGCACGAACACGATTACGAAGTAGATAGCGTTGAGCACCAGTCCGAACGGCACGCCCAGCTTGGCCCATTCAGAGCTGGTAATACCCAGCTTGCCGGCCGAGATGATGTTGGGGATGTTGCCTGGGATAAGCATTCCACCGGAGATCAGCAGGCCGTACAGGGCGGCGTTGATCTGCCTCTGTGTCATGGCCGGGGAGATCTCAGCTGCGGTCAGGGTGGCGTTGTCCAGGATGGCGGAGATCATGTTCACCCAGAAAAGTATGTAGTCGGGGATCTTGGTGAAGTACTTGTATATGATGACCTCCATTCCGGCGCCAAGCAGGAACAGGGCTGCCACGAAGGCATACACCTTGATGGCCCTCATGAAGACCTCCCGCAGACCACCTTCTTCCTCAGTGCTGGCGGCTACCTCAACCTTGGTTGCCCTCTTGCCCACATAGAACATGCCGAAGAGAGCGCATCCCAGCACTCCCAGGGTGATCAGGATGCCCAACTGGTCAAGCAGGTAGAAGAAGCCGGCGTTGTAGGGCTCTCCCTGCAGCTTGGTGACCGCGATCGTGGACAGCGGCTCGCCCAGCGGTGTGAGAACGGCGCCAAGGCCTATTGAGAAGCAGGCGATGATCACCAGGTTGATTTTGTCCTTGCGCTCGAGCGGCATGAGGTTGGTGATCTCCACCAGGAACAGGGACGCAATAATGGCGGTGATCACGCTTGATATAAGCCCGAGTATGGCCACAACAGCGAATATGAATATGTTGAGCGGTATGGTCTTCAAAAGCCCGTTCACCATCTTCTGAAACGGCTTCTTGCCGTAGTAGAAGATCAATCCAGCAATCAGCACTGCCGGGACGATGCCCTTCATTACGGGCTCCTCGGCAGCCAGCTTGATCAGCTCAAAAGCCCACTTGTTGGTCACGGTGACTGCAGCCGCACCCATAATGAAGAGAAATACCTCTAGATTTTTCTCAACTGCCTTTACCTTGAATGGAAATATCAGCACAACCAGGAATATGGCAAATAAGGCCAGATCTACTGCGGTTACGTCAAACCCCGCAATCATCGGCATACTAACACCTCTTCTCCTTCAATCTCTTCGGTCTCCAGATTGGAGATTTGAACGGTGCAGTTCTCCCTCCCATTTAACGCTTTTGGTTTGATTGTCAAAATCAAGGGATTAATATCTCATAATTTGTCAATATTTGCACAAAAAACAGAAAACTGATAATTTCAATAATTAGTTATTATCCATTAGTATATCCTTGTTTTTGGATAAAAATGGTGATCACCATTAAGCCAAAATGGGAAATATTGGATAAGGAAACAATATGCTTAGATCCACCATTCCGGTTAAGTTGCCTGGCCAATAATGTTCAACGCATCGGCAGAGCCATTCTTGACCAAAACGATTTAATACAGGCGACGTTCTCCACTTCTCCCAGCTTTCTGCTGTAGGAGGAAGCAATTCGGATACGATGGATAGTATCCTGGAGGAGATAGCCATGGAATCGCCAACGATGGTCGATATTGGTCTATTCGTAATAGTTTTGGCTGTTCTGATCGGGCCATTCATGGTCAAAAAGATCGAACATAACCTGGAAGCCTTTCTATTTGTGATGGGTGTCCTGGCCGTTACCATATCCAGTTCCTGGCATATGGAGCTGATTGAAGAAGCGTTGATGGAACCCATTATCAAGGGTATAGTCCCGGCGGTGCTGGTTGCCGGAACATTGTTCTATTATGGCCGTTCCCATGTCCAGAAAGGAATCGACGCCCTGCTGAAGGCCGTGCCGCTTAAGGTATTGGTCTTGGTCATAGTCGTAATCCTGGGCCTGGCCTCGAGCATAATCACTGCTATAATTGCCTCGTTGCTTCTGGTGGAACTGGTAAATGCCATGCCACTTGATAGAAGTACCCGCATAAATCTTGTTATAATCGCCTGCTTCTCAATAGGCCTTGGCGCGGTGCTCACCCCGGTGGGAGAGCCGCTATCCACGATCGCCATCACCAAGCTGCAAGGAGAGCCTTATCAAGCCGGCTTCTTCTTCCTGTTCAATAAGCTGGCAGTGTACATCATAACCGGCTGTGTGGCCATGGGCCTTCTCTCCATGTTCTTCACAGGCAAGGCCTGTGCAACCAAGGATGCCTCCTGCGCTCCGGTGCAGGACACAATGAAGGATGTTGTGATGCGCGGGGTAAAGGTGTACGTCTTCGTGATGGCACTTCTCCTCCTGGGTGCAGGGATGAAGGTTATCATAGACAAGTACCTGCTGACAGTCCCTTCGGAGATCCTTTATTGGGTGAACATGATCTCCGCTATCCTGGACAACGCCACCCTGACTGCAGCCGAGATCAGCCCGAGCATGAAGATCGAACAGATCAAGGCCGTTCTGATGGGGCTTCTCATATCGGGTGGAATGCTGATCCCAGGCAACATCCCCAACATCATCTCCGCCAACAAGCTGTCCATCACCAGCAAGGAGTGGGCCAAGCTGGGCGTTCCTCTGGGCCTGATCCTGATGGGCCTGTATTATGTCTGGCTCTTCTATCTGCCCTTCCACTTCGAGTTCAATCTGTGAGATCGGCCCTGGGCAGGCCGATATTTTCTTTTTGGCTCTTCTTGCCCCTGATAGGTGCCAGCTCTATCGATAACTGCGGGACTTTCAGGCGCAAAGGATGGCTCTTGAGAGTCGATCGTGTTTACTCAATCGTGCCTCAACGAGAGAATGATGCCGATCATCGATGTCAGGTGGCTGGCCTATCAGCCGATACATATCATTTCCCTGTGCATATCGGCGCTATGATCCGGTCTCCCTCTTCTCTGCAGTGTTGGGATTTGAGGCTATAACCTTGGATTGAGAGCTGGTCGATTGGCCTCTCATCGTCTCTATGCCCGGCAGCGCTCCCCTCGCAAGCACGCCCATGGGGCGTGCGGCTGCGGAAATCGCCGCTTCCGCCTTCTCCAGTCGGCCAAATGCGGACCAAAACGCCCGTATCCGAAACGCTGAAAATGGCTCTAGGAGATCTCCCTAGAATAGTGGCAGGCATGCTTTTTCAGCACAGGCCGAGGTCTTGGCGATTTCCTGCAACCCCCGCATTTTCTGTCCGGCTGGCTGATTGGTCGTCCGAGGAGCTGGGGGAGAGGCGATTCTCAGTTGATCTCCGATCGGTCATCGTATCGGCTGCGATTTCATTTCCGACCTGGCTTGCCGGAGAGCTGGTGAGATACCAGCGTCCCTTCTTCCCTTTCATGAAGCTCAGCGCATCCGGGTAAGAATCGAAGCATGTCGTCTCGCCGCTATCCATATTCAGCAGCGTGACCCCTCTGTTAGCTGGACATGATGAGGAGAGGCGCCTGGCCAACTCCTGGCGAAGCCGGCTCTCTCTGCTCTTAAGATACAGTTCCTCCCCCTCATCGATCTCAGGGAGGGATGCTGATGCCTCGGTGCTCTCTGGCGGCTCTTCCTCGTTTTTGGCGGTCATCGGCCAATGCCTCCTCATCATATCTTGGCTGGCCTGCCGCGCCCGGCCATCTGCTGTAGAAACTGCGCCGAAGGGAACTCGTGAATCGTGGTTGCCAGGATAATCCCCTGGCCCAGCTCGGCAGAACAGAGCACAGGACGGTTCTGAGCGTCCCGGAGCAGGGTTGAGACGCCTTCTCCTGGAGTCAGGTAGCCGTCACAATCCCCTCGTCCTTCGGGACAGATGCAGGAATCCTCCGCCTCGCCAGAAGATAGCTGCTGCGCCTGGCTGTAGGAACCGGAGTAGCTCAGTGCAACCGGCAGCCAATCGTAATCGTGCTCTGTGACCAGCGGCCCGAATATCAGAAGCACCCCTCCAGCATTCACGAATCTGGACAGGGATGACCGGGCGCTGCGGAGGTGCGGCAGGGCGCAGGAGTACTGGGGATTGGCAAATCCCGTTGGGATGATGATCATCCTGTAGCGTGGGAGGAAAGGGCTGGCCAGCATCTCAGGCCGGATGAACTGACAATCCAGGCCCGCCTCCGAGAATAGCTTCTCGTACAGAAAGGTGCGATCTCCTATGAGCGCAACGTCGGGCATAACGCTTTGGACAGCTTTCCCAAGCTAAAAGGCCTTCTATTCAAATCAATGACGCGGCCGTATGGGAAGAACGGCGATATGCATAGCTGATAATGAAGAATCCATCATAATCTCAAACCCGTCGCTAAGAAAGCTATCGTAGCACCCCGAAGTGGATGAGATTCTATCCCTGCTTCCTGGTTGCCTTCCAAGTTGACCTCTGGTCTGGTCTTTCTTTGGCTCAAATGGGTTTGATATCTCTGCTCAGTATTGGAACTTCGGTACAATCAATGACGGAAAGATTATTATTTAGTTGTATATTACTTATTACTAAATCAGACTGATATATTGAATACAGGAGGTATGTGGTCTTATGGAACAGGAGCTTATGCGCATAGGGGTGTCCTTGCCGGAGAAGCTGTTGACCCGCTTTGATGATATAATCTCTCAACGCGGCTACTCGTCCCGGTCCGAGGGCATACGTGACGCCATACGGAATTACATTGTGCATTACGAGTGGATGAGCGACGTCCAGGGAGAGCGGGTGGGGATAATCACCTTGGTCTATTCACATCACCAGCGGGGCCTGGTTGACAACCTTACCGAGATTCAGCACGACTTTGGGACCATCATCGAATCCAGCCTGCACGTCCATCTCGATCACGACAACTGCCTCGAAGTGGTCATACTGCGTGGGGAGGGGCAGGAGGTCAGGAAGGCTGCAGAGCGCATGATGGCGCTTAAGGGGGTCAAGCACGTCAAGCTGACTACCACCTCTCTTGGAAGCGATCTCTGATAATGACGACTCGCAACGAGCCGGTGACGATCCTGCCCCGGGCCCTGATGCTGGAGACTGCATCTGGGCCCAGGCTGGCCACCAGGGCAGCCGCACAAGGATCGGTATATGGCGAGCGCCTGTTGGGGGATCTTCGGATATGGGACCCATTCAGATCGAAGCTGGCCTCCCTGATCCTCTCGTCGGCTTCAGCAACCCGTCACTTATCGTATCTCCCTGCTGATTGCCGTATTCTCTATCTTGGGGCAGCCACCGGCACAACTGTGAGCCATGTCAGCGATTTATTTCCCGGAGGCACGATATATGCTGTGGAGATCTCGCCACGGTCAATGCACGGCCTTCTCGGGCTGGCCAAGGCCAGATCAAACATAATGCCGATACTCGCTGATGCCGCCATTCCGGATAGCTACTCCCGCTTGGTGGAGCCAGTGGATCTTATCTACCAGGACCTGGCTCAGCGAAATCAGGCCGATATAGCTCTCAGAAACGCCCGCATTTACCTGAAGCCAGGCGGCCTCTTGGTGCTGATGATAAAGGCGCGCTGCATAGATTCCACCTCTCCGGTTGGGGAGATATGCCGCTCCGAGATGGGGCGCCTGACGGGATTTTCCGTTTTGGACGCGTCCCCTCTTCTGCCCTATCATCAGGATCACCTGGCCGTATTGGCCCGGAAGATATCTGACGAGAACCCGCGCTGATTAGGGCATTTCCAGCTAACCGAAAAATTGCTCATCCCCTTATCCGCCGCCAAGCACCTCTTTGATGAAGTTGCTTGCCATCCCAGGCAGCAACCTCAGGTATCCGATATAGGGGACCTTGAATCTGGCAACTCCTATCACCCACTCCTCGCGCACAGGTGTGAGATAGCTTATGCCTGTCCCAACCAGCGTCTGATTATCGACGGCAAAGAGGGTGAGCCCGGAATCCAGGTCGAGCCATCTGCCCTCTCCCACGGGGAGTATGCTTCCAGGATGATCGGTAAGGTAGCTGGGATTGGCCACCCCGAATATCTCCCCTGCCCTCTGGTCGATGACCTCGTTATGATCTCCTTTGGTTATATATCCGGCAAATGGTGCAGCCGGCCCACCTTCCCACATGGGCTCCCCTCTATTTACCCTCTTCAAAGCTCTGTGAATTATTGGGGTGGCCTTGTCAGCTGGCAAGGTGCGGCCAAGCAGGCTGGCCAGGGCGTCAAATAGCCCAAGTTTCTCCTTTCCATAGGGCCGATAGAGGATCACGTCCCCGGGCATGTTGAAGGCCAGATGGCCGCTGGCCTGTCCTTCCTCAGATGTCGTCACCGAGGTTCTGGCTATCCCCTGGACAAGCACGATATCCCCGATATTCAGGTTGGGTACCATGCTCCCGGATTCAACAGCTACCATGGGCGTCCATATTCCCAGTGATATCTGGGAGATCAGGGATATGCATCCCACCACGGCGGCCACGAAGATGATATCCCGGACCAGGCCAGGGAGGCGATCCCAATTCTTCTTCCACTCTGCCGGCGGGTTGCGCGTCATCAGCCACCTTTATCTCTTGGTCGGCATTATACCTCTTTCGATGCTCAGCGTGGTTCGCAGGCTTGCCGAGATGGGTTACCAGATAGAGCCGGATGCCCTGGAAATGATCTGCTCCACATCTGAAGACCATGCCGGCCTTCTGGACCGGCTGGTTGGCAGGCTGGATCTATCCACAGTGGTGGTGGGAGCTGACCATGTCCGGGCCTGCTTGACTCAGCCTGCGTCCTCATCCAGGATCATGCCTTCCGAGGTGAATCTCCAGGACCTGCCTTTGGAGTCATCCGGCTTGCTGGACCCACCAACGTCCAGGCATATGCAAAGTTGCCACGGGTGCGGGGCCATCATGCCAGAATCTAACCTTGATTACGATCGTGATGTGCCGGATCTTCCTGGCCGCCCACGTGATGCTCATGATTCAGACGCGTCTGCTCCAGTGGAGGTGATATGCGACATCACCGGCCAGTCAACATGCCAGGGCCGGTATTCGGACTTCGTTCACTACTTTCGCGACCGATACAGCAGGCTTAAGGAGATGCTCTCGCACCGCATGAACTCCCGGCCAATTGAGAGCCTTGGCAAGAACACAGCCGGAAGAGAGGTCTCTGTCATTGGGATGGTCATGGATATCCGCGCAACCGGCAAGGGTCATCGTGTGGTGGAGTTGGAGGACCCAACGGGCATGGTTACGGTCCTGTTCCAGAAAGATGCGCCCCTCTATGAGCAATCACTGCAGCTGGTTACCGATGAGGTGGTGGGCGTGTCCGGCACCTCGGATGGTGCCGGCCGGATATTCGCATCCAACCTTGTGTGGCCTGATCTGCAGGCTCAGTCGTCTCCCCTCTGCCCCGGTGAAGGCGGAGCCATCCTGCTGTCCGACCTGCATGTAGGCAGCAGATACTTCCTTCAGGAGGCCTGGAACAGGTTTACCTCCTGGTTGTGTGGTGAGATGGAAGACCCTTCCGGGCTTGCCGAAGGAGTGAGGTACCTGGTCATCGCCGGGGATGTTGTTGATGGAATCGGGGTGTACCCGGGTCAGGAGCAGGACCTGGCCATCAAGGATATCTATGATCAGTACGAGCTGGCCGCGGAATGCCTGCGTGCCATTCCATCCGGTCTCCGAATCATCCTTGCCCCTGGCAATCATGATATGGTCAGGCAGGCAGAGCCACAGCCCTCGCTTCCCAGGGAGATCCAGGCACTATTTCCACCCCATGTGACCTTTGTAGGCAATCCATCTTATGTATCGCTGGGCAAAGTCTCATCCCTGATTTATCATGGGCGATCCATAGACGACCTCGTTATGAAGGTGCCGGGGCTCTCCTATCAGGAGCCAGAGAAGGCCATGGTGGAGATGCTCCGCCGCAGACACCTATGTCCAATCTACGGCCAGAGAGTCTCGATCGCCCCTGAGGGGCAGGACCATTACGTAATCTCACGCCCGCCTGCTATCCTGCACTGCGGACATGTTCACATCTTCGGTGCCACCCGTTATAAGGGGGTGCTCGCGGTCAACAGCGGCACGTGGCAGTCCCAGACCGATTTTCAGAAGAAGATGAACATCCAGCCTACGCCGGCCATCGCTGCCAATGTTGACCTGGCCACAATGAAGGTCAGAAAGCTGCTATTCGCCTGACTTCCATGCTCTGGTTGCAGCCCTCGGTTCGTAGCGTATGCCTGGATTTGCGATCCCGGGTGCGGAAAAAGTCTGTCTTTTGATCCCGGCGCGATTCTCGCTCAATAGGCCATCTGCTAGGGGCGTGGCAGCCGATTTGGGAAGAGATATATAGTTGCCATCCCAATAGGATATCCGGGGTAGTAGCATGAAGTGGCAGCGTTAGTGCTGGATCAATGCCAGAATGGCCAGGCCGGCTTTTCGTCGGGTTATTGGACAATCGCGTTCGCTTGCATGTTTCTCGCATTGTACAGTGTTAGCTTTATTTTGATGTAACATATTTAAATATAATTTCTGTATATGCTGGCAGATATTCCCGGAAGGATATCCGACGTCTCTGGTCAGCTGGATCATCTGGCTCAAGCAACATGGTTTTTCTGAAAAATGCTCTCCGGATGATCGGCTCTGCTCTCCCCCTATTCAAATAGTAGCATAGCGTCGTTGACATATTCTACTTAATATATTTCGATTAAACATTTTCAAGATACCAAAAAATATAAATATCACCAAGGAATAGTAATCGTACAAATTCAAGGATGTATGGGTGGTGAGAGTAATTATGAAAACTGCAATTGTATTCGCACTAACAGTGGCTCTCCTGGCTATCCCAGGGATGGCCGCTGAAGCTGCTGCCGGCGAGGGTATATTCCAGGCTGGAGAAGATGCCTTCAGTCTGCCAGTTCTGGACAATGGAGCTACCAACAACATCGCCATAACCAGCGTGGGTAACGACAGGGCCAACGCCTTCGGAGTTCCGATGTGGTGCTGCGCTTTTGGCAAGACCCCCGTGGCCACCAATAACCTGGATATCACCAGGGACCAGTCGGTTGCAAGTGTCAACATCGACATCGTGAAGGTCGGCGACAGGACCGCTCTGGCCTTCGGCAGGGCTGAGGCAACCAATAACGTGGCCATTGACACCTTGCAGCATTAGATCTTCGATAAGATAACCATGAATAGCATGAGATCGCCCTCCGGAATCAACAAGGTGCTGGGGGGCGGGATTCTCCTTTTTGCAGTTATCATCGCCGTCGGCGCGGCCGCGTCGGCAGCATCACAGTCGATAAATCCTCAGCCTGGCACAGGCACAGCCAGTATGCCCTCGCTGGACGCCTCCACAGACAAATGGTTCTCTTCATCGGTGGGCAATTTCTCAGGCCTGCAGGCTTCATGGCCGGCCAAGAAGCCCGATTCCACCTCCCTTCAGGCCGGTATGCCAGTTGGGATGTCAAGGGTCCAGGAGAGCTTTCAGCTGCTGCGCAGCCAAACCGCCGAGGCCGGAGCCGCCAGCCAGCTGGTAGCCATAAACAGCCAGATGGACCGCCGCCTGTTCTACGGTGGGAGCATGGAGGGCACCGTCCTTCCTGGTGGAGCGGTCAACTACCTGGACATAACGGTAAGCCCAATAACCGTGCTCGCCATAAATGCAGTGGAAGGCGGAACCGCGGTGGCCAGATCCGAGCTGATCATCAAGCCCGTGCAGATTGTTATATGCCCTCCGTCGGAGATGAACGACAAGGTTGGCTAGCGCCGACTGGTAAAATCCACTCGTCGCCTGTTTCCGTGAGTGGCAAAAGTGCCATTTTCGACCGATCCAGCATCTCCTCTCAGAAGTTACCGGGGCGGGTGAATACTTCTTCCGCTCACGAGGCCTATTAGCCTGTTGGGGGCGCAAGATATAAGCCGCTTTTATTACATGCCATCCTGCGGATGATACAGAGACCCAGAGGAACGCGCGACTTCCCGCCGGATGAGGCCTTTAGGCGGGCAGTGGTCCGGGAGAGGATGGCCCGGGTCATGGAGCGGTGGGGATATCAGGAGATCGGGACGCCTACATTCGAGCATCTTGAGCTCTTCACCCAGAAGTCCGGGCCAGGAGTCCTTGAGGAGATCTACAGCTTCAAGGACAAGGGTGGAAGGGACCTGGCGCTGAGGCCTGAGCTGACCGCACCTGTAATGCGAATGTATGTCAGCGAGATGCAGAATGTCCCGAGGCCCCTTCGTCTTTATTATTATGGAAACTGCTTCCGCTACGAACGACCTCAAAAGGGCCGGTTCCGGGAGTTCTGGCAGCTGGGCTGCGAGCTGATCGGCGGGCGCAGGGCAGATTCGGAGGCCGAGGTGATTTCTCTGGCCCAGTCAGTGACCAGGTCAGTTGGAATAAAAGGAGATCTCCACATAGGCTACCTGGGCCTGATACGCACGGTCTTGCGCAAGCTGGCTGCCGAAGATAGGCCTGCGATAATGAGGATGATCGATAAGAAGGAGCGAAAGCCGCTGGCTGAGCGCCTGGAGGCAATTGGGGCCGACCACCTGGGGCTGCTCGAGCTGATCGACTCAAAAGGGCGCCTTGCTCTCGATCGCGCTGCTGAGATGGCCGAGGTGCTCGAGAAGATGCCCAACAGAGATGGCCCTGCCAGCCCTATCCCTTCAGCAGCTTCAGAGGGCGCTCGATCCTCGGCCCGGGAGGGACGGGCGGTGGAGGCAGAGCTGGGGCTACCCGATTTTGAGGAGACGATATCCCTTCTTGACGGATACGGCGTCGACTACACGATAGACTTCGAGATCGTGCGGGGGCTTGAGTACTATACGGGCACGGTCTTTGAGATGTATGCCAGCGGGCTTGGCGCCCAGAGCCAGATCTGCGGCGGCGGGACCTATGAACTCATATCCCTTCTGGGGGGAGCTCAGACACCGTCCACTGGTTTCGGCCTCGGCTTTGACCGGATACTGGAGGTCGTAACGGGGCTGCCTCCCAGAAGACCTCCCCTGGTGATGGCTTTTACCCCCCAGGTGCGCAAGGAGGCCCTGGCTGCGGCCCGGCAGCTGCGTGAGAGTACGGCTGTGGTAACCGATGTGATGGGCCGAGGCCTGGGGGCTCAGCTCAAGGCGGCGGCCTCCCTGGGTGCAGAGCAGGTCGTGATCCTCGGCGAGAAGGAAGTCGAGCAGGGAGTCTTCATCCTGCGTGATATGAGATCGGGAGAGCAGAGAAGCCTCTCGATGGATGAGCTGATTGAGGCGGTGGGCAGAGGCGACTTTAGTCAGGCGGAGTGAAAAACCGTCATCACCGAGGCCGACAGTGCTCATTGACCTATCGGAAATTGGGGCAAGGATCTCATCATGGTGTGATTTGATCTTCATCTTGCCAGCAGCATCTATTCTTCCAAAGGATTGCTGGCGGGGCACATCTCCTATCTCCTCTCTTTCGGGCAAGCACAAGACCGCAGAATTGGCCTCTCATGCCAAATCTCTGATAAGGGGGTGGGCATGGCCGTTTGATATCTTTCCGCCTCAATCTTTTCCGAAAAGGATCATTCGTGAATTGCCCCCGGAAATGCAGTTGGATCGATCCCAAGCGCATTGATCATATCAGCTGAGATCGCGAAAAATAATAATCCGTCTTGAAATTAATTACCCTATCGACGGATACGAAAAAGGAGCCTGCCCAAAGCCCGGTTCCCGGATCACGGATGCGGTTGGGCGTCTTGATCAGCAGTCTCCTGGGATTTTCAGAGAAGTCCCATATTCTCAAGCTGCTGACGGACTATCTTGACCCCTTCCTCGCACTCTTCAGGGGACTTTCCGCCGGTTACAACCAGCTTTCCTGAGCTGAAAATCAGGACAACCACCTTTGGCTGCTTGATGCGGTAGACCAGCCCGGGGAACTGCTCCGGCTCATACTCGATGTTCTCAAGGCCCAGTCCAAGGGCGATTGCATTTAAGTTCAAGTCGGTCTTAAGATCGGCTGAGGCCACAATGTTCTGAACGTGGATCTCGGGCTGCAGATCGATCTTGTCAAATCCTATCGACTTGAGGGTCCTGGCCATATTGGTGATCACCGTCCGCACATCCTCCACGTTCTTGGCGCCGGTACAGACCACCTTGCCAGATGTGAATATCAGGAAAGCTGCCTTTGGAGCCTTGACCCGGTATACGAGGCCGGGAAATTTCTCCTTGTTGTACTCGGCACCCTCGAGTTCTGCCTCGATCTTTATGAGGTCGAACTCATCGGCCAGCTTCGTTGAAGCCACCACGTTCTCGATATTTATTGTGGACTCCATACTTCGGCATCTCCCATTCCCTTTTTAAACCAGGGGGTATATAAAGGTAGTATATAAAGTGGAGTGCCTGGTTTATGCAAAGCCTCTGCAAAAAAAAGTCCGGAAAGGCTGAGCTTCAGCAGCCGACTCGCGGCCGAGAGGTTCCAGGGGCAAACAGCCCATTTTCCGAAAGGAAAGCCGCCGATGGGATTCGAACCCATGAACTGCTGATCTGCCGGGCTTCTCAAGAAAACTCGCTTTTTCCAAGAAGCCTTACGAATCAGCCGCTCTAACCGGGCTAAGCCACGGCGGCCCTCTTTTCTGGTGGCAAGGCTTCGATTTAAGCGTTGCGATCTCCCTTCTCCCCCATCTTCCTGACCTCATCGGCCAGCCTGGGCAGAAATACGCCCACGTCGGTGACGAGCCCTATCGCCTGGGCGGTTCCCCGGTCCATTAGCTTGGTCACAGTAGAAGGATTTATGTCGATGCATATGGTCTTGACCGACGAGGGCAGCAGGTTTCCGGTTGCTATGGAGTGCAGCATCGTGGACATCATCAGGGCCATAGTCACGCCCTTTAGTGAAGCGGCCATGGCATCTTTGGCCTTGACAGTATCGGTAATCACCTCTGGCAAGGGCCCGTCGTCCCTGATGGACCCGGCAAGGACGAAGGGCACTTCATTTGCTATGCATTCGTACATGATCCCAGCCTTTATCTTCCCCTCTCTGATTGCATTTTGAATGGAGCCACTGGCCATGATCTCCGATATCGCATAGAGGTGGTTGCGGTGTCCTCCCAGGGTCACATTGCCCTGGCAGTCCATCCCAAGGCTGGTTCCGAATAGCTGCCTCTCGATATCGTGAGCTGCCAGAGCGTTTCCCGCTAGGAGCAGGTGGATGTATCCATCCCTGATGAGCTGGGCAAGGGCTGAGGAAGCTCCGGTATGCACCACTGCGGGGCCACATATGGCTGCAATTCGGCCACCCTGTTGTCTGGTTCTCACGATCTCTGAGGCAAGCTGTCTCACGATCTCGACAGAAGGCCTCTCAGAGGACACCTCGTTGCTCATGAAACCGAATAGAGACCTCTCCCTGGGCCTCTCCGGAGGGACAACCTTGACCCCGGTCGTCCCAACCACTACCCGGTCCCCCCTCTTGATATGATGCAGGGGAGTGCACCTGGCCCGTCCTTCTTTGACCACTATCAGGCAGTCCATCCTGCTGCCCTCCACCTCGATCCAGGAGCCGCCGTACCGGATGAAGGTTGGATGGTTGGTGGTCGAGTAGAAGCCTCTGGGAACCACCATATCTCCGGCGCATACATCCAGACGGGCATCCTCCATATCCACCAGACGTGCTCCAAGTGCATTCAGCTCCTCGAGGATCTGGTTGAGCTGGGGCTCGTCTTTTCCCTTTACGGTGATATGCACATGGCTGGGTTCGTTCTTGAGCTTGCCTATGCTGAATTTCCTGATCTCGAACTCTCCACCCAGGTCCATGATCTTGTCGAGGGCTCTGGTGAGGATGAGGGAGTCTATGAGATGCCCATCCATCTCCACATCCGCGATGTAGTTCATATCTGCTCGGTCCTATCTAGCCAAAACGGCCTTTTCCGATCAGGTCTGGCGACCTCACCAGAACTGCCCTTTCACGAGGGCCTCAGTCTTGTCGTTGGTCGACATCACCGGCTTGATGATGTGAATCAGATACTCGTCTCCGTCAGGCTCAGGGATGTCGAATATGGCCCTGGTGCCGCTGCGGCGGAGATGCTGCTCGAAGTCCCGGGCGGTCTGGATGGACCTGACCCTTATCTGGACCTGCTGCACTATCTGCTCCCCGGCCATCTTATTCCTTATGGTCTCAGAGAGGGGCCCAATTATGCTCTCTCCCAGTCTTAAAGCCCTCGCTTTGAACTCCTCTGGCCCCTCTCCCCATTCCACAGACTGAAATCCCTCCCGCACGGCTCGGGATACGAAGAAGTCCAGAGCATTGTCATTATAATAGCGGAATGCGAACTGCAGATCGCTGCAGTTGCTCTCCGATGTGGTGTACTTGACTGGCCCCACCCGGTTTTCGCTATCCTTGATGATCACCCCTTCCCTTCCGGCCCTTCCCAGGCGGCGGACTATCTCCACTATCTGGGGATACGCCCTGTCTGCCTGAAACTCTCCCAGCAAGGGCGCAGTCCTTATTCCGTATTCCTTGGCAAGCTCGTGAGTCCTGGCAACGCCCATCAATCGCTTGCTGTTCTTGTGAGAGAGGTCGAACAGGAAGAACTCTATGCTCTTTACCTGGTAGATCCTCTTTGGGACGTAGGGATTATCCGGACCAACCATCTCACCGCATAGCACGAGGTCGGGATTGTCCTCGAAGATGCGGGGGTGTAGATTCTTTCTGGCCACTTCGGTTGAGAATGGGCAGATGAAGCCACCTCTTGTCAGGGCAAGCAGGTCTCCGTGATAGCTCACTATCCGGACGTTGTAGCCGTTCATCTTCTCCTCTACAGCCACATTCCCGGAAAAATGGGTGTTTAGGGCCGGCCCAAGCATCATGGCCCTTCTGATCTTGGGGTAGCCGTGGACGATCTCCCCATTCTCAAAAATGACCGTTCCGGCCTCAACACCAGAGGCCGGCTTATCGAATCGCCAGAGGCGGGGTTCTGGCCAGCTGGACCGTTTTATCACCGTCTTATGAAGCGCCTCAAGACGCTCCCTGGATAGCCCGAGCTTCCCTGCCACGCGCTCGGGATTCATCAGTCTCTCACCAGATAGTCTATCAGGCTCCTCCTGGTTATCATGCCCACCAGATCGCCTTCCTGGTTCAGTACGGGCAGGCCTCCACGATCCTCTGAGAGTATTATCTCCCTTGCCTTGTCCAGAGGTGTGTCGGGCCTTACGTACTGGACATCCTGTGTCATCACGTCTGCGACTAGCAGATTCTTGATCCGGGCGTCTTGCTGGCGGGAAGATACCAGGTCGCGGAAGGCCTTCAGCGCTTTGGCCACGTCGTGCTCGGTGACTATCCCGGAAAGCTTGCCGTCATCGATTACCGGAAGGCGGCCTACATCCCTGTCCAGCATCATGCGCCTTGCATGTATCAGCCGGTCCTTGGACCCCACGGAGAGGGGCACCCTCATGGCGTCTCTGGCAGTTCCGGACATCTTCATTGCTGCCAGGATCTCCCTGGGCCTGACCCACCCGAGGATCTTGTCGTCCTTTACGACGACAAGGACCGATGTCTTCTGTAGCAGGCGAGCGCCATCCTCTACATCCATGTCCGGAAGGACCTGTATAAACGCGTCCAATGTCGCGGATGCCACGTGGAGAGAGGAAGCGGGCAGCCCCAGGCTTCGCCTGGTCCCAAGCACCCTCATGATCTGGCGCATGGTGACAATTCCGCCCAGCCGGCCATTGTTTGTCACCAGCAGCCGCCTAAGCCCATGCTTCTCCATCAGATCCAGAGCTGTGGTAAGCCTCTCAGACTTGTCCACAGTCACCGGCTTGGTCATTATATCCTTGACTTGCACCGCTCACCACCTCCCGATCTCAGCCACGATCTCCCTGGTGGAGAAGAATCCGACCATGGACTCCTCCTCGATAACCGGCAGACCGCATATGCTCTTCTCCATCAGCAGTTTGGCGCTTTCCACCGCCTTATCCGCGGTCTTTGCTCCCATCACCGGTGAGGACATTATATCCTCAGCCACTAGGGGGACCTCTTTTATATACCGGTACTGCTTTCGGCCAGCTGCGCTCTCTTTTCTCACCATCTTGATGGTCTTGGACTTGGCCTGATCTCCTGAATCGAACATGCCGGCGAATGTCAGGTTGGACCTGGTTATCACTCCAACCGGCCGCATGTTGTCCTCATAGACCATGACACGGCTGACGCCGTGAAGGTTCATCTGCTCGATGACATGGGCTATGGTATGGTGGCGGTGCACGCTTACCATGCCCTCTGCCATGAGATCCCCTACCTTGGTGCTCAGGTTCTGCTCTGAGAAATAGCGCAGCATGTCCCTGGAGGTTATGATCCCCACCAGCTCCCCGCTTCTCTCCACCGGCAGCCCGTCGATCTCGTTTTCGATCATGAGCTCAGCAGCCTGCATCATGGTGGCCTCGGGGAAGATGGTGATGGGATTTTCGGTCATCACCAGTTGAATGGGAACCCGGTCGATAGGCCGCCGACGCCACTGAGGTGCAGCCTGTCCCAGGCGGTTTGATATATCGTACTTGGTGACTATGCCAACCAGTTTGCCATTGTCCAGTACTGGAAGTCGGCTGATATCGTGCTTGAACATCAGGTTCCTGGCCCTCTGAATGGGCTCGTTTCTCTCCACCACCCTTACGGGCGATGCCATGTAATCCTTGACCTTCATCCTGTGATCCCTCTCTCTTCTGCCAATGCCCGGAGGAAGTCCCGCTCGGTGATTATGCCTGCCATGGACCCCCCTTCCATAACCGGCAGGGATCCTATGTCCTTCTCCACCATCTGCTGGGCGGCCTCTCCCAATTCCATACGGGGCTCTGTGGTTATCAGCGCTTTGCGCACCAGTGTCTTGATGGGTTGCTCCATCACGTCCCTTACGTCACCGGTTATTATCTTCTTGAAGGCCTCCCCCGATCCCATATATTTCATTATGTCAGAGGCAGTTATTATGCCGATCAATATCCCATCCTGGATGATCGGCAGACGCCGAAATCCCTTCTGCACGATCATCTTGGTAGTCTTCTCTATCGACATCTGGGCCGGCGTGCTTACCACCTGCCGGCTCATGTAGTCCTGTACCGTCATCCCGGTTCTTCTTCCGGCGGTCATTGCTACGAAGTCCTCCTCAGTGATTATGGCTTTGATGCGCCCCTTCTCATCCACAATCGGCAGACCGCCCACGTTCTTCTCGTACATCAGGCGGACGGCATCCTCGAGGGAGGAGGAGTCCTCTATGGAGATCACCTTTGGATTCATTATCTCCCGGATGTCGGCATTTATGGCTGCCAGGATGTTGCCCTCGAACTTCTTTCTTACCAGGTTGTGCCGAATTCCGCCACCCAGAAAGTCCACGATGTCGACACAGGTTACAAATCCGATCAGCCGGTTGCTTCCTGCATCTGCAATGGGCAATCTCCTGAATCCATAACCGGTCATGGTCTTGATGGCCCCGATTATGGTGGTGGTGGGAGGTACCGTCACCACCTCCGGGGTGGCCACGCTGAGCACCTCCCCCACCTTCTTGGCTACCCGAGAATTGAACTCCAGGGGCCCCCTATCCATGCCGCCCGGATTGACCGGTATCTTCGTGCTCTTCTGTTCAGCTCCAACTTTTCTCATTTCATGCCTCTCCAAGGACCGCCTTGATCAGATCGTATCTGTCCACTATCCCAACAAGCTTCTCGCCTTCAACCACGGATATCCTCCCCACGTCACGCCTCATCATGATCTCGACCGCCTCTTTGATGGTTGTATCAGGGCTTATGCTGAATAGAGGTGTGCTCATAAGCTTCTCAACCTTGAGCCTGGCAGTATCCCTGGACTTTGCCTGGTCTTCCTTGCCCAGGCGCGCCCAGCCCCTCTTCAGGATATCGAATCTGGTTATCATGCCTACCGGCCGGCCGCCTTCCAGCACCGGCAAGCCGGTAAAATCCTCTTCCAGCATTCGATCCCAGATCTTGGTTATCGGATCATCAGGAGCTGCAGTGGCGACCTGCCTGGACATTATCTCATCTATTGGCCTTTGAGGCAGTCCTTCTGGATCGAGGGATCGGAACACATCGACAAGGCTTATGACGCCTCTTAGGGCAGCACTTCCCTCCTGCACAACCGGCAGAAGGGTGATCTTCTCCCTCAGCATCAACCGGGCCGCCTGCATGGCATCCATATCCTCGGTCACCAGTGGAACTGGCACCACAAAGCCGGCTACCGTCACATTTGATCGGGTGGAGGTGATCCGCAGCATATCCTGGTTGGTGACTATGCCCTTGATCCGTCCATCTGAATCGAGAACGGGCAGACCTCTCAAATGGTTATCCCGGACCACCTGACGGGCTTTGGTTACAAAGGCCTTTTCTTCCACGTATAGAGGGTCCGTGGACATAATATCTGCTACCTTTATTGCCATCTCTGACCTCCCCTAGGATTTATAATATTGATATATTAAATTATCCGGGGTGGGGCTGAGGGCTCACTGGCCAATATCCCGGCAGCTCCAGCAAAGCAGGTCTCCGTCCACTGAGACCAGGTTATCGGAGATCTGCCCGCAGCGCTCGCAGATACCCCTAACCATCTCCCGGGGTTCTTGGAAATGCACATTTTCTCTATGCATCTCGATCAGGTCGTGCAGAACCTCACCAAGCCCAATTGTCGATGACCCGGATACCAGGTCTGTATCGGTGAGAATCCCAAGCAGCTTTCCGTCATCGGAGATGACTGGAAGCCTCTTGACCCCGGATTTGAGCATCAGAACGGCGGCATCCCGGAGGCTGGCATCAGGACCGATCTTTATAAGGGGGGCATTCATTACCTCTCCCACCTGTACCCTGGTGGGGTCTCTGGCTTTGGCCAGAACCTTCTTGACGAGGTCGCGCTCGGTCAGTATGCCTATGGGCTTCTTCTCTCGCACCACGATCAGGCTGCCGACGTTGACTGAGATCATCTTGTTGGCTGCCGCGAACACGTCCAAATCGACTTCAGCGGTCAGCACCGGTCTGCTCATGACCTCCCGAACTCGGATCTCGGTCTCCATCGCCAATATCTCCTTTTAAGCCCTCTCTTCCGAATTGCCTTTAATTTCCTTGCGGTCTTATCCTATAAAAGAGTCTCCGTAGGAGGATTCTACCTCCAGCTGCCAGAGAAGTCCAAGGCCGGGTCGGTCAATTCATTCTGACGTGGGTCAGGATATGATCCAGTTCTGCCAGGATCAGGGCAGTCCCCAACCTGGCGGCTCCGGTTGAGCCAGGCAGGCAGAAGACCGGCGTCTTTCGGATCAGTCCAGCCGAGGCACGGGTCAGCATGGCCCGGGTTCCGACCTCCCTTTGGCTTTCCATGCGGAACACCTCCCCAAAGCCAGGAATTGCCTTCTCGTATAGCGGTTCCACTGCCTCTATTGTCAGGTCAAGTGGGGCAAGCCCGGTGCCACCGCAGAGTATCACAGCGTCGCCGCCGATCTCTACCAGCTCGAGCACGGCCGATCGCAGCTCCATGCCGTCGGGCAATAATCGATACGTCCAGGATATATTGGCTTTCTCGATCATCTTCAGTATGATCTGGCCAGATCCGTCTTCTGCCAGGTCCGGATGGATAGCAGGGCCGTACTTCTGGTAACGGGAGGTGCTTACCGTGATGATGTGAACGATCATGTGTGCTTGATTTCCCGCAGCTCTTTTGGGATTAAAGTCTTTCTCTGCAAGCCTGCAGTTCGATCGTCCGAAAACCTGGTCCTGGTGCAAGCCAAGGCTTAAGGCCGGGGCTGCCAACTTCTGGGATATGTCAGTCTTGGCTGTGGACGTGGGAGCAGGCACCCAGGATGTCCTGCTTTTCCAGGAATCACAGGATGCCGAGGGCTCTTTGAAAATGGTGTTGCCCAGCCCAACGGTGGTCGTGGCAAAGAGGATCGAGCAGTGTACTCAACGTGGGGTGGGAATATATCTCGATGGGTGGACCATGGGCGGTGGATCCTCGGTCTCGGCTGTTCTGGAACACCTGCGGTCTGGTCTGCCGGTTTATGCCACATCTGCGGCTGCCCTGACGATCAACGACGATCTATCCAGGGTGCGCGCCTTGGGAGTGAGGGTTGGGCAGATGCCACCAGATGGTGTGGAGAGGATCCGGATGGGGGATCTGGATATGATTGGTCTGGCCTGGGCTTTTCGGCTATTCGGGGTGGACCTTCCAAGTGATGTGGCCGTCGCAGTCCAGGATCATGGCTTTTCCCCCGGTGCTTCCAACCGGATTGCCCGGTTTCGGCACATGGCCAGGTTCATCAGGCAGGGCGGGCGCGTCACAAATTTCTCTTTTTGCAGGCCTCCTGAGTTCTTGAGTCGTATGGCAGCTGCAGGCCTCTGCCTGGAAGGTCAGGGATTTTCGCCTCTTCTCATGGATACCGGGCCGGCAGCGATATTTGGGGCCATGCAGGATGAGAGGGTGACGCAGCCCGCCCTGGCCCTGAATGTGGGAAACGGTCATACCATAGCCGCCCTGGTGGACGACGACCGTATCTTTGGCCTCTTCGAGCACCACACCCCCTCCCTAAGCCCATCCAGGATAGCAGATATGATGGGGCGGTTTGTGAAAGGGGAGTTGACGCAGGATGAGGTCTTCGGCGATGGTGGCCATGGGGTTTATATAGAAGAGGTTTCCGACCGGCTGGAGTGCGTGGTGGTCACCGGACCACAGCGCCACCGCCTCAAGAGCGGCCTCTCTGGCCTCGGCGATGTTGTCATGGCAGCGCCATGGGGTGACATGATGATCGCGGGCTGCGTGGGGCTTGTTGAGGCCTGGAGATGTGCCGGCCGCAGATAAAAATATGAGCTGATGAGGTTGATAGCGATATGGCCGAATGTCTGGAGATAGGTCGGGGCGCAGAGGCAGTTGTGATCCGGGAGGGCTTGCTGGTCCGCAAGCGCCGATTGGCAAAGAGCTACCGTGTGGCAGCGCTCGACCTGGTCATCAGGCAGGAGCGGACGATGATGGAGTCCCGGATCATGGCGGAGGCCAGGCGAGCTGGTGTGCCCACGCCGATAATCCGGGATGTGGATGCCTTCGACCTGCAGATGGAGTTCATCGACGGGATCCGGCTGAAGTCGGTGGTCTCAGCCCCTTTATCCGACATGGTGGGGGAGCTGGTTGGCCGGCTGCACCGGGCAGGGATCGTCCATGGCGACCTGACCACTTCCAATATCATGCTGAGGGATGGGCGGCTCTTTTTCATAGACTTCGGGCTGGCCTACCACGATCCAGGGCTCGAGGCCCAGGGCGTGGATGTGCACGTATACTTCCAGACCCTCTACAGCACTCATGATCAGGCGGCAGAGCTGGTGGAGGCCTTCAAAGATGGGTACCGTAGATCCTATGAGAATGCAGATGAGGTACTTGCAAGAGTCGAGGAGATCAAGTCCAGAGGCCGCTATCTCTAACGATCTAATCCAGGTGCCACGATCTGTTCCAGCCTCTAATCTCGTTGCCCCTCATCCGAAATGGCCTCTCATCTCTGGCATAAATATCAGCCATTAGCTCAAGGCCAGAGCGGGGTGCGGTGGCAGCAAACCGTCATCTCGCCACTTCTTCAACTTTCAGATAAATCTCTCAGTTGGACGCGGCGGCTGTTTTTGCGCTCGTGAACTCAGCCCTTTGCCGGTCTTTCTCACGCGAGGTAAATTTATCTAGGATATGGTAGTAAAATCGGCCAGGAGTCAGCAGGCGGTGATCAATGATGGCAGAAGATGATGTTGTATTCGTCGGCAACAAACCAGTGATGAACTATGTACTGGCCGTGGTAACTCAATTCAACAGCGGAACCAAGGAGGTCAGGATAATGGCCAGAGGGCGGGCTATATCCAGGGCGGTGGATGTGGCGGAGGTGTCCAGGGCTCGCTTTCTGCATGAGCAGGGCGTCGTGGTCAAGGATATCAAGATCTCCACTGAGAAGCTGAATACCGACCGGGGAGAGACCAACGTCTCGGCCATAGAGATTGTGCTCGGAAAATAAGATGAGATCTCAAGCCCGATGTTCATGAGCTGCGGCGGGTCTGAGGAGAGGGTGCTGCCCAAAATCGGCGTGATCTCGTCGGGGCGGGGTGAGAACCTCCGTCATATCTTAAAGGCTGTGCAGTCCGGCTACCTCAAGGCCCGGGTGGTCATAGTCCTGGCGAATCAGCCCGATGCCGGGGCTCTGCAGATCGCTCGGGAATATGGAGTCGCATCCGAGTTCATCGATCCGGCTGGCAGCAGCCGCCAGGAATACGATCAGATACTGCTTGAACGGCTCGGGATAGCCAATGTGGACCTGGTAGTCCTGACCGGGTACATGCGCCTGCTGTCACCTGCATTCATCTCACGATACAAGAACCGCATATTGAACATACATCCTGCACTTCTACCGAGTTTCAAGGGGGTTGATGCATTCTCTCAGGCACTGCAGTACGGCGTTTGCTGGACCGGTACAACCATTCATATCGTGGACGAGGATATGGACAGCGGGCCGATTGTCTATCAGGTGCCTGTGCCGGTGAGGCCGGATGATACCCGGGAGACTCTCAAGGCACGCATCCAGAGGACAGAGTACCGGGCTTATCCCAGGGCAATCAAGATGTTCTTGGAAGGCCGCCCCCGTCTGGAGGGACGGCGTCTCCTGATAGATCGTCCCGATACGGTATTATAACACAATGCTTCACCTGGACCAGTCGGATATCACTTTGTATTGGTGGACTTTATGCAAACCATCTGGGCGCCCTGGCGGGTCGAGTATATTCTTGGCGAGAAGGCTAAAGGCTGCATATTCTGCGACAAACCGAAAGAGAATCGGGACCGGGATAATCTGATCCTCTATCGTGGCCGCAGCCATTTCATTATCATGAACGCCTATCCATACAATAACGGTCATCTGATGGTGGTTCCGTACAAGCACACCTCTGCCCTCTCAGGCTGGTCTGGGGAGGACCGCCAGGAGATGATGGAGTTGGCCGACCTTGGAGTAGAGGTGCTTCGATGCGCCATGAGGCCGGACGGATTCAACCTTGGGATCAACCTTGGCCAGGTGGCAGGGGCCGGTATAGCCGAGCACGTTCACCTGCATATAGTGCCCCGCTGGAGCGGCGACACAAATTTTATGCCGGTGCTGGCCGATACCAGGGTGATCCCTGAGCACATATCCGCGACCTACGACAAGCTTCTCGTCGCCCTTGAGCAGATAATCCGTGTTCATTAACCCTGTCAGTCACAGGCATGCTGGACGCTGCGGGGTGTCCACACACGATCCAGGTCATTTCATCACGCCAATTCCCGGTTCCTGAAATATGACCGAGGGGCTGGGCCAGAAAATACTGCCCAAAAAGAATGATTAAAGGCCAAATATCCTTTGTGAGTGGGCAGAGATCTCCCTGCCCACTCATTTCATTGATGGAGGGTGGCAAAAGTCTTCTTAGGAGGGAGGATAGGAGGAGGAACGACTCTTGCCACACATCCTTCGGCATTAAGCGAATATATATCTTTCGGCCATTCGACCATTAACGGGTGAGCCGCTGTCTCCTATCATCATTCGCGGCTTGTCCGAATGTGCTGGCCGAGGTGGACAAAAGATGCTGGGTGGCTATCGGGGCTGCATCAAGTCACTTTCGCCAAGACTTCGCCTTCTGCGGGGCCTTGGGACCTGCCCCGTCTCCGCCACCCGTACTGGAGGGATCCGGGCGACCGATCTATGTAATCCTGCCTCTTATCGCAGAGGCTGGTGGCCCGGTTATGTGCCGCCCAACTTCCCCGGACGAAGGTCTTCTGGCATCAAGGGATGATGGATTGCTACGCGAATTACTGCGTGCAACTCTTTAACCATCGCCCCATTTCCAGACGCGACCGAAATGGATGCCACGACGGCGCCCACCTCACCCGGCTGGTACCGCGGGATACCGGCTGATGCCCACCATGGCAGGCAGCAACCTCCGGGAGAGCAATGCCGATCGGTTCAGACCACGCCTCACCCGCCACCCGTGCTCAGGGCGGCAAATTCAATATAACTCACTTATAACTATTTAATGGTTTCTCTCAAAATTGGTTCCTGGTGCAGAGGCAAGCGCTCCTTTGGCCAAGAGACCCTTCATGCCCACCACGATGGATAGCTCCGTATCGGCAACGGAATATCGATGCAAGTTTCCGTCCGAAACATCGAGCTCAGGGTCGTCATTTCAGGTCGCCCAAAGCCTCCGGCGGTACCGGCTGAACCGGGTTGCCATATCAGAAACACCAATGCAAAGCAAGGCCTTCTGATCGGGTCCCAGGGTGAGCCAAATTGCAGCCTTACTGCGGCTTTATCCCAATATCAATCGCCGTCTCGTTCTGCTTGAGGCGCTTGTAGAAACGTATCCCGTCCAGGTCGTCGAGGAATACTATCCTCTCGGAGAGCTCGCCTACCAGCAGCTTTATCGTATTTGTGTGGAACTCGTCGACGTACTCCAGTCCAGTGATCTTCTCCAGCGGTATGGTCTGCACCCTGTCCCACACTATGCCGGTGCGGATGAAATGGAGGTTTTTGTCGGTGATAACCAGGTGGCTGGCGCTATGGGGGACAGCGTTGCCAAGCCTGGCCATGGCCAGTGTCTGCTGGCTGCAGTACCTCTCCAGCAGGGCGGGGACGAAGAACAGCACCTCCTCCCCGCCACTTGCCAGCTTGTCAAATGTTCTGCGCAGCGCTTTTGGGACTTCCTCTGGCCCGGCCAATACTGCATCCTCCATTTTAGGTGACGATCTTTTCCAGGTCATCCCTCTCCAAGGCAAGGCGGACTTCCCTGGCCAGGCGGCGACCTGTGGACATGTTTGTCCTCCAAAGGGCGTTTCCGTAAGGGTGGCCAACTGCCATGTGCACGTTAGTCCCGCCACCTATTCGAGGTGCAACGTCGTATATGAAGAAGTTCATATCCTTATCCACGCATGTCTGCAGGCAGAATGGACCGATTATTCCGGGCTGGTACCACTCCTGGGTCGCCTCGACGTACTTCTCAGCCAGTCCGAATGCCCGGTCGAGCAGCGACTCTCGCAGCGTGGCCGAGTTGTGGCCGCAGACTGTGTACTCCGGATTTATCTGCGCGTCGTTCAGGCTGAGCTGCTGTGGTGCCGGCAAGCGGACATGGCCGTCGAGGCTGGTCTCAAATCGCCAGTCTATGCCTATAAGCTCGATCCTCCCGGTAAGCGGCGAATAGAAGAAGTCCAGATTGAATACCGGCCCTATGATATACCTCTCCACCCTGGCCAGGTCCAGGCCGTCTTGGTCTATCACTCCCTGTCGAAGCAAAGCCTCCGATTTTTCGTAGTACTCGTCGCTTGAGGCCGCGGTGAAAAATCCCCTCTCAAGTGTCTTGACCGCATGGGGAAGCTTGACCATCACCAGAGAGTCGATATCATCAGGCTCGACCTGCTCTGGGAATGGCAGGCCTGCCTTCTCCAAGAGCCAGTAGTAATCCCTCTTGTCCCCACGTTCCTCAGAGCGCAGCAGGTTCCTGGAGCCCACGAGGGGGACTGCGAACTCGTCCTCTACGGAATCAATGCCGCAGTAGGAGGTAAATGAGCGGTTCGGAACGAAGAGGACGTTCTTTTCCACAAGATGCTCCTGCCTCTCCGGCTCAAGTATCTGCTTGAACCTCTTGAGAATCACTATCTCGTCGATCATCCCGCTGACAATGCGGCCGTCTGCGGCGCGTTCCGACCGGAAGTACTTGACATACGGCTTCTCCCGGCCTTCCTGGCATACTGCCAGGGTCTTAAACCCCTCCTCCACAGCCCCATCGGCGACATCTAGGGCGGAATGGGACGCGATCATGCCGATCCGAGCGGCCTCCCTGTCGTATCCGTCCAAGATCTCGTGAATCTTGCTGCGATCTATCAAATCAACACCTCGATACCTCAAAACTAAGATTTCAGTCAGACAGTCTCCGCGACCAAGATCTCCCCTTTTCCATTCTCAACCAAGTCGCCGGAGAACTTGACGAACCTTTCTCCCTCCATCTCCACATCTTCCATCCGCACGAAGCTGGGCAGCATGTGGGCATGGCCGCCCACGATGATGCTGCCCTTGACCATCTCGGCACCGGGGAGGTGGGTCGATCCGCCTATGAATATGCTTCCACCCTGGTTTGCGGCTCCAGGGAAGTCACCGCAATTGCCTTCTACCCGAATTGAGCCACCGCAGAGGTGTTCCCCAAGGAAGGCACCGGCACTGCCAGCTATAACTATATCGCCTCCCCGCATACCGCATCTTTCCCCCCGATACCCAGCACCCACGTAGTTTCCGGCGTCGCCATCCACCACGATCTTTCCGCCGCGCATCTCCCTGCCCAGCCAATCGCCGGCATCGCCCATGATATGAATATCTCCACCGATCATGTTGTTTCCGGCATGCATGCCCAGGTTACCCTTTGCTATGACCGATCCCGCCGTCATCCTCTCCCCCACCCTCTTGACTCGGGAGAAGTCCCCCTCGAGGACTATCGTTGTGCTTTCCGGTCCTTGGGCTTCTCCTTCGACCTGGATGGAGAAAAGCGCGTCCAGGGTGATGCGACGGTTCCCCAGCCAGGCTTCCAGGCATTTGATCTGATCCAGCTCCAGGCCAGCCATCTGGTCCGGGCTGATCCTCTCGGCCTCGATGGGAACAGTCTCTTCCGTCGTAAGCGATAGCCTGATCGTCTTCATGGCTCTCAAGCCTCCCTGGCAAGGGCATGGCTGGAGCGATCCTCTCCCTCCCTTACCTGCAGCCCTGCTCTGATCACATTGGGATGGCTGATATAGGCATCCTGTACCATATAATTCGAGATCTGGATGCTGTAATATCTATCGAACTTATCCTTCAGATCAGCCATAAGACGGTTGGCATCAGCTTCGGCAACGCCGGCATCCACCCAATATGTCCGCCCAGGCGGAGCCGACAGGATCTCCCCGTCCCTGGCCACCAGTGTACCTCCCTTTATGGTGTATCTGGCTTTCGCCAAGGCTGCCTTGACCAGGGCATGATCCCTGGACGGGTCTATCTCGTCCGGTCGGAGGTTGTAGACCGCTACATCTCCGTCAGCCCCTTTCCCAAGGTGGCCCTTGTCCTCCAGCCCAAGGATGCGAGCCGGCCCGGCTCTGGTCATCACCGCGATGTCGGTCCAGTCCATCTCCCGCTCAAGAGTGGGCAGAGCGGTTCGGCTCTTCACCAGCTCGTGCACGGTGGCGATCTCCTCCTCCCTCTTAGGCCGGGACATAAGAAGGGCTATCACCTCTGGGTAGTTGACGAAGGGGGCACCGTTGGGGTGGTCTGTGGTCATTATCACCTTCCAGGGATCTTTGGTCATAAGGGCCAGCTCGAGGCCTATTGCCCACTGGATTGCATTTATGGGCATCTTTCGCCCGTAGACCAGGGGGACGACGCCAGATGAGTCTTCCAGCTCGTAGTCGCAGTTGGCCCACTTGGCATGCAGCAGCCGGGAGTTGGCATACTCCAGCGGCCCGTCCGCGGTCATGGTGGTGGCCGGGCCGAACAGGACCATCCCCAGATCCATCGTGGCGTGTGAGTGGCGATTGAAGTAATCCGCAATGGCAGGTCCCTTGGATTCGAAGTCCTTCCATCCGGTACCGCCGTAAGCGGAGAACTGCATATGAGCGATGTGTACCACCTGGCGCATTCGAGATGCCTGCACTCCTTTTAGCAGATCGAGGGTCTCAATTGCCGTTGTGTAGTTGCCTGGCTTGCCGAGGTTGTTGAAGTGGAGGTGGATGGAATGTGGCAGTCCTAGCATCTCGTTTGCCTTTGCCAGGGACTCGATGATCTCGGCGGGGGTTACGTCGAAGTTGGGGACCGTGTCATAAAGCCCCTTCACATTGGCGCCGAAACCCCAGGCCTCGCCACCGCCTGGATTGACTATCTTGACCCCGTAGCCACGCGAGGCCCGCAGCCCCCAGGCCACGTAGGCTGCCAGCTTTGCAAGGTCTTTGTCGCGCACACATTCCAGGACGGTCCAGTTGCTGCCAAACAGGGTCAGAGCCCCTTTGTCGAGGATTGGGATCTCCTCCAGCTCCTCGTGTGTGTGGCGAGCGTTGATTATCGGGGTGGCTGCCTCAAAAGCAGTGGTGTAACCCATCCTCGCATATCGGTAGCCAATGGCGTAGCAGTTGGGAACGGTATAGCCGGTGCATGGTCTGCACACGGGGTTTCTGGGCTCGGTGCCCATACGCGAATCGTCGGGACGCATGATGCGGCCGGTATTGACCTTGGTGCCGGCGATATGGGAGTGGGCGTCAACTCCGCCAGGCATAACCAGGAGGCCGGATGCATCCAGCTCCGGGCCCGCAGCCTCCTCCGCAATCCGGCCGCCTTCGATGAACAGGTCCATCTCCTCTCCATAGATCCCGTTGGCCGGATCGTACACTATCCCTCCACGGATTATCATGCTCTAAGCCTCCTTACGTTGTCGATTATCCGCTGCAAGATCGCCTCGTCGCTTGGGAACTCCGAGTCCACCAGCTTACGCAAGCGCAGGCACATGCCGTCCATGCGATAGGCAGTCCCTTCAGCCTCCACCCCGGCGATGGCGCTGGGGATGACCACGTCGGCCAGAAGGGTGGTGGGATTCTCGAAGGGATCTATCTGTATGACTGGGACCTCTGCTAGGGCCTCCACCGTGCTGCGTGGGAAGTTTGAGGCCGGATCGGCCGCGATCACCAGGGCGGCATCGGCCTCTTTGCGGTTCAGGAGGTCGCATATGGTTGTCTCTCCCGGATTGAAGTACGGCGCTCCCCTGGAATAGTCCACTGACATCGGATAGCCGGAAGCGCATGCCATCACCTGCCCTATTCCGGCCACGTTATAGTGGCCTCTCATGGCCATCACCACGAACTTGGTGAAAGCGTTCAGCTCTGCCACCAGGGAAAGCGCGTTGTCCACATTCTTGTAACGTCCACGGCTGTGGGTCATGCCAAGGCCGAAGAAGATAACGCCAAACCTGGCATTCTTCATGATCTCCACCGTCTCGACGAGCTGGGTCTTGGGCAGGCCTGCCACCGTCTCCGGCACCACGTCCGCCTTGCCGCCCAGTATCATCCGCATGGCGGATATCACCTCGTAATCGGTGCCCGGAATCAGCCGGAGGAACTTGTCGGCGTTCTTGGCGGAGCGGGTCTCCCTCACGTCCACAACCATCACCTTTCGGCCGGAGCGCCCTTCTGGGGTGAACCGGCCGCAGGCATTGGATGAGTAGCGCAGGGCGTGGCGGGGGTGGGCCTCGGCAGGATTGCATCCCCAGAATATTATCAGGTCTGCCCGGTTCTTCACCTGGCCAAGAGTGGCCCCTGCCAGGCCTTTCTCCTCGATTCCCAGGATAGAGGGGCCGTGGCAGACGGTGGCTGTGGTGTCCATCACCCCGCCCACCTCCTCGGCCAGAAGAATGCCTTTCCTGTCAGCCTCGCAGGATGTTGAGGCCCAGCCGTAAAGCACAGGGCGCTTGGCCTCCAGCAGGATCTGAGCTGCCCTCGCGCAAGCCTGATCGTAGGTGGCCTCTCTCAGCACCCCATCTTCCCGGATCATCGGGGTCTTGATGCGGTCGTGTCCCATTATCTTGGAGGCCCCGAGCCGACAGGCTCCACGCACCTTCTGAACCCGTCCGTCAGCCACCTCTACTCTGAGATCGTCGCAAAGGCAGCCGCAAAATGTGCACAGTACGTCTTCGGTCATGCTCTCAGATCCTCTGCAGCGCAGCGAAGAGCTCCCGAATATTCTTCACCGGCTCCTTGGTTGGGGTGACCTCGACCTCCACGCCTTTATAGTTGGGCATGCCGCAGCCGTATGTGTCAGGACCAACCAGGGAGTTTGCCCAGGGGCCCATGGGTATGAATACCATGCCACTGGGCAGACCCTTGTCGGCCCGTATGCGAAGCACTTCCCGGCCAAATGGGCTGGCTATCAGGACGTTGCCTCCTCCGGAGAGGCCCATGACACTTAGGTCGTCCTCGCTCAGCGCACAGGTGGAGGTCTCCTCACCAAATGCAAGCCCCATCTTTGCCTCAGTTGACGCCCCCTGGTTCAGGGTTCTACCGGATATCATGATCGCCCTCAAATTGCACCACCAACCGTATTGCTGCCCAAATCAGTCCAACTGGCCCTTCGCAATTTCCCGGCTAAAAAGTGAGCGGTCACCTCGCGGCCAGACTGTAGCCGACTGAGATGCCCCTCCATCGAATGCCGCTTCCGACATCCCACAGTTTCTTTTCTATGCGGATTCCTGCCGCAGGATGCGGTATCGGCACCGGGCCATCAGTTTATATATCTCTTTGTTATTCCTAAATACTCCACCGGTTGGAGTTGGGTATATTGGCAAGAGCTTGGAAGTTCGGGGACGATATCGACACTGACGTCATAATTCCGGGCCGCTACCTGGTCATCAATGACCCGGGGGAGCTGGCCCACCACATCTTCGAGGGCATACGCCCCGAGTTTGCTCGCGATGTTCGGCCCGGAGATCTGGTGGTTGGCGGATCCAACTTCGGCTGCGGGTCGTCACGGGAGCACGCCCCGCTCGCCATCCGGGGCGCCGGAGTAGCTGCGGTTGTGGCGAGGTCATTCGCCCGCATTTTCTTCCGAAACGCCGTCAATATAGGCCTCACGGTGCTGGTCTGCGCCGAGGTGGACCGGATATCCGATGGCGATAGCCTGGAGCTGGACCTGGGGGCTGGCATCATTCGCAATCTGACCAGTGGCGAGGCATACCAGACCACACCGCTTCCGCCATTTCTGCGGGAGATCGTGGAGGTCGGAGGCCTGGTCAACTATACCAAAAAGCAGGTGGGAACGGCATGAACTACAAGATACCGGTGATTCCTGGAGACGGCATAGGTCCAGAGATCGTGGCGGAGGGCCAGAAGGTTCTGCAGGCCGCTGCTGAAAGGCATGGATTCGGCCTGGAGTGGATACCTTTCGACCTGGGTGCGGAGCATTACCTCAGGACCGGTGAGCTGGTGAGCGAGGAGACGCTGAAGGAACTCTCAGGCTACCGGGCCATCTATCTTGGGGCCATCGGCGATCCAAGGGTCCGCCCAGGCGTCTTGGAGAAAGGCGTTCTCTTAGCCATGCGCTTCTACTTCGATCAGTACATCAACCTGCGTCCGGTCAAACTCCTTGAAGGCGTGTGGACCCCTCTGAAGGATAAGGGTCCTAAGGATATCGATTTCGTAGTGGTACGGGAGAACACCGAGGACTTCTATGTAGGTCAGGGTGGGCGGGCCAGGCGAGGCAAGAGCCATGCCCATCTCGAGGTTCTGCGCAGCATCTACCAGGTAAAGTTCGGCCTGGATATCGAGAGCGACAGCGAGGAGATCGGGTATCAGATAGGCATGGTATCAAAAGAAGGCTGCCGCCGCGTGATATCTTACGCCTTCCAGATGGCGGCCAGCCGCGAAAACCACGTCTCAAGCGTTGACAAGGCCAACGTGCTCAGCGATATCTATGGATTTTGGCGAGAGGTCTTCGAGGATGTGGCGGCTGGCTATCCCGGGGTCAAGACCGACTTCAACTTCGTGGACGCAATTACCATGTGGTTCGTGAAGAACCCGGAGTGGTTCGATGTAGTCGTGGCCCCGAACATGTTCGGAGACATAATAACCGATCTCGGAGCCATGATACAGGGAGGCCTGGGATTGGCGCCGGGCGCAAACCTCAACCCTGAGGGCACGAGCATGTTCGAGCCCATCCATGGCTCCGCACCCAAGTACAAGGGTCAGAACAAGATCAATCCAATCGCGACGATCTGGGCTGGAGCACTTCTGCTGGAGCATCTGGGGCAGAAGGATGCGGCAGATGATATAATACGGGCCATAGAGGTCAACCTGCGGCAGGGCAAAGTCAAGACCTATGACCTTGGCGGCAGTTCCACAACATCCGAGGTGGGAGACGAGATCTCCCGCCTCATCAGGAGCGGATGAGCTTCTCTTGGCTCATCCCCCTTTGGAAGGGAAAAAGCTTTATGCCTGATGCTTTCATCTTGCCGACAGTGCACATCAGTATGCTTAGGGCCTGGGCTCTTAGGCTCAAGTGGGCTCGTAGCTCAGTTAGGCAGAGCGCCTGGCTTTTAAATTTTCGGATGAAGATACCAGGTGGCCGAGGGTTCAAATCCCCCCGAGCCCGTTTGTAGAGCTACTTTTGTAAGCAAAGAGAGGTCGCATGAAGAAATTTGCCGTGCAGGATCATGATTTGGTACCGCCCCATATCCTTCTCTCCCCGGAGGAGGCAGAACAGGTGCTTCAGCAGTACGGGGTGGAGGCGCGCCAGCTGCCCAAGATCCACGTGTCTGATCCTGTGGCCAAGGAGATCGGGGCAAAGGTAGGGGACGTGATCAAGGTTCTCCGGATCAGCCCCACTGCCAGACAGGCGGTCTTCTATAGACTTGTGATCGATTGATGGGGGTGGAATTTTGTTCGAAGAGGGCATTCTTTACAGGGCCTATTTTACCAAGGATAAACTGGTGCATCATCACATAAATTCGTTCAACGATTTCATCGACAGGGGGCTGCAAAAGGTCATCGATGAAGTGGGCATCATCGAGACGAACATCGAGAATACCTACGTCAAGCTCGGCAAGATCAGGGTAGAGCGCCCAATGGTGGTGGAAGCCGATGGCTCTCAGGAGCGACTCTATCCAAATGACGCTCGTCTGCGCAACCTCACCTACAATTCTCCCATCAAGCTGGAGATGACCATCGTAGAAGGGGAGGTGGAGAAGGAGCCGGTGGAGGCCATGATAGGCATGCTGCCAGTGATGATCATGTCCAAGATCTGCAACCTCTCCGGGATGTCCGAGGACGAGATGATCGGCTTTGGCGAGGATCCAATGGACCCCGGCGGCTACTTCGTGGTCAACGGATCCGAGCGGGTGATAATGACTCTTGAGGATCTTGCGCCCAACAAGATCCTCGTGGAGTACAACCAGAGGTACGACGAGTTCATCGAGGTGGCAAAGGTCTTCTCACAGCGTCAGGGTTACCGTTCTCTGGTGATCGTCGAGCGCGGCAAGAAGTCGATACTTGAGGTATCCTTCCCGTCAGTAGCCGGGCGGATAAACTTCGTGACCCTGATAAGGGCCCTTGGTCTGGAGACCGATATGGACATAGTCCGGGCAGTATCGGACAACCCTGAGATCATAAAGTTCATGCTTGAGAACCTGGAGGAGGCGGAGGTCTCATCCATGGAGGAGGCTTTGGAGAAGATCGGTGTCCGGGTGGCGGCCGGGCAGGCCAAGGAATACCAGAAGAAACGGGCAGCCTATGTCCTCGACCGCTATCTGCTTCCCCATATCGGCGTGGATGAAAAGGACCGATATGCAAAAGCCCTGTTCCTGTCCAGGATGGCCGAGGCCTGCTTCGAGCTGGCCCTGGGCAAGAGGGGCGAGGACGATAAGGACCACTACTCCAACAAGCGTCTCAAGCTATCCGGCGACCTGATGGAGGATCTATTCCGGGTTGCCTTCAACCGGCTTACCAGGGATATCAAGTACCAGCTGGAGCGGGCCAGCATGAGGAACCGCGATCTGAATGTCGTGACCACCGTGCGGGCAGATGTGCTGACCGAGAGGATGATCCACCCCCTTGCCACCGGCAACTGGGTTGGCGGCAGGACCGGGGTGTCCCAGCTGCTGGATCGCACCGATTACATGGCTTCTTTGAGCCACCTGCGCAGGGTGATCTCACCGCTATCCAGGTCGCAGCCCCACTTCGAGGCCAGGGATCTGCATGCCACCCAGTGGGGGCGCATATGCCCAAGCGAGACCCCGGAAGGGCCGAACTGCGGCCTGGTGAAGAACTTCGCTCAGGCAGTTGAGCTCTCCAAAGGGGTAGAGGAGTATGAGAACATCAAGAAGACGCTTATCGACCTGGGTGTTGCTCCGGTAGGTGGTTGAGATGGTTGAAGCCAGGGTATTCGTAAACGGTGAGATCATCGGTCACCACGACCGTCCGGACGAGCTTGTGGCGGAGATCCGCCAGATGCGCCGGAGCGGCCAGATCAGCAACCAGATCAACGTGGCCTATTTCGAGAGAACCGGGGAGATCCTGATCAACACCGACTCTGGACGGGCCCGACGTCCAGTTATCGTGGTGAAGGACGGCAGCCCGTTGGTGAGCCAGGAGGATCTGGAGCGGCTCAGCCGAAAGGAGCTCTCCTTCGACGACCTGGTGTCCCAGGGCAAGGTGGAGTATCTGGACGCAGAGGAGGAGGAGAACAGCCTGGTGGCGGTATGGGCATCTCAGTTGACATCAGATCACACCCATCTTGAGCTTGATCCCTCACTGATACTGGGCATATGCACGGCCCTCGTCCCTTACCCGGAGCACAACGCCAGCCCCAGGAACACCATGGGAGCAGGCATGATCAAGCAGTGCCTTGGGATGTCCATGGCCAACATGAGGCTGCGGCCGGATACCCGAGGCCACTACCTGCATTATACTCAGCAGGGAATAGTTGCCAGCCGGACAGCGGCCGCTATTGGTTTTGACCGACGGCCTGCCGGACAGAATTTCGTCGTGGCTGTGCTCGCCTACGAGGGGTACAACATTGAAGACGCCCTCATCATGAACAAGAGCGCGGTACAGCGTGGTCTAGCACGATCTCATTTCTTCCGGGTCTCGGAGGCAGAGGAGCGGAAGTATCCTGGAGGTCAGGAGGACAAGTTCGAGATCCCGGATCTTGAGGTGCGCGGAGCCCGCGGATCGGAGACCTACGGGCAGCTTGATGTGGACGGCCTGGTCAATCCCAATGCCGATGTGGGGCCAAACGACGTCCTCATAGGCAAGACCAGCCCGCCACGATTCCTGGAGGAGCCCACCGAGTTCGGCATAACCCCCCAGCAGCGGCGAGAGACATCGGTCACGATGCGCTCCAATGAGAAGGGCGTGGTGGACATGGTGATACTGACCGAGTCGCAGAACGGCAACCGTCTGGCAAAGGTGAAGACCAGGGACCAGAGGATTCCCGAGCTCGGGGACAAGTTCGCTTCGCGACATGGCCAAAAAGGCGTTGTTGGGCTTCTCTTGGCTCAAGAGGACATGCCGTTTACCGAGAGCGGCATGGTGCCAGACCTCCTTCTCAATCCCCACGCCATCCCTTCACGGATGACCGTCGGCCACGTGCTGGAGATGATCGGTGGAAAGGTCGGCTCTTTGGAGGGGCGGTTTGTCAATGCCACAGCCTTCCTGGGCGAGACCGAGACCGATCTGCGCTCCGCGCTTACCAAGTTCGGCTTCGCTCATACCGGCAGGGAGATCCTCTATAACGGCGCTACAGGCGAGCAGATCATGGCAGACCTGTTCGTAGGGGTCATCCTGTACCAGAAGCTCTACCATATGGTCACCGGAAAGATGCACGCACGTTCGCGCGGCCCGGTGCAGGTGCTCACCAGGCAGCCGACTGAAGGGCGGGCCAGGGAAGGAGGCCTGCGGTTCGGTGAGATGGAACGCGACGTTCTCATCGCTCACGGTGCTGCCCTGGCTCTAAAGGAACGGCTGGTAGAGGAATCCGACAAGGTCGTGGAGCTTGTATGCAGCCGCTGCGGAGTCATCGCCATCCACGACAAGAGGCGCAATGCCGACTTCTGTCCGGTCTGCGGCGGAGATACCGAGATATATCCGGTGGAGATGAGCTACGCATTCAAGCTCCTGCTGGACGAGATTAAATCCCTGGGTGTGGCCCCCCGGCTGATCCTGGAGGATGCGGTTTAGGTGGTAAAATGACGGTTCCTAAGAGGATTGGGAAGATCCGGTTCGGCCTCATCTCCCCACAGGAGTTCCGGAAGATGAGCGTGGTCAAGATCATCACGGCCGATACATACGATGACGACGGCTTCCCCATAGAGATGGGCCTCATGGACCCAAGGCTTGGTGTCATAGATCCGGGCCTGCGATGCCGGACATGCGGGGGACGGCCAGGCGAATGTCCGGGCCACTTCGGCCACATCGATCTGATCGCCCCGGTTATGCACGTGGGTTTCGCCAAGCTTGTCCGCAAGATTCTCCGGGCCATCTGCCGGGAATGCTCCCGTCTGATGCTGCTCGACCACGAGAAAGAGACCTTCTTAGAGCAGATCCGCACCCTTGAGGATCTTGGCCAGCCTACCGACGACGTTGTAAACAAGGTATTCTCGGAGGCCCGCAAGCACAAGACCTGTCCTTACTGCGGGGCTCCTCAGAGGGAGATCAAGTTCGAGCGGCCACTCTCATACATCGAGGACGGCCATAAGCTCACGCCTTCCGATATCCGTGACCGCTTCGAGAAGGCCTCGGACGAGGATATCCAGGTCATGGGCATGAATCCTGAGACGGCCAGGCCGGAATGGATTATCCTGACCGTGCTGCCAGTGCCGCCGGTGACAATGAGGCCGTCCATCACACTTGAGAGCGGGCAGCGCAGCGAGGACGACCTGACCCACAAGCTTGTGGACATAATTCGCATCAATCAGCGCTTCCAGGAGAACCGTGAAGCTGGAGCGCCCCAGCTCATCATCGAGGACCTGTGGGAGCTTTTGCAGTACCACGTGACCACGTTCTTGGACAACACGGTCTCCGGAGTGCCGCCGGCGAGACATCGCTCTGGCCGGCCTCTGAAAACCCTCTCACAGAGGCTCAAAGGCAAGGAAGGCCGTTTCCGTGGGTCGCTTTCAGGAAAGCGGGTCAACTTCAGCGCCCGAACAGTCATATCGCCAGACCCCAACCTGTCGATAAACGAGGTGGGCGTCCCCATGGACGTGGCCAGGGAGCTGACCGTGCCCATGATAGTCAACTCCCGAAATATCGAGGTCATGCGCAAATACGTGGCTCGCGGGCCTGACAACCACCCGGGCGTCAACTACGTCCAGCGCGCGGACAACCGCAGGGTCAAGGTCACGGATAAGAACTGCGGCGAGGTGGCCGAGCAGCTGGAGGTGGGCTGGAAGATCGACCGCCAGCTGGCAGATGGGGACGTGGTCCTGTTCAATCGGCAGCCCTCCCTTCACCGCATGTCCATCATGGCTCACCGCATCAAGGTGATGCCATACAAGACATTCCGACTGAACCCGGCGGTCTGTCCTCCGTACAACGCCGACTTCGACGGGGATGAGATGAACCTGCATGTGCCACAGACAGAGGAGGCCAGGGCTGAGGCCCAGATACTGATGCGAGTGCAGGAGAACATCCTGTCTCCACGCTTCGGCGGCCCGATCATCGGGGGCATCCATGACTACGTGACAGGAAGCTTCCTGCTGACACATGGGGAGCGCCGCATCAGCCGGGCCGGACTGATGGAGGTCCTCAAGAAATACGACATCAACGATCTGCCGGAGCCAAAAGGATATGACGAGCGGGGTGAGCCTTACTGGACCGGCAAGCAGATGTTCTCACTCGTCTTGCCCAGAGGCCTCAATCTGAGCTTCAAGGCGGATTTCTGTCTTGCCTGCGAGCAGTGCAAGGGGCCGGACTGCGATAACGACGCCTTCGTCGTGATCGAGGACGGCCAGCTCCTGAAAGGCACGATCGACGCCGAGGCGGTGGGCGCCTTCAAAGGCAAGGTTACCGACCGCATAATCAAGGAGTACGATCCAAGCGTCGCCAGCACCTTCCTCGACAGGATGACCCTTCTTGCCCTGCGGGGCATCATGCTGGCTGGTTTCAGCTTCGGGATTGACGACGAGGATATCCCTGTCCCGGCCGCAGAGCAGATAGACGATGTGACCCGCACCGCAAGGGAAAACGTTCAGAAGCTCATCGAGGCTTACCGTGCAGGTGAGCTTGAGCCGCTGCCCGGCAGGACCCTGGACGAGACGCTTGAGATGCGCATCATGCAGACGCTTGGAAAGGCCAGGGACAGCGCCGGCAAGATCGCAGGGCGCTACCTGGGCCTGGACAACAGCGGTGTGGTGATGGCCGTTTCAGGCGCTCGCGGTTCGATGCTGAACCTGACCCAGATGGCTGCCTGCGTCGGACAGCAGTCGGTCAGAGGGGAGCGCATCCGGCGAGGTTACGCCGGACGGACCCTGCCCCATTTCCAGCGGGGCGATCTCGGGGCTGAAGCACACGGCTTTGTGGAATCAAGCTATAAGGATGGCCTGACTCCCATCGAGTTCTTCTTCCACGCCATCGGCGGCCGAGAAGGCCTGGTGGACACGGCCATACGCACATCTCAGAGCGGTTATCTGCAGCGCCGTCTGGTCAATGCGCTTCAGGACCTTGAGGTCAACTACGATGGGACGGTCAGGGAGACCAGGGGCATGATCGTCCAGTTCAAGTACGGTGAGGATGGCGTTGATGCCTCCCGCAGGGACTACGCCAGCCCGGACAACGTGCGCCGCATAATCAAGAAGGTGCTGGCCAGGGAGGATGCATGAGCTTAAGCGAGGAGCAGCGGGAGCAGATTTCAGGCCTGGGACTGCCACAGAGCATACAGGAAGCGCTGCTGGACGGCCTTGAGAACGAGCAGTTCACGAAGGCCCAGTTTGACGAGGTCATCGGACAGGTCAAGAGCGATTACGATCATGCCGGTGTGGAGCCGTGCGAGGCGGTTGGCGTGATCGCCGCCCAGTCCATCGGTGAGCCCGGCACACAGATGACCATGCGTACGTTCCACTACGCAGGTGTGGCCGAGATCAACGTGACCCTTGGTCTTCCAAGGCTTATCGAGATCGTTGACGCACGCAAGATCCCCTCCACGCCCACCATGACGATTCGGCTGGAACCAGATTACGCCCGGGATCGGGATCTGGCCAGGGAAGTGGCATGGGCGATAGAATCCACCTCGATCCTTCACCTCGGTTCGATCGCCACCGATCTGGCCGAGATGAACGTGCTGATCGAGCTCAACCACGAGGCACTTGCCCAGCGCAAGATAACCGATGAAGAGGTTGCCGAGACGCTGAGGTCAGAGACCGGGCTGGCCGTGGAGATGCGGGATGGGATGCTTGTCATGGCTCCAGAGGAGCCGTCTTACAGGGAGCTTCTGCAACTGGTGGAGAAGATCAAACGCCTCTCCTTGAAGGGAATAGACGGGATCAAGAGGGTAGTGATACGCAAGGAGGGTGACGAATACGTGCTATACACCGAGGGCTCCGCCTTAAAAGAGGTCCTGGAGTTCGAAGGTGTAGATCCCGCCCGAACCAAGACCAATAACATAAACGAGATCGGGGAGGTCCTGGGCATCGAGGCGGCCCGAAACGCGATCATAAATGAGGCGACAGATACCCTCCGGGAACAGGGTCTATCCGTCGACGTCCGGCACATCATGCTGGTGGCTGACATTATGACCTGTGACGGCGAGGTAAAACAGATCGGCCGGCACGGTGTGTCCGGGGAGAAGGCCAGTGTCCTGGCAAGGGCGGCTTTCGAGGTCACCGTCAATCACATTCTGGATGCGGCTGTCCGGGGAGATATCGACGACCTGCGAGGCGTTACCGAGAACGTCATAGTGGGCCAGCCCATCCAGCTGGGGACGGGAGACGTGCAGCTTGTCGCCAAGAGAAGAGACGAGGTAATCCAATGATAAATCTAGACCGAGCCCTGAGAAGCTCATTGAAGACAGGCAAAGTTGTTCTGGGATCCAACCAGGCCGTGGAGTGCGGCCAGAGCGGAAAGGCCAAGCTGCTGATCTATTCGGCAGATTGTCCGCTGGAGGTACGCAGCGTGCTTGAGAAGATGGATGTCCCGGTATATGCTTACGAGAGCTCCGGAAAGGACCTGGGGGCCTCCTGCGGCAAGCCGTTCCCTGTGGCCGCCTTGGCCATAATAGAGCCAGGCGAGTCCGAGGTGATGGCGCTACTGCGGGAGATCCGGGGTGTTGATAATGAGTGAGTTCAAGCTCACCACCGAAGGAATACGATATATCGCATTATTTGAGAGCCTCACCGGCGGCATGGCCAGGGACTGCGTAGTGGATCAGGACAACGATCGAATCATCTTCGTGATCAAGAAAGGCGATATGGGCGCTGCCATCGGCCGGAAAGGAAGCAACATAAACCGGGTTAAGAAGTCGGTTGGCAAGCAGATCGAGATCGTTGAGTACAGCGAGAACGTAAAGGAGTTCCTCGAGAACCTCTTCCAGCCCGCTGCCATCAAGAGCGTCATGGTGGTCAACAAGAATAACAAGCGATTGGCTTATGTAGAGGTAGCAAATAAGGACAAGGGCATCGCCATTGGGCGGGACGGCCGCAATATACTGAAGGCCAAGATGCTGGCACAGCGGCATCATGGCGTGGACGATATAATCATACAATGAAATACAAAGCGGCCAATAGAGTAGGCCCGGGGCGCCACTCTTCGCGGCAGAGATGGGGCCCAATTCGGCGGATCATATCATACGGTGATTAGATGGGAAAGGGAATTTACGCAGCCAGGAAACTGGAGCGTGATTGGAAGATCCTGAGGTGGAGCGATCCTCATTACATCAGGCGAGCCTCGGGAATGAAGATAAAGGCCGATCCCCTGGGCGGGGCACCCCGGGCCAGAGGAATCGTGCTGGAAAAGGTAGGTGTGGAGGCTAAACAGCCCAACTCCGCCATCCGGAAGTGTGTGCGCATCCAGCTCATCAAGAACGGCAGGCAGGTTACTGCGTTTTGTCCGGGCGATGGGGCCATCGGATTCATAGACGAGCACGACGAAGTTGTTGTGGAGCGGATCGGCGGCCGGATGGGCAGGTCCATGGGAGACATCCCAGGAGTCCGTTTCAAGGTGGTAGGAGTCAACAACGTCTCCCTTCTGGAGATGGTCTCGGGACGGAAGGAGAAGCCGGTGAGGTGAAGAGCGATGAAGGTCTTCAATAAGTGGGATCCAGCGGAGGCCGAGGTGGCCGACCTCAGCATCAAGGGCTACATGAACCTGCAGCCCAGAGCAGTTATGCACTCCGGCGGAAAGCACGCTCGCCAGCAGTTCCGCAAGTCCGATATGCATGTCGTTGAGCGGCTGATCAACAAGATGATGCGCAAAGAGAAGAACACCGGGCAGAAGCAGACCGCTTACCGCATCGTGGAAGGGGCTTTCGACATAATCCACGAGCGGACCAAGGAGAACCCGCTGACGATCCTGGCCCGAGCTATATCCAACTCCGGGCCCAGGGAAGAGGTTGTCAGGCTCAAGTACGGTGGCATCACCGTGCCCAAGGCAGTGGATACCGCACCCCAGCGCCGGGTGGACAGCGCCCTTATGCTGCTTTCCCAGGGGGCCTGGAAAGCGTCCTTCAAGAGCAAGCGCTCCATCCAGAGCTGCCTGGCAGACGAGATAATAGCGGCGTCAAACGCCGATCCCAAGAGCTTCGCAGTCAACAAGAGGGACAGCGCGGAGCGCGTGGCCAAGGCGGCCCGTTAAGGAAAGACAGGCGCAAAGATGGAGATCTCTGCGCCCAATTCATTCTTTTTCTTTTCAAGATAGCAGGACTTCGCCTTTTTCCGTACGCGAATCTTTAAGCAGAACTCAATAGCGCAAGCCAAGTCATGGGCTCTCACCTGGGTCGCCATCGCGGCGGCTTCAACCATGCCGGGCCTGGGCACGACCACGATTGGCCCGGCTGGCCCAATCCCTTCTGCTGCGGATTCCAACTTCTTGACCGCAGCAGCCCAGGTCCGGAAATGATCTCCGACTCAGTCGACGAGATGCCCAAAATGGCCGCAGCGAAAAAAAGGACGAAAGAAATTGGGTCCTGCGTCAATGTCGGCTGCGGACATGGCCTTCTTGGAAAAATCATGGTATTTCCGTCCCGGTTCGGGAGAAGGCATTCATCTCGCCGTCTCCTGCGGGGGGCGTTTGGACTTTTACCTTGAATGCCGGCCAGCGGGTGCGACCTCAGCGGCCGGCCTCTTGGGCTTGCATTTGTACCTCTTGACTATGGACTTGTCTATCCAGCTCTTGAGCGAGTGGATCAGCCATGATGGCATTGATACGCACAGCCCGCCGTATACGCCCACTGCCTGGCCGCAGCCGGTGGATATCAGGGCCATGGGGTTGTCGGTGGATGCCAGCACCGAGTAGGGTACAAGTGGGTGGTGGCGGACCATCCGGGAGAGGTTATCGGCCATATGCTTGGCCTGACGTTCCGCCTCTATTCCGGTCTTGGTTGCAAGCTTGTCCTCAACCCGTATCCAGGCACAGTCGCCCAGCGCGAATATCTCGTCTTTGGCTCGCAGATAGGGGTCGACGAGGATCCAGCCCCTCTCCTTTGGCAGGTCCAGCCCTTCGACCAGGGCAGGTGGCTTGATGCCGGTGGTCCATATGGCCATGTCGCAGTCAAGGGAGGAGCCGTCCCCAAAGACTATGCTATCCGGCCTGACCTCCTTGACCGCAGTGCCGGTGAGCATGTTGACCCCCCTCTCATAGAGTATCTTCTCCACAAGAGCGGATGTGCTCTGTGGAAAGGCCGGAAGCAGCCGGTCCATCATCTCGACGACGTATATGCTGGCGTCCAGGCTCTCTGCCAGCACCGATGCCGCTTCGATTCCGGTCAGTCCTGAGCCGACTATCATGATGCGGTCCGGGCTCCTGTCCTCGATGAACTCCCGGGCTTTAAGCGTGCCTTCCAGGGTGTTTATGGAGAACGTGTGCTCAGCGCCGGGAATGCCGAAGTAGTTCTGCTCCGCGCCGACGCAGACCACAACGACATCGCACTCAACCTCCTCATCTTCGCAGATCACCCGTCCGGAATTCACCGCCACCGCCCGCTCCCTCACCAGACGGGCGCCCATGCGATTGCAAAATGGCTGCAGTGGGGCGGATAAATCCTCCAGCCTGACCAGCCCTCCAAGATAATCGGGATAAAGCGCCTGGCACTCGATCTGGCGCTTGGGCTCTACCAGGGTTATCTCCAGGCCGCTGGTCTTGGCGCTGAGGCGGATCAGCTCGGCACCGGCTATGCCGCCGCCGATAACGCAAACACGAAGGGGATCGGGCATCGCCCCTAGATAAGTGGCTTGGGCTTTTAAGGATATTCTAGGGGAGGCGTGCCATTCTTTGCGGCACAGCCCGTCTCTCCTGCGGCCTCTGCCTTTATCTACCACTCCGTCGTATCACGCCATCGATTCCGCAATTTCGGCTGGTGATGGCTGTCCATGATGTTCTTTCGAGAATACGAGCGGATCTACCTATATCTGCTATCGGTGCTGGTCGGCGTGGGCGGCGGACTGGGTGCGGTGGTCTTCCGAGCGCTGACTGAGGCCGTTGGCGGCTTCTTCTTCACCGATCTTCTCTCCCGGGCCCCAAGCCCTCTGTTCGTGGTCCTTCTTCCAGTCCTAGGCGGGCTGATTGTCGGGCCGCTCTCTCATCTCCTGGCGCCGGAGACCCGGGGGGATGGCATAGTCCGGGTCATGGAAGCCATTCACCGTTCGGGTGGCAGCATCCGCACCCGGGCCGGGCTGGTCCTCATCTGCACCTCGGCCATAACCCTGGGCAGCGGCGGAAGCGCTGGGCGTGAGGGTCCCATCGCCCTTATCGGGGCCTCCCTCGCCTCCACCATCGGCCGCCTGCTTTCGGTAGATCCGCTTGGAAGACGCACACTTGTATTGAGCGGCCTGGCTGCGGGAATTGCCGGCACCTTCAACGCTCCAATGGGCGGGGCCATATTCGCCCTGGAGGTGGTCTCCAGGCGGATATCCACGTCAGAGGCAGTACCGATACTGCTTGCTGCTGTGGTGGGAAAGGCTGTGGCATCATCTCTGATCGATCCGGTGCCTGAGTTCGTCAATCCCAGTTTCATATTCACGCCTTTCGATATAGTCTTCTGCTTCCTCATGGGCCCGATCTTCGGCTGCCTGGCATTCCTGTGGGTGCGCTCATACCAGGTGATCGACGACTGGTTCGCTGCCCTTCCCATTTCCCCGGCCATCAAGCCCGCTCTGGGAGGGATTGTGGCCGGTGCTTGCGGCCTCTTCCTCTACGGATACGGCATAATGGGAGTAGGATACGGCGGCATCAATACCGTATTTGAGATGGCCCATTCCTCGCCTACAGATCAGCTGATCCTGCTGGTCCTGGTTCTCGCAATTGCTAAGGCTGTGGCTACAGGATGCACAGTCGGCTCAGGGGGAAGCGGAGGGCTCTTTGCCCCCACCCTCTATATCGGCACCATGCTTGGCCTCTCGTTCGGCATAATGACAGACCGCATATTTCCCGGGCTCGTCGCCAATCCACCCGACTATGGCCTATTGGGGATGGGGGCTTTCTTTGCCGGTGCCGCCTCGGCTCCTCTGACCTGCATATTCATGATAACGGAGATGACCGGCAGCTACGCCGCCCTGCCTGCCCTGATAATATCCTGCATCCTGAGCTATTCAGCAGCCGACCATCTGCTCGGCGGCGGTTCCATGTACACGGTAAAACTGGACCGCCAGGGCATATCCGTCGGCAGGCCGGCGGCGGTGCTGGAGGGGGTGACGGTTGATGAGATCATGGCCCGACGTCTTGTCGTAATCTCGCCGGAGACGACCATTCGAAAGGTTCGGGACCTGATCTTCGAGCACAACGTCTCCGGATTTCCTGTTGTGGAAAAGGGCAGGCTTGTCGGAATCATCGCCTTCGACGATATCAGGATGGTTCCGCAAGACAAGCTGGATGTCCTTACAGCCTCTGACCTGGCTACCAGGGATGTGGTGACCGTGACCCCTGACAGATCTGCCAAGCAGGCAATGGATCTTCTTTACGCCAACCGTGTGGGCAGGTTGCCGGTGGTCAGCCCCGACGATCCGGGCCGTATAATGGGGATTTTGACAAGAAGCGATATCATAAGGGGATACGAAACCAGGGTGGCAGGCAAGCCACCTGGGAATGCGTCAGTTGGCCATCCGCCGTTTTACCCGCCACCCTAATCCCGTCTGGTGGCGTCGGCGATCAGGGGGGCCACCGAGACCGAGCTTACCCCCCGATCAAGGGTGTCGGTAGCAATAATCGCCTCTACGCCAGCCCGGCAGAGCTTGAGTATGGCCGAGCCGGTCAGAACAGCGTGAACTGCAGCCAGATAAACCCTCCTCGCTCCCTGCCGGCGCAGGAGCGAAATCGCGGTGGCCATGGTCCCGCCTGTGGCGATCATGTCGTCGGTGATAACTATATCCCTTCCTTTGACCGCGATCTCCCGTGGTGCCATGGATACCTCCGTCCCGCTGTGTCTCGTCTTCTCCAGATGATCAAACGGGCAGCCTACCAGCGAAGCGGCACGAGATGCCATTGTCACAGCTCCTTTGTCCGGCGATATTATCACCGGGTCAGCGAGGTCCAGGGACTTTATCCTCTCAGCCAGTAGCGGTGTTGCATCCAGGTTCTGGGCCTGGCAGCTGAAGTGGCCTAGGATTGTGGGCGCATGTATGTTTATCGTGAATGCACGATCCCCTTGCAGGAAGGGATTCAATGCGGTTGCCAGGGCCCGGGCGGTCATGGGCTCACCAGGCTGAAAGACCTTGTCCTGGCGGGCGTATCCGAAGTAGGGTATCACCAGGGATAGTCGTCTGCCCCGCAGCACGTCCAGCAGCTGCAGCAGGTAGATAAAATCCCTATCTGTAGGCGTGCTCTGGATCAGCAGCAGGGGCTCTGCCAGTTCAGACTGTATCTGAGCATAGGCCTCGCCGTCCGGAAAGTTCCGAAAATCGCATATGGCCAGCTCCTCACCCCGCAGGGCAGCCACCCTGCCAGCCAGGAGCTGGGATGATGGTCCTCCGATTATCATTCGATTCGCCTCAAATCTCCCAAGATATGATCATCTCAGCCGACGACCTTGAGCGGCGCTCTGACCGTCGGGGTCACTATGCCGCCAACCGCTCGCGAGTCTTTGCCCGCCTTCAGCTCGCTCATGATCTGAAATATATTTCCGGCCAGCATGGCAGACCTGACCGGCTCTGCCAGCTCTCCGTCCTTCACAAGGAACGCGTTTCTGGCCTCGACTGAGAAGTCCCCAGATATCGGATTTCCGGTATGGGCTCCGATCAGGCTGCTGGCGTAGAGCCCCTCTTTAAGGTCTGCTAATATGTCGACTGGCTCTTCGGACAGTATCAGCAGGTTGCGCAAACCGACTTTGGGCAGGTCAAAGTAGCCGCCGCGCACAGAATTGCCGGTGCTGTGCAGGCCTTCTTTGCCGGCGCAGTAGCTGTCGTAGAGGAAGCCCTTCATGACTCCAGAGTCCACCAGCACGGTCCTCTGGGAAGACACCCCTTCGGCATCGGTGGATGAGGTGCCCATTCCACCAGGCAGAAGGCCGTCGTCCACCAGGCTCAAATGCGGGTCTGCAACGATCTGGCCGATCTTGTCCGCGAGCCTGGACCGGCCTTTCTGCACGCTCTCGGCTGAGAGCGCCGGGACAAACGTGTTTCCCAACAGGTCGGCAAAGGCCACCGGGCTTAGCACCACCTGGAAAGTGCCTGTGGGTGCAGCCACACCTCCCCGAGATGATGCCGCCATCTGCGCAGCCTTCCTTCCGACTGCAACCATGTCCAGCCCGTGGCTGCGGGACATGTCGAACTCGCTGCCTGTAGCCACGGTATCGCCATGGGATACAGCCTCCAGAGATCCATGGCAGGCGGTGCCGATCTCCCGGAGGTCCATTCCTGCAGAGCTTGCGATCACCTCAACGCCGCAAGAGAGGCCGACTCCGCCTGATAGTGGCTGGGCAAAAGAGACGCTGGCGCACCCCTCCAAGAGCTGCATAGCCATCTGTATCACCTCTTCGGGCTCCATCTGGGCCAGGACCGGGTCGTATGTTCCCTGGACAGTCATCGCGACGTCCGGCCGCGCAAGCCCCCTCCAGTCCGGGTCTCCCCCTCTCACTCTGGCAGCGCGGACTGCAGCCTCCGCAGTCGCCGGGAGGCGGGAGAAATCGCTTGTGCTGGAAAATCCCTGGGCTCCGTTGACTGCGACTCGCAGGCCCAGGCCGCACACCCGGCTCTGGCTGGCCGTCTCTATGGCAGCTTTCCTGAGGGAGACACGAAAAGAGCGAGCCGATGTCCCGAAAACCTCGGCTTCGTCTGCCCCTTTCCGGATGGCCAGTTCCAGTAGATGATAGGCATTCTCGGTCAGGGCAGCTGTCGGCTCATCCGATGTACCGGAGATCCTCCTCGCCTCCGCCCTCGTAGGGCATCTGGGCCCGTTCCATCTCCTGAAGCTTTCCCACGATCCGCTCCATCTCCTTGGCCCGGTCCTCCAGGGCCTGCATGCCAACCTCGATCTGAAGGGCCTGGCTGAGCACCTTCAGCACGGCATGGGCGGACTTTGGATCTACAAGGTAGCCGCTTGTGGTTCCCATGAGGCAGACTGCCTCGATATCCCGAAGGCCTCCAAGCCCCAGCAAGAGCCCGCTGACACCGATTATTCCGCCACCCGGCTCCTCTTCGTGGAAGAGGACGCCGTTTTGCTTCATCTGCTCCACGAGGTCGGGCCTGTTTGTGGCTCCCAAGACCTGCGGCTCAACAAACTGGCCTGTGCCGAATCCTCCAAGGGTGTATATCCGGCTGACCCCCATCTCCTCGGCCAGGTCCAGGAATATTCCTGTCAGCTCGTAGTGGCCTTCGTTGGTGGCGCTCTGATAATCCCCAACGAGTATCAGCAGATCGGGGGTCTTGCCGTGGCCCTGATATGCATAGATCTCGTTTCTGACCTGACGGACCGTCCCGTCCTTTCTGACCAGCACCTGCGGCGGGAAGTGTGGCGAGTATATTTCCATGATCAGCTCGGCCGAGAGCTCATCGATCAGGTGCTCTGCCACCAGCTTTCCCACATGGCCCACTCCAGGAAGCCCCTCCACCATAACAGGGCTTTGCAGATGGACCTCCTTAATCCTGCGAACCAGGGTCTCGATCATGAAGTCTCCTGGGCCAAAGCCCGACGGTACTTGCCGTAGCGATCCTCCGGGGAGAACCGGGCCGGACGGGTACCGCGAGTGGCAGTCCCGCAGTTGGGACAAATCTCTTTGAGCGTATAGCTATCGCATGCCGGGCAGCGTAGGATCTTCGATCTCATGCCTCTCTCAAGAACGCGCCCTCGCCGCCGTGCTGCTCTATATACTTTATCACGGCCTGTGCCGACTTTTTGAGGGTTGCCTCAGCATGCTTATAATCGGGGGCAGAAACCTTTATCCTGTACCTGGGGGCTCCGACATACTTGACCTCCAGGGCCACTTCCTTGTCCCTGATCTTCTTGGCCTGCTTCAGGGCCTTGCGGATGACCTCTATGCCGTCGGGATCGGGTGAGGTTATATCCACATACCCCGAGATCTCCACCGATGGTATCTTGACGTTTTGCTGGGCCATCTGGTAGATGATCTTGATGTCATCCTGGGTTAGGCCGCTCTCGATCAGGGCCTCCTCACCGCTAACCGCAGCTTCCTCCAGGGCGCCATAGAGGCTGTGATACGATTTTAGAAGTGTACTATGGACCCTCGTCAGGTCGTCTTCCCTGCCTTCGTAGGCCATCTGAAGCCATTTCCAGGCCTTCAGATCTGCTTTCCACTCCTGGATCTTCTCCCTCCTCTGGTGCTCGTTGACATCCTTTAGGGAGAGATCGATATGATGCCTGTTCCGGTCCACGCTCAGAACCTTGCAGACGATCTTCTGGCCCTCTCGCACATGGTCACGGATATACTTGATCCAGCCGCTGGCCACCTCAGATATATGGATCAATCCCTTCTTGCCAGCGTACTCATCCATCGTTACGAAAGCGCCGAAGTCCACCACCTGCTCCACCGTACATACGACCAGATCTCCTGGTTCTGGCCAACCTTCCCTAAGCATCTGGGTTACCTCGGTTATTCCATGACTTCCACTATCTGGGTCTTGATCTCGGCCTTTCCACCCCTGGGCTCGGCCAGGGTGCGGCCGCAAACCAGGCATTTCACTTGAGTGGATGCGTTGCCGAATATGATCTGCTCGTTCTCGCAATCATTGCACTTTACCTTCAGGAATTTAGCCAGAGCTCATCCCTCCACTAGATCGAATTTTCCCAGACGAATCCCCTTTCGGGCATGGGCTTTCTTGCATACGTTGCAGCGGTAGCGGAGGTTCAGCCTCTTGGTTGGTTTATCCCCACCAGGGACCTTGGAGAACTTGCCTTGATTGCCCGTACCGTTCGCTCTGGCCTTCTGCCTGACAATATGGGTCATGGTGCGGGCCTGTCCCCTCCTCACCCTCTCCACTGTGTGCGTGGTGTGCTTCTTGCAGAAGGGGCAATGAGCTTCAAACTGCTTTGGCATCTTCATACCAGATTACCTCATACTGATTTCCTGAGCTAGACCCCGGCTACATAGGTTCCTCGCATGTATGGCCGGCAGCATGACCACATCATCCCTGGATAAGAGATAACGCCGGCCATCTACACCTATAAACATAGGAACGCTGTCTAGCAGTCTTACTGTGGTATATTCCTGGCCTATATCCCTCTTGCCCGTTAAAGGTCTTTCGGTGCCTTTTCCGGCCAAGGTGTCCATTATACGCTGTCTTCCCCGGCTGGCGGCAGATAGAAGGCTCTCGTAAATCTCGGCCTCCTCCTGGGTAAGCCCGGACCGGTCATCTCCCTGCTGGCTTGAGCTGGCCCGGCGCAGCGCTCGCTTGGTCAGCTTCTTCATCCGTATGTCCATGAGCTTAGACGCGCTCTTTCTGGACGATTTCAGCTCGTCTTCAACTATCTGAGCTTCCACCCCGAAATGGTCCTCCAGCCGGGAGAGGTCGTCCTCCAGCGCCGATATATGCTCTGCCACCTGCCGGTAGAAGTCCAGGTCCAGTGGCTGAAGCTCGGCCTTCTTTCGCTCCTCTCTGAGTACATTTGCCAGGTTAAGCTCAGCCACTAACGCTCCCTCCCCCCTAAAATTCCCGCCCCTTGCACACAGGCAAACCGCCCGGGATTGGAATCATCCGTCCTGGGAAGTTGTTATGGTGCAATCATCCTCTATAATCTTTGTCCAGCTCCGCTGCCCCTCGAGCCATCACGAATATAGCTGCATATCCCGGCAGCCTGGCTGGCCCTGTTTCCAGATCGAACCTCTCACCCTTCATCTCAAGAACGGTGGGTTTCTCCACCAAAACCTGGACCGGGCGTCGATCGAAGACCACAGCGTCACGAAGGGGCTGAAAAGACTGGAGGGCGTCGGCCGGCAGAGCGGTGACCCTCAGGCCGGTACCGCCGTGAAGGCTCTCCGGAAAGCGGATAAGCCGCCGGATATCAGCCGTAACCGGCTCGTCTGTCTCTCCCCTCATCTCGTCGATGAAAGGTCCCATGCTTATCCCTTCCTCTGCCAGGTAGGGAAGGAGAAGCCCCCACAGGCCGGAGCTGCCACGGAAGAAGTCAAGGTTGCCTGCGGAGATCTTTTCTGCAGTGCCCTCCTTTGCGATCTCGCGGTAGAACCTCTTAGCGGTCTTTCTGCCCACTCCTTTAACGCCTGCCAGCGTCTTTACCGCCTCATCCTCTCCCAGCGCCTGCAGGTATCTGACGAAGGATTGGACCGCCCGATTGATCCTGCCGCCCCAGCCGGCGGCGCGGGCAGAAGGGATTCGCAGTGACTCCGCCCTCTCCCTGCCGGCGTCTCCGGAGACTTGGACCGTGCTTATGAACCTATCAAGGTCCAGCCCCCTGCCGGTCAGGTAATCCACTATCTCCCGGCGAGCCTCGCTTGGAAGTGGCCGCACCCGTGGGTCCCTCACGTGGATATGATATCCTCTTCCGCCTGAGAAGACCACCGAGACCTGGTCCTGGTCAAGCCCGAAGTCATCCATCAGGAACTCGAGCAGCTTGGCAGTCTCCTTCTTGACCAGATCCAGCATCTCCCCGTACGATTTCGGAGACCTTCGCAGGTGATCGGCATCCAGGTCGAAGATCAGGTCTGCGCCCTGCCATAGCTTCTCCTTCATCGTGGGCGCTCCTGGATGGATGTAGTATGCTGCTGAGTGATATACATGAGCGGGTACGGTGGCCCTGATGAAGTCCACCAGTTCCATCCGGCTAAAGAACGCTCGGTGCCTGCGCATGCCTGGCTGGTCGAAGAAGAGAAATCCCCATTCCCTGGCCGGCAGGTCGGGGGGTGCTTCCATGGAGGCCATCAGGTAATATTCCCGAAAACGGGACCGCAGGTACTGCGCGGTGAGCTGGTTCATCCCGGATGACAACTCCGATGCCTTCGATGATATTCTTGCCGGCGGCTTCGCAACCCGCATCTCTAGTAGAGTTCGGGCCGTCTGTCTGCCCAGCAGGTCAGGGCAGCTCTGGCCTGCTCCTGCAAATCCGGATCGATCCTTGCGCAGATCACGGTCTGTCCGGGCCTTGCCTCGGCCAGCACCCGGCCCAGCGGGTCCACGATAATGCTGCCGCCCCCAGCCGCCCAGTTGCAGGCGATGTGACATATCTGGTTCTCGATTGCGCGTGCTATTGACAGGGCCCTCCAGTGTTCTATTCTCTCTGCTGGAAACTCGCCCACAGTTACCAGGAGATCGGCTCCACTTGAGCATAGCCGCCTGGCCACCTCGGGAAAGCGCAGGTCGTAGCAGATCTGAAGTCCGATCTTGCCCCGGCTGGTGAGGATGGGTTCGATACGGTCGGCACCGATGAAATGGGATTTCTCCGGCCCGAAGGGATGGACCTTATCCTGGCAGCCGAGCTGGAGGCCATCGAGGCAGAATCCTGTGTTAAGGCGGCCCCTCATCGAGGCGGTCATGATCGAGCCGATTATCATGGTTCCCGTCCGGGAGGCGAGTTCTCTGAAAGGCTGCAGGGATGGATACGGACTCTCCTCTGGCCGTGCCGAATAATCAAATCCGGTCAGAAAGAGCTCTGGAAGAATTACCAGATCCGCACCGCTCCGGCATGCCCAGCCAACCATCTCCAGCGCTCTCTGGCAGTTGCCTTCCTGCTCTGCAGGCATGACATCAAGCTGCACAGCAGCAGCAAGCAGCGATCTCAATGTTTAAGCCCTCCATCTTCGAGATGATTACATGCATCGCTCTGGCTCCAGCCATCCTGCTGTCTGCGCAGCTCGCAGACCAGCTGCCCGTCGACTATGCGGAGTATGCGGTCGGTCTTCTCAGCCATATCCATGTCGTGGGTGACCAGTATGAAAGTCTGGTTTATCTGCTTGTTCAGGTCACGCAGAAGGTCGTAGATGAGGCGGGATGTCTTAGAATCAAGGTTGCCCGTCAGCTCGTCGCCTATAACGATTGAAGGGCTGTTGGCAAGGGCACGGGCCACGGCCACCCGCTGGTTCTGGCCGCCGCTCAGCTGGCTCGGGCGGTTGTGGAGGCGGTCGGCCAGCCCAACGTCGGAGAGGAGCTTGTGCGCTCGCTCTGATGCCTGGGCTTTGTCCATTCCGGCTATGAGCATGGGCATCATGACGTTTTCCAAAGCTGAGAACTCGGGGAGCAGGTGATGGTACTGAAAGACGAATCCAAGCTCCCGGTTGCGCAGATTTGCTCGCTGGTTTGGGCTGGCCGAGGTAACGTCCACCCCTTTGAGGATTATGCTCCCGCTGGTTGGGGTGTCCAGCAGTCCGATCATGTTGAGGAGTGTGGACTTGCCGGAGCCGCTGGGCCCCACTATGGCCAAGAACTCGCCCTCCTTTATGGTCAGGCTGATGCGGTTGAGCGCTATCACCTCCACGCCATCGCCGAATACCTTGGTCAGGTCCTTTATCTCGATGATATTGCGGCTGTTCTTGCGGTCGATGACGGGTTCAAGCCCGCTTTCACTCACTGGCAATCGCCTCCAGGTGGTCGAGCTTTGGGGCAGTGCAGGCCGGACGGATGTCTCCCCATCCCATATCTGGCACCAGTGGGAACGATTGAGCTAATGTCGGCAGTTCGGGATAAATGGTGGACTTTGGCCTGGCCATTTCCAATTCCGGAAGTGCGGACATAGGCGGAGACTGCCCAGGCTCGCAAGCTGCTCAGCGCTGCATCCGGGAGCATCCAGGCAGGCTCTGGCGCCAGGAATATCCATTCGGTTTGGACCGCCAGCTGGCGCCCGTGGCCATGATTGTGACCATCTCTGGTCCGGCTGCTGGTTATCATCATCGTAGTTTTGGCTGTCATAGAGGCCTAGATAAGGTAATCATGGAATAGATGATCAGGTTTATCCTTGGTTGGGTGCCCACTGAGATACTGGCGTGGATGTTCGTGCAAGAGCCATTCTCCACGGTGTTGATGATCTCCGTTTCGCACGCCCCTTTGGTCAGATCAGTTAAGATCACTCACCAGGAAGCGATAGCGGTAATCGTTACCTGCGGCTAAACAAAAGATATATTAAAAATAAAAAAAATTAGATTTGGCGTAATGCAATTGTACCGCGCTTCGATGACATCCAGCTAGGGTTCTGCCACCTCCACGCTTGCAGTCGGTGCGAACGTTCTGGATATATCCACACTGCTGCAGGCTTGCGCGTACTCGTTGGAGTTGACGCATGCGCCATTGGTCCAGCTACCCATACCCAGGGTTCCCGGTATATGCAGGATGAGTTTGGCAGTAGCCGAGCCGCCGCTTGGGATGTCTGCGAGCGACAGGGTGAGGGGTCCGTCTCCATTGTCCTGCCATGGGTCAGCATTGATGGCCGGGAAGAAATTGGCACCGGCTGGCATGGTGTCTATCAGCTGCACTCCGGTGGCTGTCACGTTTTCCTGATTGGTTATGGTAAAGCTGTATAGCACATAATCCTGAGCCGGGTCGTTCCACTCGGCGGTCTTCTCAATTGCAAGCCCGCTGACAGGCCCGCCGTTCTCGCAGGTTTTCTTGATCAGATCCTCCAACTTTGCGAGCAGATCAGCATGATATCTGATGAGGTCCTCGAATGTGGATATTGCCTTGATTATGTCCTGGGTCTCGACAGCTGGATCGAGGTTCTTCGTTAGGTAGTAGTAATCGTGCAGCAGGCTCTCCTGCCTGCTCAGCAGATCCTCAAAGCTGTATATGAACTCCTCATGGGTGCCGATCCCGCAGTTTCCAGGCAGCTCGCTGAATCCTTCCACGCACCAGGTGGCATCGAGCAGGATGTAGAAGCTCTCATAGAGTTCCTTCTCGCGGAGGAGCAGGTCCCCGAAGCTGGCCAGGAACTCTACCTGTGCGTTGTCAGGATAGATGGGATCCCACTGCTCTTCATCGCCAAGCATGCCTGAGAAGCTCTCGTGGAGAACCGTCTGCCTGCGCAGCAGGTCTTCAAAGCTGGCCAGGAACATCGCGTTGTCTGCCACGGGGAACTCGTTGCTGTACTGTTTAAGCAGCTCTTCGAACTGGGTTAGGAGCACCTCTTGGCTCCTCAGCAATTCCTCGAAGCTGCCAACTGCATTGGTCTGGGTCCACCTGCCGTCCTCCGTTGGAGGGCAGTACGGCTCCAGGGGTGGAACCTGTGCAGCAGATATTCCCACAAATATGCTTGCGATCAACAAAATCAGCCAAGCTGATGATGTACGTGGTCCTGTCTTGATGGACATCTTTTCCCCCTTCAATCAATATATTAATAGTTCATCCAGATTTAATCGTATATTAATTTTTCTACAGATTTTTAAATAATCTTCTTACCTGGATATACTTGCAATAGTATTCTATCAATATATTGGCAAATCCATGCCTGATTGTATTCATATATGCTATTTTTGTTATGCGGTAAAACCGATCCTGGGATGAACAGGATTGTATGTAGCCTCGAGGCTCAGCCCAAGAATCGAGTCTGCGAAGCCCGGGTGTTTCCTTGAGGGTGGGGGGGTCAAAAAGAGAACTCATCATAGTCATGATCTGTGGGATAAGGTCGTGATAACTGGTATGATGTTGATTTTGGAGAAGGCTGCGGCTGGGGGATATCCGATGCTCTGTCAGGGCAAGATCGTGATAACCGGTTTGACGTTGAGGGGATTTGCGCAAACAATCTTGCAGGTATTTTATATTAATTACTAAAACATTATAATCATTTTTAGTATCATTATTATTTTAACTTTTAAAGATTAATTCTCCTCAATTATCCTGATATTTATCTGCTTAAACATCGCAGGATCTTCCTTTTGCAGCCTCGAACATAATCTCCTTGATCGAGGTCCCGGATTCGGACAGGAATGAAAACTCTCATGCCCGGATTTATTCCTCGATTCCGGTGCCAAAATCCAAAAGACGTCACCGTGATTCGTCGGGATTTCGACGAACCGCCGTGTGTTGATCTGTTCTAATATCAAACGATATCAAACCAAATATCAGACGATTCTCTGATGCGTATATAATATTGAACATAACATGCAAAATAATATCTGTTCGCGAGGCAGTTTTTCCGGCCCCCCCTTTTTGGGGGGGCCAGAAACGCACAGTGCCGAGACAGGCCTCTGTATGGGTGCCTCGCTCTGTATGGGTGCTCGTACTCTGTATGGGTGCATCGTATTATCTTCGTTTGAATCCTTATCTCTGTTCGGTCTGGATCTTTATCTGGTTCTTGGATCTCCCTGTGCTGTATCCGCTTGCATGCTGATCGCCGATATTTATGTTCTCCATGTTGGTCAGCATGGTGCCGGCAACCCTTGGCGATGTCTGCGTCTTCTTTATATCTATTATGTTCGTGGCCTCAGGCGGATCGCCTCCTACGGCCGCAGACGTTTGATTTCCTACCTTCAGTGTGTTGATGTTATAGCTCTTGATGATCACCTGGACACAGACGCGGGTGCTCTCATCTGTCTTCTGCGTGCCGGAGGGATCTGTCCAGGAGACTATGGCAGTGTTGCAGGTGGACCCGCTTATCTTCACGGTCTTGGCGAACTTCTTGGACTCGTATGGGTGCAGCGTTACGTCGCCTGCAATGGCTCCCAGGTTGCTGTCCTCGACGGTTACATTCTCTACGGTCTTGTTATACCAGCTCTTGACCGAATAGTGGTAGGTAACCTCGTCCCCCTTAAACGCCTCGAACTTATCGGCCCATTTCGTGATGGTGAGGCCTCCATAGGTCATCTTATAGAGGTCCTCATAGCTGGCCTCCAGGTCTGCCTGGCGCCTTATCAGATCCTCAAAGCTGGCAAGAAGCCTGGTCTGGTTGGCTGGTGGTATGTCCTCCCAGCTCTGGTTGATCTTGTCGTGAAACACGGCGATCTGGGTCATCTCTCTATTGACCAGATCCTGAAAGCTGCAAAGGAAGGTAAGCTGGCGGTCTGCTGACATATCGTACCAGACGTCTTTGAGCATGTCCTCGAAATTGCTGACCAGTATGGCCTGCCTTCTCAGAAGGTCCTCAAAGCTGTCGAAGAACAGCACCTTCTCCTCCGTTGTGGTCGGGGTGCTCGATAGGAGGTCGTCGAAGTTGTCCAGGAGGTCGGACTGGCTCCTGAGCAGCGCCTCCAGATTTGCCAACGGATCGAAATCCTCGGGGCATTCATAGTCAGTCCCCATTGTGCTCTGGCACAAGGCCAATTGCACAACCGATCCCTGGACCAGGGACAAGGCTATAGCGACCGCTACTGATATTCTGCCAAATGAAGATAATAACTTCACCATTCATACCATCCCTTCATGAATAAAGCTGACTACTACCCTTATCATAGTGGTATTATTCTAAGTCTTTAAAAGTTTCGATTTATCGTAATTAATATCGATATTGATAAACCATCGATCTTAATCTTACTGTTTTATAATTTATTATTGATTTTAGCGGGCTCCGAGTACCTGATGTTGAGTGCCCGAATAGCTCTGCCGGCATGCTGTACGCCCAAATCTCGGACGGTCCTTTCCGCACCATTTGCCCTGCTCGTGTGCGGTCCAGCAGAGGCCTGAAAGATCGCCTGTCTTGGGCGATCAGGCGAATCGCATCCGCAGGACATCAACTCTTCTTGCATCTTTCAGAAGCCCGCTTTAAAAAAATAACAGATCGACCCCCGATGAATCGGATCGATACGTTGCCGATGGCAAATGAGTGCCGATTCAAACCTTGGCTATGGCCTCCACCGGGTCCATGCGGGAGGCCTTCCAGGCCGGGTAGATGCCGGCCATCAGGTTTACAGCTATCGAGAACAGCACAGCGTAGATATAGTGCTCTGGCTTGATCTCGACGGTCATCCTGGAGACCATATAGATCTCGCTTGGGACCTCGATCTGATAGCTCATGATGAGCTGGGCTGTGAGGTATCCAACCAGACAGCCAATCAAGGCTGACGGCGGTGCCAGGATAACGCTCTCTATTATGAATATCTTCATGATAGCCAGCCGCCTGGCCCCCATAGCCATCATTATCCCTATCTCCTTGGTGCGGCGGGTGATGATCATTATCATGGTATTGGCGATGCCAAAGCCGGCTATGATGAATATCAGCACGTAGAACACAAGGGCGAACCAGGACTGGGTCTCTATCAGCTTGAACAGATCCCGGTTGGCATCCTCCCAGCTCTTGGTGACGTAGCGAGTGCGGGCGTTGAAGTCCGCAGCTATGTACTGTGCCTGTCCGAAGTCGCTTAGCCTGGCAGCCACCTCGCTTACCACGTCCCCCTTGCCCATCAGGTCCTGGCATGTCTGGAGGGGAAGGTACACCAGGCTCTTGTCCAGTGATGTGCCCGTCTTTAGGATGCCGGCCACCCTGACCTTCACAGAGCGGTTCTGCCTAATGAGCGTCATCTCCTCTCCACTCGTCAGGTTCATCTCTTCCGCCAGGGCCGATCCTATGAAAGCGGAGTTTCTGCGGAACTTGAGATCCAGGAAGTCTCCGCTCACGGTGTCTTCGCCCACCCGCATCAGGCCCTCTTCGTCCTCGGGATTCACGCCTAATATGTCCACTCCCTGCACCTTGTCCCGGTGCTTGGCAGCGGCCTTTCCTTTGAGCCTGGCAGAGACCGCCTCAACTGCAGGATATTGCCGAAGGGCCTGCTCGATTGTTCTATAGAGTTGGATCTCTTTCTCATCCTCTTTCGGCTCCACCACCAGGTGCGGATTGTTCTCAAGGGTGTTCCTGATGACCTCCTCCTTGAAGCCCCCCATCAGCCCCATCATGACCACGATGATGGCCACTGCCAGGGCCACCGATAGGACGGTGAAAAAAGCCATCCTCGGATTGCCAAGGATGTGCTTGGAGGCCACGGTCAGCTCAAACACTGGCTCGCCCCCGGCCAGATTCTTCCGGCCCAGCAGGTCAAGGGATTTTGCCGGTCTTGGTCCGACTCAATGGGGCTTGCATGCCGCCGGCTCATGAGTGAAGCGCCTCCACCGGATGCAGTGATGAGGCCTTTTTAGCTGGATAGGCCCCTGCCAGTACAGAGAGAAATACTGCCGTCAGAAGAATGATTAGTATGTCGGAGAGTCGGATTATGACGGGCAGGGTCAGCTCCTGGCCGCCTGGAGCTTCCATCCTGATCTCCAGGCTCTTCAGCCATAATGAGAATACGAGGCCAACGAGCACGCCGGCCAGGCCGCCCAGGAATCCCAGCATGGCGCTCTCGATCAGGAATATGGTCCTGATCTGGCCGGGGCTGGCACCGGTCGCCATCAGCATCCCGATCTCCGCCGTCTTCTCGAGGACCAGCATATACATGACGCTGGCTATGCCGAAGGCGGCGATGATCATGATCAGCAGCATCACTATGATGTTTTGGAAATTCTCTATAGCGAGTGTGCGAAGTATCTCCGGGTAGAGCTGCTGCCAGCTGTCGACGCGGTAACCGGTCTTCCTGAGCTCCCTTGCAATTGAGTCGGCGGAATAGACGTCATAGAGCTTGATATCAATGGCGTTGACAACGTCGCCCTCGCCCAGGAATCGCTGAGCTGTTGTCAAGGAGACAAAGGTCATGCCTTCCGGAAAACCCTGTGGCGGCTCGAATATCCCGGTTATGAGGAGGCTGGCTGGCCGGGCATCCGGAAAGCTTGCCTCAAGCCTGTCTCCCAGCTTTGCCTCCAGCTTATCCGCCAGCTGCTTTCCAATCACGATCTTGTTGTCCTGCTGGATGGATAGCAGGTCGCCCTGGACCATGCCCTGGGCGATGCTTGGGTAGATCCGCCCCATCTCCCATGGATAGGCACCTATCAACTCCACGTTCTCAACATTGTCTTTGTGGGATAGGGATGCCGATGTGCCCAGGAATGGGGAGACGGCGCTCACTCCTTCCAGGGACCAGATCCTATCAATGAGGGTGCGATAGAGGTAGATGTAATCCTCCTTCTCTTTTGGGGTGACCGATACGTGTGATAGGTCTTTTACTATTATGTCGAAGAGGAGGTCCTGAAAGCCGTTTTGCAGGGAGACCGAGGTCAGGGATATGGCCACGGCCAGGCCGATGGCCAGTATGGAAAGGGCGGTCTGCCTCTTGCGGGATCTGATGTGTCTTTTAGCCACCATGGTCTCGAACAAGCCCAAAGCACCCTTGCCGGTGAGTGGCTCCCCATCGTATATATCCTGGGAGGATAGGCAATGCAGCTAATAGGGATAATCCATTCCCCGGCCTGATGTGGCATCGATACCCGCCTCTCATAGCATCAGGCAGCATCAGGCTCCAGCTCTCTGAACTGATCCCGAGATCTCTTTCGCGTGCGTCCATCTCCCCAGCGGCACCGTCTCTCGGCCCGGGCTCAACACCATGTCGGACATTGTCTGCCCCCATCCTGGCAGCGAAGCATCCACCAATAACTTTTTGTTCGAAGGGTGATCTGGTTGGGCAGGGGCATTTTCTGCTCTGCACTCAAAAAGGCGGTCGCATGAGACATCTTGCATTGGTCTATCTGCTGTCGCTCCAGCTCTTAGCCGGGACGGCTCTCTGCCAGGAGGTAGTTGAGGTCTTCTCAAGTGTGGAGTCATGTGACATAGCCATTGCCGGCGATGTTGGCAACTGCACCCTTCGGGCTGACATGTACTTCCAGGGCCGCGAGCTGCAGAGCAAGAGCATATCGGTGGACGGCCCGGGGACCTGGATATTATCGTGGGGCGTATCCGATCCCAGGGAAGGCTCTTATCAGGTTTGTGCCAGCCTTCTCATCGACCAGGATGTCGTGTCCAGCCGATGCCACGATTTTTCTTATGGGGGGCGGGTTCCCGTGCGCTTCGATGTGCGGGACTTCCTGGCCGATTCAAGGGGCATGCATCTGAGCATGCTGGCCACAGATCCCACGATCGTTGATATCTATTACATGTTGATACAGGGCGAAAAGGCCCTTTATATCAGCCGGGATAAGGGGGTCAGGATCGGCGGAGGTCGAATAGTGTCCGACCTCCAGTGGGTATGGCCCCAGATTCTGGAGGATGGGGAAGCATATTCCGGGCGGGTCAAGATCGTGGAGCTGAACCACGGCCAGACCCGGGCCTTCATGAACAGTTTCGTCGCGAAAGAGGATGCCAGGATAACTGAGACCTATGAGGACGAGATGGGTGCATCGGCGACTGTGCTGGGCGACTCTCGCGTTCCTTTCCAGGGCAGCCTCCTCTTTGAGCTGAGCCAAAACGGAAGCATCATGGCATCCATAGAGAAGAGTACGCCCATATTGCTGGCCGGAGATGACGAGACTGTGGAGATATCCTGGAATCAGACGCTTTCACCCGGGATCTACCGGCTAAGGGTGCAGCTGCTTGGCCGGGATAGGGCCGTCCAGGACCTCCGGGAGAGCATCATAGAGGCAGAGCCAATTGCCAGAGAGGTCCAGTCGGAGGACGCGTCTCCGGAGAAGAGCCCATCTTTGCCAGCGGTGTTGGCTGTATCTCTCGTCCTGGCATCCTGGGCTGCTCTCAGGCCAAAGAAGCGCTCCTGAATCAGGCACGCAAACGTGCTAAATCCTTTTTCAGACCTGGCGAAAATGATATCCCTCAGTGGGTCGCAGGGCTGGGTATGAAGTTGTGCATGGCCCTTGTGCTGCTGGCAGTGACTGCGTTGCTGCTTGCTGACTCGGCATGTGCTGGGTGCGGGCGCTGGGTGGTCAGGGAGACCACAGATTATCTGGACGATCCTGCCTTCGATGCTCTTGCAAAGTCTGCACAGGTCGAGGACTCTGCCGTCGGCCAAAACCAGAGCGAGGGTCAGTCGCCGGCCGAGCCGTCCGCAAGAGACGAACCGCCAATTGTGCCTGATCCAGATCCTTCCGGCAAATGGTCGTTGCAATTAAACGGCACCTCCGCAGCCTCGATCGAGCTGATACTCATGAATACCGACGGCCGTGTCGGCGGCTACGGCAACCTCACCGAAGGCGGCAGCTCTGCCACGGCGATGGTCTCGGGCACCATGTCAGCCGGTTCACTGTCTCTTCAGGTAAGGACAAATGGCAGTCGTCCTCAGCGAATCTACCAGCTCGATCTGCAGATGGAAGGCGATTCCTTAACCGGCTCGTACGTTCTAACTGTCGGCGGAATCGAAGCCGGGCGAGGCGGAGCTCTGGGAGGAAGATCGGCCAGCTAGCGAGTCCTCCCGATGCGGGGGTCTTAGCCGGGCCGGACCCTCCGGTCAGCCGCGGTTCTAGAGTGGCCGGCGGACTTCCGGATGAGCCTCTACGAAAATTTATATGTTGATGGATCATGTGGAGGTCCATGGAGGATCCCAGATGAGAATAGTTAAGTACTGCCTAGTGGTCCTTTCGCTTCTGGGCATGAGCCTGGTTCTGCCGGCTCTGGCTCAGGATGGGTCGAACCAGGACCAGGTTTATTCTGTTGATAAATACTTCAATCAGAAGCCCACTTACAACATCCTGGATAGCGTTAAGGTCAAGCCGACCTATGATGTTGGTTCGTACTTCACCGTCAAGCCAACCTATGACGTCCGCTCTTATGTCCGCACCAGGCCCACTTATGACATCCAATCCTATGTCCGCACGAAGCCCACCTACGACATTGAGTCCTATGTGCGGGTCCGCCCGACCTACGATGTTAGATCTTATGGTAAGGCCAAGCCCACTTATAATGTGCAGGATTACGTCAAGGTCAAGCCCACTTATGTAATCTGAAATTTGGATTTGCTAAATATAATCTATATAATATTTTGCACCTATCTCAGGTGCTTTTATTCTCTTGTCCTCTGACATTATCCTACGGCTTCATATCCAATGATCGAATGCCCAATGCTCCAATAATGCGCAGTCGTATTATACAAATATATGCTATAATATAAGCTATAATACATATACATACACACACATATGTATGTATATGTATGCACATATGCTATAATATTAATACAACTTTTTCCGGGCACGAATCGTAACCACAGTGCTGCCCCCCTCCAGTTTAATGTAGTGTTATTTAAAAATTTAATTGAAACTTATTTGGGCGAACGCGAGGCGTCGAGCCCAGTATATATTTATTTAATATAGTTGTTATGCTATTATTCTGGTATTGTCATTTGGACTGATTGGTGCGGCTCTCCATAAGACTGCTATATCTCCGCACTGACCCTTGATATCATCTCATTAGTCATGGATAATTCACAATAATGTATATATATAAGATAGAGATCAGAATATTACTATAATTTCAAAGATGAAGGGATGGATAGCAATGAAGATCTACCTTGACCGGAGCGTGTGGTCTCTCGACAGGATTTTATTCAAATCGATATTTATTTTATCGATAGTTGCGGCCGGATCAGCCATGGCGTTAGCGGCTGATAATTCGACCCTGGACGAGGAAATTCCAGCGCTCTCCGCTGAGATCTCCCATGGGGGGATATTCTCTCCCCAGCCTTCGGTGTGGATATCACCTCCAGACGGAACGACCTTTTCCGACCCGGTGACTCTGACGACTTTTGTGATACTCCCCCCCGAATGCTGCGAGATCGAGAATGTCGAATATAGCATAGACAACGATACCAGCTGGACGGAGATTCGAGGTATAAGGCTTACTGGTAACGATATATGGATCGGCTCGGGTTGGTCTCTTGATGGCATATGGGATTCGCTGTCCAATTCGCTGCATACGATCTACTTCAGGGTGGACATGTCGAAGTCTCCCTATTGCGATAACACTAACTGCGGTCTATATGACAACACTAACTGCGATCTCTACTACTTCGACTGGCAGTTCTTCAAGGACACATCTCCGACTCCTGAACCATCCGGGCTTGAGATCCTACAACCAAACGGCGGAGAGGTACTGACCAGGGCGCCTTTCGATATAATGTGGTCTCTTGCCAATCCAAACGACGTAAAACTGATACTGCTGGAGTATTCCAGGGATGGCGGCAGGAGCTATCAATTGATAGACAAGATATTCGGCCCTGCCACGAGATACATATGGAGCTCGCCCCCAATCCAGACCAGCGAGGCCAGGATCAGGGTGACTGCAAAATACGACGACGGGGAGATCCTCTCCGATGAGAGCGACGAGGACTTCACCATCAAGAGGTACTCCTTCATAGCTGGGCCCCGTCCGGGTTATAGCACCGGTTCCGGATCACGGCTTGGCTACAGCTTCAAGGCTGGACCCAGGCCGGGATACAGCTTTAAGGCAGGGACCAGACCAGGATACAGTTTCAGGACAGGGCGTTAGGGGAATTTATTTCCCCTGCACATTTTTTGTTCTTCCCATCTCAATTCAGGTTTCTCAATTGTGAGAATCCCGGGCTTCCAGCCCGCTGGCGGGATTTGGCGAATATGGCAAATTATATATTCCTGATCAGTAAATACTTAATTAGTATTGTATTAATGAATATGTAAAGCTGGTGGGATATACTTGGTCCAGGAGAGCACGTCCACTTCGCGACGGAGATTTGCGGTGCTCGTACTCGCCGCTCTTCTAACATTCGGCTCATTGAGCATGACGGAAACCTCAATGGCACTTGACATAAGAGGTTCCGCAGGTGCAGCTTGCGAGAGGATATCCGCCCTTGCTGATGATCTCAATGCATCCGACAAGCTGAACCTATTCGGTCGCGAGAGCCGAGTCTCCGAGGAGCTGAGAAGCATCTTCGATGGTCTCGATTTCAGAGTGGGCCTCGGCTTTCTGAACCCGAATGGATACGAGCTGCCCTTCGCGGGCCTTCTAGATAGGCAATCCGGCGCGAATCAGTCAGGATGGCAGGAGGGCTACGATCAGGGAAGGAAATCCGGCAGGGATCACGCGGCAACCGATGAGACTGCCGATAGAGGCCGCGAGTACAGTGAAGGTTTCTTGGCAGGGTACCTGGAGGGTTACCATGCCGAGAAGGGCATCTTTGCCGATCTTTCTGCGAGCGTAGATAAGGCGCCCGACGATCCCGCATTTGAGATCCTCCTCACATTGAAGGCATCAAGGTCGGACGGCGCCCCGCTGCCTGAGGCAGACGTCCGGATCACGGCAGCCTGCCAGCAAGGCCAGGTTATACCAAGCAGCCAGACCGGACGGACAACCTCGGCCGGAGAGTTCGAGACCATATGGAGGTATACGCTACACGACGGCGTTTCTCTTAGCAACGTCTATGTCGATTTCTCGGCAAGCGTCAGCATTTCTGGAAAGCAGGCCGAGAAGTCGATATCGGTTAATGTGATCCAGACGGCATCTTCTTCGGAGCGAGCCGGCATGCAGCAGATGCAATTGTACCAGGTGCCGACGGCGGTCGCTCCGGCATCATCTGATATCATAGAGGTCGATGTATCTACCGCGAGCAGAAAGCCGGAGGCGGGCGTTGGCGGTTTGGATTCGAGCGTTGCCGGTTCAGCCAGCCTCGACGCAAAATCCGTCAGCAGCTGGTACGAACTTGGCCAGGATGCTTCGGCGCGGGAGAGCTATCAAGAGGCCATCGGATACTTCGAGAAAGCCATAGTGCAGGATCCCGCATCTGCCATTGCCTGGGAGGGCAAGGGCACGGCGTTGAGCTCGCTTGGGGACTATCAAGGGGCAATCGATTCGTATCAGATGGCTGCTGAGCTGGATCCCAGGTGGGCTATGCCATGGGGACTCATGGGCGACGCTCTATTTGCCATGGAGAGATACGAGGAGGCAGTATCCTCTTACGATAAGGCGATAGCCCTGGAGCCTGACTGGGCGGTTGTTTGGGAGGGCAAGGGATTCGCGCTCGAGGCTTTGGGGAGGTACGATGAGTCCAAGGTGGCTTTATCGCGGGCATGGGAGCTGGGAGGCAGCCAGTAGCTCCCATCGATCTTTTCCATCGCGTAAGAGTGCGGGCGTTTTCAAGCATGCCTGCTAAACATCAGGCGCAGATATGATTGCCGATTGTTGGCAGAAAAGGAGCCCGGCATCCCTGAAAAAAAATGCTCCGGCCGAGGTGGCTCAGCCCCTGGATCCCCCAGATTCGCTGTTCTTTAAAGCCGGCGGCGCCATCTCTTCAAAGGCAGATATTTTTCATAGGAACCGCTTGAGCTGGCTCATCAGGGACGCCTTGGGATAGGCCCCCACCAGGCGGTCGACAGCCCGACCATTTTGGAATACCAGCAATGTGGGAATGGCAGTTATGCCGTACTTGCGGGAAGTGAGTGGGTTTTTGTCCACATTCAGCTTGCCAAAGACGGCTTTGCCCTTCAGCTCCCGGGCCATATCCTCTATCACCGGTGCAATGGAGCGGCAGGGTCCACACCACTCGGCCCAACAGTCAACCACAAGCAAGGGGTACTGTCTTATCGCAGCCTCTATGGTGGCATCGCTTATCTCGACCGGCTTGTCCGGCAGCTCCAGCACAGGGACCTCCGGCTCGCTCAACTGCCTCTTAAGCTGCTCCATCTTCTTCTTTCTTATCTCATCAAGCTCGTCCATCCTTCTCAGCCTCCAAGACTCCTGGCCGCCTGCCTGATCAGGGAGCTGAAATGCTCCAGGTTGCCTGGCACGACCTCGTATGTCAGCAGGGTGAAATCCAGGAAGTTCAGCAGGTCGTCCTCGTACTTTGCTGCATTGCCCAGGGTATCGATGAATACCGCTCCCTTGAAGCAGCCCATCTCCAGCCTGGCCTCATCCTGCCCCCATCCGAGCTGGCGGAAGATATCAGGCCACACCTCTATCCAGCCTGGTGACAGGTAGAAGTATAGGCCACGGGCAGCCCGCCGTTCCACCTCTTCCCTGGTGATGAAGGCATCTACGCAGTTCTGGCAGTCCAGCAGGGCAGCCCCGTACTCAGCCAGCATCTCCTCCATACGGGGGTGGCAGGCTCCAAAGGCCACAATGGTCCGCTTTGCCCGGCAGGCTTCCAGGGCATCTCTCAACTTGGACTCCAGGGCATCGAAGCTCACGTGCAGTCCGGGGTCCAGGTAGTGGACCTCCGTGGGAAATCCCAATGTACCTGCAAGATGTTCGATCTCCGGGCGGAATACGCCGCACGCTATCAGCGCGTACATGCCGCTTTCTCCTGGTCGCTGCCTGTTATTAACGGTTATCCGATACCTGCCAAGAATGGCATATTCTGGCCAAGTCCCCTCTGCACGGCCCTCTGCAGGACCAGGGAGGCTGCCGCTATGTCAAGGATGGCCAGCCCGGTGGAATCGAAGATGGTGATCTCCTCCCTGCTTTGTCTTCCGCTCTTCTTCTTGGTCACGATCTCCCCAAGCTCGGCATGGATATCTTCGGGCAGGTACTGACCCTTAGATATCGGAACATTGACCTCTCCCGAGTGAATGGCCTGGACCATGTCGTCAACGACCACCCGCGCCTTTCTGAGGATTGCCGGCTCCAGCTCTTCCTTTCCTTTAGCATCTGCACCGATTGCGTTGATGTGGGTTCCTGGCAAAATCCAGGCTTCCCTCACAACAGGCGTGCGCGATGGTGTGGCCGTGACCAGAATATCGCAATCGCAGGCCTCCTCTGCGCTCCGACACTCAACGATCCTGGCCTTCAGAAGATCTCTGGCCTCAGAAGCAAGGGCCCGGCATCTCTCCGGCGATATGTCGTAAGCCCGCACCTCCTCAAGAGCAAAGAGGCGCGCCAGGGCAGCCATCTGGGTTCGGGCCTGGGCCCCCGCCCCGATTATTCCAAGGCGCCGGGAATCGGGGCGGGCCATGTACTTGGCAGCGATGCCCCCTGCCGCACCTGTGCGTACTGCGGTCAGGTGGGTCGCTCCCATGACAGCCAGAGGCGCTCCGGTCTGGACGGAGTTGAGCACGACCAGAGCCATGACGGTCGGCAGACCCTTCTCTGGATTTTTGGGGTGAACATTGACTATCTTTACGCCGGTTGCCTGATTAAGGAAGGCTGGCATGGTCCGCAGGTCACCTTCGGGATAGTATAGATAGCTCTTTGGCGGCATCTGGGTCCTGCCCATCCCGTGCTCCCGAAAGGCCTTCTCCACCACGTCCAGGGCTTCGGGCATGGTCAGGGCCGACTTTACCGCCTGCTCGGAGAGCCAGAGCACCTCTATCGGGCCCTTGCCTGGCGCATCTGCATCTATGCTCATCTGTCAACGCCTCCTCCACGATATTTCTCCTGTGAGGAGATAGGGTTTTGGCTCAGAAAGGAATATCTCCTGGCCTGTATCCATCCTGCTCTGTTATGCGCTGCGACGTGGCGGTAATTGGTGCAGGTCCGGCCGGTTCGATGGCTGCAAAGCACGCGGCCAGGACCGGAGCGGAGACTGTCCTGATTGAGGAGCATCCGTCCATAGGCCACCCCGTCCAGTGCGCCGGCCTGCTGGGAGTGCAGGCTGTGGAGGCCTCGGAGATCCCCCTGGGCTCGGCGGCCCTGCATCCGGTGTGCGGCGCTGCGGTCTGGTCTCCAGGAGGAAGGATCCTGCGCTTCAACGCTTCCAGGGTCCGGGCCTGGGTTGTCGATCGCCGTCTCTTCGACCGGGCTTTGGCTGTGGAGGCGGTGCGGGCCGGAGCCATTCTGCAGGTGCGCTCCCCCGTCCGCCGGATCAGGTCGCAGGGCGATCGCATGGTTCTCGACATCACTGGCGGCAGAAGCATCTCGGCCCGCGTCGTCGTAACTGCAGAGGGTGTCATGGCCCGTATCGCCAGGCAGGCGGGGATAGGTCCGAGCCATGTCGTCCTCTCCGGGGCTCAGGCCGATGTCCCCTTTCAGGTGGAGGATGCCGGGCGTGTGGAGGTTCATCTGGGCGTCTCGCCGGGGCTCTTCGCCTGGGTGATACCCACCGGGCCAGCCTCGGCCAGGGTAGGGCTGTGCGCGGAGGCTTCTGCCTGCCAACACCTTCGCAGGTTTCTCTCCTCGCCCCCAATCTCCAGCCGACTTCTGGGCTCTCCACTGGGGCTGGTGTTTGGAGGACTGCCCATGGGGCCGCCGGATAGAACCTGGGCGCACGGCGCGATCGCAGTTGGAGATGCGGCCGGCCAGGTGAAGCCCACTTCAGGGGGCGGGATCTATCCCGGCCTGGTCTCAGCCCGGATAGCCGGCCGGGTGGCGGCAGAGGCTGCCCTGGCTGGCGATAATTCTGCAAGCAGGCTTTCTGAGTACGACCGGCTCTGGCGGGAGGAGGTCGGCCGGGAACTGGTTGTAGGTATGCGGCTTTACCGCCTGATGCAGGGATTGTCCGCCCGGGAGACTGATCAGCTTTTAGAGCTTCTCTCCCGGCCAAAGGTGGTGAGGGCTATAGAGGAGCACGGCGATATCGACCGTCCCAGCCGTCTGGTGGCAAGAATGCTGCCGGCTCTGGGTTGGAGCAGCCTCGAGCTGGTCGGATTGCTCCGCCTGGCGCTGCGATGAATCCAGCTTACTGGACCTCTACGATGCTGTTGCCTGACCCGTCCTCCATCACGTTTATGCTGTTGTCGAACTGGCCCTGAACATCCCCTATGTGGCTTATGGCGAAGATCTGGGGGAAGCGGCCCTCTAGGCGGCGGAGCATGTTGATCATCCTCTCCCGGTGCTCCAGGTCCTGTGAGCCGAATATCTCGTCAAGCACCAGGAATGAGTAGCTGTCGGTTCTGCCTCCGAAGCGCATCAGATACTCGCTTATGGCGATGCGTACCGAGACGGCTATCATATCTATCTCGCCGCCTGAGAAACGGCTGATCGGGTAGTACTCGCCACCGTCCTCCACCATTATCTCGAAGTTCTCGTCGATCCTTACCAGGCTGTAGCGGTCCGAGACCTCTTCGAGGATCTGGCCAGCTATCGATGCCACCTCATCGCGAACAACGACCAGCAGCCTGTCCAGGAATCGGATCATCAATTCCCTTGCCGTCTCCAGGATCTGCATCCTCATCTCCAGCTTCTCCTCCTCTGCATGCAGGTCTCTTTGGCGAGCACTGTCCTGCTCGAGGCGCATCTGCTGGTTATGAAGCACATTTTGGTCTATCCTGGCCAGCTCAACCGCTTTCCTGGAATCGGCCTGGGCAGCGGCAGCCGCCTGGACCGATGCAGCCAGGAAAGCGTATCTCTCCTCCCGGAAGTCCAGTTCGGCCAGTTGAGTCTGTCGAGACTGCATCTCCATCATCAGGGCAGACTGGCTTGCCAGTGACTCTTCCAGCCTGAACTTTGCCTCCACCTCCCCGGCCACCAAGATGCGGAGCTTACTGGCCTGGGCCTCCAGGTGGGTCATGGATCGAGCCTCTGCTGCCATCCGGTCGTGCTGCTCTGGATCGAATGCCAGGGCGGATACGGATAGACTTAGCTTCTCCTCCTCCGCCAGACGGCTGGCAAGCTCATCCTCCATCTCTTGCAGCCGGTGCGAAAGATCCGGGATGTCAGATGTCCGTTCCCTCAGCGCCCTGTACTTCTCGTGCACCGGCCACAGATCTCCAAGGCGGCGCTTGATTGCCTGGTATGCTTCTTCGGAGAAGCCCAAATCTCCGATCTCCTTATCCAGGCTGGCCAGGGCCTGAGCTGCCGCAGACATCTCCTGCTCCAGGCTTTCCCTCTCTTTGGCCAGGGCTGGCATCGCCTGGACCTGTGAAACCAGCTTGCCGAACTCCTCTGCATCATGGGCAAGTTGCGATGCCTGATCTGAAAGGAGTCTTTTCTCCAGCGGGTCGAACCTTGCCGGGCCAAGCCCGGAGATGGCTTCCTCGGTCTGGGCTAGTTCGCGATCGGCTTCCTTTTCCTGCTCGAATAGCTGCCTGTCCTCTGCAAGCATGGCCTCCCTCTCCGCCCTGTTCCTCGATATCCGGTCGAAGGCCTCTCTCAGAGAGGAGCGGGTCTTTGCTGCTGCCTCCATTTGGCTCTGGATATCATCCGACATCGCCTTGATATTTGAGGCGGTGCTGGAGGCGTTCTGGCAGTCTTCTCGGTATCTCTTGAGCAGGACCTGCCGATGCTCCCCCAATGGGCGCTGGCATGTCGGGCAGACGCTGCTGCTTCCCAGATCCTCTATCTTCTGGGATGCGTCCCTGGCCTCAGCCAGCCTGGACGCTGCCAGCCCGTACTGGCTGCGCAGCTCGGCGAGGCGGTCGCTTTGCTCCCTGATGAGGCCATCGAGCAGGCGGTCCTGCTCCTGCAGCAGCCTCTCCTCCTCTTCAAGGTCGCCGAGTTCGGACAGAGCCGATCCGATCCGTGCGCGCCTTTCCGAAATGCGGCCCCGGCGGGCAGTAACGGCATTAGCCCTCTCCTTCAGAAGCTGGCGCCGCTTCTCTACCTCCTCATCCAGCTTCATATCCTCCAGCTGCTGCAGGATCTCCTTATGGCGGGCGGCAACGGGAGCCAGCTGTGCAGCACGGTCCTGTATGAGGACAAGCTCCTGCCAGGCTGCCTGAACCCTGGCCAGGCCGGAGCCGGCCGCACTTTGTCTGGCAGCCTGATGACCCCTCTTTGTCAGCAATATCTGGTGGCGGTCCCGCTTCTCTTCCTGCTCCTTTTGGCAAAGGCCAAGTCTGTTGAACTCCTCCTCTCCTTCGGCAAGCTGCTCCATATCCTCACGCTCTGCCAAAAGATAGGCCAGCCTCTTCTGCCCTTCCTGTAAAGACCGCCGGGCTGCCCCCGTCTCGGCCTTGGACACAGATAATTGCCGCAGCAGCTCCTCAAACCTCCTGCGCAGCGGCTCCATCTCAAGGAGGGCTTCTCTGATCTGCTCCAGACGGCCCAGATCTCCAGTCAGTCGCCCTAGCTCCTCCTTAGCAGCAGCTATGCGGGCCTGGGCCTCCATCTCTCGCTTCACAGCAGCCTCCTTCTCCAGGGCTGAGTTCCGAAGGCCGGCCAGCATATCCTCAAGCAGGTTATGCGTTCGGCGTCTTTCAGCCTCCCTCTCCAGCTCCAGGCTTTGCCTCTCCATCTCCGCATCAGCAGCACGCTTTGTCTCCTCGGCGCTGGCAAGCGTCTGGCAAGCGCGTTTCATCTGCTCCCTGACGCTGATCAGATCTGCCCCGACCCCATCAAGCTCGGCAAGCGCGCCGGCTACCTGGTTGTGGCGGTCTAATACGGCTCTCTGGTCGTTGCGGATCCGTTCCAGCACCAATTCCCGAACTTGATCCAGCCCAAGAAGCTTGAGGAGGTATTCCCTCTTGCCGCTTCCACCCTCCCGCAGCAGGTTGTCGAGGTCCTTTTGGCGGGCGTAATAGGTCTTCATGAAATCAGGAAAGCTGATCCGGATCATCCTCTCAAGCTGAGAGTCGACCTCCCGGGACCCCCTGGCAACCACCTGGCCGTCCAGACGGAGGTGGGCATCTGGGACCATGCCCTTCCCCTTCATTGCCCTGTAGACCACCAGCTCCTGCCCGCCGAGTCCCAGAGTTAGCTGCACCTCAACCGGTTCGGTCTGCTGGGCATGGACGTTCTTCAGGAAGTCCCTCTTGATCGTCGAGGCCCGGCTGCCGTACAGGGCCCAGGCGATCGCCTCCACAATCGTGCTCTTGCCGGCACCGTTGCCTCCCAGGATGCCGGTCAGGCCGTCCTGAAAACGGATATCGGCACGGCGGTACTTCTTGAAGTTCCGCAGAACCAGCTTAGAGAGGCGCATTGATCCCCTCCGTACGGCGGGCCTCCTCCGCCTCCTTGAGAAGTCCGCGGCCGTAAGACCTGACTTCTTCAAACAGCCCGGTCCTAACCTGCTCACCCTGAAGAAACCGCTCGAACTCCTCCTCAAGGCCGAGCATATCGACTCCCTCCCTGGCTGGAGCTGGCTGGTCCGGGAACTCCGGTCGCACCTTCATGTATACCGCAGATGCAGCAATCCGGTTTAAGCGGGACTGGTTCAGACCCCGGAAGACGGGCCTGGATATATCCCGCAGAGTGATGCGGATGATCTTTCCGTCGATCTCCCCGGCAAGGCCTTCTATTTCCTCCATCACCTCGGCGGAGGAGAGGCCGGAGCATGAGATGGGCTGGCAGTCCACCATATAGCCTGGCCTGACCTCTATTCTCTCAACCGACATTCTGCCCAAATCAACCAGGAGAAATCCCTTGCGATCGTTCGCTTCCCCGAAGTTAAGGTAGTCCAGGGAGCCGCTGTACCAGGCGTTCCCGGCTATCTGGACCTGATTGTGATAGTGGCCGAGCGCGATGTAATCCAGATCTGATTTGAGCAGGCAATCGCCGATCTCGTGCTCTCCGACCGTGCGAAGACGCTTTGCCCGAAGGGACTCCACAAGTCCGTGCATGACCAGCAGGTCCGAGCCCGTCCTCTCCAGGCGATCCAACTCCCTGGGGTACTGATCAGCAGTCAGACAGAATGGGATGCAGTGGATGCGGAACTCGTCGAGGTCGAAGAACTTGTAGCGGTACTCATGCGCGATGTATACTTCCGGCTGTCCCTCATAGATATAGAACGGGCTAATGGAGGCGTATCCCTTGGGTGCATCGTGGTTTCCGCTGATCATCACCACTGGTATCCCGGCATCGGTCAGCCTGTCCAGGGCCTGCTTGAACTCGTAAAGGGGCCTAATGCGAGGGCGGACATGGTGAAATACGTCCCCCGCATGGATCACAAGGTCTGGATTCAGCTCCAGGATTTTGTCGACAGCCATGCGGAAGCCCTGGTAGACCATCTCCTCCATCACGTTCCTGCCCTGCCGGTCCACCCGGCTAAATGCCTGGTATCCCAGGTGAGTGTCGGCCAGGTGTGCTATCCTCATCTCTGCCTCATCCGAAATGACGGGCAAAAATCGCCCACGTCTCCAAGGTCCGCCTCCCTCTTCTCGGACTGCAGCCTGGCCATGTATTCCTCGTAGCGATGGATGCGGGCCGGAACCGGGAAGGGTATCTTGAGGGTGCTGATGATGGCCTCGCCCTTCTCCATTGTCTGTATCTCGATGTCGAGGGAGGTCAGGTCCTGTTTTGCCGATTCAGCAAGCCGGGCCCGGTCGTTCCGATCGGAGAGGCCCAGCACAACAAGGGTGTTGAACTGGGACAAAAGCTGCTGGTCGATAAGCTTGGGCTGCTGGGTGATGGCGCACAGCCCCACCCCGAACTTGCGCCCCTCCCGGGCTATTGTCTCGAAGCGGGCTATGCCGCTTCCTCCAAGCACCCGTTGGGCTTCCTCTATGGTTATGAGGCAGTTCTTTCGCCCCTCCTCCGGCTCCCGGTAGGCCTCCATGATGCAGCGGGAGAGCACGGAGAGTAGGAAGAGCTCAGCCCTGTCGCTCATTCGGGGGATGTCCACAAGGACAACCTTTCCCTCCTTGAGGTTGCGGATGATGTTCGGTATGCTTGAACGCTTTCCCAGGTACCTGTTCTTGTCCAGCACTATGCGGATACGCCTTGAGAGCACCCTCACCGTGGACTCGTTGAATCCTTCCTGGACCATCCGGGCTATCCCGTCTTCCGTCTGGATCTGTTCCATCCATGCTCCGCCATCAAGCACCCGGCCAACGGCCTCAAGGGCGTCGTGCTGGGCTTGGCTCCATTGATAAAGCAGGGAGACGTCCTGCGGATTGACCTCGCTTGCGGCAACTGTGAGCTCCTCTACCTCCGGTATTCCGCAGTTGGACCTGTCGGTGGAGTAGCAGGCAAGGCCTGACCGGTAGTTCTTGAGGTGCATCAGTCCCTTTGTCGCTCCGGTGCTGCTCTTGGCCCCCATCAGGTACTCCCCGTGGGGGTCAACAACCATCAGACCGAACCTGGACTCGCCTCTGGCCGACAGCCGCATGCACGATGCGCAGAAGACCTTCATGAAATTGGACTTTCCCATGCCTGTGGTGGCGAATACGCCCATATGGTGGTCCATGGCCTCGCTGTGCAGGGCAACGGAGATCTCCTCCACGCTCTGTCCGCCATTTCGCAGACAACCCACCTCAATGTCGCCCATCACCTGGCGGAGGAAGGAGAACTCCTTTCCAAGGGTTCGGTGAACTTGGGAGAACTTGGTGGGGATGGTCCGTGACTGGCGGAACCTTCCCGTCTCCACACATCCCAGGGGCTCGGCGATGACCCGGTTGAATATCTGGTCGCCATCGTAGAAATCCATCCCCCGAATAGTGGTGTCCCACCGACCGGAGTAGTTGGAGTCGTGCTCTATGTCCCGGACCCTGGCGAGGAACTGCAGATCGCCGCGGCGGTCGTCTATTGAGAATATCTCCCCCACCTCGGCACGGTCGGTGTAAGGGATCACGAACTGGTACTCTCGGACGCTCTTCGATATTATCCTGTAGGTGGTATCGTTCCTCTCAATTGCGACCGGGTGAAGCAGCGCTCGGTCTTCCCCGACCGGCTCCGGACCATCCGGTGCTCTCTCCTTGTCCCCTCTCATCGAATCTCCTCAGGTGATTGAAATCCCCGGCTGCCAGAGGTCGGGGCTGCCAGCGGTCCTGGCGATCGAGCTTCCCCGCATCTATCCGCTCGCTGCACGATAGATGCCGGCAACCCTGGCTCAGAATGGTAATCCATTAGCGCCGCCCCTTCTCCAGCGTCTCGTGGTAGTCCATGGACCGCCTGACCTCTCTCTCGCCAAGTCCCGTCGCTCCCAGGGCGTCCAGCAGGCGCAGCCTCATCTGCTCCGTCTCGCTGCGGCTGATCTTCATCTCGTGATGGGCCCGGAACAGGGCATGGGGATAGCCGGCGCTCTCGGCTGAGCCCGAGAACGCTGAGATGTTGGCCATGACATCATCAATCCTGGGGTGGAGGTACTCCGGGGCGTCCACTCGAAACGCCCTGTCTGCGGCTGGGGAGAACCTGGCCAGGTAGATTCGCCCGTTCCATCGTCCCTCTTCGGGATTGGGCTCCACCTTCTTTCCGGTGAGGTCCATGTACCATGGCAGGCCTGGCCAGGTCCTATCGCCAAGGCGGGCGGCGTGCTGGACAAAGGGCCTGGATATATCGTCTCCCCAGGACATGGAACTGGACTTGCTTATCCCAACCATGTCCACATCGCGGTCCCGGGCCAGATTGAACAGGTATTCCAGCACCGGGCCGAAAGGTCGGCCCTTCCATAGCGCGAATCCCCCGTCGTAGAGCAGCAGGTCGCCGGCTTCGGACTCGTTCAGGGCTGCCCAGAGTGCGGCATACTCCTGCAGCTCACGGAAGTAGGTGGTGAGCCTGTCCAGCTCAGTCTCGCTGAGTGTGAAATGCCTCTGCCCGAAGATGCCCTTCAGATAGCGAAGGAACTCTGATGTGTAGCTCTTTCGGTCTGCCAGGAACAGGGAATCGAAGGTGACCACCGTCCTTTGCCAGTCCCTCCCACGGTAGACCACATAGCCGGCCCGGATGTGGTTTGCCTGGACAACCGTCCAGTCGCACACCAGGGAATTGGACCCGTCGACCGCAAAGGTCCTCTTTGAGAACTCCTTCATCGGCAGGGGCAGAAAGTCCTCGGCCTTCACACAGGTAGCCTCGGAGAACTCCTCAAAGGTCTGCATGGAGATGCGCTGTCTGATGTGTGCTGCCACCTCTTCCAGCCTGCCCCGCTCTGTCATCGGTTAAATGGAGGTCGCATCCGGTATTTACTGCTTGTGCGCAGCCTGAAAGTGACCGAAAAGGGAACAGCTCACCCTCAGGCCCAAGCGTTCTCCAGGAAAAAGATCACGTTTTTTTGGAGAGATGAGACTGAAAAAGAGATCGCTTTATTGCCGTCGCGCTGTGAGATCAGCTGCTGTTGCCTGGCCACATTCGCTGTTCCCTGGCAACATTCTTCGACAATGGTGGTCAAATCCGATCCTCTTGCCCCCGAGTTGGACCTTGGGCGGTAGGGGCTGCGGGATTCGTAGTTTACGAGGCGGCGGATTTCAGATGGCTACGCTGCCATTCGTATGCGGCAACGTTAAGGATTATACATCCCGACCGCCAATTCTAAATAGTTTTAGGTGAAAGTAGGTTATGGCAACGGGATAAGGCCCTCATCCATCGAGGTGGCGGTCCCTGTGAAAGGGGCGCTGTGGTAAAAGTCCAGTGCTGTCCCGTTGGCCATCTGATCGACGGGGCGGTGAGTGCAGGCTCCCGGCGAATCCGCCGGCCGGTCCCAAGTGGGCGCTGCGTGATTAGGCAGTGCTGCCTCACCACAACCTTCGACATGCCTTTTCTGTGATCTTCTAAAAGGCGGGCCTCAGGCTTCATTTCTCCAGCCCGACAACCTGGCGTATCAAGGCCTGGCTCTCGTCCGGGCTGCCAGTTGTGTTCACGGAGTATACATTAGCTCCCCGCAGTACGGCGGAGAAGAAATCCCTCCGAATCCCGTCCTTGAAGCCGTCTCTAACCAGTAGATGGGGATTGTAGTAACCGTTATCCTGCAGGATATGCAGGGCCTCCTTCGGGCCAAGCTTTGCGAGCGTCTCAAGGTCACCTGGGTCTCTCTTGAGGATTATGACCGTTCGCAGCGTGGTGAGCGGAAGCATCCGTCCCTTGCCGATTGCCGAGCGCAGATCGATCACTCCACGCCCCTGCTTGTCCAGCCATGCCCCATTTACCAGGCCTGAAAACTCCTTCCAGACGGAAGAGAGCTCTGAACGGATGTAGAAGTTCTTCTCCGATCCATATGCCAGCACCACCTCGCCGAAGATCCGGCCGAAGAACCAGTCGTCTGATACCGCCCGCACCTGAGGATGGCGCAGCAGGCCGTAGGTGTGGGTGGTTTTGCCAGCCCCGGACCCGCCGAGGATCGCAACTCCACGCCCATCCACATCCAGGCAGGCACCGTGGCAGGAGTGGATGGTATGCTGGTCCTCCAGCAGGTCCCCGGCCAGGCTTAAGCCCAGCGATTTGATCCAGCCGTAGTAATCGAAGTTGAGCAGGAATGCCGTCTTGGAGCTGTGATCGTAGAGCACGGAGTCCGCCGGCTGGTTCGGATCGCTCAGGACATAGAGGCGCCCATGGGACCTCACGCTCTGGGACATGTTGTAGAAACTCTGTTCCCAGCGGTCCTTGACCTCCTCGTCGCCTGTCAAGAGCTTGATGCAGCAGCCGTATATCTCGGATTTGACCTCGAACTGCACACAGCTGGCGTAGCGTCTCTCCAGGTCGGCCTTCTGCTTTATATCGATCATCTGCACCCTGTACATGGTATCCCCAGCAAAGCGAACGACGCCATGGCCTTTATGCTTTTTCGCATGTCTTCAAATCAGCTGCCCTGCCTTTAGAATGCCAGCTTAGAATGTCAGACTCGGGCTGGGAATTTTCACCAATCGTCGAACATACCGATCGATGATGTCAACGAACAGGGATCATCTATTCGACTGACCTGGCCACCTCGGCCACCTCTCGCGCGAAATCCCATCCTGCGGCAATGCCGGGCATCCGATGGTTCTGGGAAATCTCTTCTTCCTGTCGGTACGCGCGAAGCTTTTTCGCCCGTGTAAATGGTCGGCGATCCGATCCGATTATCGCCAGAAATCTCTCGTCAATCGACTTAGCCGAAAAGCTTATATTCGTCGATTGCCTATATGGGATTTGAGCAAAAGTCGGATCGTTCCCACCTCCTCCTTATAGCCGATTTTTGCCTCCTCCTATCTTTTCCCGTCCAAAGGTTTATGCCTGCTCGAATTCTATGACACGTGGGCTTTGATATCTCCGGCAAGAAGCCCTTGCGAATGCCCGCCGTAAAGACCACAGGGTCCATTCGCGCCTATACTGATGGTTATCGTCGCAATGCTCGTCGCTTTGCTGGCTGGGGATTCAAGGTTTTTCGGGCTTTCGGGGGATTGCATGGAGGACTTCGACCTGGATGCTAGGATGGAGGGGATGAGGGGGGCCCATCCTGAGAAGTTCGCGACCGAGGATTTGGCCTTCGGCCATATCCACGCCGGCGACCGCATCTTCATCGGCACCGGCTGTGGAGAGCCCCAGCACCTGGTGAACTCCCTGGCCGATTACGTGAAGCGGCATCCCAAGGCCTTCTTCGATGCGGAGGTGCTCCATGTCTGGACCTTGGGCGCAGCTCCATATACCGACGTCAAGTTCAAGGACAACTTCCGGCTCAACACGTTCTTCATAGGCCGCAGCACCAGAGAGGCGGTGAATAAGGAGATGGCCGACTACTCTCCCATATTCTTCTCGGCCATCCCAGACCTATTTTCCAGGGAACGAATACCCATAGACGTGGCCCTCATCCAGACGACGCCGCCCGACCGCCACGGCTATCTGAACCTGGGAATCAGCGTGGACATCGCCAAGTCAGCCGTCGAGAAGGCAAGGCTTGTTATCGCTCAGGTCAATTCCCATATGCCCAGGGTTCAGGGCGACGGATTCATCCACCTTGATGATGTGGATTTCGTCATCCGCCATGACCAGCCCCTGCTGGAATACCTGGAGGCCATCTCCTCCGATATCGCCAACAAGATCGGCAGCTACGTGGCCCATATAGTGGAGGATGGGGCCACAATCGAGGCAGGCTACGGCGTTATCCCCAATGCAGTCCTGGCCAACCTCGTGGACCGCAGAAATCTGGGCGTACACACCTCTCTGCTCACCGATGGATTCGTCGACCTGATGAGGCAAGGCGTCATCGACAATTCGAGGAAGAGCATCGATCGGGGCAAGACCGTCGCATCGTTTTGCATGGGAAAGAAGGAGACATACGAATTCCTGCACGACAACCCCACCATTGAGTTCAAGACCATCGACTACACCAATAACCTGCTGACCATATCCAAGCACCGTGGCATGACCTCGATCAATAGCGCTATGGAGGTGGACCTGACCGGCCAGGCCACTGCAGAGTCGCTTGGCCCCATCTTTCACAGCGGGATCGGCGGTCAGGCCGACTTCATGCGAGGCGCTGTCATCGCGCCTGGCGGCAAGGCAATCCTGGCCCTGCCCTCCACAGCCGAGGACGGCCGCATCTCTCGCATAGTCCCGCTTCTTCCGGAGGGGGCCGGGGTCACCCTTACCAGGGGCGATATACATTATGTGGTCACCGAGTACGGCATAGCCTACCTTCACGGCAAGAACATCAGGGAGCGGGCAATGGACCTGATCGCACTTGCTCACCCCAAGTTCCGGCCATGGCTCTTGGGGGAGGCCAAGCGACTCTCCATGATCTATTCCGACCAGGCATTCATCCCGGGGGCACGCGGCGAGTACCCTGTCCGGATGGAGACCCGCCGGACAACCAAGAGCGGGCTCTCCCTGCTGCTCCGGCCGGTCAAGATCAGCGACGAGCCGCTGGTAAAGGACCTGTTCTATTCCTTATCCGACGAGAGCCTGTACTACAGGTTCATATCTGCCCGTCGGGACATGCCCCACCAGCTCCTCCAGGAGTTCGTGATAATAGACTACACACAGGAGATGGTGATACTGGCCGTGGTGGAGGACCAGGAGAAGGAGACGCTTGTCGGCCTTGGCCAGTACAGCATAGACGAGAGGAACCATACCGCCGAGGTCGCCATAGTGATCAGGGACGAATACCAGAACAGGGGCGTGGGGACAGAGCTGCTCTCTTACCTGACCTACCTTGCCAAGAAGCAGGGCCTCCTGGGATTCACGGCCGAGGTGCTGGTGGACAACCGCCCCATGATCCGGCTATTTGAGAAGATGAGGTTCAACATCAAGAAGACCAGGGATTCCGGGGTCTACGAGCTCAAGATGGCCTTCTGATGTTTATGCGCGTGGCCCGTGCCTGCACATCAGCCCTCCAGGACCTCCATGGCCTCCTCAAGCGAGCGGTTCTCAACGGTGATCGAGTAGATCGCGTTGCACATGCGTACAGCTTCCTCCAGGCTTTTCTGGTGGATGTTTCGGCCAGTGGCGTTCCCAGCCGCCCCGGAGATGTGGATCTGGTCGTGCAGCCTGCTGAGAAAGGCATGAGGAGAGTCGCTGGACCCGCCGGCACAGACCACGCCTGTCCTGCCTGCAGCCAGCACGGCCTCACGAAAGTCCGACGCCGCCTGCGGCCCCCTCGGGTAGTTCACCTTCACGAAGTCGCTTCCCAAGGCTGCGGCCACGCCGCAGGCACCGGCAATGAGGTGAGGATCTCGTTCGTCCCTGACAGCCCGTCCCCGGGGGTACATCCAGAGAACCGTCAGCAGCCCTTCCCGGTGAGCACAAGTCACGATCTGGGCAGCCTGGGCAAGCATGCTTGATTCCTCCTCCGATCCAAGGTAAACGGTGTAGCCCACCCCCAGTATGTTCAGGCCGCTCTCCTCTGCAATCTCCTGAACCTGGGAGACCTCCATCCACTGGGCGCTATAGGGATCGGCCTGCTGTGTCTCGACCAGGTTTGTCTTAGAGTTGAGCTTGACCAGATAGGGCACGTCCGGATAATCCATGCCATAACGGGAGATCAGTCCCATCTGGGCGGCGAATACCCCGATCCTGCCATGCGACGCGATCCGGAACAGGTGTTCTGGGTCCGCGTCCTGAGCAGAGATGCCTGTGCCGAAGAAATCCTGGTTCAGGTGCTCTACCTTCTGATCTCCGGCAAATAGCATCAGCCTGCCTGTTCCCGCTGTCAGCGCCTGATATCTCCGGCGGTACCTCTCCCTGGACCTGGCAGGCACATCCATAGGTACGGAGAGATTCATGTCCCCACCCGCCCGGCTGAGAGCTCTGTCAGGCTGACCTGGGGCACCAGCCTGTTGAAGTCGTCCAGGCTGGCCAGGGCTGTCCCTTCCTTGAGCGTGGTGGCAGTCCCGGCTGCAGCGGCATAGGTCAGGCACTCTGACAGGTCCCGTGCCTGGGCCAGGCCATACATGAAACCAGCAACAGACGAGTCACCCGCCCCTATGGTGTTCTTTACCTCCACGCCCGGGGGCTCTGCAATCCATTCTCCTTCCGAGGACACCAGCAGGATGCCCCTCGGCCCCATGGAGACCAGGACCGTGTCCACCCCCTTTCGGCGGATGTCCCGGGCCGCTGCTCTGACCTCATCCACCTCTCGCAGCTCCCTGCCAACCAGCTGGCTGAGCTCATGGATATTGGGCTTTATGACGTCTGGCCGCGCCTCGATGCCAACGCGCAGCGATTCGCCATCCACATCCAAGATCACCTTGGACTGGCAGGTTCCATAGTGGCAGCGTTTGGCCAGATTGATGATCTTTCTGTAGATCTCGGCGCTAAGACCTCTGGGCAGGCTGCCGCCGATTGAGACCATCTGTGGCTCTGGCAGCTCCTGGATCTTATCGATCATCTGGATCAGCTCATGAGGGCGGACCTCAGGGCCTCTGGCATTGAAGGCCAGCTGTCTTCCAGTGCCTATCTCGTGTATCACTATATTGGTCCTGGTCTCGCCAGATACCCGCACGAAGTCCGTCTGTATGCCGTCATTCAGCAGCCTTCCCTCAAGCTCCATCCCGGCAAATCCGCCCACGAACCCCAGGGCTGTGTTATCCACCCCCAGGTTCTTGAGGACCTTTGAGACGTCGATGCTCTTTCCTCCGGCGTAGTTGTCCTCCCTGACGATGCGGTTGGATACATCGTCGCGTATCCTGTCCACCCAGATTGTGCGGTCCAATGCGGGGTTGAGCGTTATGGTGTAGATCATGATGGACTTGTCCCCGATGATGCCATTTCATTTTCCGAAGTAGCATTTATGACTGTGTGCAGATATCTGATGAATGTAGTTCATTCGAAGGCCCAGTGATCATGGCCCTCTTGGCCTGGCAATGGACTGATCGGCCGGCCAGAAGGCGTCTCCTGGCAGGATCGGTGCCGATAATCATCTTAGGTCGCGGCCCTGCCAGGAGGCTCTTCCTGATGCGGATGCCTGTGGTACGATTATGCTGGCGATCTCGCCTTCTACTTGGCCAAGGCTTCGAAGCGCCTTTCGGCTTCCGCCCAGTTGACCACATTCCAGAAGGCTTCCACGAACTTCGCCCGCTCGTTCTTGTAGTCCAGGTAATAGGCGTGCTCCCAGACGTCCAAGACCAGCATTATCCGCAACGTCGGATATACATTGAAGTTGTGCTTCTCCACCTGCATGATGATGGGTCGTCTGGTCTGTCCGCAGATGGCCAGGGCAGCCCAGCCAGATCCTTCAACGCCCACGGCAGCGGCGCTGAACTCCTTCTTGAACCGCTCGAAGGAGCCGAACTCCTTCTCTATCTCTTTGGCCAGAGCGCCAACCGGCTTTCCCCCCCCGCCTTTTTCGGCTGGGGCCATGTTGGCCCAGAAGAGGCTGTGCAGTATGTGGCCTCCGATGTGAAAGGATAGCTCTTTTAGCGTTGCCTTCTGGTCGAAGTCGGTTTTGGCCTCCCTAGCCCGGTCCATCCTCTCCAATATGCCATTGGCACCGTTTACATATGCCAGGTGGTGCTTGTCATGATGGAGCTTGAGCTGGGTTTCTGAGATGTGGGGCTCCAGGTCTTTGCTGCCGTAGGGCAGTTCGGGAAGGACATAAAACTTCTTATCTTCCATTCTCTTAGCTCCCAATGATATATGATTTGTTCTCCGGTGTATGTCACTATATCCTATTAAATGCTCTGCTGGTGAAAAATGGCGATCTGAGAAAGCCATGACCGCAAGATGGCCACAGATCGGGACGGCTCAACACCGTTCCAGGCCGTCCCCCCTTACTGGGCCGGCCCTTGGCCATAACGTCGCATTAGATTCTCTTCTGGTCTCGAGCTCCGTCTTGGTCGGACTGTTCCCTGGCCTTGCTCAAGGCCATTGCATGCCAGGCCAGCTCCTCCAGCATCTTGCGGGCATGAATGACGTAAGACTCCTTCTTTATCGTCCCGTCCTCGGTAAACAGATCCTGTACCTTTGAGAAATATACAGCATCCTCCAGTGGCAGCATGTGAAGCGCGATGAGGACTGTCTTGAGCTGCTGCATCATCCTGGCACCTCCGTAGACGCCGCTTGACACGCCGCATATGGCCACGGGCTTGCGGGCGTACTGGCGGAAGAGCAGGTCGAGCATCATCTTCAGCTCTCCTGGGTAGCCACGGTTGTATTCCGGGGACACTATGATGAATCCATCGGCGCGGAGCACCGCCTCCTCCCACCGCCTGGCCTTCTCTGTGGTCTCGGTGTTGTCGGTTGCCTCCAGCCGAAAGTCGCGGACATCTAAAATCTCGCTCTCCAGTCCGAAACTGAGCGCCTGAGCAAGCATGAAGGCTGCGGCCTTCTCAGACTGCCTGCCCAGCCTTGCAGTGCCAAGGATCACCGGGATGTACATGCACCCACCTCTTCTGCCCAGACTCTACGGCCACCAGTCCAGCGGATCGAACTCGTTCTCGGGACGGTCATGCACCACAGCCAGCCCGGCGTCCACCAGCATTCGGTTGTAGGGCACCGGGTTTATCGTCCCGTTTCCATCTGCCAGATAGGCGACGGCGATCGTGCAACCCTTTGGGCAGCTGGATTTCTTATCGTCCAGGTCCAGGTAGATCCTCTTATGGAGGAGGTGAATCTGGGTGAAATGCTTTGCCTCCGTCCCCTTCTGGGTGGGGATCTGGTAGGCGTCGATATCCGCCAGCCTGACCCAGCCTATGCCTGTGACGAATATGGAATCTCCGTCTATTACCTGGGTAACGTTGCCGGTGAATTCCGAAGGACCTCCCTGGCCGAGCTGAACCAGAAGCAACAGCGATATGGCCGATAGAGCGCCCATCCACCAGGCTGGTTTTCCTATCATGTCCATCTCTAGCTCGATGAAGCTATAAAGATTCTGTGCAGATTATCTTATAAAAATCGGCAGTTAAAGATTGAGCGCAAAGCTTCTGCTCAGAGTCATTGGTCTGGCTCCGTTTAGAGCCCCTCCGGCACGAAAATGCGCTTTCTTGGCTGCCATATTGATGGCTATTGCAGTTGCACTGGATTGTTCACAGGCCTCTGGCGCCGGCATCAGGCCGACGCCATGGTTCGTGCGATGTATTTGATCAGCTCCGGGGCCAGCTTGGCGGTCTTTTGCACCTCTGCTGCCATCACTTCCGGAGGCATACCGCGACCGACCATACCCCTGATATCCTCAACGGTCTGGTCGTGGACCGTAAAGTACGCATCCAGGTCCTTGCGGTGGCCCCAGACGTCTCCTTCCACCACTTCGACGCCCTGCATATCGAGGAAGACGCTGATGGCGCTGGACATAGTCCTCTTGTAGGAGGGTGGGACCTGTATCAGCTTGAGCCTGGGGCATCTCTGGAGCAGTGCCAGCAGATCCACGTTTGACGGCCGGAAGGCCAGGTGTACCATCTTCTCATCAGGTTTCAGCGACCTGATCTCGTTCTTTGAGCTAACCACTCTTATCTTCATTTGATCACCTTTTCACGATATTCAAACCATTAACTACGTCATTCGACGAATATAAAGCTTTCTATTTCACGTCTTTAAACGATATTGCTGCCTGCTGCCCGGATCGATGCATAATGGAAGAATGGGCAAAAGTCGCGGGATGTTGGAGGGAGGATAGGAGGGAGTGTCGACAAGAACACGTAATTCGACCTTTGCCGACTACTACAACGACTTTTGACGATAAATACTTTTCGGTGGTGCCGGCCTCTCGGCCTTGGGCCAAACGCCGCCAGACACATGAATTGGGGCGTCTGGCCAGGCGCGGACCTCAACGCACTGTTTTTCCTATTGGAGATCTGAGCGGATGCGGTCAGCAGCAAAATATAAAGAATGATCTCGGGGAGGGCGGCGGCAGCCCGGCCATGCAGCCCTGCGAAAAAATTCACCTACCAAAAAAACACTTATTTTGCAGGAATCATGTCGCATGTCTGCCATTTTCATGCTTCGCGTGGGCGAGAACAGCAGATTTTTCAGCAGGGTTTTTATTGGAAGTGCGCGCAGCAGGTCATTTGCCATTTCCCTGACCGGTTCGGGCCAATCCTTCAGCGTATCTCACGGCGGTTAGAATCCGCTGAAGGGCTGTGGCGTTGGAGAGCAGAGCTGTGGCTGCAACCGCTGCCAGGAGCGCTTCCCTGGAGTACATCCCTGCTGCAATTCCAGCGTAGAGGAGGATGAGGCGCTCTCCTCGCTCCAGGAGGCCTCCCATTCGATTCAGATCTGCCTCGTCTTTCACCAGGTCCCGGTGGTCTGCATAAGCACGCACAAAGCTGGTCATGAGCGAGCCAAAGACGAGCAGCAAATACCAGATCATAAGGGGCAATCCCAGGAAGTCCCCTTCACCCAGGTGCAGGGCCAGTCCAAGGATCAGAAGGACCTCTACATATCGGTCCAGAACCCCATCCAGAAACGCTCCCAGAGCGGTGGACTGGCCTGTTGAACGGGCAACGGCTCCATCTATCATGTCCACAGCACCGCTCAGCAGAAACAGAGCCAGACCCATTGACATGTTGTGGTAGGCAAGTGCAGCGAGGCCGCCGGCTGCCAGTGGCAGGGAGAGCAGCGTCCAAGCTATTGGGTGGAGCCCAAGATGGGAAAAGGCCGCAAGCAGGCGGTCGCTTCTCTCCTTATCAAGTATGCGAGACCTGATCAAGTGGGCTGTCATCTCCTCTTAGGGCAAGCTGAGCCCGTCCAGGAAGATCTCTATCCGGTCCAGCGCCTCGATCAGCTCCTCCCGGGATGTGGCATAAGAGCAGCGAAGGAATCCTTCACCGCTACTTCCGAAAACGCTTCCTGGAACTGCAGCCACCTTTTGATCTTTCAGAAGCGCCTCAGCGAACTCCTCTGAGGTCAAGCCGGTCGCCTGGATGGACGGAAACGCATAAAACGCCCCCTCAGGCTCAAAGCAGTTCAGGCCTATCCGGTTCAATCCGGCAACGAAGAGGCGGCGGCGGAGGTTGTACTCGTGCTTCATCTTGAGCATCTCCTCCTCTCCCCTCTGAAGCGCCTCCACTGCTGCTACCTGGGCCATTATAGGCGCGCAGAGCATGGTGTACTGGTGGACCTTGGTCATGGCGCCCACGACCTGAGGGTCGCCCAGGGCGTAACCGATCCGCCATCCTGTCATGGCATGGGACTTTGAGAATCCGCCCAGGATCAGTGTGCGCTCAGCCATCCCCTCCAGCTGGGCGAAGCTGCAGTGGCATCCGGAGTAGGTGAGGTCGCCGTATACCTCATCGGACACAACCAGAAGATCGTGCTCCACCACGAGGTCGGCCAGCTCCTCCAGATCCTCACGGTTCATGATCGCACCTGTGGGATTGTTGGGATAGCTGAGAAGGAGTGCCCGGGTCTTCGCAGTCAATGCCTTCTGAACCGACTCGGGTCGCAGCTTGAATCGATCCTCCGGCCTGGTCTGCACCACAACTGCCCTGCCCCCTGCCAGCATAACATCAGGAACATAAGCCACGTAGCAGGGCTCCGGCACGATGACCTCGTCTCCCTGGTTGAGGGTGGCGCGAAAGGCCAGATCCACTGCCTCGCTCACCCCGGTGGTCACCAGCGCCTGCTCGTCCGGATCGTATTCCAGGCCGGTCTTGCTGCGCATGCTCTGACAGATCATCTCCCGCAGCTCAGGCATGCCCTTGTTAGAGGTATACGATGTGAATCCCGACTCAAGGGAGTATATGCAGGCCTCCCTTATGTGCCATGGTGTGACGAAGTCCGGCTCTCCTACGCCCAGCGATATAGCTCCCTCCATCTCGCTCACAAGATCGAAGAATTTGCGTATTCCGGATGGCGGCATCTCATTCACCTGGCTGGAAACGTGAGCCGTTGCGTTCCAGGCAGGCACCTCTTTCATCCTCTGGCTCATGCCGTTATCACCAGCCGCTTGGGCTTGGGCCGGTCTGTCAGGTTCACGCCATGCTCCTTGTAGCTCTTCAGTATGAAATGGGTGCAGGTTGACTGCACTCCTTCGAGGATGGCTATCCTCTCGGCAACGAAGAACGCCACCTCTCTCATGGATTTGCCCCTTACCGTCACCGATAGGTCGTGATCTCCCGAGATCAGCCTCACCGACTGGACTTCCGAGAACCGGGCTATCCTCTCTGCTACAGCGTCATATCCGGTATTTCTCTGCAGTGCTACCTTGAGTTCGATGACGGCGTAGACATAGCCCTCTCCAGCCTTCTCCCAATCAATGAGAGTCATGTACTTCCTGATGACCCCGGAATCCTCCAGCTCCTTGATCTCCCTGGCCACCACCTCCTCTCTCTGTCCGAGGAGAGCGGCGATCTCGGCTGGAGTGGCCTTTGAGTTCTCCGAAAGGATCTGCAAAATCTCGTTCATAGAATCCTATAGGAAATGGCGCAGTTCCATTATAGGCTTTGCGCTTCGTGCCGCTGCTAAGCATGCTGCATGAGCACCGGCGTTTGCGTGTCCTCGGTCCGGCTAAAAAAAAGCTTCTCAGGGTTCGCGGGGCGGATACGACCATCTGCCCAGCATAGCTGTGCGAATTTCTCAGGGCCTGCATCGATCCGGGCCCGATAGGCCTTGCAGTGTACATCGGTGGGATCGAGAACGGCCGATCGAGATCTTGGCCAATTGGCGCTCTTTTTCTGTCTTCTCGCGGGTTCAACAGGCATCGCCGACCGTCTGCTGCCTGTCCCGTCTTTAGCTGCACATCCCCTGCGAACTAAAATCTTCTTCTTAATCATAATAACTACCAATTTTCTAAAACTGGGCTTTTATCTTACCCAGTTTCGCCACCCATTGATATTGTCAAATTATTATTTGCAATGGAAAGTTATTAATACTCTTATTACAACCACGTATATATGAAGCAGATGAAGTGCAGCAAGTGTGGCTACAACTGGGAACCCAGGGTGAACAAGCCCAAGGCGTGTCCTAGATGCAAGACCAGGCTGGACATCAAAAGGAGGAGACGGGCTTAAGGACAGAGCTGCCAAGCCCATCTCGTCTCAGCTAATGACATGCCTGATCCTGTAGACTGGGGTCTGCGAGGTGCTCCAGTTTAGGTACGCCAGCGGTGGTGTACGCCCGGCGTTGAGCAGCCTGTCGAAGTCCATGAACAGGGAGTTGTTCATTAGGAGATCCGCATAAGGCGGGCTGTAGATGCTCTGGCTCATGTTCAGCGGATTGACGACCTGTCCGTATATGGGCGACCCCGTGGCGTTGATCCTGGCACCTGAGAATAAGGACTCCAGCTCCTGCAGCTCGGATCCAGAGCGGTCCACTTCCGAGACGGTGGGCGGGCGGGCCGCTGCACCCACGCCGATCAGACTGGCAATAAATAGCAGGATCAGGACCGATACAATACTCTTTTCCAGCTTACCAATCCCCCACGTTGCCAAGCCCCGGGCGTGATTCGAACACGCGACCTAGTGATTACAAGTCACTCGCTCTGGCCAGCTGAGCTACCGAGGCCCAAGCTGACCTGGGTCTATCCAGGCTTAAAGTCTTTGCCCCATCCCCATGCCCAAGCGCTCCAGCAACTGGCAGCTCTGGCAGACCTCCTGTCCGGTCGGCTCTCCGCATCTTCCGCACTGCCTCATCTGAAAGCTTCCCGGCCCGGCCAGATCCTGGATCTTATCGAAGCCTCGCAAAAGGGCGTATTTTGTTCCAGGATGGCCGGCTTCCAGGCGGTTGAGGATCTCCTTGATCTCCAGGCGCATCGCCCAGGGGACATATGGACAGGACCCGTGGCCTTGGGGGTAGATGCCGTGCAGGTGGGCGTAGATTGCAAGCTCCCGCTCCGGCACCCTGCGCAGAGGCTTGATCCTGGGCACCATGCCCTCCTTTGGCGTCCTCGGCACAAGTCGAAATAGACGTTCTACATCCCCTCGCAGGTAGTTCAGGAGCACGGTCTGAGCCTCGTCGTCCAGGTTGTGGCCGGTGGCCAGCGCAGTTGCCCCCATCTCCCTGGCAGCCCTGTTGAGCAGGTTCTTGCGCAGAACGCCGCAGTAGGTGCAGGGCGCCTCAGCCCGGGTCCTGGCAGCCATACTATCAGTGCTGGTGGCGAACTCCTGGGAAAAGTGCAGGGTGCGGTGTGGGATCTTTAGCCTGTCAGCCAGAGACCGGGCAGATAGAAGCGTCTGCTCCCGATATCCATCGATTCCCTCGTCCACCAGAACAGCGACAAGCTGTATGTCTCTGCGTGGGGAGAAGATCTTTTTCAGCATGTAGAGCAGAGCAGAGCTGTCCTTTCCCCCGCTCATGGCCACGGCGACAAGCCCGCCCCTGCCAAAGAGGCGGTAGGTGCGCAGCGTCTCTCGGACCTTGCGCTCCACATCGGCAGTGAAGTGGTCCGGGCAGAGGTGCAGGCCGGAGTATCTCTGGTGGACGGCGGAGGGCAGAGAGCAGCGATCGCAGCGTATCATCGGCCAAGGTGTGGCCAGGTGGCGATAAAAAGCTATGCAGGATCGATCTTGAACCGCAGCAGGGCTGCCACCCCGCCAAGGGACTCCAGCCGCTGGCCTGGCTCAAACTCCGAGCTGAATATGACCGCCCGTCCACGTCCATTGATGGCTCTCTCTATCAGCTCTTCGACCTCCCTTCTCTTCGCCAGCTCGTCGAGTACAAGCAAGGTTTCCACTGCACCGAAGTCAGCTGCCCGCCCAACTTCCCTTATCCCATAGGTAGCCCTGCCATCGGTTGCCACCTCTTCAAGCAGCCTCTCTATCAGGCAGGCCTCCCGGGCGATCCGGCTGTTCTGAGCGATCCTCTCCACAGCGCCTCGCCGTAGAACCTCCTGAAATCCAGACCTGCCGATGGACGAGGCGTCATCCATGACCACGCGGCTTGCCAGATCCGGGTACTTTGCATCCAGCACCTTTTTCAGATCCTCCTTGGCAAAGCCTGGTCCGGCCACTACCACCTGGGCATCGCCAGCGGCTGCCTGGTCTATCTGGGCTGCCACCTGCTCAAAGAACTCCGATCGTCGGTCCTGGCCCGATCCCTTGCCGCTGCCCATGCGAACCTCGGATAGCGTCTGCACCCCGAACTGACGAAGGGCCCCAAGTGTGGCCTCACCCTCTTCAATCAGTGCCATCACCACCAGCGGGCGGTTGGATTCGGCCACCGCCTCCTCGATCCTCTGCAGCTGGTCAGCCCTCCAGCGCCTGATTATGGACAGGTCCGAGCCCACCTCGATGTTCAGGGTATGGTAGGAGCCCACGTCCTGGCCGGCCTTTATGACCCCGTGAATCCTCAGCCAGTTTGAGTGGGTATGAAACTCAACCGACTCCACTCCCACCCCGAGGCGTACTGTCCTCCTCTCGGCCTTCTCCGGCCGCAGCTTGTCGGTGGCAGAGGAGATCTTCCTCTGGGTCTGGGCGAAGACCAGGTTGCCAGGCGATATCAGGTGCTTGAGGTGCCACAGATCGTCCAGGCTCTCCACCCGCAGGGAGATCTCCCCCTCTTCGCCCTTGAGGTCTCTCTTCAGCACGCGCATGGCAGGCATTTTGGATCAAAAGACTTAAATGGCTTGTGCGTAGACGAGGGGTCCGAGCCGCCATAACTCAGTTGGTAGAGTGTCTGGCTGTTAACGATATGCCCGATGGGCGAGCAGATACCAGAATGTCACAGGTTCGAGCCCTGTTGGCGGCGCCTAATAACACTTCTGGGCCTGTAGCTTAGTCCGGCCAGAGCGCCCGGCTCATAACCGGGTGGTCGCCGGTTCAAATCCGGCCAGGCCCATGCTTTTGACTCGCAGGAGCGGAGGGGCCGGAGCGTGAAGTCCCCGGCCTTCAGGCCGTGGGATGATGCAAGTTTTGGCGATGAAGCGGCAAACCGCCATTTGGGAATCGGCAGTACACTGGGTGCTCTTATGTCCAAATCAAAGGCCTTTTCGAGGCGGTCTTTCACAATCGTGCCCGCTTATTTCAGGCAGCCGAAAATGTATTGATTGGGTCCGAACACCGGTTAAGACGAAGCCTCAGAAGGCCAGCTCTGTATCTCTGGAGAGATGCTATCGTCAACGGTGAAATCCGGCTTGTGATCCAATTCAATGGGCATATTCTCGGTCCGAAAACCGTGCCGGCCAAAACGTCCTCGGATGGCCAATGGAGGAGGCGTTCGATTGACCCCAGTTCCAAGGATCTGGGCGCAATTTCGTCCGAGATGAGGGCTGCCTTGACTTCCCGCAAGTCACCTCTCAAAAAGTCCTTCTATCCCTGGGTTGCCTCTGCCTGATCGCCCTGTTGAGAGTGCTTTTCAGCAAGCATGGCTGAGGCGGCCTTCTGCCATGAAAGCATCTTCTTTAAGCTGATGCCGGTCTTCTCAGCCAGTGCAGAAAGATCGGCTCCTGACAGGTCGGCCAGTTTATTTACACCGGCTGCCTGCAGCTTCTCCCTGCTCTTGGGACCGAGCCCCTCTATCTCTTCGAGAGACGGCTCGGGTTTCTGGCTGGCCTTCTGCGACTTCCACTGCAGGAAGTTACAGTGGGGACATCCAAGGTCCCATGGCCTCTTGCCCTTGTTGATGATGCGAAGGTGGTTCATCTGGTGATCTTCGCATCTCTTATCCACAACCAGTATGGTCCCGAACTTGGGAAGCGGCAGTGTGAAGCGGCAGTCGGGATATCCCGAGCAGCCGATGAATCTGCCGCCCCTCCTGCTGCGGCGAATGATAAGATCCGATCCGCATGTCTGGCATCTGCCCACTATCTTGTCGTCACGCAGACCCTCTTTCAGGGACTTCTCGATCTCAGACCGGTGGCCGAGAAGGTCGGAGAAGACTGATTCCAGCATCAGTCGGGACTCTTCAATCACTTCGTCCTGCTTGACCTCGCGGGCTGAGATCCTGGTCATATCCTTCTCCAGCGTCCTTGTCATATCCGGCTTGGTTATCGTGGGAGCATAGCGCTGAAGCGTATCCACAACTGCATAAGCGGTATTGGTTGGTCTGATGGGATTTCCCTGGACGTATGCCCGGGCGTATAGCTTGCTGATTATGTCGTGGCGGGTTGACTTTGTGCCCAGACCAAGCTCGTCCATCAGCTTGACCAGGCGTCCCTGGCCGTAACGGGAGGGGGGTTGTGTCTCCTTTGCAGCCACCTCATGCCCCAGCACGGTCAGCCGATCGCCCTTGGCCAGTGGCGGAAGGATCCTCTCCTCAGCCTTGCTATACGGATAATACCTGCGCCAGCCCATCTCCACCATCCTGGCCCCATTGGCTTTGAATGGCTCAGGTCCAATATCCACTCTGAGGTCAGTGATCTCCCACTGGCATTCCCCGGAAAGCGTGGCGAAGAACCTCCTCACCACCAGCTCGTATATCCTCCACTGGTCCTCCTTCAGCTCCTCTTTGGAGGCCAGCGTGGTTGGGTATATGGGCGGGTGGTCGGTGGTGGAGCGCTTGCCCCGGCTGGGGGTCAGGCTTCCTTTCATCAGCTCCTTTGCATCCTCACCAAATGGGCCTGACAGGAATAGGCTGACAAGCGCCCGCAGATCTATGGATGGGGGATAGACCGTGTTATCAGTACGCGGATAGCTGATGAAACCGTTGGTGTACAGGGTTTCGGCAATCCTCATGGCATTGGCTGCTGAAAAGCCTATACCGCTTGCAGCACTGATGAAAGCCGTGGTATCAAACGGCGATGGTGGTCTGTCTTTGCGGGATTTCTTCTCAAGCGACCTGACGATCGCCATCTCTTCAAGGACGGAGACTATCCGGTCTGCTTCTTGTCTCTCCCATATGCGGCCGGATGCATGCTGTACCCTGACGGGATCGTCCTTCTTTCCCTTTCGCACGTCAGCATATATCTCCCAGTAAGGGCGTGGGGTGAAGGCGTTTATCTCCCTCTCCCTATCGACTATCAGGGCGAGGGTGGGCGACTGAACACGCCCTACCGAGAGGAACTCTTTTCCCAGCCTTCCGGAGGTGAGCGAGATGTAGCGGGTGAGCGCAGCTCCCCACACAAGATCGACCACCTGTCTGGCCTGGCCAGAGGCTGCCAGATCGAAGTCCACCTCCTCGGGATGGGAGAATGCCTTGGAAATCTCCTCCTTCGTTATGGCGCTGAAGCGGACCCGGTCTGCCTTTAGCCCAGGATTTGCCTCCCTTGCGATATCCAGGGCCTCAGCTCCGATCAATTCCCCTTCCCGGTCGAAGTCCGTGGCAATGGTGATCCGGTCGGCCTTCTCCCCCAGGCTCTTGAGGGCTGAGATTATCTTCTCCTGCGTTGCCCTGGTGACAACATCCGCCCTGATGAGGTCTCGGAAGTCCACCTTCTGCCAGTTGTTGTATCCGGACGGGAAATCCACACCCACGATGTGCCCGCTAAGCCCGATTACCACCTCGTCGCCAAACCGGAATGTCTCCACCCCGCTAACCCGGCTGGATTTCGGTTGGCCGCCGGCCAGTATATGGGCGATCCTCTTGGCAGCATCGTGCTTCTCGGCAATGATCAGATGCATCTGTTCCATCGGTCCGCGTCCTGACCATATAAGTAACTATCGACGCAGTCGGCTCGATTGGCCAAGGCACGATTCGGTTGAGGCCGGGAAATTCTGGCAGCCCGACCAGCCGCCGGGCAGCGATCTCCTGCGGGGCTGAATAGGCGTGGAATGAATTGCAAATGGGTCTTGCACGTCTCGATGTCTCGAACGTCGCCTGAATCCGGTGGATTATATGACTATGGGTTTATGTTCGAATTGTTTATGCTAAAATATATAATAAATATAATTAAATAAATCAGATTAGCATTTATATATAGTGCTAAAGTATAGCGCTAAAGTATAATTAATGAATATGTACTATGGTCAAGATATGTACATCATAGCGTTATGAGATTCATTAAATATACTTTTTTAAATATAATTTTTTTAAAAAAATATTTACTGCAATTGAAGTGTAATGGTATCGTAATATTACTAATTATAGAATAAATATATTATATTCAATATATTATAATATATTATGTAATATGTCCAATGGTCCCTCTCTCACTCTGCGCCCTCTCGGTCCTATCGTCAGTCGCCCAAGCACACGTCTCCGCCGGAGTGGTGAGCCGTCCCCTTTTCGGGGACGTCTGCAGCTCTCGTGCGGTCTCTGTTCTATTATGTATCGGGCTTTATCTTCCCGAGGTTTTTTCATGTGGCAACCTTTATCTGCTCAGATCAGTCTGAAGATCTCATATTCAATTAATATTAGTTAATTGTAAATCTACAATGATTTCGTCACCGTGGGGCTTTCGTTATCTGCATAGCCCAGCTGACCTGCATTCAACTGTAAATATCGGATTAATTTCTCGGTATTGGCTTCTGAACGTAAGTATCTTGATGGATGCCAACTTACAATCCCCTTTTGGGCTGAATGCCTGATATGACGAAATATTAATGGCTAAACGCTTATAATGTGTTGAATTGGCTTAATCAACGGCGTTAACTGGCCTCAGCATCGGTATACAGATCTCTTCGATCGGTTTCAAACACGACGGGCGATATTCTCGTTCTTTATCGGCTTAGTTGTCTCTGGGAATCGCTTTTGATCTATGCAGTGCTGGTATCCTGTCGATCTCCTCAACAGTATGCGATTTTCCTCTGGGAATTATCGGTGCTGGGTCGATCTCGAGCTGTCATACCTTTCAATTGCATGGGGCACGTATGGTTTGCCGATGGTACAGGAAAACGCTATGGGGGTCGATAAAGGACGTTGATTGGCAGGCTTGCTGCCCGGCTATTTGCCAGAATCCGACAAATTCCCCTGGGGCTCGTGAACCGCTATTCAGCGTCGCTGGGCGTCGTCATACCATGCAGGGTGTTTGGCAGGTCTTTGTCGCATCCAGACGTTTTGTCTCCTTTCGACTCCACGGCGCTGCTTTTTCTCTGGGGCAGTCTCCGTCGCAAATCCCATCCGGGCGCATATGCGAAGTGATAATTTCCGAGCAGATTCGTAAAAATCTTTGTTAATTTGGGCGATCAGACTTGTTAAGCATTTATGAACTCTGAGCAGCAGCCTCCGCCTCACTCATAAGGTTTAAGTAGCTAAGCCACCGTATAGAAAGCGGCGGGAGGTTGTAATGAACCGGTCTAGTGCTGGGTGCTACTGCCATCAGATTATGCATTAGCATCATCGCTCCAGCGTAGGCTTCATTGCATTTCTACTGCTAAAAAGGTAAAGGAGGAAAAGTACGTGTCTGAAAAGATAGACCTATATAGTGACCGTGGAGTTCTTCTGAAGAGCGACGTCGACTTGATGGCCGTCAGCCCTCTTAAGAACGCCGCGATGAAGAAGCTCATCAGCCTGACAAAGCGAACGGTCGCCGTCAACCTGGCCGGAATCGAGAACGCCCTGAAAACCGGTAAGGTGGGCGGAAACCGCAGGCAGATCAAGGGACGCGAGCTCAAATACGATGTTGTTGCCAACGCCCCCGCTCTTGCTGAGAAGATAAAGGGCCTGCTGCAGGTAGCCCCAGGCGACGACACCAACGTTCAGGTCCTCGGCGGCGGCAAGCAGCTGCTGGTTCAGATCCCCACCGCAAGGGTAGATGTCGCTTCCGAGTTCGTGGTTGGCATGACCGCCGCTGCCGCGGCCACCGTAGAGGCCATGATCACCTTCTTCAAGGCCGGCATGTTCGACGCACCCATGGTCCACGCCTCCGTATGGGGCGAGTACCCGCAGACTGTGGGCATGAACGGCGGAAACGTAGCCTCTGTGCTCAACATCCCCCAGAACGACGAGGGTCTGGGCTTCGCACTGAGAAACATCATGGCTAACCACCTGGCTGTCATCACCAAGAAGAACGCCATGAACGCTGCAGCTCTGGCATCCATCTTCGAGCAGATCGGCGAGTTCGAGATGGGCAACGCCATGGGAATATTCGAGCGCCACCAGGTCCTGGGCATGGCAATGCAGGGACTCAACGCCAACAACATGGTCTATGATCTGGTAAAGACCAACGGCAAGACCGGAACCATCGGCACTGTGGTCCAGTCCGTAGTCGAGAGGGCCATTGAGGACAAGGTCATCAAGGCCGGCAAGAAGTTCCCATCCGGATTCGTCATGTACGAGGCCAACGACGTCTCCAAGTGGAACGCCTACTGCGCAGCAGGCGTACTGGCTGCCACCATGGTCAACTGCGGTGCTCTCAGGGGCGCTCAGGCTGTGTCCTCCACGCTTCTGTACTACAACGACCTGATCGAGAAGGAGACTGCTCTGCCTGGATGCGACTTCGGCCGTGTCATGGGTACTGCGGTCGGATTCTCGTTCTTCAGCCACTCAATCTACGGCGGCGGCGGCCCCGGTGTGTTCAACGGCAACCACGTGGTCACCAGGCACTCCAGAGGATTCGCCATTCCCTGCGTAGCTGCTGCGGTAGCCCTGGACGCTGGAACTCAGATGTTCACCCCAGAGATGACCTCCGGACTTGTCGGAGCCATCTACGGCGAGATCAAGGAGTTCCGCGAGCCCATAGTGTCCGTTGCGGAGGCCGTCTAAAACAGGCGAACAATATGGTCACTAAATCAGACACGGAACCAGTCCAGGTGGAGATCTTTCCCAGCAGGTTCTTGACCCCTGAGACTGCTCAGCGGCTGCTCAACGAGATCTACAGCGGCGGTGGAATCGTCAGGATCATGATCCAGGGTCCGAACCTGCCCAAGACCATTACATACGGTCCGGGCAAGGGTACCCCAATAGACGAAAATCGCGATCTGCTCATCGAGCTGGGTGGGCAGGCGTTTGAGCTTCGGGTCAAAGTGGGGCGAATTCGCCTCGAGCTGGAAGGGGAGGAGCATCTCAAGGGAGTGCAGGAAGCGTGTGAGCGAGCGCTTCCCTTCAGCTTCCGCATCAAAAGGGGACGTTTCTTCCGCGATTTCTCCACCATCACCGATTATGCCAAGTACGGGCGCAACATCGAGGATCGAAGATTGCTCGGACTGGTGGACCCCAAGGCCAAGAAAGAGAAGAGTTTGGCTGTCCTGTCTGATGAAGTGAACAAGTCCAATGAGGAGAGATAGATTATGGCATACACACCACAATTTTACCCCGGAAACACCTCCGTTGGTATCAACAGGCGGAAGCATATGTCCGGCAACATCGAGAAGCTCAGGGATGTCCCGGAGGCCGATGTTGTAACGATAATGGGCCACAGGGCCCCTGGTGCTGACTACCCGAGCACCCACCCGCCCCTTAAGGAGATCGGCGAGCCCAAATGCCCGGTCAGAGAGCTAGTAGCCCCAACCTCAGGCGCTGCTACCGGTGACCGTGTCAGGTACAACCAGTTTGCTGACTCCATGTACTTCGCCCCCTCCATTCCCTACTGGAGGTCCTACTGGGCAGCCATCAACTGCAGAGGCTGCGACCCAGGCACCCTGTCCGGAAGGCAGATCATCGAGGCCAGGGAGCGAGACTTAGAGGCATACACCAAGAAGCTCATGGACTCTGAGATGACCGATGTCGCCCTCTGTTCCATGAGGGGCTGCACTGTGCACGGCCACTCACTGCGTCTTGAGGAGAACGGCATGATGTTCGACATGCTGGCCAGGACGGAGATGGGCAAGGACGGCAACATCTACTACGTAAAGGACCAGGTGGGCATCCCCCTGGACAAGAAGGCCAACGTGGGCAAGCCCATGTCCGAGGCCGAGGCCAAGAAGAGGACCACGATCTTCCGGGTCGACGGCGTTGCCTTCGGCGGCAAGACCGGAGCCCGCAAGTTCGACGAGGCCCTCGAGGCACTGCACCACATGTGGGAGTACAGGTCCAAGTGGGGATTCAGGCCGGAGTAAGAGGAGGATGATATAAATGGCTAAGATGCACACCAAGAAGATGTTCATAAGGGCTCTCAACAAGAAGTTCGGCAAGGACTTTGACCTGGCGAGCCAGAAGACCGAGTACAAGAGGCTGGGACCCGAGCAGAGCGCCAGGAAGCGGGAGTTCATGGAGTACTCCAGGAAGCTCGAGGGCAAGCGTGGCGTCTCCTTCTACAACCCCTATGTCCACGCAGGCGGCATTCCCCTGGGTCAGAGGCAGCTCGTACCCTACAAGCTCTCCGGAACCGAGTACATCGTAGAGGGCGACGACCTTCACTTCGTGAACAACCCGGCTATGCAGCAGATGTGGGACGACATCCGCCGGACCATCGTGGTCGGCCTGGACATGGCCCACGAGGTGCTGGAGAAGCGTCTGGGCAAGGAGGTCACACCTGAGACCATCAACAACTACCTTGAGATCCTCAACCACGCCATGCCCGGCGCAGCCGTGGTTCAGGAGCACATGGTGGAGACCCACCCCGGACTGGTGGACGACTGTAACGTTCGGATATTCACCGGTGACGACGACTTGGCTGACGAGATCGACCCGCAGTACCTGGTTGACATCAACAAGCTCTTCCCGGCCGACCAGGCCGAGCAGCTCAAGGCCGCCATCGGCAAGACCACCTGGCAGGCCATCCACATCCCCACCATAGTCGTTAGGTCCTGCGACGGCGGCACCACCTCCAGGTGGAGCGCCATGCAGCTGGGTATGACCTTCATCGACGCCTACAACATGGCTGCCGGTGAGGCCGCTGTGGCCGACCTGGCCTACGCTGCCAAGCACGCCGCTGTGCTGCAGATGTCCGACATGCTGCCCGCTCGCCGGGCCCGTGGACCCAACAACCCCGGCGGTCTGTCCTTCGGATTCCTGTCCGACATGGTCCAGACCTCCAGGACCGCACCCGCGGATCCCACCAAGGTCGCCCTGAACGTGGTCGCCGCAGGCGCCATGCTCTACGACCAGATCTGGCTGGGCAGCTACATGTCCGGAGGCGTCGGGTTCACCCAGTACGCCACCGCAGCCTACACCAACGATGTCCTCGACGACTTCTGCTACTACGGTGCAGACTACTTCGTCGACAAGTTCGGCGGATTTGCCAAGGCCCCCGCCACCCTGGACATGGTCAAGGACGTAGCTACCGAGGTCACCCTGTACGGCATGGAGCAGTACGAGGAGTTCCCGACCCTGCTTGAGGACCACTTCGGCGGATCCCAGAGGGCTTCCGTGCTGGCTGCCGCTGCCGGTATCTCCTGCGCAATGGCCTCTGGAAACAGCCAGGCTGGCCTTGCCGGCTGGTACCTGAGCATGCTCCTGCACAAGGAAGGCTGGGGACGCCTGGGCTTCTTCGGCTACGACCTGCAGGACCAGTGCGGTCCGACCAACGTGTTCTCCTATCAGTCCGACGAGGGCAACCCCGACGAGCTGAGGGGCGCCAACTACCCGAACTACGCCATGAACGTGGGCCACCAGGGCGAGTACGCCGGCATTGCCAGCTCCGCTCACGCTGCCCGTGGCGACGCGTTCGCTCTGAACCCCCTCATCAAGGTAACCTTCGCCAACCCCGGCCTGGTCTTCACCTGGGACGATGTCAGGGGAGCCTTCGGCAAGGGCGGTGCTCGGGAGTTCCGCGCTGCTGGAGACAGGGCACTGGTCATGCCCGCCCTGTAGGCGAGAGTTCGCCTACAACCCCCTTTTTTCTTTTTTTCCCCATCCGATCCGTTATTTTGATGCAGGCCGATCCTTGCCGGGGGAATAGTTTTTGTAGGGGTTATGGCAATCGATAAATTGGAAACTATCATGCCTTTGTAAGGCCGGCTCATATTGTTTATCCTGGCCGGACTGGAGGGAATCATGTCAAAAATCACCGTCAGCCTGATCAAAGCGGATGTAGGCGGTTGGCCCGGCCACTGCTCGGTCCACCCGGCCCTGATAGAGAGAGCTGAGGAGGTACTGAACGAAGCAAAGGCCTCGGGCGCCATTATGGACTTTAGGGTCCTGGCCTGCGGGGACGATCTTGAGCTCATAATGAGCCATGACCGAGGAGTGGACGATGCCGAGATCCATGGTCTGGCCTGGCAGGCCTTCGAGATGGCCACCTCAGTCGCCAAGGGACTCAAGCTCTACGGGGCAGGCCAGGACATGCTCTGCGATGCATTCTGCGGAAACATCAGGGGAATGGGGCCTGGGGTTGCGGAGATGGAGTTCACCGAGCGAGGTGCTGAGCCCCTTGTGGCTTTCATGATGGACAAGACCGAGCCGGGCGCTTTCAACCTGCCCATATACAAGATCTTTGCCGATCCCTTCAATACCGCCGGCCTCGTCATAGACCCGTCAATTCACCACGGCTTCATATTCGAGGTCTGGGACGTATTGGAGCACAAGAAGGTGCTCATGTCAAGCCCTGAGGAGATGTACGATATCCTGGCCCTGATCGGAGCCAAGTCCCGTTACGTCATCAAGCGCGTATTTCCAAAGCCCGGCAAGCTGCCTGCTGATGAGCCGGCTGCGGTGATCAGCACAGAGAAGCTCTACCAGACCGCCGGGACCTACGTAGGGAAAGACGATCCTGTGGCGCTGGTACGCTGCCAGTCCGGGCTGCCGGCATTGGGCGAGGTGCTGGAGCCTTTCGCCCTCGGCCACCTGGTATCCGGGTGGATGAGAGGCTCACACAACGGTCCTCTGCTGCCCTGTGGATTTGACTACGCTCATCCGACCCGTTTCGATGGTCCTCCCCGAGTTGTGGCAGCCGGATTCCAGATCTGCAACGGCATGCTGAACGATCCTGTAGACCTCTTTGCCGATATCGCATTCGACCTTACGAGGATGCGGGTGCTGGAGATCGCAGACTATATGCGTGCCCACGGGCCGTTTGAGCCGCATCGCCTGCCGATGGAGGACATGGAGTACACAACTCTGCCCCACGTCACCAAGAAGCTGGCCGATCGTTTCCAGACGGCTGGCAGCTAGGGGATCTTTCGCCATCCTCTACATTTTTCCAGTGCATCTTCTATATCGGGCTATCTTCAAGACGGCTACAGGGAAAATCATCTGGCATAGCCTTGCGAACTCCTGTATATTTTTTCCACGACGAAGTGGGCCTTTTTTTCGGAAATGCTGCCCTGCACAAGCTGGCGTTTCGGTCGTATTTCAGCCATTCCCAGGCGGCATCAGGCGCATGGCGCGCTGGAATGCGAAGATCTTGAGGTCCAACCTCCCTTCAGAAGACCGATCTCTTACATGGAGATCTCGAATTTTGGCTCCGATGCCCAGATAATCTGACGGTAACCGATATGAAGGTTGGCGACAATAATGCATTTCATTATTTGCTTCCGGATTTAGGGTGGCTGGATCGATCCCCATCTCCGGGCGGACGTTGCGACCTTGTGAGAACTATATGGCGGATAATTGGTCCAGGAGGCCGTAGGATTGTCAGTGGCAGGACAGAATCGGGCTAACGGGTCGGATGTCTTGGTCGATGAACCGGTTAAAGAATCGGCCAGGTCTCCGATAGAGCCTTCAGGCTCCACACTTTGCCGCCGGCGTCGATTGAAGGTGGCCCATCCGGAGAGATGCATCGGCTGCCTTAGCTGCATGTTTGCCTGCAGCAGAATAAACACCGGCCACGCCTCTTTGGAGCGGTCTGCCATCAAGATTCGCACCCAGGGTGGGATAGAGGGCGATCCGTACGTGGTCGTCTGCCATGACTGCCAGGACCCCTCGTGTGTGCGGGCCTGTCCTGCGGGGGCGCTCTGCCGGCGGCCTGAAGGCGGTGTGGAGTTCAAGCGTGATCTGTGCACCGGTTGCGGCGAGTGCACAAAAGCCTGTCTTGTCGGGGCAATATCCCTGGACTGCGAGGGAAAGGCGGTGAAGTGCCGGCACTGTGGGGCATGCGTGGCATTCTGCCCTCATGCCGTGCTCCGGCTGGAGGACGTGCCGGCCTCGCCAGGTCCGCGATGATTCTGGTTGGCGATGATATGCTTCGAAGAGTCCTTTTCATAGATCTGAGCAAGGAAGAGAGCTGGGTGGAGGAGCGAGACCGGCTATTCGAGACCTGGCTGGGAGGCACAGGAGTTGCCACCCAACTTCTGCTGGAGGAGTGCCCATCTGGGGCCGATCCCCTATCACCGCAGGCGCCCATAGTGCTGGCAATCGGCCCGCTCAACTCCCTATTTCCTGCTATCACCAAGACGGTCGCCCAGTTCAAGTCCCCTCTGACCGGAGAGCTGGGCGAGAGCTATGCTGGCGGACGTCTGGCCATGGCCATGCGCTTTGCCGGTCATGAGGCCATCGTGATAAAGGGCCGGGCCCAGCGCCCTTGCTATATCTCCATCGCTGACGAGAGCGTGAGAATCAGGGACGCCAGCTCCATCTGGGGGATAAGCGCTGTTCGGGCGGGAGTTATACTCAGAGACGTGGAGGCTGGGGTAGGACGGCGAAGCATTATCCGCATAGGCCCGGCTGGAGAGAGGCAGGTGCGCTACGCTTCGGTCACAGTTGACACATATCGCCACTTCGGCCGCTTGGGGCTTGGGGCGGTCTTCGGTTCCAAGAACCTGAAGGCCTTGGTGGTATCTGGGACCGAGGATGTGGTCCTTCCAGAACCCCGCCGCTACCGTGAGGTCTATAACCGGCTCTATCGCCAGGTTGTGCGGACCGACGCCATGGAGAAGTATCACGATATAGGCACTCCTATAAATATAAATGTTTTAAACCAGCAACAAGCCCTGCCCACCCGGAACTTCCAGTCCACCACATTCGATCAGGCAGACAGTATCAGCGGCGAGACACTGGCAGATCATTACCTATTCCGCCGCGTATCCTGCGCCCACTGCCCCATTGGATGTATTCATATAGCAATGCTCAAGACGGCGTTTACCCCCCACCACGAGTTTGAGGTTCAGAAGGTGGGCTACGACTTCGAGCTGATCTACTCCCTTGGCACAAACCTGGGGATTTCAACTCCTGAGGGCCTTCTGCAGTTGATAGAGACCTGCGAGCGGCTGGGGCTGGATGCCATAAGCGCCGGTGTAGCCCTGGCGTGGGCAACGGAAGCCCAGGAAAAGGGCCTGATCAGCGAGAAGGATACCCTCGGCATCGCTCTCCGGTGGGACGACGTCCCTGGTTATGTCAAGGCCCTGGAGAACCTGGCAGCCACCGCATCGGATTTTTATGCCGACCTGGCCCGAGGAGTGGAGCATGCTCAAGGGCGCTATGGGGGGGCGGACTTTGCAATGGCGCTGGGAAAGAACGAGGTGGCTGGATACCATACCGGTCCTGCCTCAATCCTTGGGCAGACTGTTGGTGTGCGGCACTCCCACCTGGACAACGCCGGCTACAGCATCGATCAGAAGGCTGCCAAGAAGCGGATGGACCCGGCGGATATGGTGGCTCAGATCATACGTGAAGACGACAGCCGGGGGGTCTACAACTCCCTGGTGGGCTGCCTATTCGCACGCGGCGTATATAGCGATTCCAATATAATAGACGCGCTGGCTGCAGTGGGCATAAGCAAGACCAGCGAGGAGCTGGCATCCCTGGGCCGGTCCATCTTTCAGGAGAAGTATCGCTTCAAGGTGCGGGAAGGCTTCGACCTATCCGGCGTCCGTTTTCCAGCACGCTTCTTCGAGACGGTCACCCCTCTGGGCAAGCTGGACAGATCGGCATTGGAGGAGATGCTGGCCATCTACCGGAAAGCCCGCGGTTGGAGCTGAGGATTGGATAAGAGGTGGGCCCTTTACTCAGCGGCTTTTAGCCAGCCTCTCCTTGATCATGACCCGGACCTCCTTTTCCTCTGCTCCGAATACCTCTCCAAGCAGCTCGATCGCCACCGCCAGCTGCCTCTCCATCATCCTGCTCTCTGGCGTTGCAGAGACCTCGGCCAGCAGGCGGTCCAGAGGCCTGTCTGCCAGCTGCGAAAAGAAGCGGTCGTCCTGACCCTTCTTGACCTCCAGCATGCAGAATATGTGTGCTGCAAGCGGCGAGGTATTATCCAGGCAGAAGAACGTGCCGGTCTTGCGCTTATCCGCACCGGTGGCGGATGGCACGATCCGGCGCTCCTCTCTCAAGATGCCCAGCAGTGCTAGCTTCTTGAGCTTGTTGATCAGGGTTGTCTGATTCCAGAACGGGCCCTTTTTGGCCGGCCCCAGGTCCTTCCAGATACGGTTGAGCTGTACCGGGCCTCCGCTGCGTTTGAGATATACCAGCAGGGCAGCTAAGGGTTTCTGGTCACGCTGCAGGGCGAAGTACCGTCTGATCTCCTCAACCATGACAACTTCATCCATGACAACTTCATATTTGTCAGAAACCCCAAAAGTGTTTTTCGGTACAATTTGGTATAAATCCCGCGAAAGATCTTTCTACTACTCCGTCCCCTCTGGTCTCCTGGAGAAGCGCCGCCAGACTGCCTTTTTCCGCAGTCTTCTTTGGCTGGCGGTTTGCCCTAGTGATATGCAAGCAATTGTGCTCGCCGCTGGCGAGGGATCAAGGATGAGGCCTCTGACCAGGTCGAGGCCCAAGGTGATGCTGCCCGTTGGAGGGATTCCCCTGCTCGAGGAGATCCTGACCCGGGCCAAGAGCGCGGGAGTTGACGACTTTGTCCTGGTGGTGGGTTACTGCCAGGAGGCGGTCAGGGCTCATTTCGGGGACGGTTCGGCATTTGGGTTCCGCATCCGATATGCCTACCAGGAGGAGCAGCGGGGCACAGGCCACGCTCTGGCGGTTTCTGAGGACCTGGCCCAGGAGCGGTTCCTGGTCTTAAATGGCGATATACTGCCGGATCTGGCTGCCCTTCGTGAGATGGCGAAGGCAGGAGAGCCTGCAGTATCAGCATTTCGGGTGGCGGACCCATGCCGATACGGCGTCTTTCTGATCAGGGACGGCATGCTTGAGTCTGTGGTGGAGAAATGCGATGATCCCCCCACCGACCTGGCCAACGCCGGCATATACCTGCTGGATCGACGGATATTCGGGGCGCTGCAATCGGTCCCACTCTCGTCCAGGGGTGAGTACGAGCTTACCGACGCCCTAAACGCCCTTGTCAGGGCCGGTGCACGCATGAAGGTGCAGGAGCTGCAGGAGTGGATAGAGGTGGGCCGGCCCTGGGACATCCTCACAGCCTCAGCCTCCGTCCTTGCCTGCCGCAGTTTTGAGGTTGATGGGGTTGTTGAGGCCGGCGCCTATCTCGGGGGGCAGGTCCATGTGGGTTCCGGGACGGTCGTTCGGTCCGGCTCATACATAGAGGGCCCTGTGTGGATTGGGCGGGACTGCGACATCGGCCCCAACTGCTACATCAGGTCGGGAACCTGTCTTGGGGATCGGGTCCGCGTGGGAAACGCAGTCGAGGTAAAGAACTCCACGGTCATGGATGGGACCAAGATTGGTCACCTGTCCTACATAGGGGACAGCGTTATCGGCTCAGGCTGCAACTTCGGGGCAGGCACCATAGTCTCCAATCTGCGCCACGACGATCGTCCTGTCCCTTCCTTCGTCAAGGGGGAGCGTGTGGATAGCGGCCGGCGCAAGCTCGGGGTGATCATGGGGGACGACGTGAAGACCGGAATCCATACCACAATCTACCCGGGAACGGTGATCGAGGCGGGCTTTCGTTCCAGGCCGGGTGAAGTCCTGCGCGGCTATCTCCGGTCGCCCCAGCTTTAGGCAATAATCATCAATATTAGTTGATGATTTCCATCGGAGGACAAAGCTTTTCCGGCGGGCCGCCACTGCCCCTGATAGAGGAGATCTGATGGATTTCATTCCCATAGCCAAGCCCCTGGTGGGCGATGAGGAGATCGCAGCAGTAGGCGAGGTGATGAGGTCCGGAATGCTGGTTCAGGGTGAGGCGGTCCGGCGCTTCGAGGAGGCCTTCTCCTCATATCTGGGTGTGGGAGCCTCCGTGGCCGTTAGCAACGGCACCGTAGCCCTGGACCTGGCCTTAAAAGCCCTGGGCATAGGCGTGGGTGACGAGGTGATATGCCCGGCTTTCACATTCATAGCCACAGCCAATGCGGTGCTCTATCAGGGCGCAAGGCCGGTCTTTGCCGATGTGGACAGCCGGACGTTCAACCTGGACCCTGAGGATCTGGCTGAGAAGGTGACATCACGCACCCGGGCGGTTTTGGGGGTCCACCTATACGGCCAGCCGATGGATATGAAGGCGGTGCAGGAGATCTGCATGGACCGGGATTTGATGCTCGTCGAGGACTGCGCTCAGGCTCACGGAGCCGAGTACAGAGGCAAGAAGGTTGGAAGCTTCTCAACTGGTTGCTTCTCCTTCTACCCGACCAAGAACATGACGACAGGCGAGGGTGGCCTCATCACCACAAGCGATGAGTCCCTGGCTTCCAGGGCCCGCCTGTTGCGAAACCACGGGGATTTGGGCAAGTACAATCACCAGATGGTGGGCTACAATTACCGGATGACCAACATACAGGGCGCAATTGGACTTGTCCAGATGAAACGGCTGGAGCAGTTCATCGAGGCGCGGATCAGGAACGCCGAGTTCCTGAGCTCACATATCATGCGTGATGGGCTGACAACTCCCTATCGAATGCCGGCTGCCCGTCATGTTTACAACCAGTACGTGCTGAGGGTGGAAGAGGGCTTTCCTCTCTCCCGTGACGCCTTGGCTGAGAGGCTGCAGGGGATGGGCATAGGGACCGGGATCCATTATCCAAAGGCAGTCTATCAGCAGGCGATCTACCGGGAGATGGGGCTGACCGGATCATGCCCCGTTGCCGAGGACGTATCCCTGCGGGTCTTGAGCCTGCCGGTCCACCCGGCGCTTTTGCCCGAGCAGCTGGCTTACATAGCAGATACGGTGAACTCCCTGGAGGCCTGAGATGGACGTAGGCGTAATCGGTGTCGGGTCTATGGGCCGCAATCACGCCCGGGTTTATTCAGAGCTCAAGGGTGTGGACCAGCTCTATGTATACGATCCGCTGGCCAAGAACGCGGACGGCGCCCGGGAATATGCGGTCGTGTGCTCCTCTTCATCCGAGCTCTTAAAGAGCTGCGAGGCGGTATCCATCTGCGTTCCGACCAGCCTGCACTTCCAGGTCGCAAAGGAGGCCATAGCAGCTGGTGTGCATATGCTGATCGAAAAGCCCATAACCCTGACCGTTGAGGAGGGTCATAGGCTGCTCGCCCTTCTCAAGGGCCAGGACCTGGTGGTTGGAGTCGGTCACATCGAGAGGTTCAATCCCATAGTCTCGGAGATAGCCAGGATCGTGTCGGCTCCTGCTTACGTGGAGATCAAGCGGCACAATCCATCGTCAGCCCGCATAACCGATACAACGGTTGTAGAGGACCTGATGATCCATGACATCGATATAGTCTTCAACGTTCTTTTCGCCGGGCGAAGCGACTACCGCATATTCAGCGCAGGCAGCCGCAACATATGCGAGGCGGTGGCGGTCTTCGGATCGTCCGTTGTCTCCTTATCCGCCAGCCGCCTATCTTCCAAGAAATTCCGCACGTTCTACGTCGAGGAGGAGGGGGCAACCACCGAGGGCGACTTCATGACCCAGGAGGTATTCGTCTATCGAAAGCCGGAACGCTATTTGAAGGAGAACGAACGATACCTCCAGGAGAACATCATAGAGAAGGTCCTGGTGAACAAGGTCGAGCCATTGAAGGTTGAGCTGAAGGCATTTCTGGAGAGCGCCAGGTCGGGCAGGCCTTTCCCGGTTACCCCAGATCAGGCCCTGAGAAACCTGGCCGTCTGCAAAGAGATCTCCCGGGGCCTGGCCTGACCTGGAATCGACAGCTTTGAGAATGATGTGGCGTTTATGGCTTTTTGGCAGGTGAGTTGTAAGTGAGCTACAAAGCGCATCCGACGGCCGTGGTGGAGGACGCAGAGATCGATGAGGGCACAAGTATCTGGCACTTCGCTCATATCAGGGAAGGGGCCCGCATCGGGAGGAACTGCAATGTTGGCAAGAGCGCCTACGTGGATACCGGGGTGGTCATAGGTGACAACGTGAAGATACAGAACTTCGTCTCCATATACCATGGCGTACAGATCGAGGACGATGTCTTCATAGGCCCATCTGCGACCTTCACAAACGACCTCTACCCCCGGGCTTTCCGCTGGTCTGATGATCTTCTCGTATCCACCCGGGTCTGCCGGGGTGCCAGCATCGGGGCCAACGCCACCATCATCTGCGGCATCACCATCGGCCGCTATGCAATGATCGGGGCGGGCTCGGTTGTCACCTGCGATGTGCCTCCCCATGGGCTTGTCATCGGAAATCCGGCCCGCCTGAGTGGATTTGTATGCTTCTGCGGCCGAAAGCTGGGTCATCCGGTCTCCGAGGACGAGCGGGACCAGGTATACAGCTGCGACGAGTGCCAGGAGACGGTCCACATCCACAAGCCGTACATCAGGCCGTTTTAGCACTGGACTTTCGCGTGGGACCGAAATGGCAGACGCGGATCTCCATTAAGGCGGCATATCTCCAGATGGATCCGAATAGCGTTGGATTCGGCCGGAGCCTATGTTTCAGCCAGTCTCATCGTCAGGCGGTGGGGTGGCCGCTGTCTGGTCAGTGGTTGGCGATTGATCTGCCTAACTGCAGCCAGACCGCATGACGATCATCGGGTCTTCTCAAGGAAATGCTTCGATGGATGGTATGACTCATGGAGGCATCAAGCGCCGATCGCTTTGCCAGAGGATTCTGCCAAGGGCCGGATCACCTCGTTTGCGGGGCAGCTTCGATCTGAGCGGCGGCGCAGAAAAACTGGGACGTGAGCTTTAAAAGCCTCATTTCTGAATGGTTTTTAAAATATCGGACTTGGATTATAGGTCATGGTGATATTTACGAAGATCGCAGTGGTGGGACTGGGAAACGCCGGGCTTCCCCTGGCGGCGGTGATCGCCGACTCCGGCCAGAGTGTGGTCGGAGTGGACATCGACAGGCATAGGTGCGAGAGGATCAACCGTGGGGAAAATCCGATACCTCAGGAGGCCGGGCTCGACCAGCTCCTTAAGATGCATGGCGGCCAAAGCCTGCTGGCCACGGCGGATTTTTCCGACGCTGCCTCCTGTACCGTCTTCATAGTCATCGTCCCCCTATTCGTGGACGACATGTTCAACCCGGACTTTTGCATTCTCGAGTCGGCCTTCCGTTCGGTGGGCAGTATCCTCAAGGAGGGCGATCTGGTGGTCCTTGAGACCACGGTGCCGCCGGGGACCACCGATGATAAGGTCAGATCGTGGCTGCAGAGTGCTAGCGGCCTATCTTCTGGCCAGTTCTTCTTGGCATACTCGCCGGAGCGGATAATGACCGGCTACAGCATCTCACGCCTGCGTGAGTTCCCAAAGGTAATAGGCGGAGCCGATCAGGAGAGCGGGATTGCAGCTTATCAAGTGTACAGGCAGTTCATCCCCAACCTGAAGCTGGTCTCCTCTGCTCGGGTCGCCGAGATGATCAAGGTGATGGAAGGGTGCTACAGGGATGTGAACATAGCCCTGGCAAACGAGCTGTACCGGATAGCTGAGGAGCTGGGCGTGGACTTCGCCGAGGCCAGGGCGCAGGCAAACCACCCATACTGTCACATACATCTCCCCTCAACCGGTGTGGGCGGTCATTGCATACCGGTTTACCCCTGGTTCCTGATCCGGGAGATGGAGAGAAGAGAGTGTTTCGATCGCTGTCGCCTGCTGCGTCTTGCCCGCGAGCAGAACGACCTGATGATCGATCACTGGGCCCAGAGGATCCTGCTCGAGTGCATGCGCGTGGATAAGCCGCTTGGTCAGGTCAGGATCTGCGTCAAGGGCATAACCTACCGCCAGGGCGTAAAAGAGTTCCATCATAGCCGAAACCTGGCTCTGGCGCACCTGCTGGCAAAGAAGGGCCTGGACGCCCGCGCCTGGGACGAGCTTTTATCCAAGGAGGAGGTGGAGGCCAAGGGATTGCGCTGGATGCTGCCGGAGGATGCGGATATTGTCTTCGACTCCTTCGAGCTGGAGATAAGACTGCGGTGAGAAGCCAGCCTAAGACGAGGTGGTCCTTTGTCCAGATGGCCTCCTTTACCCTGGCATGTTTTGGGGCCACACGTGCGTGGCTGGCGTCTCTTCGTCCAGGGAATCAGGTCCCGATCCGATCGGCGGATGTCGCCTCTTGGGCGATCTCAACGAGGATTATATCGAATATGAGGTCCTGGCCGGCAAGTGGATGATTGAAGTCAAGCGTGACCTCGTCTTGCGCCGCTTCCATCACGATTGCGTACCGAATCCCGCTTGGCGTCTGCACCTGAAGCACGTCGCCTTCCTGCGGATCCATATCCGGAGGCATGAGGGATCGGTCCACCCTGGTCACCATCTCCTCCTTCCTCGGGCCATAGGCCTGATCCATATCAACGTGGATAGTGCGGCACTGGCCCGGGCCCATCCCCCGCACTGCCTGCTCGAATCCCGGGATCATGCTCCCCTCCCCTATTACGAACTCGAGCGGCTCCCGCCCTTCCGAACAATCAAACACACTCTCGTCCGACAGCTTGCCTGTATAGTGGACCCTGACGGTATCTCCTTCTTGTGCCAGTCTCATCACAAAATCCTCGTCGGTCGGTGAGGCGGTTGTAGTATAAAACTCCTTGTATATCAAAGATGCCCGGCTGCACCCAGGTTTGGGATCGAGTCGAGGATGATATCTACCCCGGCCATGTGCCCGTATGGAAAAGCCATGCAGCCGGGGATAGATGCCCTGCCTATAAGCTACTCCACAGTCACGCTCTTGGCCAGGTTTCGCGGCTTGTCGATCTCGCAGCCCAGCTCCCGGGCTGTGTAGTAGGCAAGCATCTGCACAGCTACCGAGGCCAGCACAGCAGAGTAGATCGGCCTGGTGGCAGGCAGCTCCACAACCGTCCCGGCGATCTTTGGTATATCCTGATCCCCTTCTGTTGCAAAGGCAATCAGCTCTCCGCCCCTTGCCCGCACCTCTTTCATGTTGGACTGGATCTTCTTGCCGCATGTGGCCAGGGCTACCACCGGGGTTCCCTCGGTTATCAGGGCCAGAGGCCCGTGTTTCAGCTCTCCGGCCGCATAGCCCTCGGCAGGGATATATGCTATCTCCTTCATCTTGAGCGCTCCTTCGAGGGCTATGGGGTAAAGCACGTCCCTGCCGATGAAGAAGTAGCTGCCAAAGCGTGCGTAGGATTTTGCTATCTCTTCGATCTGATCCTTCTTGCGCAGCACCGTCTGGACCAGGCCCGGCAGCCTGGAAAACTCTGCCAGCATCTTGCGCCCCTCCTCAGGCATCAGATGGTTGCGGGCTCGGCCAAGGCGTATGCCGAGGAGGTAGAGCGCGGCCAACTGGCCTGTGAACGTCTTGGTCGCTGCCACACCGATCTCCGGGCCGCATCGTGTGAATATGTTGCTGTCAACAAGCGAAGTGACTGTCGATCCCACAACATTGGTGATGGCCATGGACCGAACCCCGCATGTCTTGGCCTTCTTGAGTGCTACAAGCGTGTCGGCAGTCTCCCCTGACTGGGATATGGTGACCAGCAGGGCTCCTGGACGCAGCTGGATGTGGTGGAACTCGGAAGCCACCTCCACGTCGGTCGGAAGACCGACCGCCCGCGGGAAGAAGTATCTTGCCACAAGCCCGGCGTGGTAGGAGGTTCCACATGCTACTATGGATATGCGCTGAAGCGTGGAGATCTCCCAGGGATTCATTCCCAGATCGAGCCTTACGTCTCCCTCGATCTCAGAGATCCTCCCAGCCAGCGTCTCTGAAAGAGCCCTGGGCTGTTCGTGGATCTCCTTTAGCATGAAGTGGGGATAGCCACCCTTCTCTGCAGCGTCCACGTCCCAGTCTATCCTCTCCGGGTCCAGGTCACGGGGCTGCCCCTGGCTGTCAAGGATGGTTACCTGGCCAGCTGAGATCAGGGCCATCTCTTTGTCGCGGAGACGGGCAACGCTGCGTGTGTAGGGCAGCAATGCCGGCACATCTGAGGCCACGTAGTTGGAGCCTTGTCCGATGCCGATAACAAGGGGGCTGTCCTTGCGGGCGCAGACAATGTAAGGAGACCTTGCGGAGAGGACGGCGACGGCATAGGAGCCCTCTACCACCTGGATCGCCTTGGACACAGCCTGGGACAGGTCGGACCGATAATTGTGATTGATGAGGTGAGCCAGGACCTCGCTGTCGGTCTCTGATAAGAACTCATAGCCCAGGGCAGTCAGCTCATCGCGCAGCTCCAGGTAGTTCTCGATGATCCCGTTGTGGACTATCGCCAGATCTCCGGAGATATGGGGGTGAGCGTTCTCATCGCTGGGCCTGCCGTGGGTGGCCCACCGTGTGTGCCCGATGCCCATCCTCTCGCCTGGGGACCCCATCTTCTTGTAGGCCTTCTCCAGGTCGGCTATCCTGCCTGCCGACTTGAAGACCTCTATGCCCCCATTGCAGCGAACAGCGATCCCTGCCGAATCGTAACCCCGGTACTCCAGCCGCTTCAGCGTGTCGAAGAGGATCGGTCCGGCCTTCTCAAGTCCAGCATAAGCCACGATTCCGCACATCTCAGATCACTCTCGATCCCCTCTCCACCGATCCTCTAACAGTGACACCGGATCCTATGCGGCAGTCGGTGCCGATCATGGTTCCCGGCAGCATCAGGGCCCGGCTGCCGACACACGAGTGGTCGGCCACAACCGATCCGAACTCGGCCCGGCGGCATATATCCTCAACCTCAACAATTGACGATCCGGACTCCGCCAGGAACTGATCGCCGATGGAGCAGTCGGCCCCGATCACCGAGTCGGAGATGATGCAGCCTGAGCCCACACGGGTGCCTGGCATGATTATGCTGTTGCGGATCTCGGTGTGTGAGCCCACACGTGCCGAGTCGCAGATGGTCGACGATGGCAGGACGATGGCATTTGGTCCGATGTCGCAATTGCGGCCGATGCTCACTGGGCCCACTATGTAGCAGCCGGCCCGGATGATCGAACCCTTGCCCACCTCCACCGGGCCGCGCAGCTGGGCGCCATCTTCCACATTGCCCTTGACCTCCATCTCCCGCAGCCCATTGGCTATGCTGTTGGCGCTGAGCAGATCCCATACGAATATGGCGTCGGCCCAAACCCCGTCGGTTACATGAGCCCTCACCTCCCAGCCGGCATCGATCATCCGGGCCAGGGTCTGCGTCAGCTCGTAAGATCCCCTCTCCGATATGGGCGTGCGTGGCAGCTCCTGGAATATGTCGAGTCCGAAGCGATAGGCGCCCGTGTTCAGAATGCCTGCGCAGGGGCGGCCGGGCTTCTCGGCTATCGCAACCACCCGGTTCTCCTCCACGGTGAGAACGCCATAATCTCCTGTTGTGCGGCGCATGGCCGCCAGGATGACGTATTCTCCTGGGGCCGCAATCAGCTCGGATACAGCCTTCTCATCCAGCAGGTTGTCCCCGCTGAGAACCAGAAAGTCCCCATCGATTTCATCCTTCACCCTCGAGAGGGCGTGGGCGGTGCCTAATATCTCGTCTTGGACCACATAGCTGATCCTGACCCCGTAGCGGAGACCGTCCTCGAAGTGGTCCATTATCCGCTCCTTTTGGTACCCCACCACGACGATCAGGTCCCGGATACCGTTGGCTGCCAGGGCTCTGATCACATGCTCCATGAAAGGCCTGTTGCCCACCGGCAGCATGACTTTGGACCTGGTCTGAGTGAGGGGCCGACACCGGCGTCCCTCACCGGCTGCAAGTATAACCGCCTTCATTAATCGCACCCAGCGTGAGTTGATTCCAGGAAAAAAGAGCGGTCTCTTTATATAACTAGCTGGCTGTGGCGAGCGCCAAAAATAGCCGGCATCGGTCGCAGACACCGCTTCGGGGAGATTTGGCTTGGTGTTTGGCCGGATCGCGAAGGCGCCCGTGGCATATCCGATCCTCCGATTTCGGCCGCCTCTCGCCTGGCATAGGAATTTAAAGGCCAGAGGGAGATAGGGCCGGTACGATCGATACGTTTCAGGACGAGGCAATGAATATACTGGTCATACCCACCACGGACTGGATACGCCACCCGTTTCCCAATCGGCTCAACTTCATCTTCGATATACTGGCCGAGAGGCACAGCGTCCACGTCCTGCACTTCGAGCTGTCCCGCTTCAGGGACAACCCGCCCCGGGAGACCCGATGCAATCTTCATAAAGCCGGATCGGTACAGGCCGGGGACCCTTCCGTTTACTATCTCAAGAGCGCTCTTGTCCACTGGCAGGCGATCCAAAGGGTGATCCGCGAGGAAGGCATCGAGGTCATCCTCTCCGCAAACATCATGCCGTCCTTTCTGGCAAGCCTGACCGGCGTGCCGGTGGTCTTCGATTACCTGGACCACCTGGAGGAGTCGGCCTCAATATACTATCCCGGCTCCATCCGTGGTGAAGCGGTGAAGCGGGGGGTGCGCATGATCACCAGGCACAACCTTCGGCAGGCCAGAGAGGTGATCACGGTGACAAATGAGCTTCGGGACTTTCTGCAGGGTCTAGGGGTTACGAGTGTGGAGGTGATCCCCAACGGTGTGGACACCACGCTCCTGCAACCAATGGACATGTCCGAGGCGAAGCGGGCTTTAGGCCTGCGTGGGCCGGTGATAGGCTATGTGGGCTCTCTGGAGTACTGGGTCGACCTTGAGATGGTTGTGGGGGCACTGCCAAATCTCGACGTCACCCTTCTGGTGGTGGGCCCCGGGCTGTTCACCGATTATGGAGAGCGCATACAGGGAGAGGCCCGGTCACTTGGTGTGGCCGACCGCGTGGTCTTCACCGGCGCCGTTCCCTATGCCCAGCTGGGACGGTACATATCGGCCATGGATATCGGGCTCAATCCACTCAAGATGATGAAGAAGAACGAGTATGCTGCCGGAGGCAAGATATTCAACTACCTGTCCTGCGGCCGGCCTGTCCTTTCCAGCCGGATGATCTCTCTGGAGCGGCTGCTTGGCGACGGCCTGCGATACTATGACGATCAGGAGAGCTTCGTCTCCAATGTGAGGTCCATGCTCTCGAAGCCAGAGGAACCGGAGAAGAACCGGGCAATAGCTGAGAGATTCGATTGGCGGTCCCTGGCCAAGCAGTACGAGGCGGTGCTTACGCGGGCCAAGACGACCAGGGTGATATCATGAATGGCCGAGATGCGGCGCTGAGGCGATTTCAGTGAAGGTGATGCTTCTGGCCAACCAGCCTGAGCGGACCACCCGGCTTCAGCTCTTCCGGTCCACGCTACAGGAGCTGGGCTACGAGGTGGTGGTTCCGTCCTTCGGAACCTCCAACTGGCTCGCCATCACCAGGGCATCCCAGGAGATGGTCAGGCGGGAGGAGCCGGACGTGCTGCATATATTCAACGTGCCTGACATAATCTACCACAAGATGCCTCAGCTTCGGGGGCGGTTTCGCCGGCTGATATACGACTACCGCTCCCCCTGGGGGGTGGAGACCCAGATGAGGTTTGGCCAGGCTGGCCTGGCTTTTTGCGAGCGTTTCGAGTCTGAGCTGGCCAGGTCGGCGGATCTGATAACCACGGTAAATTCACCTCTAAGGGATAAGGCCCTGGCCTTCGCTCCAGACAAATCCGTGCACATAATCCCCAACTACCCTTCTCAGAGCTTCCTTAAGATGGGCCAGGAGAGCTCCGGCCTTGACCTGGGTGAGGGGTCGGTCATCTTCGTTGGCAGGGTCTGCGAGCAGGAGGGGGTCGGAAACCTGCTGAGGATCGCAAGGGCGTGCCCGGATCAGCAGTTCTGGATAGTTGGCGGCGGCCCGTTCTCCTGGTGGTATCTGAAGAGGTGCCCCCCCAACCTGCGCTCGCTTGGGTGGCAGCCCCACGTCAAGGTAGCCTCGCTTGTCAGGCAGGCGGCGCTCTGTCTTATCCCCCGCGAGGAGAACGTTCTTACCCCCTATTCAACCGACCTGAGCATCTGGAAGCTAAACGAGTACCTGAATATGGGCAAGGCCGTTCTTGCTTCCGGTATCACCAGGGAGGGGGATCGCAAGAACCTTGAGGTTGTGAAGAGCAGCCGTCTGGCAGAGCGGGTCGGGCCCTGGCTTGAGCGGGGGCCGCAGCCGCTGGGCGGAAGCGATCTGCGGTTCTGGGAGTCCAACCGGGAGCTGATCGAGAAGGTGTATCAGGAAGTCGTCTGATGTGCGGGATAAACGGGTTCTCCTGGGACGACCCCTTGCTTGTCCAATCCATGAACGGGGTCCTGCGGCATCGGGGACCGGACGACGAAGGGACCTTCTGCGACGGTCGGGCCACGCTTGGCCACTGCAGGCTCTCCATCATCGACCTGTCAGCCCAGGGGCATCAGCCCATGAGCAACGAGGACAAGAACCTCTGGATAACCTACAACGGCGAGATCTATAACTTCTCCTCCATCCGATCCGAGCTTCAGGAGATGGGGCACCGGTTCGCCTCCCGCACCGACACCGAGGTGATAATCCATTCATATGAGCAGTGGGGGCCCTCATGTGTGGATAGGTTCAACGGGATGTGGGCGTTCGCGCTCTACGATCAAGAGAAAGGGCAGATATTTCTATGCCGGGACAGGTTCGGCGTAAAGCCCCTCTACTATCACCATGACAGCAGAGGCCTGATCTTCTCCTCAGAGATCAAGGCCCTTCTCCCTGCCCTTCCCAGCCTCTCTGCCCATCCGCGGGCTGTATACGAGTACCTGGCATTTGGCTTCACCGACCATCTGCGGGAGACCTTTTTATCGGGGGTGGACAGGCTGATGCCCGGGGAGTGGATGATCTACGATCTGTCGACCGGCCGGATCAGGCTGAATCGATGGTACGGTCTGCCAGATCGGCTGAAGGCGGGGGAGGTCCCGGACGATCCCACCCAGCAGGTTCGATCGCTGTTCCTTGACAGCGTGCGCTGCCGCCTCGTCTCAGACGTTGCGGTGGGCTCTTGCCTCAGCGGCGGCATCGACTCCTCTGCCATAGTCTATGCCATGCGTGCAGTCAGCCCCAAGTCACGGATCAAGACATTCTCCATGGTATTTCCAGGGCATAGGCTTGACGAGTCGCGATTCGTGGAAAAGGTGGTTGAGGATGTCGGAGCCGAATCGTTCCTTGTCACTCCCTCTGCAGAGGAGCTCATGCAGGACCTGCAGGATCTGGTCTGGTCGCAGGAGGAGCCTTTCCGTTCGATAAGCATATACGGGCAGTACAGGGTGATGAGGCTTGCACATGAGCACGGCATGAAGGTGCTCTTGGACGGCCAGGGCTCAGACGAGCTATTCGCCGGCTATTTCATCTACTTCAAGTATTACCTCTTCGAGTGCCTGAGAAAGGGGCGCTTTGATGAGGCTCTGGCAGCGGCCAGGGCCATTGGTTACAATCCGTCCGACCTGGTGGTCTTCCCGCTGGCTACCCTGGGCTTCCGCATGGGGCTCGGAGGCCTGCTCAAATACATCTGGAATCGGGGTCTGGGCTACCTCAGGCCGTTTTACCAGGGTCCCACCTCCACCCCTTTTGCAGAGCGGGGATTTGATCTCAATTCGGCGTTGATCTCAGATCTTCTCTGCTACAGCATCCCTCAGCTCCTGCGCTACGAGGACAAGAACTCGATGCGCTGGTCCGTAGAGACAAGGGTGCCCTTCCTGGACTTCCGCCTGGTGGAGTTGGCCGAGTCGCTGCCTTCCGGCCTGAAGATTCATGGCGGCGGCACAAAGCATGTCCTGCGCCAGGCCCTTGAGGGGCTTGTCTCCTCTCTCATACTTGGCCGCAGAGACAAGATCGGCTTCGCAACTCCGGATGGAGATTGGCTCAGCACGCCGGAGATCACCTCGATATTCGATGAGATCTTCGCCTCACCCGAATTTCGGTCCCGGCCTTACTGGGATGCGGACCGTGTGGCTGCAGCCTTTCAGGATTGTAAGGCCGGCCGCCGCCAGAGCGGCGAGCAGCTGTGGAGGATAGTGAACACCGAGCTGTGGCTTCGAGCGTTTGTGGATGGGGGTCATGGGTCTTGAAAGGTCACGATCCCATAAGGGGCTCGGTTCTTCATGTGGGTGATACGGCAGGAGTCCCTCGTGTGCTGTCTTTGGCCCAGCGCGGGCTCGGCATGAAGAGCGATGTCATCGCGTTTCAACATCACAAGTTCGGTTACGAAGCGGATTTTCTCAGGCCGACCAAGACTCCTTTTCCCTTTCGTTGTCTGGAGAGGATATTGAGCTTATCAAAGTTGGTCGATGAGTACGATATACTCCATTTCCATTACTCGTCTGCCTTACCGATGGGACTGGATATCCCTCTCTGGAAGAGGATGGGCAAGAAGATCGTGATCCATCATAAGGGCGACGATATAAGGGGAAAGGGGGAAGGATATCTCTTTTCGCATCTGTCAGATGGGATCATCGTATCCACACCGGATTTGCTGGAGTGGTCTGAGGATGCGATATGGGTGCCGAATCCAATAGATCTCGACTCCTGTCCACCGATAGGGATTCCCGAGCATTCCGGACCCTTACGAATCGTTCACGCCCCAAGCGATAGAAGGATCAAGGGAACTGAACATGTGATACGTGCCGTAGATGAGATCCAAAAGGAAGGGTATTATGTGGAGCTGATAATGGTAGAGAACACGCCTCATGAGGAGGCCAGAAAGCTCTACATGGGTGCAGATATCATGGTCGATCAGCTTCTAGTCGGGTGGTATGGGAACTTCGCCATTGAGGCAATGGCCCTTGGCAAGCCGGTATGCGCGTTCATCAGGGAGGACCTGGCGTCGTATCTCGATGGAGCACCCGTGATCAATACGGGGCCCATAGATCTCGCGGCCAAGCTCAAGTCGCTGGTGGAGGATGCCTCGTGGAGGCGGTCACTTGGCCGAGCTGGCCGGTCTTATGTTGAGAGACGGCACCGGAGCGATCTGGTGGCAAAGTATATTATTAAGTATATTTATAATTTATAATTATTATTTAGGGTATATTTCCTTTTCGGCAGGAACTCCGCTTGGGATATCTTATTATACTTGGCAGCATTATTTCTCGCTCTAAGCATTGAAACAGTCGTTGACGGGTTACCCTCAGCACGTGATACGAGATGATCTGTTATTCTCATCGTTATCAATGTTATTGTGATTGCCTATTCAGCTGCTTTACTTTTAGGAAATAGATCCAATTTGTGACCAAATATGAACCTGGATGATGCGATTTATCCGTATGTGCGGGGGGAGCGGTTTTCCAACGGTTTGAAGGTAAAACTGGCCGATGTTAATGGCGAATCTATCTATAGGATAGAGCTTCTTGAGTCCCTTGTAAAAGGTAAGCGTATTATACATTTAGGCTGTCTGGATCACATTCCACTGATATCCTCAAAGATAGAATCAAACATCTGGCTTCATAAAAGGCTTGATGATGTGGCCTCTCGATGTCTTGGGGTAGATATAAACGAAGATGGGATCAGGTACGTAAGAGATCAGCTTGGTTTTAACGATGTGATCTGCGGCGACGTGGTCAAAGATGACATCCCCGAAATACGAGATAATATTTGGGATCTTATATTGGTAGGTGAAGTATTAGAGCACGTCGATAATCCTGTGGACTTTCTTCATGGTATCGGGATGAGGTATGCTGGAATCATACGCCAGGCAATAATCACAGTTCCGAACGCTTTTCGCATTTCGAATTTCAACTATGCGTTTCATGATATGGAAATTATAAATAGTGATCACAGGTACTGGTTCACGCCATATACTCTCTGGAAGGTGATCGACAGGGCTGGCCTATCCTTGATCGATATCAAAATGTGCCAATCTTTTCGAACAAAACGGCCTCTTCTCAATCGAAATTTTCTGGACTCCATTCGCATCTTGAGACACCCTATCTTGAGAGAATGCATTGTTGCCAGGTGCCAGTTGCCGGTGTAGGTTCATTTTTGGGGGCGAAATAATAGTATTAAATCAAAAGAACATATTTCTGTTTACGTATACCTATCCGTATGGTGATGGCGAGCAGTTCATCGAAACAGAGCTCGTCCATCTTAAACGCAAATTTGGACACGTGATACTTGTCCCCAGCAAGATCGAAGGTTCAAGAAGGCCAATGCCAACTCCTGTTGAGGTCGATCTATCCCTTGCGAAAAATGGACTCAAAGCAGGAGTGCTGGCTAAATCCGCGGCACTTTCGCTCAGCTCCAGGGTACTGCTTGAGGAGATATCCCAAAGGCCGGTCTCAGTAATGCACAGGAAGTCTTTCATTGCTATCTGTTCGTATCTATATTGGGCTATAAAATCCCGTGACTGGGTGCTCTCTTATATATCCGACAATGATATAGATATAAACGATAGTATATTTTATACTTACTGGCTGGGGGAGGTTACGATGGGATTGATACTGGCAAAGGGAAAGAATAGCCAGATTAAGGTCGTTTCGCGTGTTCATGGAGCAGATCTATACGAGGAGCGGCATATTCCGCAATATCTCCCATTCAGGACGTTCATTTTTAAAAATATTGATAATATATTTACTATTTCTGAAAATGGACGTTCGTATCTTCGAGCGAGGTTCAACGGTCTCTCAGACAAATTCGTACTATCGAGGCTGGGTGTGGATGATCCCTCAGACGAGGCGAGTCCGTCAGAGGACGGGAAATTCAGAATACTATCCTGTTCGTTCATCTCCCCTGTCAAACGCCTGGGCCTCCTGATAGAAGGGATCAGGGAATTTGGGGAAAGGCATCCTGATACTTCTGTAGAATGGCAGCATATCGGAGACGGTCCCGGGAGATCCTCGCTTGAAGAGGCAGCAAGCAGGCTACCACAATCGATCGAATACGGCTTCCTGGGGACGCTGGCCCACCAAGATGTCGTTGATTATTACAGAACTCACCCAATAGACGTTTTTATAAATGTTAGTGAAATGGAAGGGCTCCCGGTCTCTATAATGGAAGCCCAGAGTTTTGGCGTGCCCGTAATAGCCACTGCAGTTGGAGGAACGCCTGAGATTGTCACGGAAGATAATGGCATTCTATTGCCTTCCAATCCATCTCCGGATGACATCTCCCGCGCTCTGGAGTCCTTCACATCAGACAGAACTCTCATGATGGCGAAAAGAAAACAGAGCAGATTGAATTGGCGCTTGAATTACGATTCAAAATCGAATTATGTCAAATTCTGCAAATATCTCCAGGAAATTCTTGCGAAATGATGATTCCATATCACCCCTCACCATTAATTTATAGTAATATAATTTATAAATTCACAATCCCCATGTGACACCCTTTTTCAGTCTGCTCTTGGGTGGCTGCTATGCAAGTATTGACTGGTGCTTGCGGTATGGTGCGGAAAGAAGAATCCAGCTGCTGCGATTAAGAGTCCTGGGACCGTCGGAGAAATGCCTGGCTGAAGAACATCAAATATTATATTATTTGCAATAATCAGCTATTGGTGTAATCTTGTGCTAACTGCTCTGCCGTTTTCTGGAGTCCCCGCTCTAAGCTAACCTCTGGCTCCCACCCCATTCGAAGTATCTTGGAGATGTTGGCCGCCGAATGGCGCACGTCACCTGGGCGGGCCGGTTGGCGCAAAGGACTCAGCGCTCTTCCAGTGACGTTTTCCACAATCCTCAAGAGCTCATTGATACTGGTGCTGATACCCGATGCCACGTTGTACAGACCGGGGGCCTTCCATCTGGCAGCAAGCAGATTCGCAGCGACCACGTCCTCCACATACACGAAATCTCGGGTTTGTTCGCCGTCACCGTATATCACCGGCGTTCTATTCCGCAGCGCAGCCGTGATGAACTTGGGGACGACCGCTGCGTACTCCGAGGACGGGTCCTGCCCTGGCCCGTAGACGTTGAAGTAGCGCAATGCCGAATTCTCCATTCCATAGAGGCGGTTGTAAGCCAGAACATAGCCCTCACCAGCCAGCTTGGATACGGCATAAGGCGACATAGGCTCCGGTTGCATATCTTCCGACTTGAGCTGATCGATACCGTTTCCGTAGACTGCCGTGGACGAGGAGAATATTACGCGCTTCGCACCGGCTGCCCTGGCTGCCTCCAGGACGTTGAGGGTGCCCATCGCATTCACCCAGGATGTGCCGACGGGATCTGCAATCGACTGCGTCACCGAAGCCACCGCAGCCAGGTGAAAGACCATATCAGCTCCTGCGAAAGCCCGGGACAGAAGATCGGGGTCGAGTACGGACCCTATATGCAGCTTTACCGAGGCGCCAGACAGGTTCTCCATCCGCCCGGCAGAGAGATCGTCAATCACAATCACCTCATGCTCCTTTGCCAGAGATAGAGATAGATGCGACCCGATGAATCCGGCTCCGCCTGTTACGACTGCTCTCATTGCTGACTCTCTCTATGCAGATTTTTGGGAAATATCGAGCGGCTGCGCAAGCATACAGGTATATATCTCAGCGCCTGACACACTGATCATATATTGCGGCATATCATGATGGGCAATTCGATGTGCACACGCTACCCGAGCTTCCTTTGCTGGTTGGCCGGCGGCAGATAGCATCGACCGTGAAATTTCGGCAGATCCGTGCTGCGCCTTTTCATTTATTGGCATCACCCAATCCATTTAAAAGGCTGTTGGTTTCATAACGTAATTCCCAAAACAATTCGATCAAACGATTTTCATGGATATCTGCTCTTAGCTCATCGGCTCTGCATATTTGGGCCGCAGCTGGCCGATCCTAAGAAATGTCGCCTGCATAATCCTTGGAGAGAGGATGCCTGTTGAAGGAGAACTTGCTGCTTTTTTATACGATCTGGCTGGAAAAGGCTGTTCTGCCCCGGCAGCCTGCTGCAATCTGTCGTCGCCTGCTGGCTATCTCATCTCGCCAGCTGCTTTAGGAATAGGATCTCTTCTTTGCTGATGCCTCCTATGGCAAAGAGTGATATTAAATATATTATTGCCGATATGATAATTGCGCCCAGGATACCCTGGGCAGAAACGGGTCTTGTTGCCATCAGGAATCCAGACATTATCAAGGCGGATATCGTGCACTTGACGATAAACGCCCTGTCAAGCTGTATGTCGATCTCGGTCTCTATGACGTGGCATGCAACGATATAGGCAAAAGCATATGCCAGGAGTGTTGTCAATGCAGCTCCAGTTATTCCCATGATAGGAACTGCTATGATAGTTGATCCCAGATTGAGCGCCGCAGTCAATATCAAAATGGTTCCCATCGCTTTGGTCTTCTTTTCAAGTATCAGACGCTGGGACAGGATCGCATAACCGCCAATGAATATGGCAGAAAGGGCCACGAATGGGGTCACCAGAAATCCTTCTTTGGCAATCTCAGGTGTGGCCAGGATCTCCAGGATCGGTCTTGATAGGACGCTTATGCCAAAGGCAGAGGGGATTGCCAAAGTCAGGAAGAGCCTCATGGAATATCCGATTATGCGGATAACCGATTCCTTCTCATCATTGTCGTATAGCCTGGACAGAGCTGATGGGAGCAGAAAGGACAGAGGGGTTACGAAGATATTGATGATATTTCCAAGAGTATATCCCGGCGAATAATAACCCACGGCAGCGGTGCCCAAAAGTATAGTTATGACGTAACGATCGCTATAGCTCACGGCCCATCCAGAGAGGTTGCCCGGAACGGTGGGAAATCCGAATGAAAGATATTCCCTGATCCGATCGAAACGCGGATAGGTTATCCCTATCTCATTGATCACGATCATGGCGGTTATGCAGGCCACCAGTGATGTGGCTGCCAGCATGCCCACCAAGGCTCCTGTTATCCCGTATCCGGCGGTCACAAGATATCCGATCGATATTATTATAATTATTGATCTCGATGAAAGGAACAGCGAGTGCTTTTTGATCTGCTGGGTAGATCTAAAGTAATTCATTGTAATTTGAAGAATACATTCAAAAAATATAATTAATGATAGTGTCTTTACTGCAACTATATCTCCCCCAAAAAGCACCCTTGAAAGCGGTTGTGCGAATATATATATCGCGGCTGAAGAGAAAATACCGCACAGTGACATCGCAGCTGCAATGGGGTAGAATATCTGGGCTGCCTCTTCCCTATTTCTGGCAGGTGCCAGGAATCTCACCATGGAATACTGCAGGCCCAGCAATGCCAGTGCGGGTATAAGGCCAACGGTGACGTATATCTGTACCCATACCCCGTATTCGGATATGGACATATTCTTGACCAGAATCGGAAGCAATATCAGGCCGTAGAGCTCGCTAACCAGATTGGCGACCGCTACCAGGCCAATCCGCTTGGCCAGGAGATTTACGTCCTTCATTCTATTGGGTGTATATCCACATATACTAAATTGCTATCGGATGATCCGTCGTTGGTGGAGTTACGAAAATAACTGCCTGGCTTTCACATGGAAGCCGCTCTTTGCCAGGACCATCGCCCCTTTTGCCGCTCAGACGATCACCGATCGGATTTTCGGGAAAAGCAGGGCCATCATCACCTGCTATCCCGAGCGATGATTCTAAATGCCTTTCCTCATCTGCCTTTTTGTCTCTCGATGGCAAGAACGCTTTACCCAACCATCCTTCCAATCCTTCGCAGCGCCTCGGTCAGACGCTCCTGCGAGGTGGCGTAAGAGAGCCGGACATAGTCTGCGCCGCCCGGCCCAAACGCGGAACCTGGAGTGGCCGCCATCAGCCCCTCCTTTAGCAGCCTCTGGGCGAATGAATCGCCGCCTCCGAGTGCGCTGACATCGGGGAACACATAGAAAGCGCCGCCAGGCATGGCGCATGGTATGCCCAGTGACTGCAGGCCGCTTACCAGCAGATCCCGCCGAATCCGGAACTCCTTCACCATCCGGTCAGCCTCCTCCTGGGGTCCTTCCAGAGCTGCCACACCGGCTCGCTGGACGAAGGTGGTGGCTGAGGATACGGAATGAGAGAGCAGCCGTGACACGTACTTCATAATCTCCTTTGGCCCGGCCAGGTAACCGAGGCGCCACCCGGTCATGGCATAAGATTTGGAGAAGCCGTTTATGGTCACTGTTCGGTCGGCCATATCGGGGAGCGAGCCGATGCTGATGTGCTCCTCGCCGTAGATGATCTTCTCATATATCTCATCCGATATGACCAGAAGATCGTGGTCGATCGCCAGGTCCCGGATCTCCTGCAGCATACGACGCCCGAACACGGCACCGGTTGGGTTTCCAGGAGAGTTGACGACTATCAGGCGGGTCCGAGAGGTGATCGCCTCAGCCAGGTCCAGGGGCTGAAATCTCTGGTCCACCGATGCCCAGGATACCTGGCCGCCTGCAAAGGTTATGCATGGCTCATAGCTGACCCACGACGGGCCTATCAGCACGCACTCGTCCCCCTGGTCCATCATGGCCTGGATGGCGGCGAATACCGCCATCTTTGCCCCTGGCGTCACCGCCACGTCGTCCGGGGTGACCGGGAGATTGTTCTCGGTTCGCAGCTTCTTTGCAATGGCCTTCCTCAGATCGGGGATTCCGTTGGTGGGGGCATAATGCGTCTCACCATCGAGCATCGATCGGTAAGCAGACTCAATTATATGTCTCGGGGTGTCGAAGTCCGGCTCTCCCACGCCCATATCTATGACGTCCAGCCCTTCAGCAGCCAGCCTCTTCGCCTCCGCCGATATCTTGAGCGTGGTCGATTCCTGGATGGATGCCATTCGTTCCGATACCATCTCAATCCTCCTCCATCCGGCCTGTCATCTTGACCGCAGCCTCCACAGCCCGCTTGGCATTCTCCACTCGCTTATGGGCATCGGGCCTGGACATGCGGGGTCCGGTGATGCCCAATGCCACCGGTTTTCCGTATTCCAGTGCCAGGTCCATTATCTTCCTTGCGGCATGCTGGGCAACCAATTCGTCATGTCCGGTGTCTCCCTGGATGACGCAGCCTATGGTGACAACGGCGTCCACGTCATCGCGACGCAGGAGCTTGCGCACAGCCAGTGGCATATCGAATACGCCCGGGACCGTTATGGTCGATACCACCTCCGCCCCGAGAAAGCGCGCATGTTCACGGCCCAAAAGCTCCATCTGATACGTGATATCCCTATTGAACTCCGAGACCACAAAACCAAGTCTTGCCATAGGTCCAACACCGCCGCTGATCCCAGCCGAGGATGTAACCCCTTGCCTCTTCCACTCCTATAATAAACCCATCGATGAACCGGGCGTGGCATCAAAACTCATTTATCCTAGGCAATGGTGCCCTTTGATCCATGAGCCTGATTTACATGGATGGCAAATACGTCACCAGGGAGGAGGCGGCAGTCTCGGTCTTCGACCATGGCTTCCTCTATGGTGACGGCGTCTTCGAGGGCATTCGCGCCTACGGCGGGCGGGTCTTCCGTCTGGAAGCCCACGTCCGTCGCCTCTTCGATTCTGCCCAGGCCATCCTGCTGAAGATACCCATGACCCAGCAGGAGATGAGCGATGCTATATTGGAGACGCTGCGCCGCAACAACCTGAAGGATGCTTATATCCGGCCCATCGTCACCAGGGGTATCGGAGACCTGGGGCTTGATCCACGCAAGTGCATGGTCGCATCGGTCATCATAATCGCGGTCGAGTGGGGCGCCATGTACGGCGATCTGTATGAGACTGGCCTGACCGGGGTCACCGTCACAGTCCGCCGCAACTCTCCTGCAGCTCTGCCCCCAAACATCAAGTCGCTGAACTATCTCAACAACATCTTGGGCAAGATCGAGGCCAACATAAAGGGCGGCGACGAAGCGATCTTCCTGGATGCAGACGGAACAGTCTCCGAGGGCTCCGGGGACAACATCTTCGTGATCAGAGACGGCGTCATAAACACCCCGCCCACACTTAACAACCTGCGCGGCGTCACCCGCCAGGCTGTCATTGATACCGCCCGGGCAGCTGGAATGCCGATCCGGGAGATCCAGCTCGGTCTCTTCGACCTTTATACGGCGGACGAGATCTTCGTCACAGGAACAGCTGCCGAGCTTGCCCCTGTGGTCAAGATCGATGGCCGGATTATAGGGAGCGGAAAGCCCGGCCCGATCACCAGGCTGCTGTCCAAGCAGTTCGCCGAGTGCACCCGCAGCGAGGGTACCCCAATCTGGCCTTAAGCCCCTCCCGGGATCATCCATCTTTTTTCTGGCAATAACGTCGTCTGCAGGCTGGTACCATTTCTCTGCGTTATCAGGAATTGGGGTGGTCTCTCTAAATGCCAGCGTAAGGCGCTAATCCCTGCTTTGCAGCGTATCAGCCTGCAGCCGAGGCTCCAATACAGGAACGGCCGTCTTTTGGCCTGCCCTTTACGCCGAAATTACCCTTACCCCGACCTGGCGCATCCTTGGGCCGTCCAGCTCCAGAAACAGGATCTGCTGCCAGGTACCCAGCAGCAGCCTACCTCTTTCAACCGGCAGGACTGCGCTGTTTCCAAGGAGCGCTGCCTGGATGTGGGATGGTCCGTTCTCGCCATGCCGATAGCCACCATTCGGCAGCAGCCGGTCCATCTGGTCCATAAGGTCCTGCCGCAGCCCAGCCTCGCCCTCGTTTACGATTATGGCGGTGGTGGTATGCAGAGTGTGGATCAGGGCCAGGCCTTCCTTGATCCCGCTGGCCTCCACCTCTCGCTGGACCTCTTGTGTTATGTCCAGCACATCTCTCTCGCTTTCGGTCTCTATCTTGATCATGGGTGTACGATATGCGTGCGGAGGATATAAGCAGGGTGGGGAGAATGTCTGCGCATCCCTCCCCATCCCGGACCAATCCCTTCTATTTCTTAGTTGGTCCACGATTTTGTCCAGGGATTATATCTAAAAAACGATATCTATAGGTGGTATTTTGTTTTGTTGGTCATTTAACCGTTATAGTTAAATACCTTTTTGCAAGAATAAGAAATACACCGGTAATGGCGGGTGGCAGCCATCCAAACCCGTCTTCACCGGCAGTTTGGGGTGGATGAATTGATCACTGGAATTACCGACGCCATGATGCAGTATGAAAGGGCCAACGAGGAGATGCTGAAGAAGTATCGCCGCAAGCACCAGTCCCAGGGCATCCGTCTTCCCGAGAGCCATAATGTAATCGGGGCTCTCTGTGTGCTGTTCCTGGTATTCGTGGTGCTGTGGGAGCTGGCCTGATCGGCTTAGAGATCTCAGTTTGAGATTAGTCCTTCTTTTTTTTGACAGCTCGTGATGCGCAGCATTGGGTGCCTCCTGTCCCTTTTACACATTCAAGCATGGGGCAGTCATTGGCCAGGATGCGGCTTCTCAAGAAATACCTACTCTGTGTCTCCTACTCCGTGGCTCCTACTCTGTGGCTTCTTGTTCTCATCAAGCACTGTTCACTCTATCTGGAAAAATTGCATTATCTCCTGTCACGAAATTGGACATTATTTATCGTTTAATTTGCTATAAATTGATTCTCAATGGCCCGATCTGGAGCAATTCTCACTATTTTTAATTTATATCTTTAGGGTAACAAATTAATATTATGAACTGAAAAGGGCCGTGGGAATAGGAGGGAATTGCAACGGCAATCGATACCAAGAGGGCGGCCGACCTCATGACCATAAAGGACACCACGGCCAATCCTGCCCCGCTGGGGCTTATGGGTTTTGGAATGACCACGGTTCTATTGAACCTGCATAACGCAGGCTACTTCGAGCTGAGCACCATGATCCTGGCCATGGGCATATTCTATGGGGGAATTGCCCAGATAATCGCCGGAATCATGGAGTGGAAGAAAGCCAACACCTTCGGGACCACGGCTTTTACCTCTTACGGCCTGTTCTGGCTGACCCTGGTGGGTCTGATCCTGATGCCCGGAGTTGGACTTGGGGAGAAGGCGTCCCTTCCGGCCATGACCGCTTACCTCTTCATGTGGGGACTCTTTACCGCCCTGATGTTCTTCGGGACGCTGAAGGCCAACCGGGCTCTGCAGTTTGTCTTCCTCTCGCTGGCCATACTATTCTTCCTGCTAGCGGCCCGGGATGCCACCGGAAGCGCTTTTATTGGCACCCTTGCCGGATACGAGGGGATAATCTGCGGCCTTTCGGCCATCTACACAGCCATGGCCCAGGTGCTCAACGAGGCCCACGGTCGCGTAGTCCTGCCGCTGGGGCCTGTCAAATAGATACCGAGGTTTTTTGGCGGACGGGGTGTCCTATCAGATCCCCCGAACCACTCCGTCTTTTTCGTTTGATTCAGCAGGAGCAACCACCGCCCTTTCCGGAGCCAGGAAACGGTTCTATCCCATGATGCGAAAAGCTATTTTCCTTCAGATCAAAGTAGCATGGCATGTCGTCCCAGCCCAACCGCCTGATCAGGGAGAACAGCCCCTACCTGCGCCAGCATGCCTTCAATCCGGTCGACTGGTACCCCTGGTCGGATGAGGCTTTCGCCAGGGCACGGGAATTGGATCGACCGATCTTTCTGTCCATAGGATATTCCACATGCCACTGGTGCCACGTGATGGCCAAGGAGTCCTTCATGGACCAAGAGGTGGCCAATCTGCTCAACCGGGCCTTCATAAGCGTAAAGGTTGACCGGGAAGAGAGGCCTGACCTGGACCGCATATACATGGAGGTCTGCCAGCGGATGACTGGCCGGGGCGGGTGGCCTCTCACCGTAATAATGACACCAAAACGGCGTCCGTTCTTCGCTGCCACCTACATCCCCCGTCAGAGCCGCTACGGCATCCAGGGGCTATTGGAGCTGCTGCCAGCGGTTGAATCCCTCTGGAGGACCAGGCGATCCGATCTGTTGAACACGGCAGATCAGATCCTCTCAGCTCTATCCTCGCGGCAACGCCAGGAATCCAAAGAGATGGGCATGGAAGTGCTGGAGAGGGCCTACTTGGACCTTGCAGCCAGATTCGACTGGCAGAGCGGGGGCTTTGGCGGATCTCCTAAGTTTCCCTCGGCCCACAACCTGCTATTTCTGCTGCGATGGTGGGACAGGTCGTCTCAGCCTGATGCGCTCGAGATGGTGACGATCACGCTGCAGGCCATGCGGGAAGGTGGCATCTTCGACCAGGTTGGCGGGGGCTTTCATCGCTACAGCACCGATGCCGGATGGAACGTGCCGCATTTCGAGAAGATGCTCTACGATCAGGCCCTGCTTTCCATCGCATACCTGGAGGCTGCTGCAGCCACCGGCCAGCCTGAATATGCCTCGGTTGCCGCGGAGATATTCCGCTTTGTGAGAAGGGAGCTTCGCTCGGCACAGGGTCCGTTCTTCTCAGCGCTTGATGCGGACAGCGAGGGAGAGGAGGGTCGCTATTACCTGTGGACCTCCCAGCAGATCCGGTCGGCTTTAGGGGATGATGCACCTTTATTTTACAGGGTATTCTCCTTGGAGTCCGATCTTGGCGACGGCACTGGCCGTGCAGTCCTCCGCATGAGAGGCACCTGGGACGACCTTGCCTCTTCACTTGGCTGGGATGAGGGACGACTCAGAGAGCGGGTTGATAACTGGCGGCAGATCCTCTGGAAAGTTCGGGAAAGCCGTGTCAGGCCAGCCAGGGACGAGAAGATCCTGACCGATGGAAATGGGCTGATGATCGCAGCCCTGGCCCGTGGATCCATGATTCTTGAAGGAGCAGATGCGGAGCTGGCCCTGGCCGATGCCCTCAGCGCCGCAGATTATCTCCTTTCCCTCTCCACACTGGTGCACAGCACCGGAAGTGGTGGCATCGCTTTCCTGGACGATTATGCCTTCCTTATCTGGGGACTTATCGAGCTATACTGGGCCAGCTTTGATGATCGATACCTGAGGTCTGCCGAAGGGCTGGCCCAAAAGATGTTGGCCAGCCTAAAAGATCCTGATGGCGGCCTGTTCTTCTCGCCTGACCAGCCCGACCTCCTGGTGCGCCAAAAGGAGTTTCACGATGGGGCAATACCATCGGGAAATGCGGTAGCGGCTTACGATCTCCTCTGTCTTGCTCACATCTTGGGCCGCCCGGACCTGGATGAGCGGGCACAGTCCATATTCAGAGATGCTTCCGGGCAGGTCTCAAAGTCTCCGGCCGCCTTTGTCGGGCTTCTGTCAGCCCTGGACTTCGCGCTCGGGCCGGCTCAGCAGGTCGCGATAACCGGCCTGCCAGATGAGCCGGGATTTCAGGCTATTCGCCAGGCTCTCTTTCGGGCCTTCCTGCCGAGAAAAGCGGTGGTCGGAGCCGGATCTGAGCTTGCGGATTGGACAGTGGGCCTAAAGATGCTGGATGGAAGGGCGACAGCCTACGTATGCGCCGGCAACACCTGCTCCCTTCCGACCACCGATCCGGTCCATATGATGAGGCTTCTTGGGATACCGAGAGATTCCTCTCCTTGACTCGCCCCATTTCCCCCTCGACGATAAAATCTAAATACATCCACCAGGGTAGTTCACTGTTTGACGATTCGTAAATCTCTTTCGAGGATAACCTTATGGGAGATCGGAACGAATTTCGCAAACGCCGTGACAAACACCGTAGCAAGCACCGTAGCGGAGTGACTAAGTCACCGATATTGGCCTCAAGCAACTGCCCTCTCTTCTGTGTTACGGGGTCAGCGGTGATGAAATAAATGAATAAACGAAAGAAGGATCATATTCCCAAGCGGGACATCATGTATGCGGTCAACAAGAACGATTCCGTATACATTATCAATGAGGATTATTTCTACAAGACCGAGCCCTACTACACGATAGTCCAAAACGAGTTTCAGGGGATCAGGACTGTGCCGAGCAGCGGCGACGTCTTAGATGCCTACATAGTGCCCATCTGCCTGGAGAAGGCCAAGATGGCTGGTATATCGGTCTGCGAGTGGGTGATATCCTACTCTTACGTAACCCTTCCGGCAATCGTCTATGGGCTGAACTACTTCTCCACTCCTTCAGACCACTTCGTGGTCAACGACTACCCCAGCGCAAAGAAGGTCATCCGTCATGTGACCAACTTCGGAAAGTACCCCTTCTGCTATCAGAAGATGTCCAGCGGCTCTGAGATTGAGACATACGTCTCGATCTTCGGCAAGACGGTCAATAGCAGCCCTGAGGTAGCCTCCATGTCAGAGAAGATATATTCGGTCTTTCAGATACCCCTGGTCACGATAGTTCTTGTGAGAGACGGTGGGGGATATTATCTGTCCTCACTGGCTCCCGTTAGATACTCCCAGCTGACCCGGGAAGAGACCGAGCTCTTACAGAGCTTTCTGGAGACGAGGGTGAATCATTGAGCAAGCTTGGAATATTCGTGAATAGACAGACATTGAGCAGCTCTGAGCAGCTATCGGCCCTGATCAAATGCCGGGACGTAGCTGAAAGCATGGGCCACACCGCAGAGTTCATCTTTCCAGTTGACATCAAGAAGATCCCCAAGCTGGATGCCCTGTTCATCAGGGCCAACACCGATCCCATGAATGCCACCTATGTGGCAGCCCGCATGGCCAGCCTATATGGTGTCCCTGTGATCGACGACCCGCTCTCGATTCAGATATGTTCCGACAAGGTCAATATGTACATGCATCTGATGAAGCGGGAGCTGCCCATGCCCAGGACGGTATTTCCCAGTAAGGAGAAGATATCCGCCGATTACGCCAGGGAGCTCTTTGAGGAGATGGGCTCGCCCCTCGTGCTCAAGGAACCCTCTACCTCGTTCTCGGCCCGTGTGGAGAAAGCCTCCACCGTCCCTGAGTTCATGAGGATAGCCAAGAGGTTCTTGCGCCTATCAGATTGGGTGGTCGTACAGCAGTACATACCCAGCCGCTTCGACTGGCGTATCGGCGTCCTCAATGGGGAGTTCCTCTACGCCTGTCGATACGTCATACCCTCCCAGACCTTCAAGATCCAGGCCTCCGTCAATGGCCATCTCGTCTATTGCGGTGTTGAGAGCGTGCCTCCGGAGGAAGTCCCATCCGAGATCATCGACCTCGGGATCGAGGCTGGTCGGGCCATCGGCAGTGGGCTTTACGGAGTTGATATAAAGGAGAGAGATGGCAGGCTGTACGTGATAGAGGTCAATGACAACCCGTCATTGGACGGCGGCGAGGATGTGCATTATCCTGACGTCTACCACCGCATAATCTCCTTCCTGATAAGCGGCGATTCCCACATGGACACTCGCAGCTATATACCCTCCCGCATCTACAGCCCATTCCAGTCGAGCCGGTATAACGCATCCACCGACCTGGTGCCAGAGGGCGCACGAATGCTGGTGGGCGAGGAGATAAGCTCCTGCTGGATAGACTTCGAGAGATGATCAGCCGACCTGGCATACGTTTGCGGCCCGTTACCCCTATAATGGGTGGCAGGACCAGCGTAAAGGCCATCTCTCACCCCATCCTTTTATAAACGGACTAAAGGAAGCACTTTTCGATAAGAGATGATGTCTCTTGAGCGATATCGATCTGAGTTCAATCTGTGCCCGCTGCACACTGGGCGGCGGGTGTTGTAGCCATGCCCATCCACCACTGACGCCCCGGAGAATGGCCATGCTCCGCGAGGCAGGGGTGCCGGACGATGCTATTGAGATGGCCGGCTACCATCGGCTGGCGGTCAAAGACGACGGTTTTTGCATACTGTTCCGGGAGGGCGGCTGCACCGTCCACCCGGTCAAGCCCGAGACCTGCGTAGCCGGGCCTTTCACCTTCGACATTCATGATGATCTGCTGGAGATATACCTGAAAAAGGAGAGCATATGCCCGATGGTCCCTCATCTCGTGAAGGATGCACCTGCTTATAAGGAGCAGTTCGACCGGGCTGTAGAGATGATCATGGCACTTGTTCGGGAGCTGCCGGCAGAGGAGCTGGCAGTGGTGCTTCAGGTGGAGGAGCCGGATACGATAAAGGTGGCAGAGATCTCGCTCTTTAAGGACGGTGAGGTATGATCGGGACCGAACACGAGTATTCCATCAACGACGATAACTTCTGTCCTCTTCCCATATCAGATAGGCTGATCGAGCGAGTGGCAGGCAACGTCTCGGATGAGATACCCTTTGGCGGGGTGAGGCTATCCAAGGAGCTGCAAAAACACGTATTGGAGCTTGTGCCGCCGCCCCAGACAAGCCTGAGCGAGCTTGAGCTGCTGCTGCAGGCAGGGGTGGACCGCATGCACAGATGCTTTGGTGACATGCATTTCCTGGGTCTGGGAATGCACCCGCTTCTGACGCTCGACCAGACCACATGGTGGGATCATGACGAGGGGGAGTACTACGATGCCTATAACCGCCTCTTCAACCTGCGCCAGCACGGCTGGCTGAACATCCAGGCACTGCAGATAAACTTCCCGTACGGCGACAACTCAGGCCTTGTGCAGATGTTTAATCGGGTGAGGTCTCTGATTCCATATCTGGTGGCGGTATCCGCCTCCTCCCCATTCGTCGAGGGCCGGGCTACTGGGTATGCGGACAACCGTCTGATCTATTACCGGGATAACCAGAAGGAGATCCCTCAGATCTGCAACGATATCCTGCCTGAGCGGCTATCCAGCCACCGGGATTGGGTGCGGATAAACCGGAGTATATACCGGGAGCTGAAGGCAAAGAAGGCAGACGTCCTTTGCAGGGAGTGGGTGAACTCCCGGGGGGCCATAGTGCGCTTCACCAGAGGCTGCATAGAGGTCAAGGCCCTGGATGAACAGGAGTGCATAAGGTCGGATATGGCCATGACCGCCTTTTTATTGGCGCTTCTGAAAAGCCCGCTTCCGCTGGAGGATGATGAGGCTGCTCTGCGTGCACTGCTAAAGACCGCCATATCATCTGGCACCGACCGCCTCCAGCCGGAGCTGCAGAGGCTATGCGATGAGGCTGAGAGGCGGGCAAGCCCAGATCAGATGGCGTATCTTCCTGTCGTGCGTCAGCGCATAGAGGGGGGAAGCCTCTCCCAGATCCTTGTTGAGCGCTACCGTGATTCAGGAGATATGCGAGTCGTACTTGCTGAAGCGGATCGGGCGCTGCGCCAGAATATCCCTATGCTCAACCGTTCTTGAGGGCGATGATCTCAACAACCCTGACAAGTCTCCAAATCAGGATATCATCTGCTTCGAACAGGGCTTCAGGTGGCTGGTCCGGCCGCAGGCCCAGGGCCACCATGATGGCTGGGGAGATCTCCTTGTGTCGGATGAGGTCCACGAAGCTCTGGCGGACAGCCCTGGCCTGATCCGCATCCTCTACAAGGGCCAGACTGCCTCTAAGTGTAACGAAGCAGAATGAGGAGAGGTCTGGGGAGTAGCGCTCCACCTCCACCGAGACCCTTGGGTCCTGGCCGAAGTAGCGGATCTTGCGGCCGTATCGGGTGGAGATAAAGTACATGTGCCTTTTGTCGAATGTGTAGAGGAACGGTGCGATGTGGGGGTGGCTCTCCCCCCGAAAGGCGATGCGGCATATGTGCTCCTCCTCAATCAGCCGGTCGTATTCGGCCTTCTCCATGCGTGGAAGCTTGAGCGATCCCATGTGGTGTATCTGCTGCATTTATTGCGTTTATAGATACCCGGGATCTGGCGATCTGACCCGGTTCATGGGATAATGGATCATTTTTGGTTGCCGCCTTCACTTTCGCCCCGCTGGGGCATGAGCTATCTAGCTGAGCCGCGATCGCATATCGATGGTCGCCTTAGAGAAGCTGATCCGCCTGTCACAGGGCTGCTACGACAAGGCCGGGCCTGACATAGGCCAAAGACCGCCGGACGAGGAAGATCCATGGCCGGATGAAGGCAAGGTGCGTGCCCTTGGTCTGGGCACCAGGCATGATGTCTGCGCCTCCTCTGCGAGTCCCAGGGGATCGGACGATATATCTGCGGCTGCATCTGTAGCTCGTTCTGGGATATGTCATGCCTTCACACACAGCGGACGATGCGTCAGCCTGTTCAAGACGCTATATACCAACCGCTGCTTCCACCAGTGCGGTTACTGTTCCAATGCATCGGGCTGCAGAGAGCGCGACCTGTCCTATACCCCGCAGGAGCTGGCCAGGGCGACCATGGCCCTCTACCAGGGGAACTACGTTGAGGGATTGTTCCTGAGCTCAGGGCTTGGACGGGACCAGGATCATGTTATGGAGGAGATGCTGGAGGCAGTCAGGCTCTTGCGAAATGTGTACAGCTTCAAGGGCTATATTCATTTCAAGATCCTGCCTGGGGCTGCGCGTCACCTGATCGAGGAGGCCATGAGCTACTCCGACCGGGTGAGCATCAATGTTGAGGCTGCGTCCGCCAGCCTGCTGGATGAGATCAGCCCAAGCAAGGACTACGAACGGGATATACTGCAGAGGCAGCGTTACATCCGGGATCTGCAGGACAAAGTCCCGCTTCCTGCCGGTCAGACTACCCAGTACGTGGTCGGGGGCGCAGGAGAGGCCGACCTGGAGATATTCCAATCCCTCGTCCGGGAGTACCGGGAGATGGGGATTCGGAGAGCCTACTTCAGCTCGTTCTCCCCTCTGCCCAACACACATCTCGCCGACCTGCCGAGCCAGCCTGGATGGAGGGAAGCCCGGCTCTATCAGGTGGACTGGCTTTATCGTGTATACCGCTTCTCCGTAAAGGAGATCGAGGCGGCATTTGACCAGAATGGTTTTTTGCGGGACCAAGATCCCAAGGTGGCGGTGGCCAGGTCAGCGCTTGATGGTCCAGTGGATCCGAATCAGGCTTCATATGCGGAGTTGATCAGAGTTCCTGGGATTGGTCCCAGGGGAGCAAAGCGGATACTGTCACTTCGCAAAAGCTGCACGATCAAGAGCGCTGCGCAGCTGGCATCGCTGGGGGTGAGAAGGGCTGCGCTATCCTATCTGAAGCTGAACGGATGGGCTCCGACAACGCTCGACCGGTGGTGCCGATGATACCGGAGGATTTTCTGGTTGTTCTGCAGGCTCACCGAGACTGCTCAAAGCGGCTGCTTGAGGCAGCTGCAAAGCGGACGCCTCGTGAGGTGGAACTAGGCCAAAGTCGGCTTGACCAAACCGTCAGGACCATGGTGAGAGAGGTGCTGGGCGAGGCGCACCGCATGAAAGGGATGGTCAGGCTCTCTTCAGCTGGGGAGGCGACATTATGCGGATATCTTAGGCCCCGGCATGATATCGGCTTTATGGTTGCCGGGCACCTTGCCAGGCGCTTCTCCGGCACTGTGATAGTGCTCGGCAATGCCGCGGAGAGCTGGGCCTGCCTATGTCTGGCCGGCAGGCTTTACTTCAGCAGTGGAGGGCCGCTATTCGAGATGCCGGATGTCCAGAGATCTGATCTGAAGGACAAGGCGGCTGCCCTCTGGGATGCGTATTACCAGAGCCGGGACACCGGTGGCAGCACACTCGAGGCATTTTCAAGACGTATGCCTGCAACAGCCAGGCGCGCTGCCATGTCCAGAGAAAGACGTACCGGCTCATCTCTTGAGGATTTCATATGACGCAAGAGATATGCCGAGGTCAGGTTGAAACGACCTCTTGGGCATCCTTGTGTATCGAGACCTATATGAAGGGATTTGAGCGGCCAAGTGTGGAGTTCTCCCGGTGCATAGAGTTCGATGCGTGCCGATATGACGGTTCCATGATCTCGTCCGTGTTTGTCCGCTCGCTCCGTCAGCCCGTCGATCCCGTACCGACCTGATCTGCCCGGAGTTCGAGCTGGAGCTGGGATTGCCGCGAGAGCCCATACGCATCGTCAATCAGATGGGCGACGACCGGCTGATCCAGCCAGCCATAAAGCGGGATCTGACCAGGAAAATGGCGCGGTTCTGCGACGACTTCCCGTCCGGGCACTCCCCATTCCCGCAAACTCGAAGTTCAAAATGCGTCATTCTCATAGGCCGCCAAACCTTTCGGCTAGCACTAAGCTCATGCTGCGGGGAATACAGGCGCTATTGCCTAAAAAAAGGAGGGGGTGAAAGGCAGCGTAATCCTCAGGTCTTGCGGAAGGTGTACTCAGCAGCGTAGTTAGTCCTGCCGCTGGAGTCGGTGAATACGTTGAGTGACACCACCCTCAAGATGTTTCTTGAAATGGTCAGGACCAGGGTGGTCTCCTTGAAGTCCTCTGGAAATATTGCTTTAATTGCATTGGCGGTACTGGCCAGGTCTGAGTCCACGCTTGGCGCAAAGGCCATAGCCCTGACTGTGCCCCAATCACAATCGGTGGGGTGGCACTTTCCCCAGGCCTGAACTGCCACCTTTGTCCCTGATACGTCTATCTTGATCTTGGTAATGCCCGATGTCCCTGCATCTGTATTGACCCAGATTCCTTGAAACTGCGCCAGGCTGGCGCAAGCGCTTGAGATCAGCAGCACGCCTATGAGCAGTGCACTCGCAAGGACGATCCTATTCTTCATTCATATACCTCTCAGGGATTATCCCCAATCCATAATTGTAATCCATTTCATTTAACTCTTAGGATTGCGAAGGACGAAGCAGGAAGCCCCCTGTTTCAGTATGGAGATGAAATCGGAGTCCTTTGCCAGGATTGAATTATGATTCAAAGCGCAGAGTTCCATGGCCAAAGTTCGGCCTGATTTTAAAAAATCTGCGATCAGGGAATTGGCGCGATCCGATACCGATCTTGTCGGCCGGGAAATCCTTCTCGATCCTGGACGGGCGGTCATCGGTAGGGGGGTGAGGCCGGCCTTGGCTGTTCCCGGGCCGACCTTGGATCTTAAGCAGATATTCTCGAAATCAGCCAACCACATTCGCCGATTTGGCCTAGCACTCCGTGCCTGCGCACTGTCTTACCTCTCCGACGATCGGCCCTTCGAAGCTGCATCCGACAGTCTCATTCTCATGGAATGGCGCCTCATGGATCTTTGTCAGCTTCTGCACCTCGAAGGCGCCGGTAAAGCGCTGGTGGCTCTTGATATCCTTTTGAAGCGTCACGTGCCACCTGGAGTCCATCCCCCATGTACCCCTAAACTCGTTCTTCGTATCGATACCAAGAAGGTGGCTCGGCGATGCCTCCTGCAGGGCTGCGAAGCTCTCAAATCCGTTTGAAGCAGCCCATTCCTCTCGCGCTATCGGATCGGTCCAGTGACCCACCGCATCGGTGGCAGAGAAGAAGACCGATTGATTCTTCTCGATCTCTGCTGTGGCAAACGTCTCCTGGATCTTGGCCCCAATTCCGCCGAATACCGTTTGAGACTCAAGCTTGCGGGATCCCACAAGCGGCACGTCTCCTGCGTAGCTGATCTTTGAGCTCTCGAAAAGGTTCAGAGGCACTTTATCGTCTCCTACGTTCCTGATCAGCTTGCTGGCGTTCTCGGAGAGGGCGTTTTCCCCTTCGATCTCGAAATCCCCGCTGCCCAATAGCTGGTTGTTGTACCTCAGGGCTATCTTTCGGTCGATCATACGGGTGGCTATATCCACATCTCCTTCTCCTGCCACCTTCTGGCTGTGGCAGTACTGCTGGTACTGGATGGGCTCGTCGCTTGGGCTCAGAATCTTTATCACCTCTATATCGCTGGCCAGGCCCACCAGCTCGCCGCATGGGTCGGTCGCACTGACCTCCACATGGTTCGCAGAATCGTTGGCTCCCACGGCTGGCTGGGTTCCCTTGAAAACCCAAACCTCGCTCAAGTTGAGCCACCCATCACCGTTATCATCTCCGGAGTCGTAGACCACCGGATCGACCAGGTCGTCGTACACAACAACGTTGGTCAGGTTCACATCGCCTCTGTTTGTCACGATGTATGTGTAATTCTGTGGGACGCCGGCGTAAATTATCTGATCCAGCTGCTCGTCGGCCTCAGTCTGCTCCTCGGCATATCCGATCGATATCAGGAAGAGAACCCCGATGCAGATGGCAGCGGAAAGCGTCCCGATGAACCGCCCCTCTGCGTTTGCATTATCGGCCCGAGCGGGCGAAAAAATAGTATTACATTTATTATTTAAATACAGCAGGATTAAGCCTATTCCCATCATTACCACCCCTTCGACAGGATGTTATCAACGCCAATTATTAATACTTTTTGATTAATTTAATTCTTTAATGAAATACTTCTGCTAATATACCCGTTTACTTGGATTGAGTTTGTGGCTGTAATTGGCGGATGAAAATCGTCCCAATATAAGGGGCGGGTGGCCGAAAAGACGTTGCAGATATATTGCCACGCAAAGAACCTGGCCCGGGATCCACCTTCATAGATCGACGCGCCTCGACTTGCCGTCTCTTCGGTCGGTGCTGTACCAGACGACTGTTCCCCCGTGAGATGGGGCCCTGTTGCCATGGTCTTCGAAGCCGGGAATTATGTCTGCGTAACTTCCATTCGATCGGCCGCCATTTCGATCCATAAGGTCGGGCAGGAGCGGCGCGATGTAGTATTTAATTAAAAGGGCTTTCATTCGGAGATCCCCCGCTGCCCTGCAGCGGGGAAGAAGTGCAACAATCCAGCTTCCCCGTTGAATCCAAATATCGTATCTCAGGGAAACTCCTTGAGCTTGAACTGAACTTCCAGCTCCCTCTTATCGGTCTTGTATTGGACCTCTATCTTAAGGGGCTCGCAGGGGCTGACGCCCACGCTGTGGCTATCCCAGGATGCCTCAACCCTTCCTCCAGCCTCGATCTCAGCCGCCAGGTCACGCAGAACCTGGGCCATCTCTGCACGGGTGGCGTAGAACTCCTGTTCGAACTTGCCCGGCCCAAAGGGCGTCCCATCTGACTTTCCCGGCTTTCCTGTTATCTGCACTGTTTTCACCTCAAAAGTCTATTTTCCTTTTTACCTAAAAGCTTGTCTATCGAATGCCATTTAGATTACGATTATCTCTGGACAATATCGGCATTTTGGCCACTATTGGCCACAAATCCGTCTACTGCCCCCTCAGACCCTTGGGCTTCCTTGCCTTTCCATCGGCAGGCTTATCGGCGGCCCTGCTCCTCCCTCCAGCAGTGGAGATTATGGTCAGAAGCGGGCCTATCAGCAGACCGCTCCCGGCAAGCAGTGCGAGCACTCCCACTATCCGCAAGCCAACCTTCTCCCTGACCGAGAACTCGCGATCCCGGCCCCGCAGAGCCAAATAGAGAGCTGCTGCCCCAATGGTTGCGGAGATGGCAGCGAATATGGCCGTTATATATGCTTCTTCCCCTCCGGACGATCGTGTGAGGGCGTAGGTCATCTGATAAAGGATTGAGGCGCAGCTGCCCAAGAAGAGGAGGCCAGCTAAGGAAGCAAGGGCTCTGGGCTGTGACAGATCTGGCCGCCGCCTGTTAAGGAAATAGTATCCTGCCACCAGAACTGCCAGTATGGGAGCAAATACTGCGGGCAGGCTCTGCCCCTCCCAGCGATATACCGAGATCAGACGCAGGGGAAGAAGTATCCACTCCTCGAGGGTGAAAGCCTCTTCAAAGCCAACCACCAGCCCGTAGTTCCCCACGCTCGGGGCAAATACGGCAACAAGATATTCTCCCGCCTGAGGGGCCTGCATGTCCAGCCCCCCAAGCTTCCTGTATGCAGAAGGGGCGAATGGCTCGTAAACGGCGTCGTCTGGCACCGAGCCGTTGACCAGCACCGCGCCGTAGCCTTCCGGCACCACAATATCCGGTCGAAGCGCGACACCCTTGGGCAGCCCTGCCCCCATCAGGACGAAGCCTGGTGCGAATGCCGGGTCCTGGGGTGAGGTTATGATCTCCAGATGTATGCGCTGGCCCGCCTCCCGGTCGAAGCGGTAGTAATGGATGGCACCTTGCGGAAGCAGTGCGTATGCAGCCCAGGACTTGTTGGCATCTTCAATCTGGACCGCGGCGTCAGGCTGTATTCCTGGGCTGGGCAGGAGGGGGACATGCCCCTGGACGACGCCCAAAAGCAGAAGCAACATAAGCAGAAAGACAGGCAGCACGTGTCTCATGGCCTTAATGTTTCCGGCTCCCTGGGCATTAGGTTTTCGAGGGATGATGGACTCCAACTTTGGCTGCGTTCATCTCCACATGTGTTAATGGAAAGGCTTTAGACGGATCGGGCCAAGACAAGATACCGGATGTTTTCCGGCGTCACCGTTGTCATAGTGCTCTACCTGCTGGCCTTCTCCGCCCTTCACAGCCTGCTCGCCAGCATCAAGTCCAAGAGGGCATTGCAGGCCTTCTTTGGCCCCCGCATAGACCGCTTTTACCTGCCGGCCTTCAGCGTTGTCGCAGCCGTCACCCTTCTGCCCCTTCTCGTCCTTATCTATCTGAATCCAGGCCCACTTCTCTACCTGGTCCCCTCCCCCTGGCGCTATATTATGATAGCCGGCCAGCTGCTGGTGGCTGCCTGGTCATTGCGGGCCTTTATCGATGCTCCTCACCGCTTTTTAGTGACTGCGCAGCTCTCCGGGCCGCATCCTCCAGGGACATTGGATATACGGGGCATATACTGCTCTGTCCGCGACCCTTTCCTCCTCTCCGGGCTCCTGCTGATCTGGATGACCCCATTTCTGACCGAGAATATGCTCGCAGTATTCTGCGTGGCCACGATCTACCTGTTCCTTGGTTCGCTTCACTGGGAAAGCCGTCTGCTGGCTCAGTTCGGGGACGACTATCGCAAGTATCAACGATCTGTCCCCCGCTTAATCCCCCGGAGCCGCCGCTGCCCGCCCGCCTCCAAGACCTCTTGAAATGGGGATAGTATCCGACCAGCCCACGTCCCGGCTGGGCAAAAGCACCGGCAGAGCTCACAACACCGTTGCCGCTGGAGGCATGGGAGCGGAGATGGCCGGGACCAGGATGCCGGACCTCAGTATAATGGATGCCATCTGGATCAATGCAGCGCCGGGCAATGGGCCGTCCACCTCCTGCGAGGAGGCCAAGCTCGCTAAAGTGGTGGCCGCAAGCACTGATCCGGTGGCTTTGGACGCCTGGGCTGCCGGGGAGATCCTCATGCCAGCCGCTTCGGCTGCCGGCTATTCCGATCTCTCCTCCATCGACCCGAACACGCGAAAGTACAAGTCCTTCAGCAGCTGGCTGAACCTATCCTGTCAGGAGCTAAGGCTTGCCGGGATGAGCTGCACCGCCGATCCGAAATATGCCAGCGTCTTCCTGGCCCGGCTCTGAGTGTTGAAACAATTCGTACTGCATGGATTGCAATGCACGGTCACGATTGCGCCTTGCCAGGGCACAGCTCGGGTCCAGAGCCAGGGCCCGGTTATAGCTATCCACTGCCTCCAGGTATCTGCCCATATGGGCAAAGACGTTTCCCTGGTTGATCCAGGCAAGGCGAGACTGGCTGTTCAGAAGCACTGCTCTCTCCAGACACTCGCTGGCCTCCTCATACCTGCCGGCCATGCCCAGGGCTGCACCCAGGTTGGTCCATACGAATCCGTCGCCCGGTGTCAATCGAAGCGCTGTCCGAAATGCCTCTATGGCCTCTGGCAGAAGGTCGAGGTCCTGAAAGGCGAGGCCAAGGTTAATCCAGGCCGGGCCTGCAAGAGGATCTATCTCAAGGGCCCGCAAGTAGCATCTTTTGGCCTCCTCTGCTCTTCTTAGCCTTGCCAGGGCGTTGCCCCGGTTGAACCACGTGGGAGCCGAGTCGCTGTCCACCTGTACTGCCAGGCCGTAGCAGTCAAGGGCCTCGCTGTCCCGTCCCATCCGGCTCAGTGCCAGGGCCTTGAGCTGAAGCGCGGGAGATGAGGTTGGGCAGAACGACAGGGCCGCTTCCGAGCACTGCAGCGCCCGAAGATAGGAGCGGCCGGCCAGGTATTGCATGCCTCTGTCTATCATGCTTATCGATCTTATGCGATTAATGTTAATAAACATTTCTTATAGATAGGGCACCGACATAATATATTAAAATATATATTTATTAAAATAATATATGCTTTAAAAAATCATCGGCACTTGAGGCCGGCAGAACTTGAATGATGCAGAACTTTCGCCTGTTTACATTCAGGATCTCGGAGCGGTGAGAGTCGTGCCCCCTTTCTCAAGCCGTCTTCCTCAGTCTCTGAAGAGCTCCTTCTGCCTTCTCTCGGCGCTGGTCCGACCTCTTCTGGGCCTGACGGATCAGGCTGCGACGTCGGCGAACCATCCGGCGGACCTCGGAAGGAGCCGGACCTCCGGGGCGGTTCCTGACAGCAACGTTGCCATGCGGATCGAGCGCATGGCGCAGCATATCGGCGCTGTAGCCCATCTGGCTCGGCTTTACTTTAGCGACCTCCTGCCCTGCCCGGTCAAGATCGTCCGGATTTGGGGCCTGGCCAGCGGCAGCCAGCCTGCCCACGATCTGATGAGCGGTGCGAAAAGGTATGCCAGTGACCCTCACCAGGGAATCGGCAAGCTCGGTTGCCGTGGAGAATCCTGCCCCGGCGCTCTCTTCCAGACGGGCCAGGGAGAAGCGCAGGCTCTGGTAGCAGCCGTCCATTATGCGCAGGGCCGACCTGGCGATAGAGACGGCTCTCCACAGGTTTGGAGTTATCTCCTGCAGATCCCGATTGTAGCTCATTGGGAGGGCTTTGGCAGTTGCCAGGGCGCTGACAAGGCACCCGATCACCGAGCCGGTCTTGCCACGCACAAGCTCGGCTGTATCAGGATTCTTCTTCTGGGGCATTATGGACGATGTGGAGGCGAACAGGTCGTCGATCTCCAGGTATCCGAACTCCTGGGTTGACCACAGGATGACCTCCTCTGCCATGCGGCTCAGGTTAACCATCATTATGGAAAGCGCGCACAGGGTCTCCAGGAGGAAGTCGCGGGACGATACTGCATCCATGCTGTTCTCCACCAGCCCGTCAAAGCCCAGCAGCTCAGCGGTGCGATCTCGGTCGATAGGAAACCCGGTGGAGGCAAAGGCTGCCGCCCCAAGCGGGGAGCGGTTGATCCTGGAATAGGCATCCTCCAGCCGCTGGCAGTCCCTGTGCAGGGCGTCGGCGTGGGCCAGCAGATGGTGGCCGAGGGTAGTTGGCTGAGCATGCTGGAGATGGGTGAATCCCGGAACCAGGTCAGCGGCATGCCTGGCTGCCAGCTCCACAAGCGTGCTCTCCAGGCTCAGAAGCTCGTCAAAGAGGCCCAGCATCTGACCGCGCAAGGCGAGGCGTATGCAGGTGGCCACCTCGTCGTTTCTGGACCTGCCGGTGTGCATCCGCCCTCCTGACGGACCGGCCCTGGCGATCACGTAGGCCTCGATAGCCTCGTGCACATCCTCCCCCTCCCCAAGCAGGTTCGGATCCGCCTCGATCTCGGAGATAGCCTGCCATATCAGCCCTCTCTCCTGGGGCCCGATCAGACCCTGCTCCTGAAGCATGACCAGGTGAGCCCTGTCCACATCCAGGTCGGCCTGGGTTATCCAGGCGTCCGCCTCCCTTGAGGAGATGAACTCCAGCACGTCGGAATCTATCCCTCCCAGCCTTCCCTTGCGCAGCAGCATGATACTCTCTTCCGGCAGCCTTTTTCAGGTGGTGTACTTGGCGTTTATATCCACGTACTCATGGGTCAGGTCGCATCCGAAAGCCCGGGCGCTGGCCTCTCCATCGCCCAGACGCAAACGGATGATGATCTCTTCGGATCCCATCAGGGCCTTTGCCTGGTCGAGCACGCCTTCCTGGATCTTTCCTTCATCCACCAGGGTCACCGATCTGCCTTCAGCCTGGAATATCAGGGTTACCTTATCGGGGTCGAACTTTGCGCCGGAGTAGCCGGCTGCACAGACGATCCTGCCCCAGTTGGGGTCCTGACCGTAGAGCGCCGTCTTGACAAGGCTGGACCTGGCAACGGCCTTGGCCGCAAGCCTGGCGTCGCCGATGCTCTTTGCCCCTTCCACTATCACCTCCATGGCCTTGGAGGCGCCCTCTCCGTCCCTTGCCATCTTCCTTGCCAGGGCGGTGCAGACGTGGTCTAAGGCCTCCTGGAAGTCTCCTCTCTGGCAGGGCACCTTTCCAGTCGAGATTATGATCACCATATCGTTGGTGCTCGTATCCCCATCCACGGTGAGCATATTGAAGCTGCCATCCACAGCTTCCCTCAACGCCTCATCCAGGTTCTCCCTGGAGACGGCGGCATCTGTGAATAGGAATCCCAGCATAGTGGCCATGTGGGGTTCTATCATCCCGGCGCCCTTGCATATCCCGGCCACACAAAATCCCCTGAACTTTACAGCCGCCTCCTTGACACGGGTATCGGTGGTCATGATGGCGGTGGCCGCTTCGGGGCTGGCGGAAGGATCTGACCGCAGACGGGCCGCAGCCTCCTTGGCCAGACCCTCAACCAGGCCCAGGTCCATGTATCTCCCTATTACCCCTGTGGAGGCCACTCCAACCAGCTCTGGCTGGCATCCCAGGATGGTCCCCAGTATCGCGGCCATCTCTCTTGCGTCCGCTATCCCCTGCGGCCCGGTATACGCGTTGGCACAGCCGCTATTAGCGATTATTCCCTCCAGCCGCCCCTGGTTCGCCACGTTGTCCTGGGTGAAAAGAACTGGAGCTGCCCTCACCAGGTTTGTGGTGAACACACCGGCAGCGGTCCCCGAGCATGCTATCAGGGCCACCCCGTTTTTGCCCTGCTTTATCCCGCTTGCCCTGACTCCCTGAACCGCGCATATGCCGCCTTCGATCTCCTTTATGCCCTCCCTTGCCCCAAGGGCAGAGATGATGTCCCCTCTGGTCACGATGCCCACAAGCCTCCCATCCTCGACCACCGGCAAGCGGTTGACCCGGTGCCTCGTCATCAGGGTGGCAGCCTCTTCCAGGCTGTAGTCTGGTGAGGCGCTCCAGACATGCCGGTTCATAACGTCCGAGACCTTCTTGCCGGATATCTCCTCCAGCGACGACTTCATCCTCTCCCAGCGGATCAGGTCGCGCACCGGGACCTCCAGGATCTCAAAGGGGCTTGGCAACCACAGCCCCCCTTCCTCGTCCGGCACCTTTAGCAATCGGAGCAGGTCCGATTCTGAGACCACGCCGACAAGGCGATCCCCATCCAGGACCGGCATGCCGCTTATGCCCTTCTCCCGCAGGATGCGGGACGCTTCGCTGACCGGGGCGGCAGCCTGACAGGCAACGGGCTCCGGGTTCATGACCTCTCTGACCTTCATGTCTATCCATCCACCGGGTATTCCAAATTATCCTGAAAACTTCAGGGGCAAACACCTGTGCGAACTCTCCGGTCCCAAATCAGGGCGCTCCGCCAGGGAACCACAGGCCTGCGGTCTCGTCTATTCCCATCATGATGTTCATGTTCTGAATGGCCTGGCCAGCAGCCCCCTTCACAAGGTTGTCTATTGCCGAGATCACAACCAGGCGGTCTGTACCTTTCTCCGGCTCAAGGCCTATGTCGCAGAAGTTCGATCCCCTCACGTTCATCAGCATCGGGACTGTGCCAGTCATCCGGACGAAGCGGGACTTGGCATAGAATTGCCGGTACATCTCCTCCATGCCGGCCTTGTCCTGTATCTTGCTCTCAAATCCCGGCTTGACAAAGACGTGAGCTGTTGTGAGAATGCCTCTGACAGCTGCGATGACGTGGGGGGTAAAGCTGATGCGTATATCGCTCTGCAGCTTGCCAAGCTCCTGCTTGATCTCCGGGACGTGACGGTGACTGGTCACCTTGTAGCAGCGTATATTCTGGGCCAGGTTTGGGTAATGGCTGGTCTCCGTAGGCTCCACCCCGGCTCCTGAGATGCCCGACTTGGAGTCGAAGACCACCCTGTCGACCATCCCTGCGGCAGCCAGGGGGGCAAGGGCGAGCGTGGCGCCTGTTGGGTAGCAGCCCGGATTTCCAACCAGCCGGGCCGACGCCACCTCCGGGTGCAGCTCGGGCAGCCCGAAGACGGCCTGGCGGGGAGCCTTGTGCTTCATCCCATAGGTCTTCTCAAAGACATCGACTGGCAGTCGGTAGTCCGAGCTCAGATCGATGACCTTCGTGCCTGCGTCCAGGAGTGCGGGCACCCAGTCCATTGCGGTACCGTGAGGCACTGCGGTAAAAACAATATCGCAGCGCTGTGCCACCTCCTGGGCGGCGGGGGCCTCGAACTTGAGGTCGTAGAGGGCCCGCAGGTGCTCATGAACCGCTTCGACTGGCTTTCCTGCCAGCTTTCTGGAGGTGACGCAGACCACCCTGGCCTCGGGATGAGTGGAAAGGAGACGGAGAAGCTCTCCGCCGGTGTAACCGGATCCGCCTACAATGCCTACTTTTATCATGATCTGGCTCTCACGAGCTCTACCTATAAATTCGCGGCGCTTACGGCCGGCCGATTTGGGAAACGGCCTGAAAATGCATCCGTAAGACCTAATATTTCAGTCAGGTATCATGGCAGACAGATCTGCCAGGCCGCCTGCGGTTCTCTCCAGCCTCTGCCGCCCCTCCAGGACCTCCAGCCAGCGATTGGGTATCCAGCCTGATCCACAGGCTGCCCCGGCGAGCGCCCCGGCTATAGATGCTATCGAATCGGTGTCGCCTCCGGCTGAGGCTCCAGCTATCAGGGCCTCTTCCGGCTCGTGGGCCAGATGGCAGTAGAATGCTGCGGCCACCGTATCCTTGGCCTCCGGAGAGGTCCCGGTTATGGAGAAGGCCAGCTCCTCATCCATATCGAGCAGGTCCGGCACTCTTTGCAGATGCTCTCGCATTGGCGGCCAGACCTTGCCTGCTTGCTCGGCAGCCATCTCAAGCACCCGTATCCTGTTGAGACTCAGCAGGGATAGGGATACGCCCACCGCAACGGCGACAGCCCCGGCAGCAGCGGCTGCTGAGCAGTGTGTTGGCGCGGCCTGGAGCTTGGCGTAGCTGGCAACGAGTGAGAGGTCGCGGTGATAGACCAGGCCCACCGGGGCGACACGCATGGCTGCGCCGCATGTTGGCAAGACGACCCCAGTCTCCTGCCAGTCTCGGCCAGCCATCATCGCCTCCACCGCAGAGCGGGTTGCCAGGCCTGCACCCCGGCTGCAGGAGGTATCAAGCTTCCAGGCCTCTCCCCAGGCCCGCAGGCCATCGCAGAAGCGAGCGGCTGAGAAGCCGCCCGCTTCGATCATGCCCTCGGCCAGGATAAGGGTCTGCAAGGTATCGTCGGTGTACTGGCCGGCGCGCAGGCCTGCATGAAAATGGCCGACCGGTGCAGGCATCATATCCTGCACCCTGCCCACAACGCTCTTGATCTCCCTTCTGCTCAGCCCTTCCACCGGCATGCCCAGGGCATCTCCGGCTGCCAGGCCCAAAAGACACCCCCGGAACCTATCCAGCAGATCCATGGCTGCATCTTGGAGCGCCACACCACTAATAATCATCGGCAAACAGGCGCAAGCGATTTGGCTCACGAGCTGCTCAGTCCAGAGCTGGCATGAAACCGGATCGGTATCTGGCCTGGGACAGGGAGTATGCCAGGCGGGGACGGCTGTGGGGTGGAGCATCGCCAATTCCAAAGCTCTCAGAAGGCGCGGCTGTACTGGAGCTTGGATGCGGGGACGGAAAGACGCTGTCAGTGGCCGGTGGCAGAGGCTGGAAGCTGGTCGGGCTGGACCTGTCAATTCCTGCCCTGCAGCTGGCCCGCCCGGCATGTCCTGGGGCAGCTCTCGTGGCAGGGGACGCCTCTTCACTGCCCTTCCAGAACAGCGCGTTTGATGCCCTTTTCGCCTTTCATGTGGCAGGCCACATGCTAAAAGCCGACCGGCGCTGTCTGGGGGAGGAAGCCGCACGGGTGCTGCGGCCTGGGGGTTTGCTGTTCTTTCGTGACTTCTCAAGAGAGGACATGCGGGCAGGCAGGGGATTGGAGGTGGAGCCCTGCACGTATCGGAGGGGCAGCGGGGTGATCGCCCATTACTTCAGCCCCGAGGAGGTGGCGGACCTGTTCTATCCTCTTTGCCCCATGAACATCAAGACGGTTCGCTGGAGGATGCGGATTCGCGGGCAGGACATGATTCGTGCGGAGGTCGAGGGCCTGTTTTCCGCTCGGGGCATCCCTGCGGATCTACCCCTCTGACCCTTCCCGCTCAAGAATAAGCAGAATCCCGGATCCCAGAGCACACATCAGGCTTGTGAATACGAAGGTGCTTGTGAATCCCACAATGCTGGCAAGTGCAGCGCCGGCAGCGGCAGTCGCAGCGGTGCCAAGGCCTGTGGCTGTTGAGTAGACCGACCATTCGAAGCCCTCCTGCCCCTTGTTCAGGTTTGCGCTCCAAAGCCCCATCCAAGTCGGGTAAGCCAGGCCGCTGCCAAGCCCGTACAATATCTCTGCCAGGAACACCTGATAGATATGGTCTATGAAGATATAGAGCATGGGCACAATCGTTATCAGGCCTGTTCCCAGGAGGAGCCAGCGGGCTTTATCACGCCTCCGATCTATGAACTGGGAGAACGGCAGCTGCACCAGGGACTTGGTCAGCAAAAAGAGCGTGCTGGCAAGCCCGGCAGCCAGGACGTCTCCTCCCTGCACATCGTTTATATAGATCGCCAGGATCGGCGTGACCAGGCCAAAGCCTGTGAGTACAAGCAGATCTGAGATCAGCAGGAGTTTCTGGGTGCGGTTCATGGCGTATTCACCTCCATAATCTATTTATTAATTTATTATTATATTACTAACTTTAATCGTGTGTTGGAATGGAAGCCCTCCGGATGATCGGGCTATTAGATCGGCATTGCCGCCAGGGATGTATGCGAATTCAGTCCGAAATGGCAAACTCAAGTCCTGGAAGGTTGCCGAAGAAGAAGAGCTGCGCTATAACCCGCCTCTGACATTCTGGCAAAAGAATATCATGTGGATGGCCATAACTATCAGTAACTCCTTTCATGACCTGTGATTTAAACCTTTCATTTGAGAGAAATTCCAATCCCCTTAACCTGCAGGCAGCGTATGCAAAAGCGAGCATCACCTTCGGCCATGGGTTTTTGCCTTCCGTTTCCAATAGCAATATAATTCTCATACACAATCCAGCATTACCTGCTGCCAAGGCTCCAGTTTTTGCCCGATCCCCCTGGAGAACTCATAGAGGTCTCCGTCCAAATCTCGCTACCCGCATATATGAAAATCGTCCTTCTTGGCTGTCCAGATTCGCTTCCTGGCGAGATGAATTTGATGATCTCCTCAGCTTTGGGGGTTGAGATCTTCTCATAAGGATTAAATAGGATACAACCATGCTATGAATTAGCATTGTAGTATTAATTATAAAATGGTGATAATGATGAAGGGCGTCAAGGATAGATCGATAGACCCGGCCAGCCAGGAGATGCTGGCATCGGCATCTCGTGCTGGCCTGGAGACTGCCTGGGACCGGTTCGACAAGCAGCAGCCACAGTGTGGGTTCGGCGAGCTTGGCCTCTGCTGCCGCCACTGCAACATGGGTCCCTGCCGCATCGACCCATTCGGAGAGGGACCGGCACGTGGGGTATGCGGTGCCGATGCCGATGTTATGGCGGCGCGTGGACTTTTGAGGGCGCTTGCCGCAGGAGCTGCAGCTCATTCCGACCACGCCAGGGACGTCGCCCTAACCTTCCAGATGATGGCAGATGGACGGGCTCCGTCTTATCAGGTGAAGGACAAGGCCAAGATGAAGCGCCTGGCGGCAGAGTACGGCATAGCCGGCGACTCCCCTACCATGATGCAGGACCTTGCAAAATCCGTTCTCTCCGAGTTCGGCCAGCAGCAAGGGACCATTTGCTTCACGAGGCGGGCCCCTGCCAAGCGGGTGGCCATCTGGCAGAGACTGGGGATCGATCCGCGGGGCATAGACCGGGAGATCGTGGAGTGTCTGCACCGCAGCCACATGGGAGTCGATGCCGATTACGTGAACCTGATACTGCACGGCCTGCGCACCGCCCTGGCCGACGGCTGGGGCGGCTCCATGATAGCCACCGAACTGCAGGATGTCATGTTCGGGGTGCCTACCCCCATCAGGTCCAGGGCCAATCTCGGTGTGCTGCAGGCCGATTCGGTCAACGTGATAGTCCACGGCCATGAGCCGCTTCTCTCGGAGATGATCGTTGCGGCGGCGGCAGATCCTGAGTTGATTGCCCTGGCTAAGAGCAAGGGGGCGGCGGGAATAAACGTGGCCGGAATCTGCTGCACCGGAAACGAGGTCTTGATGCGCCACGGAGTTCCTGTAGCCGGAAATTTCCTCCAGCAAGAGCTGGCTATTGCCACCGGGGCGGTTGAGGCCATGGTGGTTGACGTTCAGTGCGTCATGCCTGCCCTGCAAAGCGTAGCATCCTGCTTCCACACCAAGCTGATAACCACCTCTCCCAAGGCAAAGGTTCCCGGGGCCACCCATATGGAGTTCCATGAAGAGAGTGCTCTGGATACGGCCAGGGAGATCGTTCGGGCGGCGGTGGAGAATTATCCGCAAAGAAACCGGGACCGCGTGCAGATACCCGACTTCAGCTCGGAGGTTATGATCGGGTTCAGCGTGGAGGCCATACTGAGCGCCCTGGGCGGAAGCCTGGACCCGTTGCTTGGTGCGATCAAGAACGGCTCGGTCAGGGGCATAGCCGCCGTTGTGGGCTGCAATAATCCCAAGGTCAAGCAGGACTTCGGCCACGTAAACCTGGTCAAGGAGCTGATCAAGAACGACGTGCTGGTGGTCAGCACCGGTTGCAGCGCCCAGGCCTGTGCCAAGGCCGGCCTCCTGTTGCCCGAGGCGGCAGGGATGGCAGGAGAAGGCCTGAGAGGTGTATGCCAGGCGCTGGGCATTCCGCCTGTCCTGCACATGGGCTCTTGTGTTGACATAAGCAGGATTCTCGTGGCCTGCGCGGCGATAGCCAATGCCCTGGGAGTGGATATCAGCGACCTGCCTGCAGCGGCCGCGGCGCCTGAGTGGATGTCGGAAAAAGCGGTCTCCATCGGCGCCTATGCGGTGGCCTCAGGCGTTCTGACAGTCCTGGGCACGGTGCCGCAGGTCCTGGGATCTGCCAACGTGACTGCTCTGCTGACCAAGGGAGCTGCAGGCGTTGTTGGAGGGCGCTTTGCAGTTGAACCAGACCCGTTCTCGGCTGCCAGAGTGATGATCGACCATATAGACAGCCAGCGGGCAAGGCTCGGCATCTGAGGTGGATTCATGCCGGAGATATTCGTTCGCCTGGACCGCTGTGTAGGCTGCCGCTCCTGCGAGATGGCCTGCGCGACGGAGCATTCTGCTGGAAAATCCCTGATCTCGGCAGCCTCAGAGCACCCAAGGCCTCGCAAGAGGCTTTACGTGGAGATGGCTGAAGGGACCAAGCTTCCAATGGTCTGCAGGCATTGCGAGGACGCGCCCTGCGCCTCTGTCTGCCGGACCGGTGCCATGACCCAGGATCCAGAGACCCATATAGTGACCAGGGATGCCGAGAAATGCATCGGGTGCTGGATGTGCGCCATGGTCTGCCCTTACGGAGTCGTCGGACGAACAGCCGAAGGTCGGGTCGCCCTGAAATGCGACCGCTGTCCAGACCTGGACGTGCCGGCCTGCGTAGCTGCCTGCCCTACCCATACACTGGTCTTCATGGAGGCTGAGGACTTCTCCGAGCTCCTGCGCGTCGATGCGGCTGCCAGGCTTGCCAGGGGCTACCGCAGCCGTGCCTGAGGTGATGTCAGTGTCTGATGAGTCAGACCGGTCGATGGTGGCAACCATATGCCCCTACTGCGCCTGCGGTTGCGGATTTTATCTGGAGGTAGAGCGCGGGCAGGCAAGGAGGATAATCCCCCGGTCCGACCATCCTGTCAATCAGGGCGCGCTCTGCCCGAAGGGATGGGCATCGCTGGAGATGATTCACCACCCGGAGCGTCTGAAGTGGCCTCTTCGGCGGACGGCCGACGGCTGGGAGAGGCTATCCTGGCAGCAGGCACTTCAGATCCTGGCCGATAACCTGAGGCGGATCGGGGACACGCGTGGCCCAGACGCGCTGGGATTTCTCTCATCCACCAAATGCACCAACGAGGAGAACTACCTGATCCAGAAGCTGGCCCGGACCATGGGCTGCGCCAATGTGGACAGCTGCGCTCGCCTCTGCCACGCCTCGACGGTAGTTGGCCTGCGCCGCTCAATGGGATCATGCAGCGTCACCAACCCACTGTCTGACCTTGCCAACTCCCGGTGCATACTTGTCATCGGCTCCAACTTCGCCGAGAACCATCCAATCCTCGCCCGCTGGGTGCTGCAGGCCAAGGAAGCCGGTGCCACCCTGATCGTTGCAGACCCACGTCGCACTCCTACCGCCTGGCTGGCTGACCAGCACCTGCCTCTGCGCCCGGGAACCGATGTTGCGCTGCTCAATGGTATGGTTCGGCACATACTTGACCAGGGCCTTCATGACCGGGATTTCGTGCAGCGCCGCACAACGGGCCTTGAACAGCTCCGGTCCAGCCTCGCCGACTTCTCTTTGGCTCGGGCTGAACGGATAACCGGGGTTTCAGCCGGTGAGCTTGCCAGAGCTGCCAGGGCCTACGCCAGCTCCCCGGCCTCGGCTGTGGTCTACGGCATGGGGGTAACCCAGCACGCCTCTGGAACCGCGGGTGTTGAAGCCGTGGCAAACCTGGCCTTGCTCTGCGGCCAGTTGGGCAGGCCTGGGACAGGCATTTTGCCCATGAGAGGACAGAACAACGTCCAGGGGGCCTGCGATATGGGGGCCATGACCGAGTTTTACCCTGGATATCGCCTGCCAGAGGACCCTCGCACGGTCCAGGTATTCGGGGCTGCCTGGGGATCGACATGCCTGCCTGCCAGAAAGGGACTGACCTCTATGGAGATGATGGATGCTGCCCTCTTTGGCACACTGAAAGCCATGTATATCGTAGGCGAGGATCCAATATGCTCGCATCCCGATCAATCCCGTACCAGGCAGGCCCTTCAGTCCCTTGACTTCCTGGCGGTGCAGGATATATTCATGACAGAGACTGCAGAGATGGCTGATCTGGTGCTTCCAGCGGCCTGCTGGGCTGAGAAGGAGGGCACCTTCACATCTGCCGAGAGACGCGTTCAGCGCATATACAGGGCCACCGATCCACCTGGTGAAGCCAGGGAGGATCTCTGGATAGTCAGCAATCTTGCACGCACCCTGGGGCTAAATTTCCCATATACGGATGCATCATCCGTATTTCAGGAGATTTGCCGCAGGGTCACCATATACAAGGGCTTGGTCGATCTGGGAGACTTTGGCGGTTTTTGGCCCTGCTTGGAGCCCGGCAAATGGAATGAAATCCTCCATCAGGATTGTTTCCCAACCGAGGGAGGCCTTGCCAGGTTCTTGCCTGCAACCTATTGCCCCTCCACCCAAGAGCCAGGAGCTGACTACCCCCTCCTCCTCACCACAGGGCGAAAGGTATGTCACTTCAATTCCGGCTCCATAACCCGCCGCACACCCTCACTGCTTGCCATATCCGATCATCTGGTGGTGGAGATGAACCCGGAGGACGCCGCCGTCCTGGAGATCGTTGAGGGGGACAGGGTTTGGGTGAAGACCGTCCAGGGGTCAGCTAGCGGGTACGCCCACGTCTCCGGGTCCATTCCCGCAGGCGTTGTGTTCATGCCGTTTCACTTCCCTGCCACAAATCGGCTGACAGGGGATGCCCGAGACCCCATCTCGCATATACCTGAGCTGAAGGCCTGGGCCTGCCAGGTCAAGAAGGAGGTCTGAGAATGCCGGTATACGTCGATGTGGGCAGATGTGTGGCCTGCCACGGCTGCGAGATGGCCTGCAGTGTCTCTCATCAGGGCAGAAGCGGTGTATTTGTCCAGGTGGTTGACGACCTTGTTGGCGTCTCCATGATCTGTCGGCACTGTCAGGATGCCCCATGCATCCGCGTCTGTTATGCCGGGGCTTTGCAGCAGGAGGGGACCGAGGTGGTCCTGGACGAGACACTATGCACTGGATGCGGCCTGTGCCAGGCAGCCTGTCCATTCGGCCTCATATCAGGCGGGACAAGGCCATTCAAATGCGACCTGTGCCCGGGTCTGCAGACCCCGCTATGCGTCACCACCTGTCCGTCAGGCGCACTGTCCGACGGTCCCTTCCAGGCCGTTGCCGGTCACTTCCGGGCGCTTGCTGCTCAGAAGCTGGCGAGGTCGGGGGTAAGGAGATGACCCTTCGGCGTCAGGTAGAGCTGGAAGGCGGAAGATGCATCGGCTGCACCGCTTGCTCCTCATCCTGTCCAGCCGGGCTGATAGATCTGTCCCAGCACAACGGCTTGAGGAGAATTCGCTTCTCTGCTTGCGATCAGGACTGCCAGATATGTCAGGAAGCATGTCCCACGCAGGCCATCAGGCTCGTGCCGGGGGAGGCATCGGTTGAGGTGTCATTTCCCCTGCTGGCCTGCAGGTCATGCGGGCAGCCTGACCAGCCGGCTGCCCTTCTCGAGCATCTGCGAATCTGCCTGCAGGATATCCTTCCAGCGGATTCGTGGCTTGATATATGCCCATCGTGCCGCCGAAAAGCGGAAGGCCGGAACCTTGCCGGCCAATGGCTGAAGGCCAGGGAGTGATTGCGGCGGGCGAAGATTTGGGCGCACGCGAGATCTCCAGGAAAATAAAGCAGGCGACCCCGCCCAAATCTTTTTCGCCGATGGTCTTCTTCTCTTTGTCAGAGGCTTCTGGCAGCTTTGGCCTCTGGAGCATCTCGATCTCGCATCCGGATCTTCGGTATTGCTCTGTGGGCGGCTCCTTTCAGGCACCTGCTGCTATATTATTGGCGTTAGGCGGACCTGGTTTTGGCCTGCCAGGATTATGTGATGGGGTTCGGTCCGCGGAATGACCCCGTACAGGCACAGGCCCCCGTTGATCTCGTTCACGACAAAGTAGGTATCTGCAGCATGAACCGCCATATTGATGCTCTCCTGGCCGGTCTTCACCACCATCAGGTTGATGTCGTTTGTCTCTTTCCATTTTCTGATCATCTGGCTTGCGAAGTTCAGGAGCGCTGGATAGCCGAAAGCGAACTCCATCGCGTCCATGCCTATTATGTTCAGTATTGGCCGGCCGGTTCGGTCGCGCAAATCCTCCCAGGTCTGGATGAGCCTTTGCCCCCAATCGCTCAGATCTCCCTGGGGCTGCACGAAGGATACGTTGGATGGGACGAAGATATCCCGCGGGCTCAGCTCGAATCCTATGGATGGAAGGATGCACACTCCCCGGCCGTTTTTTATGGCGTTCGAGGCCAGGGTCGTCAGCATATGATAATACCTCTTGCCGACCCCGTGGCCGATCTCAAGTACGTTGCAGGAGGCGTATTGAAATCCGCCGCAGAGCTGGTCCAGGTCTGGCAATCCTGTGGATATCCGGTCGTCCCCTGGATCCGGGATGCGGGGGGCATCTGCGCTGAGGCTTGCATCGGACTTCTCCCGGTTGGGATCGAAGTACTGGAATCGGCCACCGTGCAGGCTGGCTGTATAGATTCGCTGGCCGATCTCCACACCGCGCAGCTTATCCAGGCGGACCGCCCGGGCGAAACGAGAGCGCATGCCGCTGGACCAGCTATCTTGATGATCCGTTCCGCCTGCCAGGTGGAATTGCTCCATGCACACCACGCCGTCGACTATGTAGTCCATTGGGGTTAGATTCGAGGTCTCTGCCACGAAGATCAGGTGTATGCCCAGGTCGCGTGCAAACTCGCAGATGTTCTGCTCGAAGCTCTGTTGGCTGCCTCCTATTATGGGGGCGGTATAGTTCATGATCGCGTCCCAGCTGTCGATTACGATCATGGGGTTATCCATATCCTCGGCCTCATCGAAGAAGATGCGGAAGAAGTCCAGGACGGACTCGTAGGAGGTGGCTATGCCACCGGTCAGTCCCTGGAGGCTTCTCATCAGCTTTGCCTGGGTGGCATTTATGACGTTTTTCGGGGGGATGATGTCGGTGATCCAAGGATAAGCCCTGTAAAGCTGGTTCGGGTCCACCCTTGTGGAGATGTATAGGCCGTTTTGTCTATGGCAGAGGGTCTTTAGTATCTCGAAGGCAAGGGTGGTCTTTCCAGTTCCCGGGAGACCCTTGATGAGAAGCGTCTGGCCCTCGCCTGCGGCAAAGAAATCCTTGATCTCCTGGGGGATGTTCCTGGGATGCGAAATTCCGGGCATCTGTCTGGCCTTCCTCAAGCTGACTTTTCAATCATCCCGAACTTGGCCGGGAATAGGAAGAGATCTTCGATAAGCATGGTCTAGCTGGTTCGTTCCCCGGTACAGTTCCTGATCTGCCGAAGAAGGGACGCGACCTGTTCCGGCTTCACCCGAAAGGAGAGAGAGAGCGTCTTTCCGTCATCGCTCTCCCCGACCGATTTGACCTCCAGAGACTCCACCACGCATTGGCTGTCGTCCGCGCTTTCCTCTGTGGCAGGGGTCCGGGATTTTGCAACTGGGGTGGCTCTCCATAGCTTGGCCGGACCCACCTCCACGTACTCGCATCTCCCCTCGGACTTCAGGACGGAGAGGTACTTTATCACCGTGGTCTTGCTCACACCGGCTTTCTTGGCCACATCCACTGTGGTCAGGCCCATATCCGATTCACGGATCGATTCCAGTATGCGCTCTTTGTAGGAAACCATGGATCCACCGGCAGCGATTTGGGGCGCCAGTCCCGTGAGCCGTGCTGATCTCAACCTCCGATTCTATTAACTGCATCTAGTGGCCCCGAGGTTCATAAGTTTTCCCATCAGTGCGACAGGAGTGCCGCATGGCTGATCCGAACAGGTTCTCGAAAGACTTTTGATCTGAGACGCCCGTGGCCAATCTGAGGACGATCGATGGTTCAGGAACGAGCCGAGGCCTTCTGGCCGCCTTTGCGCGGCGAGTACCGGGTTGGGGACCCAAAGAGCCGTGTGGCGGTCCTCACACTGGCCAGCCGGATGGATTCCGACCTGGTCGGGGCAGCTATCGTCGGCTCCTGCAAGACTGAGAACCTGGGTGTGGAGAAGGTGGTGGCAAACATCATCTCAAATCCCAACATCCGCTTCTTGATCGTCTGCGGATCGGAGTCGAGGGGACATTTGCCAGGCGATGCGATCCTTGCACTGCACAGAGGCGGCCTTGATGGGGATGGGCGCATTTCGGGGGCCAGGGGGGCAATACCCTTCATCGAGAACCTCTCACATCAGGCGGTGGCGCGGTTTCAGAGGCAGGTGGAGCTCATCGACCGCATCGGCCTGGCCGATCCTGTTGAGATCAACCTCCTTATCGAGGAGTACCGGGACAAGGGTGTGGCATTCCAGGAAGCTCCTTTTTATGCGGTTGACAGGCCCCGTCCCCGACAAATCCCTGCTTTTGGGGCAGGTGATGTGCTGATGGGCCAGGGGATTTGGCTGGACTCGGCTGCCTGGCTGATCTCCTCGCAGGGCGAAAATGCCGACCAGACTGGTGAGGTGATCTAGATCTTCAGGTTCTCGCGTCATCAGAGGGTTATAAACGTTGGCGGAGTGCGCATGGGCGGCCAGCCTGGAGAGCTCCCGACTGCGATGGCCGGCACAATCTTCTATCATGGCCAGCGACTGGTCAAGGACCCTGAAAGGGGCATCTTCGATCAGAAGCAGGCAGAGGAGCTGGTATCGGCTCAGGCATCCTGGTCCGACCAGACCGGAAATCCGTCTTTAGTCCATATCTATGCCCGCACCCCACAGGCGTTCTGTCGCTATATGAGCTTCATTGACCAAATTTGGGACGGGCCTGTGATCGCCGACTCGAGCCAGCCGACGACCAGGTCCTGCCTGGCTGGTCTGGTCACCGAGCTTGGCTGGGCTGACCGAGTGGTCTATAACAGCCTGAGCGTTGCCACGACTCAGGATGAGGCTGATTTACTGGCAGGATCTGAGGTTGATTCTGCCATCCTTCTGGCGTTCAATCCCGCAAAATCCGGTGTCGATGGCAGGATCGCGCTGCTGGAGACGGGCGGGCCTGGCCTTCCCAGAGGCCTGATGGAGCTGGCAGCCTCCTGTGGTGTGAGCAATTCCATACTGGATCCTGGAGTTCCTCCTCTGGGCAGCGGGGCAGGCGAAGCCCTGCGCTTCACGGTGGCTGCCAAAGCCGCCTGGGGGCTTCCTGTATGCCTTGGCATGCATAATGCTGCAAGCTCCTGGATCTGGCTCAGAGAGAAGGGAAGGCAGATCAGGCAAGCCTGCGACGCCTCCACGGCAGCTCTCTCCGTACTTGCAGGCTGCGACCTGGTGCTTTACGGGCCTATGGAGCAGGCAGAGTCTGCGTTTGCAGCGGCCGCCTTCGCCGATATACTGGCAGCTGAGGCGGTGGCCGACCTGGGGATATACCCCGGGACGGCGCATCCCAGGCACCGCCTGATCTAAAAAAGGCCGACCAGACTGGCTGCACCTTGCAGACAGATTTATGGGCATATCGCGTCCAAACTGGGTGCCATGCATCTCACCAGAGAGGAGGAGCGCATGTACCAGGGGACGGACGGGGAGACCCTGGAGAGGGCCATGCAGATACTGGTGGCTCTCGGCGATATCTACGGAGCGGACCGACTGGTCCAAGTTCGGTCTGTTCAGATAGCCGGCGTCTCCTTCAAGAACATTGGGGAGGCAGGCCTTGAGTGGATATCCAGCCTGCAGGGGCAGGTGGCGGTCCCAAGCATCCTCAATCCGGCAGGAATGGACCTATGCCGGTGGAGGGAGATGGGCATTGAAGAGGAGTTTGCAGTCCAGCAGTTCAGGGTGGTGGAGGCCTACCGTCGCCTGGGAGTGAGCGTGGAGTGCACATGCACGCCGTATCAGCTATACGCTTCTCTTGCTGGCCAAGGAGACCACCTGGCCTGGTCGGAGTCCTCGGCGGTGGCCTATGCCAACTCGGTCATCGGGGCCCGAACCAACCGGGAGGGCGGCCCTTCAGCCCTGGCCGCAGCCCTCGTTGGAAAGACTGCTCTGTACGGCTATCATCTGGACCAAAACAGGGTTCCAACCCACAGCATATGCGTGGAAGCGGATCTTCTCGAAGCCGCCGACTACGGAGCGCTGGGCTTTTCGGCCGGTCGGGCGGTGGGTGGCGGCGTGCCCATATTCTCGCTTAACTGCCAGCCGTCGCCTGACCACCTCAAGGCACTGGGGGCAGCCCTGGCTGCCAGCGGCTCGGTGGCTCTATACTATGTTGAAGGGGCGGATCTGAAGCCTCCCTGGAGGGATCGTGAGGAAGATATCATAATCACCAAGGAGGATATCCAGCACGTTTACCAGGAGCATCCGGCACAAGGAGCGGACCTCATCGCGCTTGGCTGCCCGCACTGCTCGGAGGCGGAGCTGGAACAGATCGCCGGGCTTCTTGAAGGTCAGCGGGTCCGCACAGATCTGTGGATATGCACAGCCAGGGGCATTGCAGAGCGGCGGCCTGACCTGGTGCGGCGGATAGAGGCGACAGGAGCCCGGGTATTATGCGATACATGCATGGTGGTATCTCCAGCAACCGAGCGATACCGCAGGGTTCTGGTCAACTCCGGCAAGGCCCTGGCTTATCTGCCGGGCCTGTGCGGCACCCAGGCGGCGTTTGGCAACATCGAATGCTGCATTCGCCATGCGGTGGGTGGGTCATGATGCGGTTCAGCTGCCACCGGGTATCGCCTGGCCGGGGCTGTGGTGCCGCCCTGGTCACAGACCAGCCGATCTCCTTTCTGGGCAACCTTGATCCGGAGAGCGGTCGCGTTGTGGACCCAAGTCACCAGCTATTCGGGCAGAGCGTTGCCGGACGGGTGCTGATCTTTCCCGAGGGCAAGGGCTCAACCGTGGGCTCTTACGTACTTTACCAGCTTGCCAGGGCCGGACTGGCCCCGGCAGCCATGATCAACAGAAGGTCGGAGCCTATCGTGGCTGTGGGCGCAATCATAAGCAATATCCCCCTAGTCGATCGGGTGTCTGCTGAGGTGCTTTCCGTTCCTTCCGGGACCGTGGTGATTGTAGATGCCGATCTGGAGACGATCACGATCGAGGTGCATGAATGAATGCGTCTGGATTGGTCATCATGCTCATCCTTATCTCGTCCTGTTATCCGTCATCGGCAGCCACCCTAAACGTATGCGCAGAGGGCTGCCCTTATTCCAGAATCAATGAGGCCATCTTCTCGGCATCGCCAGGGGATACGGTGCTTGTGAGCTCGGGGACCTACCGGGAGGTGGTGGAGATCCACGAAAATGTCTCTTTGCAGGGTCAGGACAGCGGCCAGGGACGACCGGTCATCCAGGCGGCGGATGGACTGAGGCCAGCTGTTATGATCAGAGCTTCGGGGGCCTCATTGGACGGATTCTCGATAGCAAATGCCGGCGGAATCGGCGTGGTGGTTGAGGGTGACGGCAACACGGTTCGCGGCAACGGTATATCCTCAAGCCGGCTGGGCCTGGCGGCAGCAGGCCAGAATCATCGCATCACCGGAAACGTCCTGCGAGGAAACGATCTGGGCCTCCTCCTGGAGGGCGAAGGATCTCTGGTGCGGGGCAACCTGCTTGCCGAAAATGGCCAGAGCCTGCTGATACGCTTTGGCGGGGAGCACACGGTTGAGTCAAATCTTGTGGAGTACAGTCGGGACGTGGGGGTGGCCCTGGTGGAGGGCGGAGGCAACCTTCTGATAAACAACACGATAGTTCGCAACCGTGACGGCCTGGTTTTGATGTCCAGCGGAAATCTGGTTGTCGGAAACGACCTGTCCAATAACAGCAACCAGAGCGCCTTCGATTCCGGATCGAACCGGTGGGACGATGGATCGCTCGGCAACCACTACGTAGTGTCAGGCTCAACCTACGCTGTGCCGGGGGGCGAGAACGTGGATCGTCATCCCTGGACGGTGCGGCAGGCCGGCTCGCAGCTTGTGGACGCACTGAAGGCTGCCGAGCTGATCAGGAGCGGTGTCGTGCCAATCGATGTGCGTACCGGCCAGGAGTACCATTTGGGCCATCTTCCCAGTGCCAAAAACATCGACATCATGGCGCCTGATTTCGTCAGCCGTGCCGGACAGCTGGACCGGGAGGGCCGCTATCTGGTTTACTGCCGGACAGGTCAGAGGTCATTGCAGGCTGATGCAATCTTGCAGGAACTGGGCTTCTCTTCCATCTATCTGATGGTGGGCGGGATATTTGAGTGGGATTCGGAGGGCCTGCCATTAGCATCCTGAGATGTAAGCGGCTAAGAACTGCTCGTTTTCCTCCGGACGGCCAACGGTTACCCGGATATGGTTGTGGCCGCAGCCGGCTATGGCCGAGCAGTCCTTGACCACAATCCCTTTCCTCATAAGCGTGGCTGCCACCATGGATGAGTCCTCGCCGGTCTCAATAAACAGGAAGTTGGCCTCGGATAAAGCAGCCTCGACAAGCACGCCTCGCATCCGCTCACGCTCCTTCTTTATCTTTTCTACAACCGTTTGCATGTACTCCTGGTCTTCCAGGGCGGCCTGGCCGGCTGCAAGAGAGGAGCTGCTGATCCCAAATGCCGGGGCAATTCTGCGGTACTGGTCGGCGATCCACGGTGGTGCTGCGGCATAGGCGAGGCGAAGCCCTGCCAGCCCGTAGGCCTTTGACAGGGTGCGGCCAACCACCAGGTTGTCATACCTCTCCACCAGACGGATGAGGCTCGTCCCGGCGAACTCGGCATAGGCCTCGTCGAGGAAGACCACTCCGCTGGCAGATTCCACTATGGCTTTTACGGTCTCCTCGGAAATGGCTGCGCCGGTGGGATTGTTGGGGGAGCACAGGAATATCATGTCGGCTCCGGCCAGGTGGGGCAGCAGCGCATCGGCACCCCGGCCGTCCCATGGGAGGATACGTACATCTGCTCCGCAAAGCCTTGCCAGCAATTCGTAGTACGTGTAGGTAGGGATCGGGATCAGGGCAGATCTTCCGCGTTCCAGAAAGAGGCGGGTTATGCAGTCAAGCACTCCGTCAAGACCCGGGCCGCTTATGATCATATCCTCTGGCAGCCCGCAGGTTCGGGCGGCGGCGGATACGAACGGCTCCTGAGAAGTATACCTGTTAGCTGGTGCAGTACATAGGGCCTGGATGGCTGAAGGGCTGGGCCCGTATGGACTCTCGTTTCGGTGCAGCAGGACCAGCTCCTGAGGGCCGAGACCGTACTGCCTGGCCATATCCTGAGGCGACGGGCCGGAATCGTCGGGGATCACCAGCTTCAAGCTGTCCCGCAGCTTCAACTCCGGTCTGGTCAATGCCATCGTTCACCTCAGCCGCACTGCTGAGAGCAGGATGTTGATGTCCTGCTCTTCAGCCGATCCGTAGGCTCCGGGGCTGAACTCGGCCTGGTAGGGCGAGCTGAAGGCAGGCTTGGCGTAGAACTTCCATAACCGCTCATCACCACGAAGGACCCGACCGTTCCATTTAGATTGTCGTCGGTGCTGAGGTCCTCCTCCTGCCAGTAGTATCTCACGATAATCATGCTCCTGCGGCCGGATGGCTGGATTTCGATCTTGGCCGCCCTCTGCTGTGATTAATTATGCCCCGGGGCTGATAAAATTTACCATTGAGTTTAATATATTATTAAGCATTATACTAATTGAACGCTTTTTCAGAAATGAGCAGATTCGCATCCGTCCTGGCTGCTCATCCATCGACGAACCTCGGGCCAGATCGATCTTTGCAATGAGACAAAACCTTTAAGATTCATCTCCGCGCCGATGTGAGGCATGTTCAAGATCGGCTTTATCAAGCTCGGCAATATAGCATCGTCCCTTGTAGTTGATCTGGCATTGGACGAGATCGCTGAGCGAAACGATATCGAGGCCAAGGTCCTGACATTTGGGCCAAAGATGACCAAGAAGGAAGGCGAAGCAGCAGCGGAGCTCAAGGCATGGGGGCCCCAGCTGGTTGTGATCACCAGCCCCAACGCCGCCACACCAGGGCCCACAGCTGCCAGAGCAGTCTTCAAGGACCTCCCATGTATTGCGATCTCCGATGGCCCCACCAAGAAAGAGGCCCGGGATGCTATGGCAGCGGAGGGCTTCGGCTTCATTATACTGCCTGTTGACCCCATCATCGGGGCAAAGAGAGAGTTCTTGGACCCGGCTGAGATGGCGATCTTCAATGCCGACGCCCTGAAAGTGCTGGGAGTTTGCGGCGGTGTGCGCCTTGTGCAGGAGGAGATCGACCGGTCCATGGCCTCGGTTGCAGCTGGAAAGCCGGCTCTGCCACAGATCCTGGCCACGCCGGAGCGGTGCGTGGAGCGGATGGGATTTGCAAATCCCTATGCAAGGGCCAAGGCCACAGCTGCCCTTTACATAGCCCAGACCGTGGCCTCCCTCGATTCCCAGGCATGCTTCAAGCTGAAGGAGCTGGAGGCCATCGCGATTGCCGCAGCGTCGGGCCACGAGGCCATGCGCTGCGCCGCTGCTCTTGCAGACGAGGCCAGGGAGATCGAGAAGGCAGGCGACTCTGTCAGCCGCAGGCCTCATGCCCGCAGTGGTGAGGCGATGTCCAAGGTCAGGCTTCTGGACAAGCCTGAGAGGATCTAGGCGACAGGACATCCCATCCATGTGGAGGGCGGCGGCGTAAGATCCGCCCCCCTCACGATTCTTTTACCATGAAAGCATTCCGAAAAGGAGGATATAGCGGTCTATCCTCCTCTTTTCTCTCTCTGGATTGTATATCCGGCTTTTGCGAGTATCTGCATAGCATCTGAGATATTTATCTCGGTTGGTGAGGAAGTACCAACTCTATTATTTCTCTTGGGTTTGGCTGATTCAGAATCCACAAACCTCTCCTTGCAGATGATCAGGTGATGCAGTATACAGACTATTTTTCTTGCCAGCGCTACAATAGCGACCTTTGATCCGCGTTTAGCTTTAATCTTTGTGTAGAATCTCTTCATCTTAGAATTGCTTTTTGTCCTTGAGACGGCGTGAGCGACCTCGATCAGCATCCTTCTGACATGAGGAGATCCACGCTTGGTGATATGTCCATTGATCTGCTTTCCGGCTGATTGGTATACAGAAGGCACTAAGCCGCAATAAGCGGCCAGTTGCTCGCCTGTCTTGAAATCCGCGAAGTTCCCGATTTCAGCCAGAATAGTCGATGCAGAAACGGCACCCATTCCAGGAATCGACATGGCAATATCCAGATCTTCCTGCTTTCTTGACATAATATGCTGG